>CAJUOK010000004.1:123830-124354 GCA_910588015.1 uncultured Christensenellaceae bacterium | reverse complement strand
ACTGAAGCGAAGCGTAATGGAGAAATCTAATCAATATAAAAACGAATGAGACCTCTCCACTACGGTCGAGGTGACGTAAGAAATCTCAACAGATTGCTTAACGTAAAGAAATACTATGTTAAGCTATCACATTCGCAAAAAAGGGGTATACGGTGCCAAAGAGTTACTATGTATATATGTTGACAAACAAGTCCCACTCGACATTATATATAGGGGTGACCAACGACGTATATCGACGGACAAGCGAGCATAGCGAACAAGTAGTAGACGGATTCGCGGAAAGGTACAAAGCGGATATATTGGTATACGCAGAAGAATATTCTAGTATAAACGACGCTTTGGCAAGAGAAAAGCAACTTAAAAAGTGGCGAAGAGAGAAAAAAGAAAATCTCATAAATCAAATGAATCCTCAATGGAAAGATTTGTTGAGAGAGTAAGAGCGGATGAGATTTCTCGACTACGCTCGAAATGACAAGATGTATACGCTCGAAATGACAAGATATATATGCTCGAGGTGACTATTG
>CAJUOK010000004.1:0-123820 GCA_910588015.1 uncultured Christensenellaceae bacterium | reverse complement strand
CTCGTAAGGAGCGAAGCGACGGCATAGCGAGCAAGCAGATGCGCCTCGTGCGAGCGTCAATAACAAAAACAGTACGTCACTTCGACAAAGAGGTTTTGTCATTTCGACTGGAGCGAAGCGAAATGGAGAAATCTAATCAATATAAAAAAGCGGATGAGATTTCTCGACTACGCTCGAAATGACAAGATATATATGCTCGAGGTGACTATTGATAAAATTGTCGAGTGACAAAAAGTAAGAAGTCACAAAGCAAAATGTCATAAATAAAATGTCATTTCGACTGGAGCGAAGCGAAATGGAGAAATCTAATTAATATAAAAACGAATGAGACCTCTCCACTACGGTCGAGGTGACAAAATTGGGCGACCGTCATATTAAGCGGAACGCAGTGGAGAAATCTAATCAATATAAAAAAGCGGATAAGATTTCTCGACTATGCTCGAGGTGACACAACAACAGATATAATAACACAATAAAATTCTTGACTGAATAAGGAGAGAGAAAATGCAAAGGACGATAAGAAAAAGAATCGGTATATTGATAAGCGTAATATTGGTTATGCTTGTGGCGACGAGTTTTGCCTTGACGTTTGCGTCGAGCGGCGAAGTTGCGGAGTCGGCGGTCATAAACAATGCCGACACTATAACGACGGATTTGTTGATGGACAAGGCTACGCGCGGCACGACGGTAAACTCGACCGTATTCAACGGCAATGCGTTGAGCGAGCTTTATGCAAAGCTTGCGGGGCAAGGCGCGGACTTTGCGGCAGTAGAGCAAAAGGCGAGAGCGACCAAATCGGGTTATACTCCCAACACGTCTAGTACCAACGTAAGCAACGCCAACGTAAAAGAAATGCACTCGGGTATGGACTCGGGACAAATAAGGACAGCCAACGGCGGCAAGAATATAGTCGTCAAGTTAGACAACAAGGAATGGATAGTCGTTGCTTTGACTACCAAGAACAATGCTTCCAACAGCGACGTAATCTTGACACTTATGCTCAAGGACGTGGCATACAACAGCAAGTGGGGAGTATGGCAGCCGTCGAGCGGCTATGACTTCTCGGCTACTTATCCGGCGACAATGTACAGCACGAGCTATATCAGAGCGGGACTTCTCAACGGAAAAACGAATTATTCCGTAAGCGGCGGCGCAAGCACGACTTCGCTTACTTCTTCTGACAAGAGCACGCTTTACGGTTCGGCAGGGTATCCTTTTGCTATATACACAGACAACACGGAGACGGGCAACATCACCAATTTCTTGGTCAAGCCCAAGGACGTGCTTTATCAGCAGGACGAAACACTTTTTGACGTTGCGGCGGGACATAACGCCGGTTGGTACAACGCGCCCAACGACGCGTCTCTCAACCGTATGCCCGACAATAAGTGGTACTCCAAGGTGGTAGACTCAAGATACGGCACTCACCAAATTCAAGACAAGACGGGATATTTTGATTGGGGCAACGACCTTTTGTGGTTGCCGTCTCTTTCGGAGACGGGACAAAATGCGCGTTCGGGAGTCAACGCTCACGGCGGACTTTGGAACCTCGATTCAGCTCAAAGAGGCGTCAGCGCATCCAAGCTTTCCTGGCTGCGTTCCGGCGTTCATCGTAATTCCACGGGCGCCTCCTACCTGGACTCCGCGGGCGCACTCTACTCTATAGCCGTATCCTCTAGCGCTTCTTCCGGCAGCTCGTTTGCGGTTCGGCCTGCGCTTCACTTAAATCTAACATCTGCCGCGCTGAGCGCGGCGACGCTTCTTGACGCTCCGAGCGACGTCAGTCTGGAATATACATCAGTGGATTTGCCCGTATACTCGGGCACACCGGCTCCGACTTGGTATACTTCTTCGTTCGCGACGGCAGTCGCGAACGCGAAAATCAGCGTCAAGTATTATAAAGAAGACGGAAAGACTCAAATTTCCGTTCCCAAACACGTAGGTAAATATAAAGTAGTATTCGAAATCAGCGACACGACGGGCAAGACGATGTGGAAAGATTATGCCACAGACTCGACAACGTCGCGGAAAATCGACTTTGAAATCACACCAAAACCAATTAGATTTACCGTCGGCGGAGGCGGTACGGCTCCGCCGACGGTAACCCACAATACCGCCGATTTATGCGTCAACGACACGGGTCTTGCGCAAGGCGCGGTATTGGGATTCCATTACAAAAGCGTGCCGGGTTCTTTCCCCGAATATGACGACGACAAGATGCCGACGGTCAACGGCTCCTATATAGCCACCGTCAAATCTTTGCTTGCCGATTACACGCCAAGTCCCAATTCCACTCCCAACACGGTCACTTTCTCGGTGCAGGGCAAGATGCTCACTGTGCCCACGTTTGCCACTGCCTCCAAGACTTACAGCGGCAATTTGGAAAGATTTGCGATAGATGATTTTGACTCCGACAATATGGAGATAGTTATGCCTTTGCCGACGGGAGTCGGTTTCGACGGCAACAACGCCATCACAGCAACCAAGGCGGGCAAATATAAGATAAAGATAGCTCTTAAGAAAAAAGACGGTTCTATGTTTTGGGCGAGCAACACCCAAGAGGATAAGAACGACAAGGAGTTGGAATTTGAGATAACTCCTCACAAGCTGCAAATTACCATTGACCCCGACAGCAATTCTACGGACACTATCAAGGTTACGGAGAGCCAAAAGACGACTGTCAACGGCACGTTGACGACGATGCCGCTCAAAGCCGCCGACGTTGTGCGCGCCAAGTTCATCGCCAAGATGGGAAGTTCAAAATACGAACTTTCTTTCACCGACCCCGTAGGCGGCGGAACGGTCACCGCGGGATATGAAATCAACGCCCTCAATATGCTGTTGAACCTAGAACTGCACACCGACAGTCTATGGCAGGGAGAATGGGAACTCTTGTTTGAATCCGACAACGATGATTACGAAATAGAATTGACCAGTCCCATAAAGCTCAACGTCGTGGCGCAAGGTCAAGTCACCACGCCAACTTGGGTATTTTGGCTCGGCACCAAGCGTATCGCTATGGTGCAGGCTGTCATCGGCGACACAACGCCGATAGTATATTCGCCGACGTCGCCGTTGATATACAACTCTCGCAACAGCTATAAATTCCAAATGCTTGCGCCCGGGTATACTATGGACACGACTTACGGCGACAACGGTTATTTGGTTACTCCCGCCAAGGGAAGCTCCAATACTGCAATAGGAACCAATGCGGATACCTATACGACTTCCGTCAAACTGCAAGACGCCGACGGAGTCGACACGATATATTCTATAGAATGGACGATAGAGCAAGCCAAGTTCGATTTGAGCAAAGTGGAGTGGCTATACGACGGACAGCTTCCTTACGACAAGGTCAACGGCTCTAAAGCAGAGCTTGACCCCGATACTTTGCCAAAAGGACTTATTCCGTCTTATACCAACAACACGGGTATGCTAGTGGGCGTGGACAGCGGACTTGCGGAAGTTACGTTTACGCTTGACCCCGCTTACGCCGGCAATTACGTTTTGCCCGACGCAACAGACCCGTCGACTTATATCGACCCCAACGGCGACTTCAAATTCGAGAAGAATTGGAATATCGTCAAGGCTACTATACATTCGGGCGGTTGGAAGAACGGCAGCGCGACTGATATCAACAATAAGTCTTTTGATATTCCCGTATTGAGAGACCCCAGAGCCGACGGCGGAGTGGTAACTTATCAATACTATGAGACAGACTCGACCTATACAACCAAGCTCGATCCGACTAAGCCTTTGACTATCAACGACATCGTATGGTCGGAGACGGAGGCAAAATATTACGTAGCCGTGCCTGTGTTGCAGGATACCGCCAACTATGAGTTGGACGACCCGTCTGCGGAAAAGGGATTCAGAGTCGGCAAAGAACTTGCCAAAGTGCAAGTCACTCTCGACAATCCCACTATGGAGTACAACACCAACGAAAGACACGCAAAAATCAGCGCGGGCGGAGCTTTGCCAAGCAATGCTTTCGACGTAAGATATTATAAAGAAGACGGATATACGCCGCTTGCAAGCGCGCCCAAAGCCGTCGGTAAATACAAGGTGCAGGTCAGCCTTAAGAGCAGCTATGCCGATAAATATCAGATAGACGGCGACAATGAATTCGACTTCGAAATCACGCAGGCAAAAATCGCCGTGGATTGGAATACGAGCGCAAAGCCAAACGTGCTCAATCTCAAATACGGTCAAATCAACGGCGTGGAATATGAGATTACGGATTCAGACGGCAACGTCGTGTCTTACAATGCGCTCAAACCCGGCAATACCTATAAAATTACGGCAAAAATCAAGGACGGAGAACTCAATAACTTTATTTTCGCCGACGGTAGCGTGGAGACTTCCAAGGAGTTTAGCATTACTGCGGGAGACCCCGTATACGACCCCAACAGTCCAAACAATCCTATTTATCCTTCGGTTGACCCCGATTTGCCTATAGGCGGCGGAGACGAACCTATAAATCCGCCTGACGGAAGCGGCGATATTAGCGGCAACGTGCCTCCCGACGGCAACGGCGGAGATTTTGGAGACATTCTCGAAAAGCTAAAGGGCATACCGCTTTGGCAGTTGATTGCAAGCGTTATCAGCTTGATACTCACGTTTGTATTTTTGTCCAAGACTGCCGGTTATGACAGCAAGCGCAAAAAGTTTAACAAAAAAGCCGACAAACTCGACACGTCAATGTATGCGGGCGGAGCTTTCTTGGGCGTGGCAATGACGATATGGACGGCTATTGCTTGCGTACTTATAGGTTTGGCTGTCGTAAGCTTGATTATGATGTTGGCTGCCAAGAGCAGATGCAATAAAGCGGAAGAAAATTACGAAGATACTTTAGAAGAGTACAACCGCAACCAAAAAGATTTGGACGAGCGTAAGAGAGAAGCCGAATTCTCGCGCAGAGACGACGAATACCGCCGCCGCGACGAGGATATGCAGATGATGTTTATGCGTATGATGGGCGGCAATATGGGCGACGGCGCTCCTCAAGGCGCGTATATGGGTATGCAACGCGGTATCGCGCCCGAAGACGTCAGAGCTATTATATCGGATACCGTTACGGCTTTGCTCCCAGGTATGCAACAGCTTTTGCCTCAACCTACCAACAACGACCAAACTATAAAAGAACTTATCGACCAAAACGATAGGAACTTGCAAAAAGTTATGGAACGAAACGACGAGCGTATGGACCAAATGATGAAAAATCAAGAGTCGCTAATCGCCAAAATTCTCGAACGCGGAGAAGTCGCGGCAACTGTCGCCGAACCGCAGATAATAGAAAAAATCGTCGAAAAGCCCGTCGAGAAAGTCGTCGAAGTACCCGTCGAGAAGATTGTTGAAGTGCCGGTTGAAAAAGTGATAGAAAAGGTAGTCGAAAAACCCGTTGAAAAAATAGTCGAAGTACCTGTCGAAAAGATAGTAGAGGTGCCAGTCGAGAAGGTAGTGGAAAAAGAAGTCCGCGTCGAAGTGCCTGTAGAGAAGGTAGTCGAGAAGGTGATAGAGAAAGAAGTCAAAGTCACTGTTCCCGCGGCGGCTCCCGCAAGACCTAAAAAGGAAACCGCGCCGAGATTGACTCTTGACGAAGCTTACGAAAAACTTTCCAAACAACAAAAAAAGTTCTTTGACGGCTTGAGAGAGTACGCAATGAACAAAGAAAAGTGCAAAGAGAAAAAGTCGACGTACTTTATAGTCCTCGGACAGTCTACGGTAAATCCGTTGATAAAACTGACGATAAAGAAAGACACCACCGTTGCGCTATTCAAGATGGAAGACGAGTATTTTAAGGATATTCGTAAAGACGCAGGAAGCGAAGGCACCAAAGTCAAAGTCAAAGAGAGCGAAGTTATTATCGACGACGCGCAGGCATTCGCCACCGCAAAGAAGATGATAGATTTGAGAGAAGACCAAATTGAGAGATATCAAGACTTCCTCAAAGAACAACGCGCTATGAATAGAAAGTGAGATAGAACGAATACGCCAATCTTCTGTCATTTCGACTGAAGCGAAGCGAAATGGAGAAATCTAATCCATATAAAATACGGATGAGACCTCTCCACTACGGTCGAGGTGACAGAATATATGGAAAGTATGTCAACATTTCAATTTCATTATTTGTATGTCATATTGAGTATAATTACATTTGCTCCAAAGAGAACCGTTTAGATGCGGTCGAAGCAAATTCCGACGGTTCCGATTTAATCAATCGGTAAGGGAGTACGCTGTCGGGAAGAGCTCAAACCGCGTCTATTCGGTAAATTCCATATATTTTATTGCAAGTCGGCTGTCGTTGAGATATAATGTATTTATGAAAAGGCTGACCTTGCTAATAGACGCGGACGATACCGTGCTTGATTTTCAAAATTCCGAACGCGACAGCATTATTGCGCTTTGCCGAGATTATTGCATTGACGGCGCAGAGGATTTTGCCGACAAATTCAAACAAATCAACAGAAAGATGTGGGATATGTTCGAATTGGGGTTGATTACCCGCGAACAGATTTTTTATACGCGATTCGAAGAACTGTTTGCCATTTTGGGTATCGCGGACAAGGACGTCGTCGAAATAGGAGACGCTTATCGCGAATATATGGCTCACAGCCGCAGAATTATCAGCGGAGCGAGAGCCTTTTTGAAGAGAGCGGCGGCAAATCACGATTTGTATTGCGTGACCAACGGCATTACCAGAACGCAAAAAATGCGTATGAAATCCAGCGGTCTCGGCAAATATTTTAAAAAACTTTATATATCGCAAGAAATTAATCTTGCCAAACCGTCGAAAGAATTTTTTGATTACGTCATAGAGGATATAGGTTTGCCTCAAGAGGATTTGAAGAATACTTATATTATCGGCGATTCTCTTACTTCCGACGTGCAGGGCGGTATCAACAGCGGTATTCGCACCGTTTTGTTCAATAAAGAAAACAAGACTGTCAAAGACATACGTCCCGATTTTCAGGTCAAAGGATTCAAAGAGCTTGAAAGGCTTATTGCTAAATTGGCGGAATAACAATCAACTCAACTTCCGGTTGGTTTTTAAAATATGGTTTTTGCACGTCAAAATCTGTTGACTGCGACGTATATAATACTTTAAAATATAGAAAGCGCAACTTTGAAGCCTTTTGTTGCGAAAAATCGGAATTAATATGAAAAAAATCTTCGGCTACTATCTCAAATATTGGCATATCATACTTGTTTCGCTTGCGTTTTTGGCAGGCGAGGCTATTTGCGAATTGCAATTGCCAAGCTTGATGTCGGGACTTCTCGAAAAGGGAGTGGGCGCGTCGGATATGGGGATAATATGGAGTTACGGTTGGAAGATGATTGTTTTGAGCTTGACAGCTTGCGTATGCGCCGTGACGGTAGGGTATTTGTCGGCAAATATCGGCGCTAAAATTTCCAGAGATTTACGCTTTGATATTTTTTCCAAGGTTATGGATTTTGCGGGAGAAGAATACAACAAGTTTTCAGTCTCTTCGCTTATAACGAGGAGTACCAACGATATTACGCAGATTCAAATGCTGACGATAATATTTTTGAGACTCATTTTATTTGCGCCTATAATGGGTATCGGCGGCGCGGTTATGGCTGTGAAATATTCCGGCGGAATATCATCGCTCGGTTGGGTAATCGCCGCGGCGATAGCTATTATCGTGGTGCTTATCGTAATAGCTTTGACGGTGGTTCAGCCAAAATTCAACAAAATGCAAAAACAGATAGACAAAGTCAATCAGATAGCGGGCGACGAACTCAACGGAATGACTGTTATCAGAGCTTTTAATACGCAACAGCACGAAAAAAAGCGCTTCGACGCCGCCAATATGGATTTGACTCGCACGTCGCTTTTTACTTCGAGACTGATGGCGCTTTTGATGCCTTTGATGACTGTGCTGATGAATGCGATTATGCTTACCATAGTTTGGATATTCGCCCAAAACGTCGAAGACTTTTCGCAGATAGCAAATATGGTGGCTTTTATGCAATACGCGTTGCAGGTGATTATGTCCTTTATGGTAATATCTATGATATTCTTGGTTATGCCGAGAGCGACGGTGTCTATCAACAGAGTGAGCGAAGTGCTGACTATGCCTATATCCATAGTCAACGCCGCGGACAAAGATGCTCCCACGGGCGCAAGATTTAAGGGCGACGTGAGTTTTGAAGACGTAAGCTACGGCTACGGCGGCGGAGCTATGGCTGTCGAACATATCACGTTCAAAGCCGACAGCGGTCAAGTTACGGCAATCATAGGCAGTACGGGAAGCGGTAAATCCACCGTCGTATCGTTGCTTCCAAGACTTATGGACGTGTCTTGCGGCAGAATTACCGTCGACGGCGTGGATATAAGGAATATCAATCTCAAGGACTTGCGCGACAATATAGGCTTCGTTCCTCAAAAGAACGTATTATTTTCGGGCGATATTGCCTCCAACGTCGGCTACGGCGCGGACGGAGCAACTACGGAGGAACTTCTCGAGGCTGTGGAAATAGCGCAGGCGGGAGAATTCGTAAATTCCGACGAAAAGGGACTTCAAAGGGAGATATCCCAAGGCGGAGCTAACGTTTCGGGCGGACAAAAACAAAGACTCGCAATCGCAAGAGCCTTAAGCAAGAAGGCTCCGATATACGTCTTTGACGATTCCTTTTCTGCTCTCGATTTTAAGACCGACGCCAATTTGCGACAGGCCCTTGCCCGCGAAATGGGCGACGCGTGCGTGATAATAGTTGCTCAACGCGTGGGTACGATAAAAAATGCCGACAAGATAATAGTTCTCGACGACGGCAAAATCGTCGGAGAAGGTAAGCACGAAGAGTTGCTTAAAAATTGCAAGACATATTTGGATATCGCAAAATCGCAGATGTCGGAGGAGGAACTGGGCTTATGACAGAACGCAAGCAAAAGTTTCACCTTCCAATGGGCGGCAGAATGGCGGGCGGAGATAAGGCAAAGGACGTCAAGGGCACAACCGTCAAGCTGTTGCGTTATATGCGCAAAGACTTGTTTGTGATAATATTGGCGTTTGCGCTTGCCATAGGCGGCGCCGTCGCCACGGTCATAGTTCCCGACGTTTTGAGCGGAGCAACCGACGTGCTTGTCGACGGAGCTATGAAAAAAACAGTTTATAATTCCGTTGTTCCCAGACTCAAGTTCGACGACGAGACGCTTGCGTTTATGGACGCATATCCGCGCGTGCCGCTGGGCTACGTTAGGAAGTTGATAGAGGAAGGCGGAGAAAACGCGGTCGACCCCAACGTCAGCGAAATCATTGCTCAACTGCCGCAACAGACAAAGCAGGCTATACTTTCGCTGCCCAAGACGGAGACTGTGGATAATATCAGACTTGTTACGCTTGCCGACGCAAGCCGTAATTCGCGCACCGTGGGCGAATTCATAGATAAACTTGGTATCGAAGCTTCCGACTTGCTTTCGCAAATCCCCGAAGCATACCGTCAAAGCGTTATGTCGGTGTCGTTTTACGAAAAGCCTCAGATTGATTTCGACGCTATTATGGATATCGTCGCAAAGCTTATCGCGTTGGTCGTTGCCAGCGGAGTGATGGCTTATTTGCAAGGTTTCTTGCTTGCGGGCGTGGCTCAAAAGATTTCATATAGATTCAGACGTCAGCTCAACGAAAAGATTGACAGGCTTCCTCTTAAGTTTTATGACAAGACGACCAACGGCGAGGTTATGAGCCTTATTACCAACGATATAGACACTATCGCGACTTCGCTCAATCAGAGTATGTCTCAACTGTTGACGTCTATCACGACAGTCGTCGGCGTTTTTATAATGATGCTCAAGATAAGTCCTTTGATGACGTTGATAGCAGTCGTAAGCGTGCCCGTGCTGTTGGCGCTCGCTATGATTATCATTAAGAATTCGCAAAAGTATTTCAAGCGTCAGCAACAGTATCTCGGTCACGTCAACGGACATATCGAAGAGATGTTTTCGGGACAAAACGTCGTCAAACTTTTCAACGGAGAGGGCAAGAGCATAGAGGAGTTTAAAAAATATAACGACGAGCTGTATTCTTCTGCGTGCAGTTCGCAGTTCTTCTCGGGACTTATGCAACCGTGCGCAAAGGTCATAGGCAACTTGAGCTTTGTGGGAGTGTGCGTGCTTGGCGGTTATTTGGTGGTCAGCGGCCCGCTTGGCGTGGGTAATATCCAAGCCTTCGTTCAGTATGTCAAGCAGTTCAATCAACCTATCACGCAGCTTGCAAGCGTCGCCAATACCTTCCAGTCTACGATTGCCGCGGCGGAGAGAGTGTTCAAATTTCTCGAAGAAAAAGAAGAAGTCGAGAGCGGCGATTTCACCGTCGATAAGATTCAAGGCGAAGTTGAGTTTGACAGCGTGAGGTTCGGATATTCTTCCGACAAGGTAATTATCAAAAATTTCAACGGTTTTGTCGCAAAAGGCAAAAGAGTGGCTATCGTCGGACCGACGGGCGCGGGCAAGACGACTATTGTCAAACTACTTATGAGATATTACGACCTGGATAGCGGCAAAATCACCGTCGACGGCAGAGATATCAAAGAATTTTCGCGCGCAGGTCTGCGCAGACATATCGGTATGGTCTTGCAGGATACTTGGCTTTTTAACGGCACTATAATGGAGAATATACGTTATGGCAGACTCGACGCAACCGACGAAGAAGTCATCAAGGCGGCAAAACTTGCTTGCGCCGACCATTTTATCCGTATTTTGCCCGAAGGGTATAATTTCGTTATAAATGCGGACGCAAACAATATTTCGCAAGGACAAAAGCAGCTTTTGACGATTGCCAGAGCTATTCTCGCCGACAGTGAGATTATGATACTTGACGAGGCGACGAGTCTTGTCGATACCCGCACGGAAATGCTCATTCAACAGGCGATGAACACGCTTATGGAAGGAAGGACGTGTTTTGTTATCGCGCACCGACTTTCGACGATAAAAGACGCCGATATGATTTTGGTGCTCAAAGACGGAGATATAGTGGAGCAGGGTACGCACGAAGAACTTCTTGAAAAGGGCGGTTTTTATTCAGAACTGTACAATGCTCAATTTTTGGGAATAAGCATTGACGAGTGCGCAAAAAACGAAAATTCCGCCGAAATCAAAGGCTTTTAGTAAAAAATAAGGGTAATTTTATAACATTTATATACTTTCTCTGTTAATTTTGCCGCAGTTGAGAATTTTACTCAATATCAAGCCGCAAGAGGTGCTTTCTTTGCGTTGGCGGTTCTATATACCGAAAGAATATTAACAAACCCTCAAACTGAACGCTGCTCAGATAAAAGTTTTAATAAATAAATAGTTAAATGGATGAGATTTCTCGACTATGCTCGAAATGACATAATATATGGCTCGAAATGACAAATAAGTTGTATAAGTTTGTAATTTTAACGTGTGACCTTCAGTTTAGTCTATTATCCGATTTATACGCAAATATTATGTAAAATTAAAAAAGGGTATTGCAATTTTGTCTTTTTGGTGTTACACTGTAATCGTTATCAATACCGACTATTTCATAATGTACGACCTTTTATAAACTTTCCGAAAGCTCGCCGAAAGGCGGGCTTTTGGATAATGTAACGTGAGGATAGTTAAATATCCAAAAGTAGAGCCGAAAGGCGGGCTTTTGGATAATGTAACGTGAAGATTGTTAATCTCCAAAAGGTAAGCCGAAAGGCGGGCTTTTGGATAATATAACGTGAAGATAGAATGTGAACATTGTTAAATATATGTCAATGTTTATAATATTTTGAGCTGCATTTAATGTTTTTTTAATAAAATGATTCGAAAAGATTATAATTTTTTTGCCGCAAACAAAATTTACAAATATTAAAATTTGCTATATTATATTGACAATATATATATTTTGGTGTTAAAATAGGCTTGACATATTATTTTCTTTGGGGGAAATGCTTATGAGTTTGACCAAAAAAAGCAAGATTATCGCGCTTGTTACCGTTGCGATAATGTGCTTGGCAATTATTATTACGGCGGGTATCGTCTTTGCGCCTAATAGAGGAGAAAACGACGGTATCAACATTGTCAAAACCGCCGACCCGCATACTAATTATGAAAACGGCGGATACGGAATGGACAGCACTGTTACATATGACAGTAGCAATACCAATTTAGCTAAAATCAACGGCGTGGAGAATGCCGGCGTTAGTATTCTGTATCCTAACAAGATATATATGGACGTCACCGAGAACCTTAAAGACTTGGGATACTATTTCTTTTTGGATATGTATTATCTCGGCGGTAGCGCAAACAACGTTCGCGTAGCCTTTATGCTCAATGCGATAGGGCATTATTCCGACGCTACCAATTTGAATACGAGCAGCAGCTATTATAATATGATGAACGCCTTCGAAGGATATAATATCGACGATTATCACGGCGTTGAAAACGGTAGCGTTGTTGTCGACGAGCCCAAAAGTTATGGCGATTTAAAAAACAACAGAATGCTTGTTGTTAAACCAAACGATAAATCAAAACACTTTACTACTTATATTCAAGCGACGGGAACCCCCAAAGGTAAACGTTCTTTTACCTACAATTCTACAAATGCATATCTATTGACATATCAGCAATGGAGTACCATTGGCTGGTCTTGGTCAGACACCAGAAATTCTTTTATAAGTTCGTTTGCTAACGAAAGCGGAAGCGCTACGTTTAACGGCGTCACAACCAGCTATACCAACGGTATGAGCATAAGAATAGAGATTTACGATAAGTCTGCGCTTTTCAATGCGCTGAAGACTTTGGATAACAAATATCAGGCGCTAAACAACGCAGGTTTGCTTTCGCAAGCGGAAGCGACAAATTATATAAATTACAGAAACGGTATTGTTAGCAACTACCTTAACAAAAGAGAAGTAACTCAAGCCGAATTGGATACCAAACTCAACGAAGTAAACGCATATGTGTTCAAAGCGTCTGTTTCCGCCAACAATTTCGGAAGTATGTACAGTCCTATAGAGGCTAACTACAGCGGTTTCGCTTACGGTTTGGATTCGATTTGGAATATGTATAATTCCAATATTCCCGGAACTTCGACTCTGATGAAATCCTGTTTCTTGGCTAGCGGTATGTTGTACAGCTCCACGGGATTCGACGGAAGCTCCATACCTGTCGATAATGACAAGATGAACCAAATGACCAACGCAGGTTTTTATACCGTGTCTTTCAAGCCTACGGAAAACGTGACGACTATCAGAGTAAGCAATATGGATATCAACGTTACGTTTGCTTGGAAAGAGGATAACACGTCTGACCAAAAGACAGCGTATTTTTTGATAAAGAAAGCTCAAATCTCCGCGCTTCCGACTTCGGCTGAACTGCAATATAAAGGCAATACCCCCAATACGGTCACCGGACTGCCCGAAGGCTCTTTGATAAGAATTGTCAACGAATCTGTCAATACCCCCAATATTCAGCTCAGTCTTATTGACAAAGGAAACAATTATCAAGATTGGAACGGCGTTGGAGACACGGTATCTTTTGCCGACGTAACTCCCGACGCGGTGACAGTTTATGCAAGAATTTCCGCATCTAATCACGAAGATGCATATGTCTCTTTCAGCATTAAAATCAATCCTGCGGATATAAGTATCAAACTTAAAAAGTTCCAACAGTATTATCACGATAAGCTGTTGACGTCAGACGAAATATTTGCAAATATGCTCGACGAGAATACTCCGTTGATACTCGACGCGGAGGGCTTCGAGGATGTCAAAAATTATCTCGAGCAAGCTTTGACATTTCAAATTTTGGGACACGAAGGCAGCGTGTTTGACCCTGCCGTTGATTATCCCAATGCAGGTAATTATACCGTAAATGCCGTCAAATCTACCGCTTGGACTGATAAAATAAATAAAATAACATTCATAACGCTTGACGGAGAGAGCGCCGCAAGCAATATCAACAGCTATACAATCAAACAACGTCCGCTCAATATAACTTGGACGGATAATGTCAACAGATGGTATGACAATGCAAGAGGACACAGACCTTCTGCCGAAATAACTGCAGGACAGGATTTGTTCGGACAGGTAGTCGGACTGTCAGACGTAGGCGTTGTTTTGGATTCGGGAACCAATCTCGACGGAACTGGAAAAGTGGAGCTTGTGGGCGGAAATGCCGTCAACGTGGGAAAATATACGGCTCGCGTTGCGGTTCTCAACCCCAACTTTACAATTGTAGAAAATCAAGACTTGCACGACTTCTATATTTATCGCCGTAAGATTACGATAGATATTCAAGACAGAACAAGGCAATATGCCGAATCTACTACGGCAGATAACGTCGAAGCTCAATACAAGGACGTTATTTTGACCAACAATAACAACAACGAGGCTTATATCGCGACGCTAGACGGCGAAATAGCTTCCGCTACGGGCAATTCCAATGCAATTGTTCATTCTGTTTATAAAGAAGTATTCGGCGTTGAAATAGTAGCCGAAAGAACCAAAGACGGCAAATATTTTAAAGCGGGAGAACACACTCTTAAGCTTTCGCTTGTCAACAACAATTACGAACTAGACGAAAGCAGCAGCGACGGCAAGTTCACGGTCACAAAAAGAGACTTGAGCGTTTCGATGAAGCAATTGCCTCCCAAAGTTTATAACGGAGATTATCAGCAGATAGTATTCCCCAAAAATTCGCAGACAGTTACGGCATACGGTTACGAATTTGAAAATATGGCTTCTGAAATCAAAGTAGAGTATAGCTCTACGGGACAAGAGCCCTGGGCTACCAATCCAATAGAAATAAAAAACGTTGCAACGGTTACCGTTCATTGCAGAGTATCTGCGGAAAATCATAATTCCTTTACATTTACGCTTCAACAGGAATTGAGAGCGGTTTATATCGAAATTTTTGTCGGCGGTCAGGAAGAAACCGTTTACTACGGTTCGGAAATACCAACTTCCCAACAGCTTATAGAGTTCTTGCATATGGACTTTACGATAGAGGGCAGAAAGGTTGATTCCGTTGCCGACAGGGCTATAGACCCGTCGATAGTTTTTGAATTCTATCTTGTCGACCCGACAAGTTCTTCTCCCGTATATTCGAGAAATGCCGACGCGGGCAAATATACGGTTTCGCATAAGTTGGCAAAGAACGTGACGGAGAGTATCGAAAACTTCAATATGATTTATCACAGTTCTGACGCTTCCGCTAGTTCGGACCCGAATCGTACGGGCGACAACGTCAACGCGTACACTATTTCGCCAAAGCCTTTGTACGTCAATTGGGAACAAAGCGGCGACAGATGGGTAGGCGACGGTAAGGACCATTACATATTCAGCAATACAATACCGACCGTATTCCCCAAGGCTCCGAATTCTTATAACGGCGAAGTTAACGTGGTCGAAGGCGACGAGATTCATCTTGAAAGCATCGAGTTGGACGGTTCTAAAGTAAACGAAGTCGGGTATGAAGTCGTCACCAAGCTTACTACAGACAGAAATCAAAGGAATTATGTATTGCAGAATGACAGACATACTTTCTTTATCGATAAACTTACAGTTAAGATTGCAATAAAAGACCAACAGGCTGTTTACGGCAAATTGAGCGAAGTTCCTTTGGGCGCTCTTATCGACCCTGTGGATTCGGGAGCGATATGGAGCTATGCTCAAGGCAGTGAAGCAAGATTCTATGCAGACCATTACCGTAACTATAAATTTATATTGAGCGCAACGCCTGCGCAGAACGGACTTGTCAATGTCGGTTCTTATCCGATAGGCATAGTTGCCAATACCGGACAAGGCGACGGAAGCGTTCGCGCGTGCTATAACGTGGAAATTGTCAAAGATGAAGTCGGCAAGACGGGCACGTTCAAAATTTTGCCTGCAGATATAAGATTTACGGGCAGACAGTTCAACGTGGCATTTGACCTAGGCGAAGATACCGTGCTTACAAAGCAAATGTTGATAGACAGAATAGATACGGGTATCGACAGCGTCAAAGTAGGCGAGTTTGAAATTTTGATGAGCCAAAAGTTCTTGCAAAGCGACACGTCTGTCAATGAAAACAATGCGACTTGGGTGAATAGTACGAGTCCTGTAACTGACGAGATAGATTGCAAGAGATATTACGTATTGTTGAAAGTAACTCACCCCGACGGCAATTTTAATAAATTTACTCAAAGGGTAGAACTTAACATACTTTCCAAATGGGTATCCGTTACTATCGGTAGCGGCGTTACCGACGCGGAGTACGGCGATGCGGTTCATACTCCTCAACAGTTGTTCGAAAGTCTAAAAGACGGAATTCAACAAATATCCGGCTTTATGGACGGACCGGACCAGATGTGGAATACCAATAAAGAAGGCGCTATCGAATTGCTTAACAGTTACGTAGAGTTTTTCGTGGGCGCAGGAGACCTCACCGAAGAGCTGACAAATAATGATTCGGTAGGCGATTATTCGATATTTATGCGACTCAAAGGCGACGCGCCTACAGGCGACGGCGCATACGAAAACTTCCGTTTTGTCGCTCGTAAAGACGAAAGCGATACGTCTAATATCAATGCATATCACGTCAATCCGAGAACTATTTCCGTTGTGTGGGAAAATATGGACGAAATCTACGGCGACCACGGCAACAGTCATAAAGGCTATACCATTACCAACGTGCGCGAAGGCGACGAAGAGGTTGTGAGAGTTAGCATTGAATATGGCATTGCAAGCGACACTGCGTCCTTTGACGAAGGCGGTCACGCTTTCACCGCGGGCATATATACCGCAACAGTAGTGTCTGTATCCAATCCCAATTACAGAATCGACCTTGGAGACAGCAATCTCACCACTCAATTCGAAATTAGAAAAAAGACTATTGAAATCTCGCTTAATAACAGAGATTTCGTTTACGGCGCAGAAAATACGCGTTTGGATAATATAAACAATGCTCTCAACGTATATTCGGAAAATCCGAATTATACCGTTGTTTCCAAGACGCCGTTTGTAGGTCAAGATAAACGCGTGGACGTATTTGAGATTTACTTTGAAGCAGACAGTCCTATCGATAGCAAATTCACATATTTGCCGGTAAACGGAACTAATAATTATACGATAAAAGCTAGACAGCTTGATACTGTCACGTCGAATAACTACGAGATAATAGTGGTTGCGGGCGGAGAAGGCAAGTTGACTATCAATCCTGCAAGCGCGGGATTCAGTGAGAACCATTTGACTACTATGTCATTCAACGCTAAAGACCAGCTTGTCACGTCAGATTCCAATTGGATTATCGTAAGAGGCGACGTTGATTACAACAAGGCAAATACCGTTATCAGCTATAAAATTATTGATAGAGAAGATTGGAAAGCTCCCGAGAGCGATTATATACCCGAAGGAGAGTTTACAGTCAGAGACGCAGGAAGATATACGATAAGCGTGCAAGTTTCTGCTCCCAATCATATCGATTATGTTGTCAACGTGGGACTCAACGTTACGCCTGCCAACGTAATTATTAATATGAATCAAGCGGAAAAGACCTACGGCGATACTCTTGCCGACCTTATTAAAGACGACCCGGAGTTGACTACGCTATCCGATTGGCTCATCAAGTATTGTAATATCACAATTACGTCTTACAGCGGCATCGGCGAAGGTCGCGACGAAGTAGACATCACCAAGGACGCTCTTAGAGATTTTGAATTTTATGTGGTTGACAGTTCTCAAGGCGACGGCGGAGACGAACTTGTCGCAGGCTCTTATCAAAATGCAGTAGGCACTTACAGAGTTTATCACAAGATGAAACCCGGCGCTTTGCGCGGCAATTATACCGTAGAATATTATCAAGCGCCCGGCGCTCTTGCGAAGTGTAACGCAGACGCATATAAAATTGTAAAAAGGTCTGTCGACGTGGTTTGGAGCGTTGAAGAATCCGATAAAAAGAACTGGAACGACCAACTCAACAAGTATTACTATACGGGCGAGAGACCAAAACTTGTTGCCACTTTTGAGACTTTGCCTAACGCAGGCGGCGTCAAGGACGTAATTACCCTTAATATCGAGGGCAACGGCGCTGATTTCGGATACGGAGTAAATGCCGACGGCGAAAGTTATACGGCATACGTAGTTCATTCTTACTGGGAAAGCAATCCGTATGCAAGTAACTATGAATTGAGCAAGGATACTTACGTATATTCGATTGTAAAGAGACCTTTGAGAATAGAAATCGGCAATCAGATTGCAGGCGTTTACGGAGACAATAATATCAAAGGCAATTACACTATAGCTCAAGGCGTATTCTCAATCTATGACGTTACCAACGGAACGGAGACCCGGATAGAATCTCTGCCGGGCAATCCTATATTGCTTTCGTTGGATAATAAGGGCGTAGGCGCGGATAAGTTCCTTCCGGCAGGTAATTATAATATCAGCGGCGAGTGTAACAACCGCAACTATGACGTGACGTTCACGGGCGAGAACGGCAATGACGATTGCGGAAAGTTGATAGTAGAAAAGGCAGAGTTCAATCTTTCGGCTTCTAAATACGACGAAGCAAAGTTCCTCGGCAAAGAGATTACTTTAGATTTCAAAGACATACTTCCTGTTAATGCAGGCGCATTTGTCGCAGGCGACGATTGGGAAAAAGCTTGGCAAAACGCAAAAGTGCTTTATAAGCAGGAGGACGGTACGTATAACGAGGTTAAACCGACGTTCGTCGGCGCAACCGAAAATCACAGTATATCGTATAGAATTATAATGGATAATTACACAGAGTATAACAATACGCTGTCGATAACTGTGCAAAAGGGTATCGTCAATATAAGTATCTCCGACGGAGCTTACAGTATATACGGAGACGGGTTGCTTACTTCCGAACAGATTTTTGCAAATACGGATATTTCGCTAGGAGAAGGTTCGGACGATATTCAAATAGACGTAAAAGACATAGTAACTTTGTTTGTCAATAGCGCCGCAGTGAACGCAGGCAGATACGATATAGAATTCAATTATGTTGACGGGGCACAAAACAACTTTGACGTCAGATTGTTGAACAACGGCAACAAATATCAAATCAAACCGAGAACTCTCGAGATTGAGTGGAAGTCAGAAAATGACGACGATAATTTCGATTACGTCTTTGACGGAGCTTCTCACAAAGTCAAGGCTATCATCAACGGAGTTATCAGCGGCGACACTATCGAGCCGAGATACTTCAATATGGAGCCAAAAGACGAAGCCGGCACTTATACCGTAAGACTTTTGGGTATTGGTTCAAACGCAAATTACGCTATGCCGGAAATCAGAGAATTCGTATGGGAAATCAAGCCGAGACCTATCAATATTATTTGGACTGTCGACGAATACGTTTACGACGGCACGCTTAAGACTCCGATAGCTTCGGTTGACCCCGACAGCGTTGTGGAAGGTTTCTCTTGCGGAATAAGCTCCGTATTGGGCGGCGGTATCGACGCAGGTACATATACGGCAACCGTAGAACTCAATAGCACAAATTACACGGTAAGCAACGTTGAATACGAGTTTGTAATTGCTCCCAAGTCGATAGACGTCGTTTGGTCCGACACTTCCTTCGTTTATGACGGAAGCGCTCATATTCCGACAGCGACGGTAGTTAAAGACGGCATTGCGGTTGCAGGCGATAAAGTTGAAGTAAACGTAAGCGGAGAACAGACTAATAAAGGAAATTACGTTGCTACGGCTACGTCTTTGTCCAACAAGAACTATAAGATTGGAAGCGGAGCGACCGTAGAATTCACCATAGCGCCCAAAGAAGTCAAAATACACTGGGCAAACACTATGTTGACTTACAACGGCGAAGCGCAAGCGCCTGTTGCAAAACTTGAAGGCGTGCTCAACGGCGACACTGTCGAGGCTATTGTTGAAGGCGCGCAAGTCAATGCCAATGATTCTTACAAAGCTACTGTGACAGGACTTTCTAACAGCAATTACGCGATTGCCGCAGACGCAGTAAAAGAAATACAATTCAGCATTGCCAAGGGACGTAACGAATTTGTCAATTTGCCTAATATCGGCGAGGTTGTAGACGAGTTCCCGTGGAGCGGCGAAAACAAGCCTTATGACAAGTTCGGAGGACAGGTAATAATCAAATACTATACGGACGAAGCTTGTACGCAAGAATTTACAGGCGACATTTCAAAAGCTCCGGAAGGCAGCTATTGGGTGGTAGCTATCGTCGAAGCAACCGAAAATTACGAGGGTATTCAATCTATACCTTATGCATTTAGCATAGAAGGCGGATTTAACGTAGGCTTGGTAGTCAGCGGTATAGTAATTTCCGTATTGCTGCTCGGCGCGGTACTTGCTCTCGTATTGATTACTATTAAGAAAAGACAAAAAGGAGGCGCCGTATGATGAATATTATTATTGGAGCTCTTACAACATCAGCTAAACTTACGGCGTGCCTTGCGGTGCTGTTGATTTTGATTATTATCGAAATCGCAACGTTTGTCGTACTCTTTATATGGAGAAAAAAATCTATGGCGGCGCAACCGACCGAGTCTTCGTCGGTTGTTGCCGACGCTCCGCAATCAGACGCGAATACTGCTACGCAAAGCGCGGATAGCGTTGTAGAAACGTCGGCACAGGAGCCTGCGGCACAAACTCAAGAGACATCGTCGCAACTTGCGACAGAGTCTTCGGATACCGCAGTCGCTACGGAACCGACGGAAAATGCGGACGCGCAGCAAGGCGCGCAAGAAGCGGCGTCCCAATCCGCCGAGGATAGCAATCAACAGTCTGTTACGCAGACGGAAGTTGCAGATAAACCGTCAATAGAGCAGACAGACAGCGAAGAAGCTAACGACGGCAAAAAGAAAGGCGGCGAAAAGACTGATAAGCTTGCGGCATTTATGTTTGCTCCCTTTATGTTGTTTTCAGCGTCTACGAATATCGCTCCTTTGAGAGGCGCAGTGTATGCGTTTGTGGCAATCAGTATGATACTTGCCGTCGGCACAGTGGTAACGGCGGCGATATTTGCTTCGCAGATATCTAAAAAACCTATTCCAAAGCCTGTTGAACAACCCCAACAGCCGGTTCAACCTGTCGAAGAAGAGCCTTTGGCAGAACAACCCGTTCAAGAGGTCGTAGAACCTTCGGTAGAAGAGCCGGTTGCAGAAGAACCGCCCGTTGAGGAGCCTGTAGCGGCAGAGCCGGAGCCCACGGTTGAAGAGGTTTCTGGCGAGCAAACGCAAGAGCCCGTAGTAGAAGAGGTCGTTGCGACGGTTGACGAAGGCGAAGAAGCGGAAGAAGAAGAGGACGACGAAGCTGAAGAGGAAGAAGAAAGTCGCATTTTTGTCGAAACCGACGACGGCGGATATTTTATAATTCTTGATAAGTCGTTTACGGCAAGAATTATACAGTCCAAAAAACAGGTAAAAGAATATTATTCTCATATTAAAAATGCATTGCTCTCATTTAAGAAAGTCAATGCAAGAATGAGCAAAAAACGTGAGTCTTTCCGTTTTGGCAAAGCAACTATTGCGCGTTTGGCAATCAGAGGAAAGACGTTGAGACTGTATCTTGCATTAGACCCAAGCAAATATACCGATAGCAAATATAAGATTGAAGACCAGTCCAATATAATGACTTTTGCAGATACTCCGTTGCTTTTGAGAGTCAACAGCGAGCGCAAGTGCGAATACGCTATTGAATTGATTGAAGACCTTGCGGCAAAATTTAAAGCTGTTTTCGACGGTAACTTTGAAGAAGTCGACTACGTTTCGCAGATGCCTTACGAGTCTGTAGACGCTCTTGTCGATAAGGGCTTGATAATCAAAAAACTTGCGAAAGGCAAATCGTTGTTTGATTCCAAAGTCGTTGACGTGCTTGACCCCGCAGACGACGATAAGGACTCTCACGTCAGCGTTGATTCCGACCCGATTTCCGACGAGGATAGCGATGTTGCCGATTTATACGAGCGTTCGCTTACGGCAAAACTTATGCAAGCCGACGTTAGCGTTAAACAGTATTATTCGGTAATTAAAAATCACTTGCTTTCTTACAAAAAAGTCAACGTAAGAATGACAAAGAAGAGAGAAGTATTCCGTTTTGGAAAAGACGTTATCGCCCGTATATCGTTGAGAAGCAAGACGTTGAGATTATATCTTGCGCTTGAATTCAAAGATTACAAGGACGGCAAATTCTTGGTAGAGGACGCTTCTCAAGTTAAGGCGGTAGAGGATACTCCTGTGTTGTATAGAATTGCCAACGAACGCCGCTCTCGCTTTGCAAAGGAACTTATCGACGATATGTTGGTTAAGTTGGGAGCAGAGAGAGAAGAAAAAGCCGCTGTCGATTACGCTTCGGAATTGCCTTACAAGACTGACGAAGAGCTTTTCCACCAAGGTCTAATAGTCGTCAGAAACGTAGCGGGAGCTTCTGTTGCGAACAAACAAGACAGCGCGGAAAGTCAAGTCGCGGCTGATAAAGTCGAAAAACCAAAGGCTGCTAAGACTGCGGCAAAAACTGCAAAGCCAAAGACGGACAAACCTAAAGCTTCCGCCAGTGCTTCAAAAACCGATAAGTAATATCGACACAGTAAATACTGTAGATAAGACGAATCTATTTAGGTTCGTCTTTTTAAATGTAAATTAATTACAAAAATTTTATTCAACCTATTGACAAAGTAGGTAAATAGTGTTAGTATTAAACCAACATATAAAAAAGGTAGGTAAATATATCTAACTCATTTTATAGAATAGGCAAATGTCTGTGTTTGGATTACAATATAAAATTGAGATTATATTTTATTTAGGGAGTGAATATGAATAATTATAAATTTGAGACAAAGCAGATACACATAGGTCAAGAGTCGCCCGATTTAAGTACTGGCGCCAGAGCAGTGCCCATATACGCGACGACGTCTTACGTATTTCAAGATTCCCAACAGGCGGCTGATAGATTTGCATTAAAAGAAGAAGGCAATATATATACGCGATTGATGAACCCGACCTCGGACGTTTTTGAGAAGAGAATTGCCGCATTGGAAGGCGGCGCAGGCGCGTTGTCTACAGCGTCGGGCTCGGCGGCAATTTCGTACGCTATACAGAATATCGCTATTGCGGGAGACCATATAGTTTCGGCAGGTAATCTATACGGCGGTACCTACAATCTTTTTGCCAATACCTTCAAAGAACAGGGAATAGACGTTTCTTTTGTAGACCACGAAGATTTGCAATCTATAGAATGCGCTATAAAAAGTAATACTAAACTGATATATATCGAGAGTTTGGGCAATCCCAACAGCGATATAGCCGACGTCGAAAGTATTTCCCAAATAGCGCATAGACACGGTATTCCTTTGATAGTAGACAACACATTCGCAACGCCTTTTTTATTTAGACCTATAGAACACGGAGCGGATATCGTCGTTCATTCCGCGACCAAGTTTATAGGCGGACACGGCAGCGTAATGGGCGGAGTGGTTATTGATTCTGGCAAATTCGATTGGGAGACAAGCGGTAAATTCAAAGGTTTGTCGCAACCAAATCCGTCATACCACGGAATAGTATTTACAAAAGCTTGCGGCAATCTTGCATATATTGTCAAGCTTCGCACGACTTTGATGAGAGACCAAGGCGCGACTATTTCTCCTTTCAATTCTTTTTTATTGTTGCAAGGTTTAGAAACTTTATCTTTAAGGGTTGAAAGACATATTTACAATGCACTAAAGGTAGTAGAATTTCTAAATGCGCATAAAGACGTAGCAAAGGTAAATCATCCTTCTCTTGCTACGGGAAGACAGGCAGAATTATACAAGAAGTACTATCCCAACGGCGGCGGCAGTATCTTTACTTTTGAAATCAATGGAGATGCAGCAAGAGCGAAAAAATTTACGGAGAGTTTGAAGCTTTTCAGTTTGCTTGCCAACGTCGCCGACGTTAAGTCGTTGGTGATTCATCCCGCTTCTACTACTCATTCGCAATTGAGCGCAAATGAGCTGGAAAATTGCGGTATTTATCCTAATACTGTAAGATTGAGCATAGGAATAGAGCATATCGATGATATTTTGGCTGATTTACAACAGGCTTTTGACAATTCAGAGCAATAAAAGGAGATTATTATGAAAATTTACGATTCAATCGACCAACTGATAGGGCATACGCCTCTATTAAGACTTAAAAAAACGCAGGAGCAACTGGGATTAAAGGCAACTCTTATTGTCAAGCTCGAATATTTTAATCCGGGCGGTTCTGTCAAAGACCGAGTGGGTCTTGCTATGATAGAGCAAGCCGAAAAACTCGGAAAACTCAATAAAGATACCGTGATAATAGAGCCTACTTCGGGAAATACCGGTATAGGTATTGCGTTGGTAGCGACTTCTCGCGGATATAAGACTGTTATCGTTATGCCGGAGACTATGTCGATAGAAAGACAAAAGCTTATCAAAGCCTACGGAGCGCAGCTTGTACTTACGGACGGCAGTAAAGGAATGGCAGGCGCCATACAAAAAGCCGATGAACTTGTCAAGGAATACGGCAATGCGATATTGGCGGGACAGTTCGTCAATCCTGCAAATCCGTTGGCGCATTATATGACGACGGCGCGAGAAATATGGGAGGATACCGACGGCGAAGTAGATATCTTCGTTGCGGGAATAGGCACTGGAGGCACGTTGTCCGGAGTCGGCAAATATCTTAAAGAAAAAAAACCTACGGTTCGTATAGTCGGCGTAGAACCGTCGTCTTCGCCCGTGATTACTCAAGGAAAAGGCGGAGCGCACAAAATTCAAGGAATAGGAGCGGGATTTATCCCTTCTACGCTAGATACGTCGGTATACGACGAAATCATAACGGTGAACGACGAAGACGCAATGTCAGCGTCTAGGGAATTGAGCAAGAGAGAGGGCGTACTTGTCGGTATTTCGTCGGGAGCAGCGTTGCAAGCGGCTATTGAGATAGCCAAACGTTCGGAAAATGAGGGCAAAACCGTGGTTGCAGTTTTGCCAGATACGGGAGAAAGATACCTTTCCACGGAGTTGTTTAGTTGAGGGGAAAATATGTTGATATCTACTAAAGGCAGATACGCTTTGAGGGTTATGCTCGATTTAGCGGAACGCTCAGACGAAGGATATATTCCGCTTAAGGACGTTGCGGCAAGACAGGAGATTTCCCAAAAATATCTCGAGAGCATAATGACAGCGCTTTCCAAGGCGGGAATGGTTGACGGTATGCACGGCAAAGGCGGCGGCTACAGATTGTGCAAAGCGGCAGAACAGTACGCCGTCGGGGATATTCTTCGGTTGACGGAGGGCACTTTGGCGCCGGTAACCTGTCTTGAAGAAAATTCAAAAGCGTGTCCTAGGGAAAAAACTTGCAAGACGCTTCCTTTATGGCAAAAGCTCAATTCTATAGTCGACGGATATCTGTCGCAAGTCACGCTGGCAGATTTGTTATAAACTCGTCAAATGAACGAACTCTTACGGGTTCGTTTGAATTTGTGTAAAAATTACATAATTTCTGCAAAATAAAATAAGCGTCGGTATTGCAATACTTTTTCAAAAAGTATATAATAATGACAAGGAGGTGGTGATAATGTTGTTGGCAAGCAATGGACTGACATTTTGGCAAGAGATTCAAATTGCTTTTGGCGACATCGGCATAATACCCGCCATTTTGCTTGTACTCGGTACGGTATTTATTATAGTCGAAATATTTCAACCCGGATTTGGCTTTTTCGGCGTAGTCGGAATACTGTTCGTAATCGCGGGTATGGCAGTGAGATTGTTTATGAGCAAACGCGGTTCGCCGATAATTCAGTTTTTCGTTATGCTGCTTTGCGTAACGGTTGCTGTTTGCATAGCGTTGCTGATAATGTTGCGTTCGCTTAAAAAGGGCAGACTGTCGCGTACCGGACTTGTGCAAAACACAACCGCAGTTTCCGAGGGAATCACGGGCGGCACGGAAGATTTTTCTTCCTTGTTGGGCAAGATAGGAAAGACAGATTCTGTATTGAGACCGAGCGGCAATGCGCTAATCGACGGCAAGCTTTACAGCGTAGTATCTCAATCGTCTCTTATCGAAAGCGGTAAATACGTTCAGGTCATAGCGGTAGAGGGCGTAAAAATCACGGTCAAAGAGTATAGCGAATTCGCAAAAGATTACGTTTGATAATCTTGTAAAACAGTAATAATCGCATACGCAATTATGCGAAATATAAAAATATAAAAGGAGTATAAATTATGGTTTTGATGACTATGGCCGCATTGACGGCTGGCGGCATAGCCGCAATAGTTATTGCAGTAGTGCTGCTTATTGTTCTTGCAATAGTATTCAGCCTTTTGCCGATAAGAATTTGGTTCAGAGCGCTCGTATCGGGCGTTAAGATACCAATGACAAAGCTCATCGGTATGAAATGGAGAGGTATCAAGGTTATACCTTTGGTCGACGCATATATATCGGCTAAAAAAGCAGGGCTTGACATTTCAATAGACGAATTGGAAAGTCACGTTCTCGCAAGAGGCGACGTAATTAAAGTGGTCAACGCTTTGATATCAGCTCACTCGGCTAATATGGAGCTCGCCGCAGAGACGGCAAGAGCCATTGACTTGGCGGGCAGAGACGTGCTCAACGCGGTAAAAGTGTCGGTCAATCCAAAAGTTATCGAGACTCCGGCAATATCTGCGATTGCAAAAGACGGTATCGAATTGAGAGTTAAAGCAAGAGTTACGGTGAGAGCGAATATTACGCGTCTTATCGGCGGCGCGGGCGAGGACACCATCATTGCCCGTATAGGCGAGGGTATAGTAACAACGGTGGGTTCTTCCGAATCTCATAAAGACGTTTTGGAAAATCCCGACGCGATTTCTAAAACCGTGCTCAACAAAGGACTTGACAGCGGCACGGCTTACGAAATACTTTCTATAGATATAGCCGACATTGACGTAGGCAGAAATATAGGCGCTCAACTTCAGATGGACCAAGCGGAAGCAGACAAGCGTATTGCAGAGGCAAAAGCCGAAGAAAGACGCGCTATGGCGGTTGCTTTGGAGCAGGAAATGAAAGCCAAGACGCAGGAAATGAGAGCTCTTGTTATTGAAGCGGAATCTCAAGTGCCTAAGGCTATGGCAGAAGCATTGCAAAAAGGTAAACTCGGCGTAATGGACTACTATAATATGCAGAACGTAATGGCGGATACCAATATGCGCAATGCAATAGGCGGAGTTGAAGATTCTCAAGAATCCGTCAAGAAGGATAAGAAATAATGTTTCCGATTATAATAATAATTGGCGCGATAATAGGTATATCGGTACTCGTCTCCGTTGTCAAGACGTTGAAAAACGCAAAGCAGGAAGAAGAGAAGGCTAACGCCACAAAAACCGTAAAAACTCTCGAAGGAAAGGATGACATCCAAAAGTTTTTGGGATACGACTCCTCCTCCGAGGGGAGACCTCAAAATCGCGATAATTTACTCGGTTCGGCTAACGCTGACGAAGAGCGTCGCAAGAAAGCTTTGGAATTTGAGCAACGTATGAATTCTATGGCTCAAAAAAATCCGCGACTAAAGCAAAGTCAGTTGAATCAGTATAGAGCAAATACGTCGCCAAAAAGCGTTGCGCAATCGACGGTATCGGGTTCTCATCACGACAGCCACTGCGATGTCAGACACTCCGATAAGGATAAATACAAAGTGGAGTATGTTCCGACAATGAACAGTATCGGCGGAAAATCTTCCGAAGGCTGCGGCGACCATTACAACGTAAGATATGTCAAGGTCGACGATATTGTCGAAAAGCACGTAGAACTCACGCCCTTGCAAAAAGTAGTGGTTTACGGAGAAGTTCTCAACGAGCCTGCTTATAAACGCAGCGGCGCGTTGGGGCGCAGAAGATAATAGCGCTTAATAAAAAAACAGGGTACGGCAACGTATCCTGTTTGTTTTTTGTCAATTTAAATTTTAATCTCTGTCGTTCATAGGGATATAATCCAACGCAGGTTGAGTACAATTGTAAGCGGGACGCATAATTCTCGACGAGTTTATCAGCTCTTCCATTCTGTGCGCCGACCAACCTGATATTCTTGCGATTGCAAATATAGGAGTATATAGTTCTTGCGGCAGTCCCAACATATCATATATAAAACCGCTGTAAAAGTCTATATTTGCGCTTACGCCTTTATAAATACGTCTTTGCTTGGAAATAAGTTTGATTGCAATCTCTTCGACTTTGGAGTAGAGATTGAAGTCTCTCATAAGTCCCTTTTCTTCGCTCAAAGATTTGGTAGATTTTTTCAAAAGCAAGGCTCTCGGGTCGGAAAGCGAATATACGGCGTGACCGATACCGTAGATAAGACCGCTTTTGTCAAAACTCTCTTTATTGAGAATTTTATTTAGATAATTTTCGATTTCTTCATCGTCGTTCCAATCTGCGACGTTCTTTTTTATATCGTTAAACATTTGAGCGACCTTGATATTTGCGCCGCCGTGTTTAGGCCCTTTTAGCGAACCGATTGCCGCGGCTATTGCCGAATACGTATCTGTTCCCGAGGATGTGACAGCTCTGGCAGTAAACGTCGAGTTGTTGCCGCCGCCGTGTTCTGCGTGTAGTACCAGCGCCAAATCAAGCACTTTTGCCTCCAGCTTGCTGTATTTGCTGTCTATTCTCAACATATGAAGAATATTTTCCGCGGTCGACAGCTCGTCCTTTGGCGCGTGGATAAAGAAAGAATTATTTTCCTTTATGTAATATTCGTAAGCTTGATAGCTGTAGACCGAGAGAAGGGGGAACAAAGCTATAAGTTGCAGACACTGACTGAGCACGTTGTTCAGCGACGTGTCGTTGGCTTTGGCGTCGTAGGAATAGAGCGTGAGCACGCTTCTTGCAAGCGAGTTCATCATATCGTTGCTAGGCGCTTTCATAATGATATCTCTTACGAAGGTATTGGGAAGAGATTTGCGGTATTTCGCGAGAATATTTTTGAATTCTTCCGATTGCGTTTTGTTGGGAAGCTCGCCGAATAGCAGCAAATAAGTTACCTCTTCAAAACCGTATCTGTCGCCGGAGAGAAAATCTTCGCACAGGGAATTGATATTGTAACCTCTGTAGAACAACTGACCTTCGCAAGGTATTTCTTCGCCGTTGACGATTTTTTTTGCAATAACGTCGCTTATGTTGGTCAAACCGGTCAATACGCCTTTGCCTTTGGGGTCGCGGAGTCCTTTGTTTACTTTATGCTGAACGAACAATTCGGGGTCGATAACACCGTTCTCCGAACATTTATTCGCCAAATTACATATTTTCCTACCCAAATCCAAATCTTTTTTTAACGACATTGCAAAATCCTCTTATGCTAAATAATATAATGTTAATATTTTAACCCAATTTTGCCAAAATGTCAACGATACGCGCGACGCGATTTATTTATAATATATATACTTTAGGCGGTAGAGGGGGATATTTTGCGGCTGCGTTGACGGCAATACAAATTTCCGACTATTTTATCGGTTGTGATAATATAATAATATCGAAAGTAAAAATATAATTAAAGTATTTTTACAAAATGCTTTATTATGTGTCGATTATATGTTATAATAAACACATATAAGCTATAATTCTACGGAGTAAATTTATGGATTTAAAGAAATTGAGAGACAATAGCGATGCCCAAGCCGATTTTATGATGCAAGAAATCACAACCGTTATAAAGACTTGCGGCAAGAGATTGCCTGGTAGCGACGGGGAAAAAGCCGCTGTCGATTATATGGCTAACACGTTGAAAGAATATTGCGACGACGTTAAGATAGAACCTTTTGAAGTTCATCCCAAAGCGTTTTTCAACTGGATACGCATTATGGTTACGATAATGCTCGCGGCAATGGTAAGTTATTTTTTCATACCGCTTTTGGCGATAATTTTGGTTGGCGTTGCAATGTTGCTTATGCTTTTGCAATTCGTTCTTTATCTTGAAATCGTAGATTTCTTATATCCAAAGAGTATTTCGCACAACCTTATGGCTGTAAAAAAGCCAAAGGGCGAAGTTAAAAGAAGAATTTTGTTCAACGGGCATCCCGACGTTGCTCACGAATGGACTATGAGTTATCACTTAAGCGGAGACGCTTTTGTTGCGCACTTCGTGATTTCTATGATTGGCATAATGGCTTTGGTGGGCGCGTCTATAGCGTCAATAGTTTTGCAAGGCGGCATAAAAGTAGGAGTAGCCGAAGGCTTGCCTTTGATTTTGGGTTGCGTATGTCTTGTATTCGTACCGTTTTGGATACTTATGTACGTAATGTGGAACACGAGAGTAATAGTCGACGGAGCAAATGACAACCTTACGGGCTGTTATATGGGAATAGCCGTAATGAAGGCTTTGCACGACGAAGGTATCGAATTTGAAAACACCGAGGTTGGCGTGTTGATTACAGGCAGCGAAGAGGCAGGTATCAGAGGCGCAAGAGCTTGGGCAAAGAGACACGGCGCAAGCGGAGACTACAAAGACGTGGAGACGTTGATTTACGCGTACGACACGTTGAGAGAAGGCAAATTCTTATGCGTCAACAAAAAGGACCTCAACAATACGGTAAACGCCGACAAACACGCGTCAGAACTTTTTTACAACGCCGCAAAGAGCATAGACATTCAATGTTCTTACGGTTCGGTTCCTCTCGGAGCAACCGATTCGGCTGCGTTTAACAAGGGCGGTTATCAAGCCGTAGGCATCACTGCGCTAGACCATAAATTGCGCAATTATTATCACACAAGATATGACACCTATGACAATATGGATAAACAATGCTTGTCCGATTGCTATAAGGTAACGTTGAAGACTCTTGAAGATTTTGACAACGAAGGCGCGGCGGAGCAGAGCGACGCAACGCAGGAATAAGTAAAAGATAATAGAAATAAATTTATCGCATATTTAAAACACAAAAGCCGCCTTTTCAGGCGGCTTTTGCTCGGTCAAACCGATATGTGGAAGTGAAAAAATTATATTGGAAAATGCTGTGTTGATTACGCTCTGTGACCTGCCAAAGCGTCGTCTTCCGCTTCGTCGAAATCATAGAATTCGAGGATATCGTCTTCAAGCTCGATTTCGTCATAAGTCGGCTGTTTGGAAGCGCTTCTGTTTTGAGCCATTTTAAGCATTACGCTTTGTCTCAAAGCGTTGTCGTTGGGCTTTGTCAAAAGAGTTTGTTCTTTATCGATAAGTCCTTGAGAAACGTATTTGTTTTCGAGAGGGGTGAGTCTCATATCGTACAAGTCGTAATCGTATCCGTAGAATTCACAGATAGTGCGGTCGTAGGTTTCCTGCACGGCTTTTTGCAAGTATTCGATATTCTCTTTAGCCGAAAGTTCTTGCTTGGGATATATCGGAGCGCATATTCTGACGGTGCAGTCCTTTTTTACTCCAAGCTTTCTTCTCAACCAATTTGGTTTGCGGAAGAGTATTACCGTCATCACGACGGGCACGTTGTTTTTTACCGCGTAGTGGAAAGCTCCTTTTTTAAGCGGTCGGGAATTTTGATATTTTTCCCACATTACTTGCTCTGCGTAAAAAGTAACGACAGAGTTGCCTTTATCGAATATTTCCGTTATTTCTTTGTCGAGATTGCTCATTGCTTTGATAGAACTTGCAAGGGGCAAAAAGCCTCCTGCTCTCAAGAACTTGCCGCCGAGTCCTTTTTTTACTTGGAATTCGGCTCCTGTGATATAGTGTCTGTGTCCGAAAGCGACTTGGAAGTTTATCATTGCGTCAAGCAACATTACGTGATTCGATACTCTTATGGCATTGTCGACTTGCTTAAGGTTGTCTTTTCCTTCTATTTTCAAATCAAAAAGCAGTTTATTGGCAACGGGGAGCATTGTGCGCAAAAGGAATTTTACAATTCCTTTGCCGACTTTGAATCCCGCAGTCTTCGGTTGGAATTGATAGTCTTTATCCACGGTAATGGCATTATCTGTCGTATAAGGTGTAGACCATTGGTCGTATGCCTCCATTCTGGCATACTGCGCGTGCATCTGCTCATATTCTTTTTGAGTTATCTTTGCCATATTTTTTTCCTCTGCTAATAAATTGTGTAAAAGTAATTGACTTTTATCTATTATTTTACTATTCTAATTATAAGCTAATTAGTGCAAATTTTCAACTTAAAAATTTATACCGTTTAGCTTCAAAATGTATTATAATCGACATTTTATTATCAAAATGTTTATTATTATACCACAAAAATTGCAAATTGTTGCCGCTTAATAATTAGTTAATATAGCGTTAACAATCAGTTAACAAATATTAAAAGTTATAAGAAAATAGCAATTTGTCAACTAAATTAACGAGGGGAGATTTAATGGACAAGACTAAAAAAGACAGAAGATTTAAGCGTACTCAACAGCAACTTTTGTTGGCATTGAAGGATTTGATAAACACCAAAAGCATCATAAATATTTCGGTAAGAGAGCTTGCGGAGTTGGCAGACGTCAATAGGGCGACTTTTTATTTGCATTACCGCGACCCATATGATATGTTGGAGCAGCTCGGCAACGAGTTTATCGACAATATGAAGACGATTTTGATAAAAGACAACGAGAGTTTTAATCCCGCCAAGAGTTTTGTCAATCTATATAGATACGTCAAGGAAAATTATGATATAGCTTATATCTTGTTTTCTCCCAATTGTGACAGCGGCTTCGGCAGACGTTTGGAAAGGTCGCTGGAGAAGTTTTGTTTCGACAGTTGGATAGGGCGCGCCAAAGACGACGATTCCCGCAACTGCGATTATTACAGCGTCTATCTTGTCGCAGGTATAAAAGCTTTGTTGGAGAAGTGGATATTTGACGGTTTTGTTGAGACTCCCGAAGAAATGGCAAAACTGTCGCAATATTTTATGATGTACGGCGGCAAACAGTTTTGGGAATAATTTTAATAAGACTTTGACGGTTCAAAGATTTGAGTTTTTAATTCTAGCAATCTGGCAGAGACTTTCTCATAATGAGCAACGCTTACCAATTTAATTTTTTGCTCGTTTGTAACCAATGTGATATTGCCGATTTTTCCCAACTCTTTTTCCGCCTCAACGCTTTGCAAATCGCAAATTTTTATAATATATTTGTTTTTGCCTATAATCAACGTGTCGTTATTGAGTTTGATAAGGTTAAACGATAAGGAGTGTTTGAAGTATTTTGACAGGCTGGAAGCTCCTACGCCAATCAACGCAATAGGTAGGGAAAGCAGCCAAGCGTTTTTATATGACTCTCCTCCGCCTTCGACAAAAAATAAGCCGTATACTCCCAATGGCAACGTAATTATGCCTATTATAAGCATTAATAAATCAACAAAAAATATCGATATAGATTTTTTTGCAAGAACTTCCATTATTATACCTTTTTATTAAGAATTCTGTCGTTATCGGTTATTTTTCTTAAGACTTTGCAAGGATTGCCCACGGCGATTACTCCCTCGGGTATGTCTTTTGTTACGACGCTGCCGCTGCCGATGACGGAATTTTTGCCTATTGTTACGCCGCCGTTGACTATGACGCCGCTGGCAAGCCATACGCCGTCGCAGATAGTGATAGGTTTTGCGTACTCAAGGTCGTATTCTCCGTCGGGGTATTGCTGAATTGCTCGCTCGTCTGCTACCAATGGATGCATAGGAGTTGCTATAGTGACGTTGGGACCGAACATAACGTTGTCGCCAATGTTTACGGGCGCAACGTCGAGAATTACGCTGTTGTAATTAGCGTAGAAATTTTCGCCAATAGACGTATTGCAACCGTAATCGAATCTTACGGTAGGTTCAAAATAAAAATTCTTTTTATGACTCTTTAGCACGCTGTGCAAAAGTTCGTATCTTTTTTGTTTTTCGTCTTCGTTGGAATTGTTGAAATCCACGCAAGCTTGACGCACTTTTCTTCGCAATGCAGTAAGCTCGGGGTCGGTGGGGTTGTAAAGCAATCCTGCAACCATCTTTTCTCTTTCGGTCATAAGAAGCCTCCGATAAATCTTGATGACTTAATTATATCAACAAATACTTTTGCCGTCAATTATAATTTATCTGCTGTAATCCGCGCGTTTTATAAATGGGCGGGAAATCAATGTTATCGCAATAGGTATCAACATTACGGGAATCATTAAAAACAAATCTGAAAAATCAGTTACGTTACCGCCGTTGATTCCGAAAAAGTTATAAAATCCTCCTTGAGTTGTCATCGCCAACAACATACGCGTACTATAAGATAAATTATCGCTGAAATATGTCAATAGTATAATTATTGACATCATACTGCAAATAGTTATTATTCCGTTTTTGATTATTGCGGAAACATAATATACAAAAGTGTATAGAGTAAAGACAAAAAATATGTGGCTTGTAAGCATTATCAATACAAATTGAAAATAATTAAGACTGAATAGATTGTTTCCGTCAAACAAAACGAGATATACAGCGCCCGTATTACTTACAGTCAAGGCGAATAGGGACATAATCAAATCAACGGCAACAACGATTCCTATTATAGAAATAAGAGAAATAAAATATTTTCGGTCTATGATTTTCGTTCGCTTTTCACCCGAAGTATATATCAATTTCGACATTTTGCTCATCATATCGGAAGTGTGGTAAAATGAGCCTATAAATACGCACAATAAAAAGATTATCAGTGAAAAGGAGCTGAAAAAAGCCGTTAAATAATAAAACTGATTATATTTCAATTGGCTTGAGTAGGTGACAAGGGAATCATATGGCAATTCGTGTTTTAATAAAAATTCATAGACCAACTTCTTAAAAGCAACTTTATTTGAGTCTTGTGTAATAACCATTCCGGGGATTTGCAATTCACCTTTTACTGCTTGTTGATATAAATCATTAAGTTCTTCTTGAGAATCATACAAGCTTATGTCTTCAATAAAATGGGCGTATACGTCTTGATTGCTATAATCCGATACTTTCATAGAGGAATACCAACTTAATAATGCCACGGGTATAAGTATGACAAGCGAAATCAAAATAAATTTTTTTGAAAAGAAAATTTTGAATTCATTTTTCATTTTTTTGCCTCCATATTCAGATAAGCTTCTTTGACAGAATACGATATGTCTTCTATTTTTTTAACGGGGCAGTCTTTTAGCTCTGCAACCAATTCGTAGATATTTTCTCCGTTTAGTTCTGTCTTGACTTTGTAGCCGTCAATCTCGCATTTTATGCCTTTTTGCTTTAGTATTTCGCAGACTTTCCGCGCTTGTTCGTCGTCGAATAATTCGAGCAAATATTTGCTGCCTAATTCTTTTTGCGGAGTAGCGCAATTAAATATCTTTTTATCTTTCAGCAGATAGTACGTATCTATTACGTTTTCCGACACGTCCAGTTGATGAGAAGTCAACAGCGCAGTCGCGCCGTTTTGCTTACACTTTTGCAGTAGTCGAATTGTTTTTTCCACACTAATTACGTCCAATCCGTTGAAAGGCTCGTCAAGCAAGATAGCGTTGCTACCTTTGACGCAGGCAAGCAGTATGGCAATTTTTTGTTTCATTCCCAGCGAATACTTGCGGGCTTTTATATCCAAAATATCTTTTACGTCTAATATGTCGGCGTATTCTTCGAGATTGGAAATATCTTTGCAAAAATATTTGATATTTTCCCGACCTGTCATATAATTGAACAGCGCGGCGTCTTCGATAAGCACGCCGACTTTAGACAGCGGGGAAGGATTTTTTTTGATATCAATTCCGTCGATAAGTATTTCGCCGTCAAATGGCAAAAGTCCGCTGATACATTTGATAAGAGTGCTTTTACCGCAGCCGTTGGCGCCAAATATACCTACGCAAATACCTTTTTCAAAGGACATTTGCGGTATATCCAACACAGAGTTTCTGCCATAAGATTTTTTAAGATTAGTTATCTCTATAACGTTCATAATCTTGCTACTTTTACTGTATTATTGCTCTCGTTGAAAAGCAACTTCACTTTGTCAATAGACGGATTTGTAAAGCTATTCTTTTCAGTATTGATTTCTATATACTTATTTTTTTCGTCAATGTTTGAATAACAAAATATCATTTTTAATTCCTGCCAATTCAAAGGAGTAGAATATTCGACTCCTTCGATTCGCAACTTGTCGGAATAGTCTGAGAATATTATTTCACTGAAAGATACGTATCCGTCTTCGTCTAAAGATATAATTGTGGTGGGTGTGGGAATAAATTTAAAAAGCTTTTTTCCATAGAATTTTCCCAGCCATATTTCATCACCGTTTGGGGAAGCTAAAATAATATAATTCTCATTAATTTTAGCATTAAGTTTATAGTTTTTAGTCGCCGCGCATTCGTACAAACGCATTTCACCGCGATATAATTTGTTTGATTCGATAAAGTTTTTAAAACTATCAAAATCGTTAGGTCTGATAGATACGATATTATTTGAGTATCCTGCGACTTTAAAATTTCCGAGGCTGTAATCGGAAATGGGCTGCGAATATAATGGCAAATCAAGAGATACCGCAACCGTCGAGTTAGGTAGACACGCACAGACGGAATACGGTATCATAAGTAAAACAAATATTAAAATTATTAGTTTATTATTCTTCATTTACTATTGCCAATTTGTAATATGATTTTCTAAAAAAGTTTTTGCGTCGTCTTCTATTATTAAAATTTGCAAATTATTTCCTATATTACCGTCATTACTGTCAGCCCAACCATTGCAAATTATAAGCGCATTTAAAGTGGTCGTCTGCTTTTTTATATTATACCATTTTTCTTTATATTCGATAGTATAGATAATGCCTCCAACAACAGTTACGCTATGCACAGCATTATTCTGATTAACATTATTTACATAGTACTTATCTAAAGTAAGAATAGCGGGGGCGGATATTTTATCTAATAATTCATTTCTTACTTCATACGTATTATCTGATTCAATAAGATTATTTGTAACATTTAAATTATAACCGTGATTTGAAAAATATTTTTTTATTATTTTGGGAATAGTTGACCTATAGGTGCCGCTAATCGTATAGTTGTTTCCAAACGAAACAGAAATATCATATAGTTCTTTTAATATTGCTAATTTCAATTCAGCTTTATTAGAAATATTTGGATAGGTTATTTCAATAAACGAACTTAATTGCATAATAGGCTCTGTCATTATTGCTATGGCAATCAAAGTACAGGTTCCATCAATAGCTATACCATATTTTTTATTGAAAGTATTATTCCAATTTGTTTGGCTGATATTTGCAGGAGTTAAATAGGCGGACTCTTTATGAGAAATTGAAATGCTTGAATAACTACTATTTCTGTTTTTGATTATTTTTTTAACGTGTTCTTCCGCTAAGGATTCACTTGAAAAAATGGAGGAATTAGAGGCTGTCGGGGTAGCGGATAACGTATTGGAATCAAATCCTTGCGGATTGCTATTTTCGCTTAATTCATAGCGCTTTGTGTCTGTAGATTTAGTGCTTGGCGTAAAAGCTCCGAGTACCGCAATCAAAATCAATAAAAAAGAGATGATTGCTATTGCAATGACGTTTTTTTTGTTGGTATAAATATTTTTCATACTTTTTCTCCAAATTATTCTATTCTTATTATATTAGATATGATAAATGAGAAAATTGTGACGTATTTTTAGTTTATTTTAGAATTACTTTAATACTCGATAAAGTAATCGCCCGAAACGGTAAGAGTACTGTTTGCTTCGTCAAATATTAGATAAGTTTTTGACGGCGTATTTTGTTCAATGAAGTTCCCGTCAGTGTCTGTAGACCAACAATCCAAAGTAATTCTTTTATTTTCTTCGTCAACAGGAAGATTGCTCTTCACAAGTTGTTTGATTTGAGTCCAACTCCAAGGAGTCTTGTGCGGTACGTCGATTTCTGAAGGCATATAGTCGCAAGAGAATAAGCCGCAATTTAACGGTACAACAAGATGATTGTTCATAAATAATGCATTTGATGTTTTAACAATATGAATTATGCTATCTGTATAAAACTGGCAAGCCCAAATATCGCCATAGTCTGCAAACCAAATTGTTTCATTATTTGCAGAGAGTTCGAATGAGTAAAACTTATGCGTCAAAGGGTAATTAGAGATAGTCGTTTCGGCAAAATAATAATCAGAACTTTTTAACATATTATAAAATAGTTCTTTATCAGTATTCAGTATACAATATTTTGAGCTTCCGTTTGTGCTTGCGCTTGACGACGTAATCTCAAAGTCGCCTAACTTTATAGCGCTGTCGGGTAGATAAATTCTATGTTTATAAGTTGTTTCTGTCGACGTACAAGCGCAGATAACTATGACGGTTAAAAGAACTGTTACAACTAAAGCAAATTTGATTTTTTTCATAATTATATCTCCCTTTTAATTAAGTTTACACTAACAAGATACTTAAAGTAAAGGTTTTGTGACATATTTTTAAAAGTTTTATAACAAAAAGGATAGTATTGACACTTTACTATGCGGAGATTATAATATATATAGAATGTTTGCTGCGAGGTGAGTTTATGAAATATGACGTATTGATAATAGGCGCGGGACCTGCGGGAATATTCACAGCGTTGGAGCTAGTAAGACGTAAGTCTCAAAAAAAGATTTTGATAATAGAGCAAGGTTCGTCGATAGAGAAGAGGACTTGTCCCAAAAGCGTGACGGGCAAGTGCGTTAATTGCAAAAATTGCGCCATAACGACGGGATTTTCTGGCGCGGGCGCGTTTTCAGACGGCAAGTTGTCGTTGAGCGCGGAAGTCGGCGGAGATTTACCCGAATTGATTGGACGCGATTTGGCTCAAAAAACAATTGATTACGTCGATAAAATATATCTTGAATTTGGCGCAGACAGTCATATCGAAGGCTTATCAAATCCGCAAAAAGTCAAGGAGATTCGCAAAAAAGCAATCAAAGCGGGGCTTAAATTGGTCGATTGTCCTATAAGACATATGGGCACGGAAAAGGCTCGCGACATATATTATTCCATACAAAAATATCTTTTGCAAAACGGCGTGGAACTTTATTTCGAAACGAAGTGCGCAGACCTCATAATTGACGACGAATTATGCGTAGGCGCGATAATCGAAAAAGCCAACGAAAGAACACGGATTTTTGCCGATAAAATTATCGTTGCCACAGGCAGAAGAGGCGCGGACTGGTTGGAAAGAGTGTGCAAATCGCACAAAATCGAGCATCAGCCGGGTACCGTTGACGTAGGCGTTCGCGTTGAGGTACGCAACGAGATAATGGAAGAAGTCAACGAGGCGCTTTATGAATCCAAATTAATAGGTTATCCCGAGCCTTTTAAAAATAAAGTTCGCACTTTTTGTCAAAATCCGGGCGGCTACGTAGCGCAAGAAAATTACGACAACGCGCTTGCGCTTGTCAACGGTCATTCTTTCAAAGACAATAAGTCGCAAAATACCAATCTTGCCATACTTTGCTCTCATAATTTCAAAGAGCCGTTTAATCAGCCGATAGAGTATGCAAAAAAAGTCGGAGAGCTTACCAATATGTTGGGAGCAGGTAAGATACTGGTTCAAAGATACGGCGACATATTGAGCGGAAAGAGAACTTGGCAGAGAGAACTTGACAACTGCAACGTTAGACCTACGCTTAAAGACGCGGTTGCGGGCGATATAACTTCGGCAATGCCTTACCGTTCGATGATAAGCATACTCAATTTTATACAGCAGATGGACCAAGTAGTGCCGGGATTTGCAAGCAGCGAAACGTTGCTTTATTCTCCGGAACTTAAGTTTTACAGCAATAAAATAAAAATGGACGAAGATTTCAACACAAGCGTTAAAAATTTGCACTGTCTAGGAGATTCGTCGGGGTGGACGCGCGGACTTATGATGGCGTCCGTTATGGGTACGCTGATGGCAAGGAAATTATTGTAATTAATCTTCGAGACCTAATAAATAATCTGCGCTGACACTAAAAATTAACGCTATATTTTTGATTGCGCTTGCGGTAGGTTCGCATTCGCCTTTTTCCCAACGTGCAATCATAGACTGGTCGCAACCTACTAAATCGGCAAGATATTTTTGAGTATATCCGTTTTGCAATCTTAATTCTTTAAGCCTTTTGTCAAACATAATATAATTATAACAGATTTTGAGCTTCTCGTCATTAATTTGTATAAACAAAAAACGCATACCGATTTGATATGCGTTCTTTCATAACGTACATATAAACTTAATCCATAAATTGAGCCACAAGGTCTTTCATCGAATATTTTCCCGTATTTTTCGTTGCGAGGAAGAGTCCTGCGCGAATAGCTCCTTGAGCAAATACCATTCTCGATTGCGCTTCGTGCTTTAGTGTTATCACTTCGTCTTTTCCAATGAAGAGCACGTCGTGTTTGCCAACAATTGTTCCGCCTCTTACCGCGTGTATGCCGATTTCGTTATTTACGCGTTTGCAGTTCTTATCGTGTCTGCCGTATACGAATTCTTTGGAATTATCAAATTCTTCGTTTATCGCATTGGCAATAGACAGGGCAGTGCCCGACGGCGAATCGACTTTTTGATTGTGATGCTGCTCGATAATTTCCACTTCGAAATTATTGCCGAGAAAACTTGCGGCTTTTTTGCAAAGCTCAATCAAGAGGTTTACGCCGAGCGACATATTGCTCGATTGAAAGACGGCGATTTTCTTGCTTGCTTCGTCTATCTTTGCCTGTTGCTCTTGGGTATAACCCGTTGTGGCAAGCATAATTCCCGCTTTGCGCGACAAGGCGTACTCGAGTATTTCGTCAAGCGCGTCGGGGCGGGAAAAATCTATTATCACGTCTGCGTTTACGTCGACGTCGGCGCCGCATTTGAATACGGGCACGGGAAATTGCGAAGAGTCGGCAAATTTATCCACGCCGCCTACGCATACTGCATTTTCAAAAGAGGGGATGCTTTCGAGAATATTCTTTCCCATTCTGCCGCCAATGCCCCAAATTAATATCTTTGTCATTCTTATTCACCTCAAATTATATTAAGTCGTTGCATCTCGGCTTTCAATCTTTGCGCGTTGATTTCGCTCATAGGAGTGAGCGGAAGTCGCAATTCGTTTTGGCATAGTCCGAGAAGGTGGCACGCGTATTTTACGGGAATGGGATTGACTTCGCTAAAAAGCAAGTCGACGAAATTTCCGTATTTATTCAAAAGCGCGTCTGCGCTGTCAAAATCTTTTGCGCCTGCATAAGCCATAATCTGCGAAAATTCTTTTGGCAATGCGTTGCTTGCGACGGAAATAAGCGTGGTACCGCCCAGTCTTGCAATGTCGACGGCAAGTTTATCGTCGCCGCTCATCAATTGCAATTGCGTACCCTCGACTGCCTTTGCCGTCTTTGCGATTTGTTCGAGATTGCCGCAAGCTTCTTTGATGCCGACTATAGACTTGATATTGCGAGCCAGTTTTCCCGCAGTCTCGGGGAGTATGTTTACGCCCGTTCTTCCGGGAACGTTGTAGATTATCATCGGCAAATCGCACTTGTCGGCGATTGCTTGATAATGCAGATAAAGTCCCTCTTGCGTGCATTTGTTATAATAGGGAGTCACGACCAAAATTCCGTCCGCGCCCTCGTCTTTTGCGGCGATTGAATTTTCTACCGCGGTAGCGGTGCAGTTGGAACCCGTGCCGAAAATAACTGGTACGCGTCCGCCGACTTTTTTAATAGCAAAGTCGCGAAGCTGCTTCTTTTCGGTTGACGTCATAGTAGCGGGTTCGCCCGTTGTGCCGATAAAAACAATTCCGTTTATACCGCCGTTTATCTGACTTTCAATAAGTTTTTCAAAGCCGTCGTAATCAATTCCCGTCTTGGAAAAAGGTGTGATTATTGCGGTGTAGGTACCTTCAAACATATCTTTCCTTTTACGCGCCGTCAATCCAAAGACGTCGGGCGCGCCGAATAATTTAGTCGTTATATTATATTTTGTTGTTTTCTATCATATACTCTGCAATTTGAACTGCGTTGCTTGCAGCGCCTTTGCGAATATTGTCTGCGACAACCCACAGATTGCAGCCGCTTTCCACGGTGTCGTCAATACGGATACGTCCGACGTAAACTTCGTCGCGACCCGTCGTATCGATAGGCATAGGGTATACGTTGTTTGCCACGTCGTCCATTACTACAATGCCTTTTTGTCCTTTGAGAGCCTCAATAATGCCTTCTTTGGTGCAAGGCTTGTTGAATTCGATATTGATAGATTCGGAGTGCGAATTAAGCACAGGCACTCTTACCGTCGTAGCAGTAACTTTGATTGACTGGTCGCCAAGGATTTTCTTGGTCTCTTTTATCATTTTTTCTTCTTCTTTGGTATATCCGTTGTCGAGGAATACGTCGATATGAGGCAAGCAGTTGTTGGCGATTTGATAAGGGAATTTCTTCGTCGCGTATTCTTCGCCGTTGACAAATGCTTTGAGTCCGTCGAGCAAGTCGTTATATCCTGCGACGCCTGCGCCGCTGACAGCTTGATAAGTGCTGTAAATTACTCTCTTAAGACCGTATTTTTCGTGCAAAGGTTTGAGCGCTACCATAGCTTGAATGGTAGAGCAGTTTGGATTGGCGATAATGCCGTTGTTCCAATCGATATCTTGCGGATTGACCTCGGGTACCACGAGCGGCACGCTTGGGTCCATTCTCCATTGGCTGGAATTGTCGATTACGACAGCTCCGCATTTTGCGAATACGGGAGCGAATTTGGCGCTTGTAGAGCCGCCTGCCGAGAAGAGGGCAATGTCGACTTTATGCGATTTGACGTTTTCTTCGGTGAGTTCTATAACGGTGTGCGGCTTGCCCATAAAATCTATTACTTTGCCTGCGCTTTTAGCAGAAGCGAAAAGATAATAATTTTCCACTGGGAGCTTCTTTTCTGTCAAGACTTCCAAAAATTTGTTTCCGACCATACCGGTTGCGCCGACTACGGCAACGTTGTATTTTTTCATATTTATCTCCTATGATAAAAAGTATTTTCGTATTTTTATTTGTATTTTCACTAACTCTTGATACAGAATAGGCGAAAAACAAAAAATGCTTTACCGAAAAGATAAAGCATTAAAATTGACATTGATTATTGTCAGTTTAAGTGCTCCACCTTATCGAAGGTGACAGTCGCAGGGTTGTTCACCGTAGCGACCAACCGCATATCGAATCAAGACCAATATACGATTTCGGCAAAATATCCTTTTTCGGGTGCGTCTTGTCGCAGTTGTCCCGATACTTTTATATTCTGCGCCTCTGTAAACTTGAGAATATCTTAACACATTAACGTTTGTATGTAAAGCGTTTTATAAAAAATAACAAAATTTACGGCATATCGGACTATTAAAAGGGGAGTTTTTATGAGATTTTGCAGGTAAAAAATGACAAGCAGACGTTTTTGCGTAGATTTTTCGACAAAACAACTTTTGAAATACGTTTGTTTTACATTGCGCGCAAGAATTTCTTCGTCATATTTATTGCTTAAAACAAAATAATCGTGTATACTGTAAACAATTGTAAATATTACATATGGATAAAATATATAATAAATAAACAAAACGGAGACAGTATGAGCGCAGTAAATAATTTGGCAAAAAAACTCGTATTAAAAAGAGACCTTTCGCCCGAGGGCAGAATAACAAATTATAAGGGCAGAATTCGTCAGGCAATAGCGGCAATATCTGCAAATATGACAAAGTTGGTTTTGCTCAACCTATTGATGGTGGTTGCGTGCGCTCCTATGATAGCTACTTATTTTGTTATGCGGTCGCAAGAAGCCGCAATCGTTGCGGGCTTGAATTTCAGCACGGGTATAGGCGTTGGATTCGGCGTAAGCGACGACACGTTGCTTGCGATAGAAAAGATATACGATTTGAGACTTATGGGATACGGACTTGCGATTTTGCCGACATTTTTGCTCGTGGGACTGTTTGCTTCGGGACTGTATTATTGTTGCCGTAATATGCTTTGGAATACCAAGGTAAAGACGTTTAAGCACTTTTTCAGAGGTATCAAGGCGCACTGGTACAAGTTTTTATTATCTTTCGCTTGGTTGGGCGCGTTGGCAACGGGATTTGCCTGCACGCTGATAACCGTACTCAAAGAAACTGCTTTGACGGGCGGCGCCAATGCCGGTTGGTGGGTGCTTATGGTCTTTATAGGCATACTTGCGCTGTTGAGCGCGCTTTATATGATGATAGGACAGGGAATGTACGTTTGCTATAAGTATACGATGAAAGAATATATCGTCAATACCTGTTCGTTGACGCTTATATTCTTGGTGCCAACTCTTATCGTAACGTTGTTTTTCTCGGGTATTGCGGCTCTGAACTTCGTCAGCATAATAGGTATGTTCTTTATGGTATTTATGGTGATGATTGGATTCAGCGCCTTTGCGATGTTCAACGTGGCGTTTTCTCAATATGCCACAGACAATATGATTGCCTATCTTTATGAGGAAGAGCAAAAAGTCAAGCTTAAAGAGCAGGAAAAACTTGCAAAACAGCGCAATAAAGAAAAGAAGAAACAATCGCAGGCAAATAATTACGGTCACGGTAAAAAGAAAAAGAGATAATTCGCTATGGAAGCATACGGAATTCTTGCAAAATATTACGACAGACTTATGGGCGACTTCGATTACGACGGCTATTATGAATTCGTCAAGTCGCAATTATTTGGAGAAGGCATAGATTTGGCGTGCGGCTCCGGCGAGATGACGTTGAGATTGGCGGCTGACGGCAGAAAGATGGCGGGCGCCGATATAAGTGCTCAAATGCTTAATATCGCAATGCAAAAAGCCAAAAAATCTGCTCTTGATATAAAATGGCTCAATATGGATATGCTTGATTTGGAGCTCAATCATTCGGTAGATTTTATTACTTGCGTGTGCGACGGACTCAATTATATCCCTAAAGAAAAGATTGCCGGGCTTTTTGAAAAGATAAAAGTCAATCTAAAAGACGGCGGCAAATTCATATTCGATATATCCACAAAATATAAGTTGGAAGAGATAATAGGAGACAATTTGTTTTGCGAAGATTACGACGATGTCACTTATATATGGTCCAACGCTTTGGGAAAGAATTTTGTCGATATGGATATAGATTTTTTTGAAAGAATAGAGGGCGACGTATACAGACGAGTGGGAGAAAGTCACCGTCAGTATATTCACGATTGCGAATTTTTGAAAAAATCTCTTGTTGATTGGAATGTGGAAATATACGACGGAGAGAAATTTTGTTTGCCAAACGCAAAATCGAGAAGACTTATTTTCATAGCGACAAAAAGATAAAGTTGAGCAAAGTCTAGCTTTGACTGGAAAAATTAATATTTTAACGGAATATCATAATATATCAATAAATGAATACGGCGAGAGTTGTTTTGAATAAAAAATATATAAAAACACGCAAAAGACAAGGTAGATGCGGAGGTACATATGATTAAGAGAGCAATTTTATTCGGCGGAAAAGCCATTGTCAGCGTAATGGACACCACGTCTACGGTCAACGAAGCCGTTAGATTGCACGGTTTTTCTCAACCGGCGGCGGTCGCTATGGGCAAGGCGTTGACTTTAGCGGCGTTTATGAGCGCGGGATTCAAAGGAGTCGGCAACAAGCTTACTTTGATTATAGACGGCGACGGCAAGGGCGGTAAAATGGTTGTTTGCGGCGATTACGGCGCAAAAGTTCGCGGTTATATGGAAAATCCAAAGGCGTGCGAAGGAGAGGACGCAAAAGTTTGCGACGTGGTCGGCAAAAACGGCTCTCTCAACGTCATAAAAGATTTTGGGCTTAAAGAGCCTTACAACGGGCTTTCTCAAATAGTCAACGGCAACATAGACGAGGACTTTGCCTTTTATTTTACAACGTCCGAACAGCTTCCTTCGGCAGTGGCTTTGGGCGTTAAAATGAAAGATGGAATTTGCCAAAAAGCAGGTGGTATAGTCGTTCAGCCTATGCCCAACTGTTCGGAAGAAGAGATATTTATTTTGCAGGATATAGTTTCCAATTTTACCGACGTTGCCGCTCTTTTATGCGAAAAGAACGCGGAGGAGATTATTGATTTTTATTTCGGACATTTCGAGATTTCTCATTTGCCCGACGTATACGAAGAATATAAATGCAGTTGTTCGAGAAGCCGTATTGAAGAAATGTTGATTACTCTCGGAAAAGACGAGGCTTTGGATATTATAAAAACTCAAGGGGAAATAAAAGTCGGTTGCGAATTTTGCAACAGCGAATACGTCTTTACCAAAGACGACGTGCAGAGGTTGTTCAGATGATTAAATTTCCCACTACCGTAAGCGAATACACCGACGGCAAGCTATGGCGCGAGGGCACGGACGAGTCTATAGCAAGGCGAATATTGGTGGATTTGCACAAAGTCGAAGACAGGCAAGAACTTGGTTTGAGAAGAATGTATCTTGCGCAGTTTTATTGCGATATCGGGGAATATCCGCTTGCGACTGCGTTGGCAAGACAGTTTTTGTTAGAAGACAAATTTGTCGACGAATCTGTCTTGCTGCTCAAAAGAATATGCGTCGAGGCACGCGATTTCGAGTCGTTTGCGCGACTGGTAAAATTGGTGGATTCGCTTTACAAAGGCAGACCGCCAGTAAAAATGTTTGAAGGAATCGATAGCGGCGACGTGTTTTCATTGTTCAACGAAGACCACAGGACGGAATACGGAGAGGTAGTTTACAACGGCGGTATAGCCGATTATTACAGGGACGGTAAATTGGTTTTTTCCGTAGCGGATAAGAACTACGAAGCCTTTATCAAAGATTCAGCGGCGAGATATTTTCTTTCGGAGAACGACGCCGACAATGCAATAGACATACTTTCGGACATTAATTTGCCCAAGCTCAAAACAAGCGTAAGACTATTTTGCGAACAAACTCTTGTGCGCGCTTACTGTATGTCGGAAAAATACGACGAGGCTTACGAGCATTGTCAAGCGTTTATTCAAAACGATATGTATATGCCGGAGATGACGGATATCTTCGCCTATATGTATCGTACCAATTCTGCGCGCTTTCAAGAGTTGAAGACTTTTTTGGAAAATTATAAGGACTACGGCAATTTGCAGTTGGGCGATATGCATTCTTTGTCGAAGGATATAGACGACGAGGAATTTTGGAATAGAATTTCCGCCAACAATCCTATTGACGAATGCGACGTAAGCGAAGGCAGATATTTACTTCAAGGCATTTTGTCGTTCAATTCGGGCGACTTCGAGTCTTCGGAAAAATATTTCAGACAGGCGACGGCGCTTTACGGTAGATTGGGAAAATCGCAATATTACAGATATTATCTACGCAATTTTATCAAGTGTCCAGACAGCGGAGAAATAGGCGATGATATGCCCGATAAATTGTATACCGCCCGTATTGACGACATATACGATTATAACGACAAAAGACTCAACGCAACGCTCAAGAGGTGCAAAAGCAAGAACGATTTTGTAAAACGGTTGGACGAAAATTTGTTGGCGCTTAACAATATGCTTTTGGGTATGTACGTAAAATCATCCGATATTGTCAAAATCACTCGCAATATTTACAAGACGGATTATCTTCCTGCGTTGGATATAATTGACAGAGCGGCGGCAGACGGAGAATATCATATTTTGGTTCGGGCGGTTTGTCTTGCCAATATGATGATGAGCGGTCGGATAAAAAGATGTATAGTTGATAAGAATATCTACGTCAATCCTATGCTTAAATTTGAACGTAACGGCGTCAAAGAACCTTTGTTATACGGGTTTGCCATTTATTTCGCGTTTTCAATGTTGAGCGGCATTGACGGAGCCGATTTGAAGAGAGATTGCGCATTGTTAAAACGAGTCTACGATTTATCGGAAGGCGATTTTTCAAAAATCAATCCGCTTGCCGTGTTCGGAGTAGCCAGCGCTTATTTCAACGACGAAGAATTGCAGTATGACAAAGACGTTGTTAAAAAACGCGACGTTAGGAATTTTATTGAGACGCTGATAACAGATTCGAGGTTTTTTGGCGACGACGGATACATTCTCGATGACGATTTGTTTGATTTTTTAAAAATGTGTTTGGAAATTATATGAGATATGAGTTGATTTGAGACTTTTAAGCGGCGCGCGCAGATTTATGCAAGCGCCGTTTTTGCTATTTATTTTATAAAAATGCGCTTAATTATTGCGAAAGTAAAGCCGTTGTGATATAATGCATAGGTAAAATTGTCGCCGACAGGCGTATGTATGTGAGGTTTTATGATATTCAAAAGAATGGAGGCGTTTGGTTTTAAGTCATTTGCAGACAAAATCGACGTTCCGCTAAACGAAGGAATTACGGCTATCGTAGGTCCGAACGGCTGCGGTAAATCCAACGTAGTCGACGCGATAAGATGGGTTTTGGGTGAGCAGAGCGCCAAGACATTGCGCGGTAAGAATATGCAAGACGTCATTTTCAAAGGCACAGCTATTCGTAAGGAATTGTCTTTTTGTGAAGTTTCGCTTACTTTTGACAATACCTCGAGAGTTTTTGCCATAGATTTGGACGAAGTCGTCATAGGTCGTAAGCTTTACCGTTCGGGCGACAGCGTTTATCTCATCAACGGAGTTGTCAGCAAACGTTCGGATATTCAAGACGTAATTCGCAACACAGGTCTTGGAAAAGAGGGCTACAGCATTGTAGGTCAAGGTAGAATCAACGAGATTATCAACGCAAAACCCGAGAACAGAAGAGCTATTTTCGAGGACGCGGCAGGTGTGTTGGGCTTTAAGAAAAACAAAAAAGACGCCGAAAAGAGGCTTGCCGAGACGCAGGGCAATATCGATTTGATACGCGTTGCAAAAGACAGCTTGGAAGGTCAGCGTAATACGCTTGAGCGTCAAAGCAGCGACGCCCGCAACTATCTCGATATAAGAGACAGATTGAGAGTGCTTGAGGCAAACGAATACATACATCAATTTGAAAATCACGAGAATAATAAAGTCAGAATCGACACCAAACTGCAAGGTTTTGTGCAAGAATACGAGCAAAAGTCAAAAGAAAGCGAAGATTTGGGCTCCGAATACAACAAAAGACAGATTGAGTTGCACAATATCGACGTCCGCATAGACAAATTGAGGGACAAGCGTACGGAGATAGCCGTCAAGACCGAAGCCGTCCGCGGACAAGGTATGAACTTGCAGGAAAAAATCAACAGCCTTAACACGCAAAAGCAGGACTGTATTCAAAGACTGACGCAGAGCGAAAAGTCGCTTGAAGAAAAGAATGCGGAGCTCAAGACGGCGCAGGAACATTGCAATATGGCAATGGAGGACAAGCGCGAGGCGGACAGAGATTTTGCGACGTGCAACAACGAATACGTCACAATAGTCAACGATATCGTCGACAGAGACCAAAAAATCAAGGACGCCAATCAAGAACTTATCAACGCTGTCACGCAAGAAGGCGAGACAAAGGTTGATATAGGTAAGTTGACCACGCAAAAAGAATTTATTCTCACCCGTATTGCAGAGCTTAATGCGGAGATAAGTCAATATGACAATCAGATTAAGGAATTGGAACTGCTTAAGCGAGAACACGAAAAAGTCGTGATTGCCAAGAAGAACGACCTCAACAGACTTGGTATCAGCCGTAACGAAGTGCTTACGGAAATAAGGCAGCTTAAAGAAGAGCTTGACGTTGCAAGAAGCAGAGCGGGAGAAGTCAATGTCAATATTTCTGCTTGCAGACAGCAAATAGAAACTTATAAAAATTTCAAAAAAGAATACGGAGCATTCAACAACACCGTCAAACTTCTTATGGGCGACAGAGAGCGTAATCAGCAGTTGCAAGACAGGATTCTCGGCGTTGTCGTAGACCTCGTCAAAGTGCCCAAAGAATATGAGACTGCAATAGAAGTAGCTATCGGAGGCGGTATTCAAAACATCGTCGTAGAGGACGAAGAGGACGCAAAATACGTCATAAATTATTTGAAAGAAAGACAGTACGGCAGACTTACGTTCTTACCTCTTACCAGTGTAAAAAGAAGAGATTTGGAGAGGGAATTTAGCGGAATTTTAAGGGAACGCGGTTGTATAGGTTTGGCAGACCAGTTAGTGAGCTACGACAAAAAATATAACAACGTTTTTTCCAATTTGTTGGGCAGAACAATTATCGTCGATACGCTTGATAACGCCACGGCAATTGCAAGAAAATATAGATATTCCGTCAAAATCGTTACACTGCAAGGCGATTTGCTCAACACGAGCGGCGCAATCACAGGCGGTTCCAAAAAGAGTACCACGACAAAAGCGCTTTCTTATGAGAGAATTATTGAAGAAAACGAGAAGTTGTTGCAAAAACTTCTTGAGGAAAAAAATAAGATAGAGCGAAAGCTTACTTCGGCGGATGAAGATTTGGCTGATTATGAAGAACAGCTTGACGGTTATACCGAGGATATTAAGAACGCGCAGGTATTGGTTGCGACGGAAAACGGCAAGCTTGACAAAGTAGTTGCCAATATACAGACCAACTTGAGCGCTCTTAACGAACGCGTAAACTCAAAAGACGAATTCGAACAAAGACTTACGAGTATCGACAACGCGTTGCAGATTCTCGGCGCAAAAGGAAAAGATTTCAGCGAAGCAAAACTTTCGGTCGATTCTTTAGCTTCGAAGACGAGAGAAGAATACGATGCTAAAAATAAGCTTAAGGACGAACTCGGCGAAAAACTTGCGCAGTTAAGAGTTCGTTGCGGCACGCTGCAGACGACAATCGACAACGATAGAGAAAATATTTCGAGGCTTGAAAGCGAAATAGCTCTTCTCGTCGAAGAGAGAGTTTCTCAACGTGAGAACCTAGCAAATTTGCAAGATATTATCGTCAAAATGACAAGCGATAAATCCGTTGAACTTCCCGAAAAATATCAAAAACAGTTGGATGAAATCGGTGTGCAAATACAGGAAGCCGACGAATATAAAATCAAGTTAAAAGAGTTGATAGACGAACTCATACGTAAAAAAGACGACGCTAACAAAGCATTGATGAGTATCAACGAAAACAAAATCAAGTGCGAAAACGATTTGTCTAGAATAGAAGAAACAATGCTTGCTATGCAGACGAAAATGAAAGAAGAATACAATCTTGATTACGAGTCGGCTTTGCCGTTGAGAATGGAAAACTTTGATATAGGCGTATGTAGACAGGAAATTCGTCAACTTACCAAGGCAAAGAAAGATTTGGGCAGCGTAAACCTTGCCGCTATAGAAGATTTTAAGAGCGTAGACGAGCAATATCAAACTTACGTTTCGCAAATCGACGACTTGGAAAAGACGTATAATGACCTCACGGCTATGATAGCAGAGCTTTCCAAGCAGATATTGGCGCAGTTTAACGCCGAATTTGCAAAGATAAGCAAAAACTTTGAGGTTATTTTTAAAGAATTGTTCGGCGGCGGAATGGGAAAACTTGTAATATTGCCGCCCGAAGAAGGTCAGTCGGAGTTGGATGCGGGCATAGAGATAATGGCAGAGCCTCCGGGCAAAAAACTTCAGTCAATCACGCTTTTGAGCGGCGGAGAAACGGCGCTTACCGCAATGGCGATACTTTTTGCTATATTGAGACTAAAGGCTATGCCTTTCTGCGTGCTTGACGAAATCGAAGCTGCGCTTGACGACGCCAACGTAGGCGTGTTTGCGCAGTATCTTAAGAGATTCAGCGACGAAACGCAGTTTATCGTAATAACTCACCGTAAGCCGACTATGGAACTTGCGGACAGGCTATACGGCGTTACGATGCAGGAAAAAGGCGTATCCAAAGTCGTTGCGGTCAACCTTTCCGACGCGGTAAAGCAAGCCGAGCCAAGCGCTTAATGCATTTGATTGAAAGCGCATAGTCAGTTGTGATTAGAATATTTATTGTTTTAATAATTATTCTAAATTAATATAAATGAATGTTAATGACAATAAAAATTGTCATTTCGACCGAAGTGGAGAAATCTAAAGCATTGTTGCGTCATATTGGGCGAAACGAAGAGTAGTTTAAATATCTCAATCAGATTTAGACCTCTCGGCTGCGCTTGAGGTGACAAGGTGAATAGGCTTGTGCGGTACAAGAGTTGCGCTCGAGGTGACGTATAAGTTGTTGTCGATGTGCAGAAATTAAAAATACGTCATTTCGACCGTAGCGAAGCGGAGTGGAGAAATCTCAACATTATAATATAACTTGCCGATAGGCAAAAGGAGACTTTATGGGATTTTTTGATAAACTTATAAAGGGATTAAAGCGTACGAAAGAAGCTTTTTCCAAAAAAATCTATCAACTTTTTTCGGGAAGAGAACTCAATGACGAGTTTTATGAAGATTTGGAAAACACTTTGATATCGTCTGATTTGGGCGTTGAAGCTACCGAGCAGATAATCGAGGAGTTCAAAGACGCTTGCTTTAAGAAAAAAATTAAAAAAACAGACGACGCAAAAGACTTATTGAAAAGCATAATGATAGACGCTATAAACTATGATATCGAAGAATATTCCTATCCTTTGGTAATTTTGGTTGCGGGAGTCAACGGAGTCGGCAAGACTACGGCTTTGGGAAAGCTTGCCAAGTATTTTCGTAATAAAGGCAAGAGCGTTGTGCTTGCCGCTGCAGACACTTTCAGAGCTGCGGCTAGCGAACAGTTAGAGGTTTGGGCTGAAAGAGCAAAAGTTCGTATTATAAGACACGATGAAGGAAGCGACCCTGCGGCTGTTGTTTACGACGCTATAAAATCGGCAAAGGCAAAGGGTACCGACGTTGTGCTGATTGATACCGCAGGCAGATTGCAGAATAAGAAAAATCTTATGAATGAGCTTGGGAAAATCAACAAAGTAGTAGAAAGAGAATATCCCGAAGCCGATTATCGCACTTATATAGTGATAGACGCGACGACAGGACAAAACGCTTTGTCGCAGGTCGAAGCTTTTGATGAAATAATCGATATGGACGGCATTATCCTCAACAAACTCGACGGCACTGCTAAAGGCGGAGTTGTCTTTGCAATTTCGGTAGAGAAGGAATTGCCGGTATGCTTTATCGGCGTCGGCGAAGGCGTCGACGACCTTTTGGAATTCGACGCTAAGTTCTTTATTGACGAGTTGTTCTAGTATTGAGTATGTGTGATATTGAGATTTTTAACTTATTTTTATCGACACAAATTAATTAGAAGACTATGTCTGAACACTGTTCAAATGCAGCTTTCTAAAATATAAAATTATGATAAAGGTAATTATGAAGAGCAAGACTAAGTATTTTTTGAATAAAGAGCAGATTAACAAGATATTCGACAAAGCGAATTTGGGACAATTAGATAGTTATTATAACTTAGGTGCAGGCGAATTTAACTCGGTGTATAGTGTAAGGATAGGAGCAGTAGATTATGTGCTAAAAATTGCTCCTCGTGACGGTCAGAGCGTATTAACTTACGAAAAAGATATGCTTGACGTTGAAATTAAATGGTACAAAAGAATTTCCGAAAATACAGATATTAAAGTTCCTAGGATATATTTTAGCGATTTTTCGAGAGAAATAATTGACGCTCCCTACTTTATAATGGAAAAACTGAACGGTGTTCAATTAAATAAAATCGAGTCAAATTCTATGGATTATAAGAATGACGGACCTATTGCAAAACTTGCTCAAATGGCGGCGCAGATACATAAGGTGAAGAATGATAAATATGGCTATGAGCAAAACTCTTTGCAGGACAATTGGTATCTTGCGCTTAGAACTATGACAGAGAATCTAATAAATGACGCCAAGTCAAAAGGACGTAAGTGTAGACGCGGAAAAAGACTGCTTGGATTTATTGACAAATTTAAATCTATATTAGAAGACGCTCCTTGCTGTATGGTCAACTTTGACTTATGGGCGCCCAACGTAATATGCGAAAAAACGTTAGGTGGCAGTTACAATTATGCTTGGATAGACCCGGAGCGTACTTTTTGGGGCGATTATGTTGCGGATTTTGTCGCTTTAGAATTTGGTAAAAACTTTGAGGATAAGAAAATTTCAATAGAATCTTATAACGCTGTCGCCGATACGCCTTTAGTTGTGACAGAACAACTCAAAGTTAGATATTATGTAGCCGAGGCATATATTGCCCTAATACAAGAAGTAGAGAAATATTATAGATATACTATATTTAATTTTGGTTGGTACAGGAATGTCGTTTCTGCAAAACTGATATTCAAACGCGCATTTATGTTTTTGCAAAGCGTTCAACTTTGATTTTTTTCGTTATTATAAGTAAATAATAACATCGTCGAGCAAATATTGAACACAGTTCAATTTATTAATTTTATTCTAATTGATTATAATATTATAACTGCAATATTGTGTAATATAATTAATAAAATAGTTATCAAATATTCTTGACAGCAAATTATTTAAGTGCTAAAATGTAAAGGCAAAACCCTTTATAAAGTAAAAACACTTTAGAGATATGGAAAAGAAAGACAGACTATTTATCAGCTTATATAATGACTATTACGGAAGTCTGTTAACGGAGTATCAGAGACAGATTGTCGACGGATATTACAATCTTGATATGTCGCTTAGCGAACTTGCAGAGGAACACGGCATTTCGCCTCAAGGCGTGAGAGACGCATTGAAGAGAGCGGAAAAGCAGTTGGAGGGTTTTGAAGAAAAATTGGGTATTGTCAAGAAGTCGCAAAGTGTGATAGAATTGTTACAAGATGCAATAAATAATTGTAGCGACGAAGGACAGCGAAATTTGAAAAAGGCAATAGACATTCTCAAAGAATGAGGCGCCGAAGGGAGGAATAATGGGAGCATTCAGCGGACTTAGCGAAAGACTGTCGCATATATTTTCCAAGATGAAGGATAAAGGCAAGCTGACCGAGCTTGAAGTAAAGCAAGCTATGAGAGAGGTTCGTATTGCTCTTTTGGAGGCGGACGTCAATCTTTCGGTTGTCAAGCAGTTTATAAGCAACGTCAGCGAAAAGGCTGTCGGCGACGATATTCTCAAGGGACTTAATCCCACTCAACAGGTTATAAAGGTCGTCAACGACGAGCTTATCGCCATAATGGGCAACGAACACAGTAAGATTAACATTGCCGACAGACCGCCGACGATTATTCTTATGTGCGGTTTGCAGGGCAGCGGTAAGACGACAATGTGCGGAAAGCTTGCGGTTATGCTTCGCAAACAGGGCAAAAATCCTTTGTTGGTGGCGTGCGACATATATCGCCCCGCGGCTATAAAACAGTTGCAAGTGGTAGGAAAGAATGCGGGGGTACCCGTTTTTGAAAAAGGACAAATCAATCCGCAGAAGATTGTAAAAGAAGCGCTGAAACAAGCGGAACATTCCGGCAACGACGTGCTTATAGTCGACACTGCGGGCAGATTGCATATAGACGAAGAGCTTATGGATGAGATAAGCGGACTGAAAAAGACGTTTAGTCCTCACGAAATACTTCTCGTCGTAGACTCGATGACCGGTCAAGACGCTGTCAACGTCGCCGCTAAATTCAACGAGGTAATGGACGTCACGGGCGTTGTGCTGACAAAGCTCGACGGAGACACAAGAGGCGGCGCGGCACTTTCTATAAGAGCCGTAACGGGCAAGCCGATAAAATTCTGCGGCGTGGGCGAAAAATTGAGCGATATTGAGATTTTCTATCCCGACAGAATGGCTTCGAGAATCTTGGGTATGGGCGACGTGCTCACTCTTATCGAAAAAGCTCAATCGGCATTCAGCGAGCAAGAAGCTCTTGAGATGCAGAAAAAAATGAAGACCAACTCTTTTACGCTGGAAGACTATTTGGCGCAAATGGAAAAAATGAAGAGTATGGGCGATATGTCGCAAATGATATCGATGATACCGGGACTTGCAGGCAAGTTGGGCGGCAAAAACGTCGAAGTCGACGAAAAAAAGATAGCCAAGTCAAAGGCGATAATTCAGTCTATGACAGTCAAAGAGAGACGAAATCCCGAGATAATCAAATCGTCGCAAAAAAAGAGAATAGCTATGGGCAGCGGTACGAACGTACAGGATATCAACGCTCTTCTCAAGCAATTTTCGCAGACGCAGGAAATGATGCAAAAAATGGCGAATATGGGCAAACGCGGAATGAGGGGTATGAAATTCCCATTTTAATAATGGATAAACATATCTGCTATAAACGTTATTTTGATTAAAGCAAAATAAAACGGAGAAATCTCAGCAGTATAATAAACGGATAAGACCTCTCGACTGCGCTCGAGGTGACATAAATACGATGTCATTTAGACTATAACAAAGTTAAATTTGTAAGTCTCAACAGTATAATAAGCGGATAAGACCTATAGACTGTGCTTGAGACGACATAAATATAATGTCATTTCGACCGGAGCGAAGCGGAGTGGAGAAATCTTAACCGTATAATAATATAGATACAAAAAAATTATATAAAATTTACGCATCAAAAGATGCAAAAGAAAAAGGAGAACTAAAATGGCAGTAAAACTCAGACTTACAAGAATGGGCGCAAAGAAGACGCCGTTCTATCGTATCGTAGCAATCGACAGCAGAAAGGCAAGAGACGGACAGTATCTCGACAATATCGGATACTATGACGCTACCAAGAATCCTGCGGAGATAAGAATCGACAGCGAAAAGGCAAACTACTGGCTCGGCGTCGGCGCTCAACCTACGGATACGGTAAGAGGTCTTTTGAAAAAAGAAGAAATAATCAAGTAATGAGGGCTTTATGGAAGAATTGGTAAGATTTATCGTCAACGAACTCGTTGACAATAAAGAGGCTTTTGAAGTAAAGTCGCAGGTAGAAGACGGAATAACGGTCATAAATATCTATGCCGAAAAAGACGAAATCGGCAAGATAATAGGCAAACAGGGCAGAATTGCCAAGGCTATCCGCACAATCGTAAGAGCGGGAAGCGGCAAGGACAGCCGTAAAGTTTCGGTTGAGATAATCGAAAAATAATGGATAGGCTTACTATCGGTTACGTTTCCAAAGCGCAGGGCGTCAAAGGGGAGGTCAAGATATCTCCTTTGACAGACAGCTGCGACAGATACAAGAATCTCAAAAAAGTCTTTATTGACGGCAAAGAATTTGCGGTTAAGAATGCGCGCGTTTTGCCCAACGGCATATTTATGACGTTGGAAGGCGTCGACGACCGCAATGCCGCGGAGCTTTTGAGAAACAAAGAATTGCAAATCGACAGAAAAGACGCGGTTGCATTGCCAAAAGACAGATACTTCATCGTCGACGTTGTGGGGTGCGACGTCTTTGCAGACGGCAACAAACTTGGCAGACTCAAAGACGTGTTGCAATACGGCGCTGCGGACGTATACGTCATAGCTACGCCAAAAGGCGACGCGATGATACCTGCAATCGACAGAGTAATCAAATCAGTCGATATAGAAAACAAAAAAATTACGTTTGATTTCCTTGCTTGGCAGGATTTGGCGGTATATGAAGATTGAGTATCGGGCGCGTCCCGATATTTTTAAAGGTTGGGTATGAGAATAAAAGTTGCGACGATATTTCCCGAGATGTTCGAAGCTCTTGACGCGGGTATAATAGGCAAAGCCAAACAAAAGGGATTGTTGAATATTGAAGTTTTCAATATTAGAGATTTTTCTACGGACAAGCATAAAAAGACCGACGATGCTCCTTTCGGCGGCGGCGCGGGTATGGTGATGACTCCGCAGCCTTTGCACGACGCTATCAATACGTTGGATAAGGAACATATTGCTAAGAGGATATATCTCTCTCCCAAGGGAAAGACGCTTGACCAACAGACCGTGGAAAGTCTTGCTAAACAAGACGAGCTTTTGCTTGTATGCGGCAGTTATGAGGGGATAGACGAGAGAATTATCGAGATGGATATTGACGAAGAAATATCCATAGGCGATTATGTGCTTACAGGCGGAGAATTGCCCGCAATGGTGCTAATCAACGCCGTCTCACGTTACGTCGAGGGAGTGCTTGGCAGCAGCGAATCAACAAGCGAGGAGAGCTTTGCAAGCGGACTATTGGAATATCCGCAGTATACGCGTCCCGCGGTATTCGAAGGAAAGGAAGTGCCGCAAGTTTTGCTTGGCGGCAATCACGCGGAGATAGCAAAGTGGCGCTATAGTCAGCAACTTGAAATAACGCGCCAAAGACGTCCTGACCTTTATCAAAAGATTTTGCCGACTTTGAAAGATATCGATAAAAATAAATTCGGCAAAGGAGAATAGTTATGCGTTATAAGAATGCAATCGAGCAGTTGCTCGACGAAGAAAACAACGAGACGGTTTATCTAAAAAGCGACGTCGACGGCAGTATTCAAGCTTTTGAGCAGATGGCGTTGATAGCTTATGACGGCAGGCTATACGTTATTTTGGTGCGCAAGGAAGACTTTGATTCGGGCAATATCGAAAGCGCAGGATTGGTTTTTGAGATAGATGAAAAACGGCAAAAACTTGACGAAGTTACTGACGACAATTTAATTTTCGAGGTATTCGATTTATACGATAAAATGTTTGAAGAGGGAGGGTATTGATGCATATACAGTGGTATCCGGGGCATATGACCAAGGCTATGCGTATGATGCAAGAGTCGGTCAAACAAGTCAACTGCGTTATATACGTGCTTGACTGCAGGGCAGTCTCGTCCTGTATCAACCCTAAATTCGACGAGATGATAAAGGATAAGCCCGTATTGTATATTCTCACAAAAAGCGACCTTGTCGAACAAAAAGACGTCAAACTTTGGATAAATTATTTAAATTCCAAAAACCAAAAATTCGTCGTCGCCGACAATATATCAGGCAGACAGCGAAATCAGATAATAGAAAAACTAAAAGATATCAATTCCCAAATGATAGAGCGTTACGCTCAAAAGGGCGCAAAGAAGACTATTCGCGCAATGGTGGTGGGAGTTCCCAATACGGGAAAGTCTACGCTGATAAACTGTCTTTGCAAAGACAAGCGCGCCGCGGTCGGCAACCGACCGGGTGTAACGAGAGGCAAGCAGTGGGTGAGTCTTGCCGAAGGTATAGAGTTATTGGATACGCCGGGGGCTTTGCCTCCTGCTTTCGAAGACCAACAAAAAGCGCTGAATCTTGCTTTTATCGGTTGCATAAAAGAAGAGATTTTGCACTTGGACGACCTAGCTATAGAGATTATAAAATATTGCAAATCGCATTGTTGCGAAGTCTTTTGCCAAAGATATAGATTGCAAAATATAAGCGAAGATATGGTCGAAGTATTTGATGAAATAGCAAAAAACAGAGGTTATTTACTTGGCAAAAAGGGATACGATTACGACCGCGTTGCAAAGGCGATAGTAACGGATTTCAAGAGCCAAAAGTTTGGCAAAATTATGTTGGATTATCCCAATTGACGTTGTTTTTTATTGTCCGAGAAATATGCAAATATTTCAAAAGAATCGCGACGGTTCGACTGCGCGCGAGTTATGAAAAATAGCAACATATACGCAAATATAGCAAAGTTAAAAATTATAAAACAGTAAAAAGGAAATAGTTATGCCGAAGACAAAACACGACACATTCACTATGCTCGAATACGAACGGCAATATGCCGCTGAAGGTAAAAAATATATTGCGGGTGTCGACGAAGTGGGCAGAGGTCCGCTCGCGGGACCGGTTGTCGTGGCTTGCGTTATTATGCCGCTCGGCGACGAAGATATAATACAGGGCGTCAACGATTCTAAAAAAGTCAGCGAAAAAAACCGAGAAATTCTATTTGAAAAAATTATGCAAAAAGCCATTGCCTGCAAGATAGAATGGGCTGACGAAAAAGTAATAGACGAGATAAATATTTTGCAAGCGACAAAGAGATGTATGCAAAGAGCCGTTGACGGAATTTCCATTTCGCCCGACATAGTTCTTATAGACGCAGTGGGAATAGATTGCAAATATCCCACTCAATCTATCATAAAAGGCGACGCAAAAAGCTATTCGATAGCTTGCGCTTCTATTGTGGCGAAAGTTACGAGAGACAGATATATGGCGAAAATGGACGAAGTATATCCTCAATACGGCTTTGCGTCCAACAAAGGCTACGGCTCTGCGAAGCATATCGAGGCGTTGAAGTCTGTCGGCGCGTGTCCTATACATCGCAGAAGCTTTATCAAAAATTTCGTGGGGCAGGACAATGAATAATCGAAGGTCGGGAATAGAAGGCGAAAACGCCGCCGTCGAATACCTCAAAAAACAAGGCTACTTGATTTTAGAGCGAAATTTTACGGTAAAAACCGGCGAGATAGACGTTATAGCGCAAGACAAAGACACTTTGGTATTCGTAGAGGTAAAAGCCAGAGAAAATACAAAATTCGGACATCCTATAGAAAGCATTACGAATCAAAAGGTAAGAAGCATAATCAGAACGGCGCAGTGGTATCTGTCTGCAAAGCGCAAATTCAATACTCCGTGTCGATTTGACGTGATAGAAATACTTCGAGGTGAAATAACTCACGTCAAGAATGCTTTTTGTATGAATTAATAGTTAAAATTTATAATATTTTATGCAAAAAGCCATAAAAAACGCTTGCATAAAGTTTTTTTTAATGATAGAATAATGTGGTCAATGACTTCGGATATTCCTCTGTCGGATATAATCTCAGACCGCACAAGAATATTTCGTTTCAAAATGGAGGTAAGTCAAATGAATATCGTAGACATCGTAGAAAAAGAAGGAATGCGCACCGACCTTCCCGAACTCTCAATCGGCGACACAGTAAGAGTCAACGTTAAGATTAAAGAAGGCGACAAGGAAAGAATACAGGCTTTTGAGGGAGTAATAATTTCGTTTAAGAACGGCAGCATCAGAGAGACCTTTACCGTAAGAAGAGTATCTTTCGGCATAGGCGTAGAGAGAACGTTCCCGCTTCATTCTCCAAAAATCGACAGTATCAAAGTCGTTCGTCACGGAAGAGTCAGAAGAGCAAAACTCTATTACTTGCGTAATAAGTTCGGTAAGGCTGCAAGACTTAGAGAAATCGTTAAATAATAATCGGTTAGACAATTTAACGCGCGTCGGACGACGCGCGTTTTTAATTGGTAAAAATAATTATTTGCATATTAGCCTATATATTATAATATTATAATAATTTTAAGAATTTTTATTTAACTACTTGTCAAATTGACAATAATCATTTATTATGAATATAAAAGAAAATCTTTCAAGGGGATAACAATGAAAAGCAAAAGACTTTTAATTATAGCGTTGATTGCAGTGATTGCCTTGCTTGCTCTTGCAGGGTGCAATCAAAACAAAGTCGATTACGACAGCGAAATCGTCGTCAACGGTGGATTTGAAAATTATAATTCGCAGGAAGATATTGCGGAAGGCTGGACGGTCAATCCCGGTACGACCGTGACTTGGCCGCGTAACGATTCTCAATCGAGCGAATACGATTCTTCGCTCGGAAAGAGATATATGAGACTCAATCCGTCGTCTTCGGGGAATTATTATATATCCCAAAAAGTGAGATTGGAAAAAAATGCCGTATACAAGCTGTCTGCTTATATCAAAGCCGACTCGGTATCGGGAAGCGCGGGAGTTTATATTAAAGGCGCGGTTGATACGGTGGGAGCAATCGTTACCCAAAGCACCGAAGGTTGGGAAGAAATTACGCAATATTTCTCCTCTTCAATCAGCGGTGAAGTAGAACTTTTGGCGGCTATAGGAAAAGACGGAACAAGCGGCAGCGGCAACGTTTCTTTTGACAATATTTCTCTTCAAAAGGTCGAGAGCGCTCCGGACGACGTCGACGTAGTCGTTCTTCGTATGAAAGAAGGATACGATATGGCGAGCGGCGGTTCTATCGCGTTTGTAGTATTGTTTACGTTAATTTCGGCAGGAATCTTCGTCGGAATGTATTTTATGATTAAGAGTATTTTGCAAAATAAAGTCGGACTTCGTCCCAACGACGGAGTAAGCGGAGGAGACAAATTCCTCAACGCTATGACCGGAAGCACCGCTAGATTTATCTACGTTTTGCTTGTTGCGTTCGTCGTTAGATTTATTACAGTGCTTGCTACGGCGGAGGGCAACACTCTTATCGACGGTTGGGTAAATCTTGCAAAAGGCATCGCAGACAAAGGAGTTTTGTCATATTATAATAATTCTACGTTCGAGCCGCAAGGAGTACTGTGGCTGACGGGTATATTGGGTTTCTTGGGTAAGGCTATGAATATGGAAGATATAGGTTATTCCATACTTTTGAGAATGCCTATGATGATAGCCGATTTGACGGTATGCTATATGCTGTTTACTTGCGCCGCAAAATATCAAAACGAAAGAATGGCTACGACCTACGGATTTATTTATGCGATATTGCCCGTGTTCTTCATATTCGGCAGTATGTACGGTTCGATGCAGACGATTGCAATGGCATTTCTTGTCGCAATGGCGCTTTCGATGCTCAAGAAGCAGTATGTGTCGACGGGAATTTACTATACGTTGGCGCTATTCTTCAGCAATTACGCTTTGATACTTTTGCCGGTTATACTGCTTTATCAGATACACGCTATGGTTACCGATAAGACTACTATAGTCAAAAATGCCGTTACTATGGCAGGCTGTTTTGTAGTATTCTATTTGCTGTCGCTGCCGCTTTGTTGGAGCGAAGTTGCAAAGGGCGACGTATTCTGCGTGTTCTCCAAGATGTACGGTTATTTTGCTTCGGCTCATCCCAAGCTTTCCGACAATGCGTTTAATCTCTACGCAATCTTTGCGGCAGGCGGCAAGATACGTCCCGATAATTTGGCGCTGGAAATAGGCAACTGGCTGTTTGTTGCGGCTATGAGCGCATATATCGTATATCACTATATCAAGACTCAACAAAAACTCGATTTGGTGCTTTTGTCGGGAGTTATGCTGGTAGCTTACGCTGCGCTCGGCGCGCAAAGCACATTGGACGTTATGCCTATGGGCATTGCGTTGATACTGATTTATATCATAGTGGACCCCGATGTCAGACTTTATATCGGCGCGGGATTGCTGTCTACGCTTTCCTTCCTCAATATCGCGCAGTTGCTCTCAAGAAGCGGTTTTATAGGCGGAGTGGACAGCGCGGCTTGGCTTGACTTTGAAGGAAAGAACGCGTTCTTGATAATTTTCAGTATATTGACAGTGGCTGCAACGTTCTATATGTTGTACGTCACAGTGGACATTACATTGGCGTCTAACAGAGTGCTTATCGAAAAAGAACGCGATATAAGCGACGAAGAGCAGGAAGCAAAAGAGTCGCAAACGACGGTTGCGACTCCAAGCGGTAAAAAGAAGACTAAGAAGTCTAAATAAGAGGAAGCAATGCTTGCAAAGACCAAAAGTTATGCGCTCAACGGAGTAGAGGGTTACGAGGTTGCGATAGAAGTCGACCTCAATGCGGGACTGCCTGCGTACGATACCGTAGGCTTGGCAGATACCGCCGTAAAAGAATCCAAAGAGAGAGTGCGGGCGGCTATCAAAAACAGTCTTTACTGTTTTCCGATAAGAAAAATCACTATAAATCTCGCGCCTGCCGACACAAAAAAAGAAGGCTCTCATTTCGATTTGGCGATAGCAGTAGGCATATTGATTGCCAACGAAGAAATTCAAAGCAATATTTACAAAGATTATATTATATTGGGAGAGCTTTCTCTCGACGGTTCGATTAACTCCATAAGAGGCGTTTTGCCGTTGATAATATCGGCAATTCAAAACGGTCACCGCAAATTTATAATACCGTCTAAAAATGCAAAAGAAGCGAGTTATATTTCGGGAATAGAAGTATACGCATTTGATAAACTCGCCGACGTCGTCAACTTTTTAGCAGGCAACGGCGAGGTAAAACCTCTCGAAACAAGTCAATTTGCGTCAATTCACAGAGCTAATAAATACGACGTCGATTTTGCCGAAGTCAAAGGTCAGTTCGTCGCAAAACGCGCGTTGGAGATAGCCGTCGCAGGCGGACATAACGTGTTGATGATTGGACCTCCCGGCGCAGGTAAAACAATGATGGCAAAATGCGTGCCTACTATTATGCCGGATATGACTTTCGAAGAGGCTATAGAGGTAACAAAAATACATTCTGTTGCGGGAATATTAGACGACAGCGTGGGCATAGTTGTCCACCGACCGTTCAGAACGCCTCATCATACGGCTACCGTGCCGGCGCTTATGGGCGGAGGAACCAACGCCCGTCCGGGAGAAATAAGCCTTGCTCACAACGGAGTATTGTTTTTGGACGAGATGCCCGAATATCAACGTCGCACGTTGGAGACGTTGAGACAGCCGTTGGAAGACGGCGTTGCGGTAGTGTCTAGGTCAAAACGCACTTTGGAATATCCCGCAAGATTTATGTTGGTTGCGAGTATGAACCCTTGTCCGTGCGGTAATCTCGGCTCGAAGACTCAACAATGCAAATGCACTCCTTCAGAGATTCACAGATATATTTCCAAACTGTCGGGACCGCTGTTGGACAGAATAGATTTGCAGATAGAAGTCGACAGCATATCGTACGACGATTTTCGCAGTACGGCTCTCAACGAAAGCAGCGACTCTGTCAAAGACAGAGTGGAAAAGGCAAGGGCAGTTCAAAGAGCGAGGTATGTCGGCAGCAAGACCAAGACCAACGACGAGATGACCAACGCGCAGGTAAAGAAATATTGCGCGCTCGACGAGTCGGGAGAAGCGCTTTTGAAAAATGCTTTTACAAAGCTCAATTTGACGGCGCGCGCAAGTACCAGAGTTCTTAAAGTTGCAAGGACGATAGCCGACCTAGACGGCGCGCCGGATATAATGTCAAAGCATATTGCCGAAGCGATTCAATACCGTTCGCTTGACAGGAAGTATTGGGATTGAGGTTTATATGATATATAATGACGACCAAAAGGCTTTGATAATGCTTTCTACGGTGGAAGGTTATGCCGCCAAGCGAAAACGATTCGAAAGCGTTGACAGACCTAGAGAATTATATCAAGACTTATCCGTCGCAGACAATATGATTGCCAAGATGGAGAAAGAGGGGATTGGCGCCGTCACTTTGATAGACGACGACTATCCCGAGAGTCTCAAAGAGATATACGACCCGCCGTACGTTTTGTTTTACAAAGGCGACGTAAGTTTGCTAAAAAGCGAGGATTTGCTAGCTATAGTCGGCGCGAGAAAGGTAAGCGCTTACGGCAAAAATATAATGCTGAATTTTGCGCCTGCGTTTATCAAGTCGGGACTGATAATAGTCAGCGGACTTGCAAGAGGCGTGGACAGTATAGGACATAAAATAAGCCTTGATAACGGCGCGCCAACAGTAGCCGTTGTTGCAAACGGATTGGATATATGTTATCCGCCCGAAAATTCGCAGTTGCAAAGCAAAATTGCGCAGACGGGAGTTGTAGTAAGCGAATATCCTATGGGAAGCAAGCCGCTGCAATATCATTTTCCCGAACGAAACCGCATAATCAGCGGATTATCAAAAGCGACGTTCATACCCGAAGCTGGAGAAAAAAGCGGTTCGCTTATCACTGCGGATTACGCAATCGAACAGGGAAAAGATTTATTTGTCGTGCCGGGCAGTATCTTCTCCGCGCAGAGCGCAGGTTGCAACAAAAAGATAAAAGAATTGCAAGCGATTATCACACTGTCGCCCGACGACGTGGTCGAATCTTTGGGAAGAACTGTGAGTAGACAAAGTCAAACGGCTGTCCAGTTGGATATGGATTTGCAAAGTATAATAAATTTGCTGAACGACGGCGGATTGCATTTCGACGAGATTTTGCAAAAAGTCGATATTGATATCGCTACGCTTTCAAGCGCGCTGTCACAGCTGGAGATATTGGGTATGATAAGGAAATTGCAGGGAAATTATTATGAAATCATACCTCGGATTTAATAAGGAGTGGAGATGAAACTTATAATCGTAGAGTCGCCTCATAAGGCGAAGACAATCTCAAAATATCTCGGAAGCGGATATCGCGTCGTTGCTTCCAAGGGACACGTCAGCGATTTGCCGCAAAAGACTATGGGCGTTGACGTCAAAAATAATTTTAAACCCGAATATATTGTCAGCCCCGACAAGCAGGCGACTATTGACGCAATAAAGAAAGATATCGAAAAATGCGATACCGTATATCTCGCAGCCGACCCCGATAGAGAGGGAGAAGCAATATCTTGGCATCTTGCCAACGTGTGCGGAATTACGGAAAAAAACGTAAGAATAGTTTTCAACGAGATATCCAAAAAAGCAGTACAAAAAGCTTTGGATAATCCAAGAGAAATCAATATGGGACTCGTCGACGCGCAGCAGGCGAGAAGAGTGCTCGACAGACTTATGGGATACGAGCTTTCGCCTATCATTTCGCGTCAAATCAAAAACGGACTTTCCGCAGGCAGAGTTCAATCCGTCGCACTTAAAATGGCGGTGGACAGAGAAAGAGAAATAAGAAATTTCAAACCGCAAGAATACTGGACTATCAATGCGCAGCTCGTCAAAGACAAGACCGAAAGCAAGGACAAGAAGAATCAATCCTTCAAGTGCGAGTTTATAGATATAGACGGCAAAAAGGTTAAGGTGACTTGCAAGGAGCAGGCGGACCAAGTCATAGGCGCAAGCAAAGCTGGTAATTGGTTGGTTGACAACGTCAAAAGAGCGCAGTCGTTCTCCAAACCGGCTCCTCCTTTTACGACGTCAACGATGCAACAGGACGCGATTTCCAAACTTGGATTCAGCGCGTCAATGGTCACGCAGATAGCGCAGAGACTGTACGAGGGCGTAGATGTACAAGGCGAAGGTCAAGTGGCTTTGGTAACTTATATCCGTTCGGACAGCGTAAGAGTATCCGCGGACGCGCAAAAAGAAGCGTTGGAGTTTATTGCCGACAATTACGGCAAGGAATACTGTCCCAAGAAGCCCAACGTATATGCCACAGGTTCGGGAGCGCAGGACGCGCACGAAGCAATCAGACCAATCACGCTGTCGCGTACGCCCGAATCTCTCAAAGACAAACTGTCTCGCAACGATTATAAATTATATAAGTTGATATACGACAGATTCGTCGCTTCGCAGATGGCAAACGCCGTATACGATACGCTTACCGTGCATATCGTGTCGCAAAGCGATAAAAAATACGGATATACTCTCAAGGGAAAAGTCTGCGTATTCAAAGGCTTTTCGCAGGCATATCAGAGTAATTCCGAAAAAGAAGAGAGCTCTAAAGAACTTCCCAATCTCAACGAGGGCGAAGCTCTCGAACTCAAGGATATCAAAGGCGAGCAGAAATTTACCAAACCGCCGCAAAGATATACCGACGGTTCGTTTATCAAAGCAATGGAAGAAAACGGCATAGGCAGACCGTCGACTTTTGAAAAGACGATAACTGTGCTCTACAAACGCGATTATATCGAAAAAGAAGGCAAGTTTATGAAGCCCACCGAGCTAGGCGAAATCGTGGTGGACCAACTCGTAAAATATTTTGCAGATATAATGGACACCAAGTTTACCGCCGATATGGAAAAAAATCTCGACAAGATAGAAGAGGGCAATATTAAGTGGTATGAAGTAATCGCCGATTTCTACGGAGATTTCCACAACAAGGTATTGGAGGTCAAATACAACGGAAGTAAGGTAAAACCAAAAGCCGAAGAATCGGACGTTTTGTGCGACAAGTGCGGCGCAAGAATGATAATAAGGGATTCGAAGTACGGCAGATTCCTTGCCTGTCCCAATTTCCCCAAATGCCGCAACACCAAGTCGTTGAGCGAAGCAGTGGCAAAATGTCCGCAATGCGGAGGAGACGTATATAAGAAGATATCCAAAAAAGGTTCGCCCTTCTTCTCTTGCAACAATTATCCGACGTGTAAATTCATATCGTGGGATTTGCCGGCTCCGTATCTTTGTCCAGATTGTAAGTCGACTATGAAAGTCGTCAGCGGAAAGAGCGGAACCAAGTACGTCTGCACCAATAGAGATTGCAAGCATACGGAGACGGTGGAAGAGAGCGCTTTGCCCGAGGTATTGCAAAAGGATAAGGAAAAGAACAAGCAATGAAAGTCAATGTGATAGGCGGCGGATTGGCGGGGTGCGAAAGCGCGTATCAACTCCTCAAAAGAGGATTCGAAGTGGATATGTACGAAATGCGCGGAGTCAAAAACACTCCCTGTCACTCAACCGATAGGCTCGCAGAGCTTGTGTGTTCCAATTCGCTCAAAGCGCAGAGTGTGGATAACGCGTCGGGACTTTTGAAATATGAATTGGCGAGATTGGACAGCATAATATTGAAATGCGCGTATGAGTGCGACGTGCCTGCGGGCGGCGCGCTTGCCGTGGATAGATTGAAGTTGAGCCAATGCGTAGAAAGCAGACTGAACAATTTCGACGGCTTCAGACTGATAAGGAAAGAGGTCGATAAAGTAGATATATCGCAGCCTACCGTAATAGCCACAGGTCCGCTTACTTCTCAATCGATGTCAAATTGGATAAGCTCTTTTTTTGGAGGAGAATATCTCAATTTTTACGACGCCGTAGCTCCTATAGTCGACGGCGACAGTATCGATTATGACAAAGCGTTTTTTGCCGCTAGATACGGCAAAGGCGGAGACGATTATCTCAACTGCGCTATGAACAAAGAGGAGTATCTTGCGTTTTACGACGCTTTGATAAACGCGGAGAGAGCGTCGCTCAAAGATTTTGAGTTCGACGTATTCGAGAGATGTATGCCGATAGAAGTTATGGCTTCGAGAGGCGTTGACACAATGAGATACGGACCGTTGCGACCTGTCGGAATAAAAAATCCGCGCAATCAAGAAAAACCTTACGCGGTGGTACAGTTGAGAAAAGAAAACGGAGACGGCAGCGCGTACAATATAGTCGGCTTTCAGACCAATTTGAAATTCGGCGAACAGAAAAGAGTCTTTTCTATGATACCGGGATTGGAAAACGCAGAGTTTTCGAGATACGGAGTTATGCACGCCAACACGTTTCTCAACGCGCCGAAAACGCTCGACGCCGCTTGGGGAGTCAAAGGTATGCGCCATATATTTTTCGCGGGACAGCTAACCGGCGTTGAGGGATATATGGAGAGCGTTGCGAGCGGACTTATGGCAGGTATAAATCTTGCAAGAAGACTTGCGGGAGAAGACGACGCGGTATTGCCGCCGACTTGCATAATAGGCAGATTGCAAAGACATATATCGACCCCGTCTGAAGATTATCAGCCAATGAATGCAAATTTCGGAATATTGCCGGTATTGGACAACCCTCCGAAAGACAAAAAGAAAAGGAAATTCAAATACTCTTCGCGCGCCGTAGGCGATTTGGAGAGATATCTTAAATCGATAAAGGAGATTTAATTATGGAAATGATGGGAACTACCATTTGCGCCGTAAAGCGCGACGGTAAAATCGCTATAGCGGGCGACGGTCAAATAACTATGGGACAAAGCGTCATACTTAAAGGCACCGCTAAAAAAGTAAAGAGGATATTCGACGATAAGGTAGTCATCGGTTTTGCGGGAAGCGTATCCGACGCCATATCGTTAAGCGAAAAGTTCGAAAGAATGTTGCAAAAATACAGCGGTAATCTTATGCGTAGCGCAGTGGAGCTTGCAGAGCTGTGGAGAGACGACAAATTGCCCAGAAAGCTCGAGGCTATGATGTTGGTTGCCGACAAAGATAATTTGCTTATCGTGTCGGGAAGCGGCGAGGTTATCGACCCCGACGGCGACGCGTGCGCGATAGGTTCGGGAGGCAATTACGCTTTGGCTGCTGCAAGGGCAATGGTCAAGGAGACCAAACTTTCGGCAAAAGAAATCGCATACAAAGCGCTTGTGATTGCAAGCGAGCTGTGCGTGTTTACCAACAACAATATAATCGTAGAGGAGGTGTAGTATGAACGATTTTACTCCAAAACAGATAGTAGCGGAACTCGATAGATATATTATAGGGCAACACAGCGCAAAAAAAGCCGTTGCGGTAGCGCTTCGCAACAGATACAGAAGAAGCAAATTGCCGCAGTATCTAAAAGACGAGATTTCCCCGAAAAATATTATTATGCAAGGACCGACGGGCGTAGGTAAGACGGAAATAGCAAGACGTCTCGCAAAGCTTGTAAAAGCTCCTTTCATAAAGGTGGAAGCCACTAAATTTACCGAAGTCGGTTACGTAGGCAGAGACGTAGAATCTATGATTAGAGACCTTGTGGAAGCGTCTATCAGAATGGTAACGGAAGAAAAATCAAAAGAAGTGGAACTCCGCGCCAGAGAAAGAGCCGAGGAAAAACTTGTGCCGGCTATCACCAAGAAAAGAAAGGAAGCTTATCCCGATATGTCCGACGGACAGATGAGAGGATATATACTTCAAGAGATAAGAGAGGGCAAAGTCGACGATTTGCTCATAACTTTAGAATTGCCGGTCAAGCCGAAACAGCAGACTATAAGCAACCAAGGCGGAATGGAGATAAATATCAACGAGCTTTTCGGTTCTATGATGGGCGGCGGCAAGACAAAGTCCAAGACTGTGACAGTCAAAGAAGCTTTGAAAATATTGATAGAGATGGAAGAGGAAAAACTCATCGACCCCGACAACGTCAACGCAGAAGCGATTGCCAGAGCGGAAAACGAGGGAATTATCTTTATCGACGAGATTGATAAAATAGCCAGCAAATCCAGCGGAAGCGGCGGCGGTCACGACGTGTCGAGAGAGGGCGTGCAAAGAGACATATTGCCTATCGTCGAGGGATGCACCGTCAATACGAAATACGGACAGATTAAGACAGACCACATTCTCTTTATTGCGGCGGGAGCTTTTCATATTGCAAGCGTATCGGATTTGATACCCGAGTTGCAAGGCAGATTCCCTATATCCGTCAAGTTGGACAGTCTTACGGAACACGATTTCGAAGAAATACTCACCAAGCCGGACAATGCGATATTGATGCAATATACCGCGCTTTTGGGCGTTGATAAAATCAACCTTAAGTTTACGGCTGAAGCAATCAAAGAGCTTGCCAAGATTTGCGCTGTAGAAAACGAAAACAAAGAGGATATAGGCGCAAGACGTCTTCACACTATGATGGAGAGTCTGTTGGAAGACGTATCTTATGAAGCGTGCGATATGAGCGAAGCTACCGACGTAACAATCGACAAAGCTTTTGTCGACAAACATTTCGAAAGCGTAATCAAAAAACTCAATCTCAACAAATATATACTGTAAGACGAGTATAAGCAGTTAGCATTAAAATCATAAAATATAGATTTGCAAAGAGGTAATTATGATAAACATACCCAAAGGTACGAAAGACGTCTTGCCGTTTGACAGTTATAAATGGCACTATATCGAGAACACCGTCAGAGACGTAGCAAGAATTTTCGGAGCTTGCGAGGTGCGTACTCCTACTTTTGAACATACAGAACTTTTTCTGCGCGGAGTGGGAGATACCACGGATATAGTCAATAAGGAGATGTATACTTTCGAAGACAAGGGCAACAGAAGCATTACGCTCAAGCCGGAGGGAACTGCGGGAGTGGCGAGAGCTTTTATTGAAAATTCTCTTTTCAATGCGCCGCAGCCTACCAAAATGTATTATATCACGCCTGTTTTCAGATACGAAAGACCGCAGGCGGGAAGACTTAGGGAACATCACCAGTTCGGAGTTGAGTTTTTCGGTTCTTCGTCGCCGCAAGCCGACGTCGAGGTTATTTCTCTTGCAAAGACTATTTTCGACAGACTGGGAGTAAAAGAATTGAGTCTCAATATCAATTCGATTGGATGCAAGTCGTGTCGCAAAGATTATAATAACGCGCTCAAAGATTATCTGCGCGCAAAGCTTGACGGAATGTGCAATACCTGCAAAGAGAGATTCGAGAAGAATCCGTTGCGTATTCTCGACTGCAAGGAAGAAGGGTGCAAGGCTATTGTTAAAAATGCGCCCAATACCGTAGACTATCTTTGCGACGGTTGCAAAGCGCACCACGAAAGCGTATGCAAAGGACTTACGTCTATAGGTATGGACTTTGAGGTAAATCCGCGCATTGTGAGAGGACTCGACTATTACACTCGCACCGTATTCGAATTTATATCCACCGGTATAGGAGCGCAAGGCACCGTATGCGGCGGAGGCAGATACAACGACCTAGTCGAGCAAGTCGGCGGAAAACCCACTGCGGCGGTAGGATTCGGAATGGGTATCGAACGCCTTATATTGTTGCTCGAGAGTCTCGGACTTAAAATAGGCGAGCCATATTCGCCCGACGTATATATCGCGCCGATGTGCGAGGACGCAAAGGAAATCGCGCTCAAACTTGCCAATGAGTTGAGAAAAAACGGTATATCCGCCGAATTCGACGTAATGGACAGAAGTTTTAAGGCGCAGATGAAGTATGCGGACAAGTTGATGGCATACTTTGTCATAATAATCGGCGAAGACGAGTTGAAGGCAGACAAGGTTGCAATAAAGAATATGAAGACGGGCGAGCAAGAGAGCGTTGATAAGAATAGACTCGTTGAATATATTCAAATCAAAAGATATAGACAAGAGTAAAATATAATATCGATAAATTAATAATTATAATAATTAAAATAAAGAGGATAACAATATGGTAGATTTTCTTAACGGTTTAGAGAGAACGCATAAATGCGGACAACTCCGCGGAAGCGACGTTGACAAACAAGTCACCGTAATGGGATTTGTGGCAAAATATCGCAATCTAGGCAACTTGCTTTTTATCGATTTAAGAGATATAAGCGGCGTGGTTCAAGTTGCTTTTGACGACCAAGTCGACAAAGCTGTATTTGATAAAGCTACTGCTATTCGCAACGAATACGTCGTTGCCGTGACAGGCAAAGTAAGGAGCAGAGGCAGTAATATCAATAAGAATATGCCTACGGGCGAAGTGGAAATTCTCGCAAGCGATTTAAGAATACTGTCAGAAGCAGAGGTAGCGCCTTTTGTAATCACCGAAGATATGAAAGTCGGCGAACAGTTGAGATTAAAATACAGATATCTTGATTTGCGCCGCAATTATTTGCAGTCTAAATTGGTAATGAGAGACAAAATTACGCGAGTAGTCCGCAACTATTTGTCTGACAACGGCTTCTTGGAGATAGAGACTCCGTTCTTGGGTAAGTCTACGCCCGAGGGCGCAAGAGATTATCTCGTGCCGTCGAGAATACATAATGGCGAATTTTACGCTTTGCCGCAGTCTCCGCAGCTATTCAAACAGCTTTTGATGATTGCCGGTATGGACAGATACTATCAAATAGCAAGATGTTTCAGAGACGAAGACTTGAGAGCCAACCGTCAACCGGAATTCTCGCAGATAGATATGGAGATGAGCTACGTCGAAGACAACGAGCAAGTAATGGAGATAGCCGAGGGACTTATCAAAAAGGTTTTCAAAGAGTGTCTTGATATGGATATAACGGAGACATTCAGACGTATTCCATACAGCGAAGCTATGGAAAAATGGGGTAGCGACAAGCCCGACACGCGTTTTGACTTGCAACTCAAAAATTTGTCGGATATAGTCAAAGACTGCGGTTTTTCCGTGTTTGCAAATGCTGTGGCAAACGGAGGAAGCGTAAGAGCTATCAACGCAAAGGGACTTTGCAATAAGATAACGCGCAAAGAAGTCGACGCTTGCGGCGAGTTTGTAAAAAGTTACGGCGCAAAAGGTCTTGCCTATGCAATGTTTAGAGAAGACGGAAGCGTAACTTCGTCGATACTTAAATTCCTTACGGAAGAACAGCAAAAGGCTATTTTTGATAGAGTCGACGCGCAAAAGGGCGACATTATATTCTTTGTCGCAGACAAAGATAAAGTTGTGTTCGACAGTTTAGGCGCGTTGAGATGTTATATAGCAGACAAATACGAGCTTTATGACAAGAGCAAATTCGATTTCCTTTGGGTAGTTGATTTTCCGCTGTTGGAGTATGACGAGGAAGAAAAGCGATATTTTGCCGTACACCATCCCTTCACTAGCGCATTGGTCGAGGATATACCGCTTTTGGATACCGACCCCGCCAAAGTACGCAGTAACGCCTACGATATGGTCATCAACGGTCAGGAAGCGGGAGGCGGAAGTATCCGTATTCACGATTGGCATATGCAAGAAAAGATTTTTTCGTTGCTTGGATTTTCTCAAGAGGATATTGAAGAGAGATTCGGATTTTTCGTCGAGGCGTTTAAATACGGAGCTCCTCCGCACGGCGGACTTGCTTTCGGTCTGGACAGACTTACAATGTTAGTTACGGGCACGGACAATATCAAGGACGTTATAGCCTTTCCAAAGGTGCAGAACGCGTCTTGCCTTATGACGGGAGCGCCTGCGCCTGTTGACAACAAACAACTTGCAGAACTTGCAATCAACTTTGACAAGAAGGAAGATTGAGATGTTTTCACGCACGCAAAAACTTATCGGCGAAGACGGTTTGCAAAGGCTTTTTGCAAGCCGTGTTCTCGTTGTCGGCGTAGGCGGCGTGGGCGGATATGCTGTTGAGACGCTTGCTCGCGCAGGCGTTGGCACACTGGGGATTATTGACGGAGATTTGGTGGATATATCCAACAAAAACCGTCAGATTATAGCTTTTGATTCCACTTTGGGAATGCCTAAAGTGGAAGCTTTCAAAAAGAGAATACTTGATATAAATGCTAATTGCAACGTTATCGCTTTCTACGAGCGTTTTTCCGCAGGCAACTCCAAAGTGTTGAATATGGATTGGGACTATATTATCGACGCCATAGACTCGTTTGAAGACAAGGTCGATTTGATATGTTTTGCCAAGCAAAATGGAAATGATATAATCAGCGCAATGGGCGCAGGCAACAGAGTGGAACTTTGCGACTTCGAGATATGCGATATATACAAGACTAGCTATGACCCTTTGGCAAAGAAGCTCCGCAAAGCGCTCAAAGACCGAGGGGTGAAAAGTCACGACGTATGCTATACCAAATCGCCCGTTATGCATACTTCGGACGGAGTGGGGAGCGTAAGTTATATACCGCCGCTGTGTGGAATCAAGTTGGCGGGTTTTGTTATTCAAAAAATCATTCAAAAAGTATATTAATTCAGCATTGACAAAGGCTATTCAAAGTTCTATAATTCAATTATCAAATAAATACCAACGGAGTTTATTATGTTTAACAAACAGCAAATTGAGGATGTTATCAAAAATGAACGCAAAGACGTTGCTGCGGGTATGTTTGAACAACTGGAAAAACTTGCCGACGCGCAGGAGCGTAAAGAAGAGTTTTACGAAAGCGCGAGCATAGAAACGCTGCGTAATCTTGTTGAAAACGGAGACGACGATGCTTGTTCGTATTACATTAACAAGCGTATCAACGAAGAGCAAGGTCTTGATTGGGATGATATTGAATATCTCGATTCCGCAATAAAAAACCTTAATTACTCGGCGTCTCTCATCGGTGCATATATTTACGGATTAAAGAATTCTCGATTTAAGGATATAGAAAAAGAATTTTTCAGTTATGCCGTCTGCGAACAATATACCGATTCCGACGCGCACAAAGAGCTAGATAAGGCATATAAAAAGAATTCTTCATTGATAGACGAGGTTGACAGAGCAATTTTGTCGGTGTGTCTAGACAGATGGGCTGCGTCGACGCTAATGGGAGAGAAATATTTTTCGTTTAATGTACAACTTAACAAAGCAGATAAAAGTTCGGAATTGCCAGATTGGAAGGCGGCTTACATTCTTGAAATCTACCTCACTCACGAAAACGGACGCGAGACAGATTCTGAAAAACTGTACATAGCCTATGTCCGCGGCAAGGATAAAGAACTTAATACATTATGCGGTAATATCGCAGATATACTATCTGTAATTGCTCAAAAGACTGGTTTGTCTGCGGGAGATATCTACGTTGACGGCAAAAAGCGTTTTCATTACGGCGCAAGCGTTTCGGCGAAAAAGGGTAATACGAAGGACACTGTTAAAATATTGTCAGATGCAAAACTCAACGTAAGCGTCAGCGACGAAGGAAGACTTAAGAGCAATATATGCAGCTATTGCGGAGGAGCTATGGATTTTGGAGGAGTATGCTCTGTATGCGGAAAGAAAAAGAAAGCTCAAGACGACGGCAATATCGTTATAACGCAAGGCAAAAACGTAGAGGCGCTAAAATGCAGTCAGTGCGGCTCGCCTGTAAAACTAGATGAAAACGCTAAGACTGCGTACTGTTCGGCTTGCGGCACTACTTTTGCCGTCAACGGAAGCGCGCTTATAGACGGCGAATTTGGTCTGAACTATGAGAATATTCGCGCAGATATGCCCGAAGGCGCACGTTTGCCGCAAGTAGAATTTGTCAGAGCAAGCATTGCAGAAGGCGCTATAACAGCTATTATGCCTAGTAATTTCATAGTTATGTCGGACGAAATTCGCAAAATCAAATATCCCGTCAATGCGCCCAAATACATTTACAACACACCCGATACGACGGTAAATCTCAATTTCAATATCAATGGAGTTCTCCAAGAAAAAGACGTGTTTGATTTCGGCAGATATATGCTGACCACCCTCAAGAACGTATATCAGACTGCAAAGTTTGGGGAAGCAAAACTAATTGACAATCCTAGAAAAGTATTTTTCTTTGACTTTATAACTGCGGGTATGGACCAGAGTATATATAATGCGATGTTTTTCTTTTCCTATGACGGCAAGCAAGTCGTCGGTTCTTGGAATTGTTTGGGCAAGGACCGCTGGTTTTGGGCGCCTGTATTTGAGCACGCAGTGCGAACTATGGAATTTAAATAACGTATCATTCATAAAAATGATGATTGATTTTGTTGATTATCGGATTGACGATATGTTAGAATAAAACAGTAAATATTTAAATTAGGAGATACTTATGATAGATTTTAAAGTTATCAGAGATACCGACCCGGAAGTTTGCGACGCTTTGGAATTGGAACTTGCCCGTCAGCAGGGCAACATAGAGCTTATTGCAAGCGAAAATATCGTTACGCCGGCAGTTATGGCTGCGGCAGGTTCGCATTTGACGAATAAGTATGCGGAAGGTTATTCCGCAAAGAGATACTATGGCGGTTGCGAATACGTGGATATAGTAGAAAATCTTGCCATTGCAAGAGCTTGCGAGCTTTTCGGCGCAAAATTCGCCAACGTACAGCCGCACAGCGGAGCTAATGCAAATCTTGCGACTTTCTTTGCACTGTTGCAGACGGGCGATACTGTATTGAGTATGAGCCTTGCTCACGGCGGACACCTTTCTCACGGAAGCCCCGTCAATATTTCGGGAAAATATTTTAATATCGTTCCTTATGAAGTAGAGCAATCGACAAGCACTATAGATTACGATAAGATTGCCAAGCTTGCAAAAGAATGTAAGCCAAAACTCATTCTTGCAGGCGCTAGCGCTTATCCAAGAGCATTGGATTTTAAGAAATTCAGAGAGATAGCAGACAGCGTGGGCGCTTATCTTATGGTGGATATGGCTCATATCGCCGGTCTTGTTGCGGCAGGCTGTCACGCAAGTCCCGTACCTTACGCCGACGTTGTTACTACGACGACGCACAAGACTTTGAGAGGACCGAGAGGCGGACTTATCCTCACCAACAACGAAGAAATCGCTGTCAAGATAAACAAGGCTATTTTCCCCGGCACGCAGGGCGGACCGCTTATGCATATTATCGCGGCAAAGGCAGTTGCTCTCAAGGAAGCTATGAGCGAAGAGTTCAAGCAATATCAGAGACAGATAGTCAAGAATGCTCAAGTTCTTGCCAAGGCGTTGCTTGACAAAGGTATAGACCTCGTATCGGGCGGCACGGACAATCACCTTATGCTTATCGACCTTACCGCAAAGGGTATGACGGGCAAAGAGCTCGAAGCTTTGCTTGATAAGGCTCATATCACTGCAAATAAGAACGCAATACCTTTTGATACTCAAAAACCTTTCGTAACGTCGGGCGTTCGTATAGGCACTCCTGCGGTTACCTCTAGAGGTATGAAAGAAGAAGATATGCTTATCATAGCAGAATGTATAGCAGATTTGGTTGACAACAAAGAAGAAGCGATTGAGCGTTGCTCAGAGAAAGTTGCGGCTCTTTGCAAGAAATATCCAATCTACGCCAACGATATTATTAGATAACAATCTTCATAAAATAAAAAAGTCAAGCCCAACGGCTTTGAAAACAATATATCGCATAAGTTGCAAAGCTTATGCGATATATTTTCTTAACCTATATTTTTCTTAACCTAAAGTATTGATTTTATAATGTATATGATATACAATATAAAAAAGATAAAGTCGGGGGATTTTATGAAAAAGAAATTAGGTTGGATATTATTTTCTATTATGACTATTGCAGTAGTCGTATTGTCTTGTGTACTTATTAGTCATAATATGAGATGGAAAGCAGGCGATAAACTTTTGGATATTGACATTCAAGACGTTCAATCTGCGTATTTATATCATAATATAACTTCTTCGGCAGAACCGCAAAGGGAAGAATACGACTTGACCGACGAGCAAATAAATTATATTGTTACTGAATTTTGCAAATCGAGGTTTGAAAGAAGTAATTCGGAGTATGACGGAGGTTCAAGCGGCGTTGTATTTAAATTAAAAGACGGAAGCGAAATATCATTCAGCGTCATAGGAAGCAACGTAATAATAGATGGCAATAAATACAAATGTCATTCTTATTTGACGGATTTTATAGCGCAGTACGGATTTAACGAATAATTACCTTTTTGAAACTGTGACTAAAATAATAAAATGCGCTTTGATTACAGGCGTATTTTTATTTAATATGTATAAAAATTCTTGACAAGCAAACAACAATAGAGTAAACTAAACCTAGTAATTTACTAGGAAATGAGGTCGAAATGAAACTGTCTTCCAAAGCTAGATACGGACTTAAGGCAATGTGCTATATGGCAGACCGCTACGGAGAAGGCGTGATAAGCCTGTCTACTATGTCGTCAAGCATTGGCGTAAGCGATAAATATCTCGAACAGCTGATATCTACGTTGCGCAAAGCGGGACTTATTTCTGCCAATCGCGGAGCTAACGGCGGCTACTTTTTGTCAAAAGAACCCGATAAAATATCCGTAGGCGAGATAATAAGAGCTCTTGAAGACGGTCTTGTCATAATCGACTGTCTATCGGGCGAGTGCGACAGCAAATGCGGTTGCTCGACAAATCCGTGCGACGGAGAAGGAAAATGCAATTGCAAGACCTACAACGTTTGGAATAAGCTATACGAGGCTATCAACGATTGTTTGGATTCTATGTCGCTGTCAAGTCTCATAAAAAACGAGGTGTAAAATGTCACAACAAAGATGTATATATTTAGATAATTCGGCTACAACTTATACCGATTCCAGAGTTATTGAAGAGATGTTGCCGTATTTAGGTCAAATCTACGGCAACGCTTCTTCGCAGCATTTTATGGGCAGAGAAGCGCTCAAAGCCGTCGATATAGCCAGAGCCAAGATAGCAAAGGCTATCGGAGCAAAGCCGAGTGAAATTTATTTTACTTCGGGCGGCACAGAGAGCGATAATTGGGCTATTAAGGGCATCGCTCAATCAAAAGCCGACAAAGGAAAACATATCATCACGTCTTGTATAGAGCATCCCGCCGTAATGAAAACGTGCGAGACTTTGCAAAAGCAAGGATATGAAATCACATATTTACCCGTCGACAACGAGGGAATAATATCTCTCGACGACTTGAAGAACGCGATAAGAGAAGATACGATACTTATATCTATAATGACAGCCAACAACGAGATGGGAGCTATTCAGCCTTTCAGAGAGATAGGCGCTATTGCCAAAGACAGGGGCATAGTCTTTCACACCGACGCCGTGCAGGCGGTAGGTAACGTTCCTATCGACGTGGTCAAAGATAACATAGATTTGCTGTCGATGAGCGGACATAAGTTTTACGGACCCAAAGGCGTGGGCGTGCTTTACAAACGCAACGGCTTGAAAATCGGCAGATTTATGGACGGCGGCGAGCAAGAACGCAATCTTCGCGCGTCAACAATCAACACGCCGGCAATTGTGGGAATGGGCAAGGCAATAGAAATAGCCGTTGAGGATATGAACAAAAACAACGCTCATATCAGCGAAATAAGAGATTATTTCGTCAAAGAAGTTATAGCAAATATCCAAGAAATATATTACAACGGTCCAAAAGATTCTTCAAAAAGGTTGCCGTCCAACGCCAATTTTTCATTTAAGTATGTCGAGGGAGAATCGATACTTATGCATTTGGATATGGCGGGCATTGCGGTGTCGAGCGGTTCGGCGTGTTCGTCGGGTTCGTTGGAGCCGTCTTACGTTTTGCTATCTATAGGAGTGCCAATAGAGGTCGCGCACGGTTCGATAAGATTTTCTTTCGGAAAAAACAATACGCTTGAAGAAGCGAAATACACTGTAGAAAAATTAGTGCAGACGGTGAAAACCTTGAGACAGATGTCGCCGTTGTATAATAAATAAAGGAGTAATCAACAATGTATAACGATAAAGTAAAAGAAGCTTTCGCTAATCCCAAGAACGTCGGATTTATTGAAGACGCGGACGGAGTGGGCAAAGTCGGCAACGCCGCTTGCGGAGATATAATGGAAATCAGTCTTAAAATAAAGGACGACAGAATTGTTGACGCCAAGTTCAGGACTTTCGGTTGCGCCGCGGCGATAGCTACGAGTTCAACTGCAACGGAGATGGTCAAGGGTATGACGATTGACGAAGCGTTGCAACTTACCAACGCAAGAGTCGTCGAAGAACTCGAAGGACTTCCGCCGCAAAAAATACACTGCAGCGTACTTGCCGAAGAGGCTATTAAAGAAGCTATAGAAGATTATAAAAGAAAACGCAAATAGACGCGTCTAAAAATTACCAGCATTATATACCGTAGATTTGCATTTAATTATCTATTTTCCGTACAAACTATGCAAGAGAACGATTGCGTTTTAAGAACGCGTCGTCGCATTGCGAAAGCGGAGGAGGTGAGTAAATGTTGAAAGCAGGTTTGATGTTGGGATTCGGCGCAGGCGTATTGACTGCAGTCGTAGCTACTTCCAAAATGAAGTCTACGATAATGGACCAAGGCAAGAAGGCTATCAAGGATAAGATTATCAAAGTTCTTGATTAACAAATTGCTCTAATCGAGAATTGACGGTAATGACGACAGTATATGCGATAAAGTTTATTTGCGCTGACTGCGCAATATTATTCTCATATCATACAATAATTTATCGCCTAAACAGTCTTTGTTATTATCAAGTCTCGAGTATGTAGTTAATTGTTTATGCGTTGAAACGCTTAGGCTGACAAAATCAAATATTTAAAATATTAAAGTACGCATATCCGATGATATGCGTACTTTAATTAATTGCGCGGCGTTGCCGTCTACGTCAATATTCTCTGTGACAAAAGTCGTTTTTGACATTTGGAGGAACAATGTAATCTTGGTTTTTATCGTTGGTTTCGAAAATGATATTATCGACGTTTTTAACAGCCAAATCAAAATTGCTTTGGGTGCGTACAGTCCAACCTATTACCAGCATATCGGGATTATTTTTGCATATTTTTCTATAATATTTGCTTGGCAAATTTTTTATCGAGGTAGCTAAAAAGTCTACGTATCTGTATTGTTTCATACTTTTTACCATAATTTTATGCAAAGTATACCAATCGCAAAGCTGACCTAAAATTATATCGGGATGATTTTTCGCCCACCAACGCACAACGTAAGGGTCAAAAGACTCGATACAATAATTTCCCTTATAATCTTTGAGAGTTTCCCAAATTTGAGAACAAGTAATATCTACTTGTTTTGTAGGTTTGATTTCGATTACAAGTCCCACTTGACCGTCCACGAGTTTGAGAGTTTGCTCAAACGTGGGAATAGAGTAGTTTGTATTCATCAATTTATAGTCTTCCAGTTTTGAAGTGTCGATTTGCTTTACGTTGCCGTCTATTCCGCACGTTCTGGAAAGTTTTGGGTCGTGATGCACGATAAGCTGTCCGTCGTTGGTGCGCCATACGTCAAATTCTATTCCATAGCCGTGTTTGACTGCGTTTTCAAATGCGCCCAAAGAATTTTCGGGCAAAGTCTTGTTGTTATGGAGTCCTCTGTGCGCCACGGGAGCGGCAGTCAACCATTTTTTATCATTTTTCATAATTTCCTCCTAATATCCCAAATTTTCGCCGATAATTACGACATATACGTTTTCTTGATAATTTGTGGGGTGATGAGTTATCAAAGTTGCGTTGCAAATGCAGTCGCCGCTGTCGCACATACAACATTGACCGCTTGTTGCGCAAGGAGTGTTTTTGTTCAATCTTTTTGCGTTTAGCGGGCTTGCAATGTTGCGCGCTCTGTCTATTGCGCTTGCGAGGTCGGCAGCTATTTTGTTGACGCCCAAGACGTAAAGTATATTTTTTACTCCGAAGGCAAGCGCGGAGATTCTGTTGGCGGTGCCGTCGATATTGACGAAATCGCCTGCTTGGCTCAAAGCGTTGGTAGAAGATATATACCAATTTGCGCAGCCGGCAAATCTATATAAATTTTCTCTTTCTTCAATAGATGCGTTGAGAGAATGGGAGTATACCGTATTGCCTCTTTTTGAGAGCATACTGTCAAGCGCAAGTTCTTTGACCGTCATACTTCCGCCGATACCGACGCTTGCGTCTTTAGGTATCAAGTCGAGCATAAAGTCTAACGCTTCTATGCGACTTGGGAAATAAAATGGTTTATAACCTCTTTTTGTCAAATTGTCGAGTAATTTTTGAATTTGCATAACGTCTCCGTTTGTCTGTTTTGCGTTCTGACTAATATTTGCATATTCGAAATCTTGCAATTGTCAGCTCCGCTAACAATATTATACTAAATATATTTGCTAAAATCTATATTTTTTTATATAATAAAATAAAAATAGAAGACGGTAGAGGAAGTTATGCCCAAAGACCAATCCAACATAAGGAATTTTTGTATAGTAGCGCACATTGACCACGGCAAAAGCACGCTTGCCGACTGCATTATGGACGTGACTCAAACCGTGGCGAAACGCGACGCTAAAGAGCAGTTGCTTGACAGTATGGATATAGAGAGGGAGAGAGGTATTACCATAAAGCTCACTCCCGTTACAATGAAATATAATTACGGCGGCAAGGAGTACGTATTCAATCTGATTGACACTCCCGGACACGTCGATTTTACCTATGAAGTATCTCGTTCGCTCAAGGCGTGCGAGGGCGCGATTTTGATAGTCGACGCTTCGCAAGGAATAGAGGCGCAGACTTTGACCAACGTTTATCTTGCGCTAGACAACGATTTGGAAATATTGCCCGTTATCAACAAAATAGATTTACCGTCGGCGCGACCCGATGAAATAAAAGCCGAGATAGAAGACGTCATAGGACTCGAAGCGCAAAACGCGCCGTTGATATCTGCAAAAGAGTGCATAGGCATAGACGAAGTGCTTAAGCAGGTAATAGAACTTTTGCCGCCGCCGAGCGGAGATTTCGACGCTCCTTTCAAAGCGCTGATATTTGATTCTTATTACGACTCATATAAGGGCGCAATATCTTTTATAAGAGTTTTCGACGGCGAAGTAAAGGCGGGAGATAGGATAAAAATGTGCGTGACGGGCAAGGAATTCGACGTTACGGAAGTGGGCGTATTCGTTCCCAAAATGCAATCGCGCGACACTCTTTCGGCAGGAGACGTAGGTTATTTGTGCGCAAGTATCAAGAACGTCAGCGATACGAAAGTCGGCGACACGATACTTATGGCAAGCGACAAAACCTCCCAACCTCTCGACGGCTACAAAGAGGCGTCTCCTATGGTCTTTTCCGGTATTTATCCTGCGGACGGCTCCAAGTACAACGACTTAAAGGACGCGTTGGAAAAACTTAAACTCAACGACGCGTCGCTTATGTATGAACCCGAAGTATCCACAGCGCTCGGCTTTGGCTTTAGATGCGGATTTTTAGGACTGCTGCATATGGAAATCATACAGGAGCGATTGGAGAGAGAATTCGACCTTGATTTGGTCACGACGGCGCCAAGCGTTTCTTATAAGGTAATAAAGACCAACGGCGAGGAGATTATCGTATCCAATCCTTCCAATTTGCCGTCGGCAGGCGATATAGACCATATGGAAGAGCCTGTAGTCAACGCCTTTATTTACACTCCGCCTGAATACGTAGGTTCTATAATGGAACTGTGCCAAGACAAACGCGGTGAGTTTATCAATCTAACTTATCTAGATACAACTAGAGTGCGCATAGACTACGTTATGCCTCTCAACGAAATAATCTACGACTTCTTTGATACGCTAAAATCGCGCACAAGAGGATACGCCAGTCTCGATTACGAGATTGCCGATTACAAAAAAAGCGACCTTGTTAAGTTGGATATGTTGCTCAACGGCGAGGTTTGCGACGCATTGAGTTTGATAGTGCACAAAGACAAGGCTTACGCAAGGGGCAGAGGCATTGCGGAAAAATTAAAAGAAGTGATACCGCGTCAGCTCTTCGAGATACCAATACAGGCGGCTATAGGCGGCAAAGTCATAGCTAGAGAGACCGTCAAGGCAATGCGCAAAGACGTGCTTGCAAAATGTTACGGCGGAGATATAACGCGTAAGAAAAAGCTTCTCGAAAAGCAGAAAGAAGGAAAAAAACGTATGCGTCAAGTAGGTTCCGTAGAAGTTCCAAGCGAAGCTTTTATGTCGATATTGAAGATTTAGTTTTTGCTAAAAAAGCATAGGGCGGAATGTATTGTATATGCATTCGCTAAAATCTTTAATTATGCAATATTTAATGACAAAAACGCCGAGCAAGCGTTGATTTATCAATTACGGAAATGTTAGAGAATAGACAGAGTTTGGGAATTTATATTCATATACCTTTTTGCAAGTCGCGATGCATATATTGCGACTTTGTATCTTCCGTAGATTCTCCCGTTCAAAGAGATAAGTATGTCGATTATCTTTGTAAGCAAATACGTTTGGCTGGCAAAGAGTATGGCGATAGATATGCTGTCGACACGATTTATATAGGCGGAGGCACTCCGACTTTGCTTGACAGCCGTCAACTGATTATTATCGGCAAAGAGATTGAAAAAGCATTTTATTGCGATTTAAAAGAATTTTCCGTCGAGGCAAATCCCTGTACCGTCGATAGGAAAAAGCTTATTGCGCTCAAAGAAATGGGCGTCACGAGGTTGAGCATAGGGGTGCAAAGCTTCAACGGTTCTTTGCTAAAAATGCTAGGAAGACGGCACGATTCAAAACGCGCGGAAGAGGCGGTCAAACTTGCGGTGGAATACGGTTTTGACGTAAGCGTAGACGCTATGATAGGATTGCCCGAGCAAATAAAAGAAGACGTCGAAACATTCATTGACAAAGCAGATTTGCTTGGAGTCAAGCATATCTCGTTGTATATGTTGAGCGTAGAAAACGGAACGAGATTAAAAGAACTTGTCGATAATCATAAGCTTGTTACGCCAAGCGACGACGAAACTGCCGAAATGTATGAATGCGCCTGTTTGCAATTAAAGAATCACGGTTATCAACGTTATGAAATTTCCAATTTTTGCAAAGACGGTAAAATTTCGCGACATAATATGCGTTATTGGCAATGCGCAGATTATTTGGGATTGGGTATGGGCGCGCATTCGTTTATAAATGGAGAAAGATGGCGTAACGCCGATATGTTCTACGAATATTACGGCGCTTTGGACAAAGATATTTATAAATTTGACGTCATCAAATTGAGCGTTGAAGAAAGAGAAGCTGAGTTTATTATGCTTGCATTGAGATTAAAAGACGGAATAAATACGTTAGAATTTAAAGAAAGATTCGGTTTTGATTTTGCGTTGAAATATCAAAAGGCTTTGGAAAAAAATAAAAAATATCTCAATATATCTCAAGATAGGATTTCTATAAAATATAAATATCTGCAACTTATGAATTCGATAATCGTCGATTTTATTTAAACTTAAATTATATATTTATTTATATTTATGTATAAGTCTGCCCGTAGGCAAACTTATCCCGATTACTTGCACTTCGTAAAAGAAGTATTGTTGCAATTGGGGCACGGCGGCATTTTGTCGCCTGCGTCGAGTCTGAGGTCGAAGCCGCAGTTCGTGCAGCTGTAACAACCCTTGCCGGGCTTTTCGCCAGTGTTGACTTTTGCTACTCTTGCCATATTATTACACCTCCGTTTGGTAATTTTTTTATTGTTTTGAGTATTATCATTAGCTTGAAAAGTTATACGGATACGCCATAATTATACATAAATTGTCTAAAAACCGCTTGCTTTTCAAAAAAATCAGTCAAAGCTATGGACAAACTTCTTTTTTATGCTATAATTAAGTTATGGAATTGCAGGCAAACGAAAACGCGCGAGAGGGAAACGACGTTATCGCAAGCGACGGAACAGATGTTGCCCAAGAAATTGCAATTGAAGCGACGTCTTCGGACAACGGAATTACCGACGAAAGTTCAAAGTGCGAGAATATACGCCGAGACGGAAATAATTACGGAAAGAAGTTTTCCGCAAAACTATACAAATACTTTTCGTTGATGACGTTTTTTATCTATTATCTCAACTTTATGTTGAGAATAGGTATGCGTTGCTCTTCTTATTTCAAACAACAGGGAATATCAAGTTTTACAGCTTGGTTTGCGGTTGTAACTGACCCGATAGGGTTCAAGCAGATGAGCGACGAGATATTCGATTGGTATACAATTACGCTGTTGGTATTTTTGTTTTTATATTCAATAGTGTTTTTAATCACGTTCATTAGGTTTTCGCCAAAACACAAAAAGACGTTTAAGTATTTCAAAAAAGGTTTTTTAATGGCGCGCCGAGTAATAAAACTCATAAGCGTGGGATTGACCTTGACCGTCTTGATTAATTCGGCTCAACTCGCGACGTTCAGCGATAAATTTATGTTTATTATCTCGTTGCTGTCCATATTGTATACTTTTATGCAAATAATTATTTCGCTGACGAGTTGGATAATAGGAAAAAAACTAAACAGAAGCGTAAGACAGTACGTCGGCAACGTTATGAGCAATTATATCGCGGCTTCGAGAATAAGACCGAGAAATTACGAATCGGAAAAGGGCAAAGCCACGGTGGGAGACAGATTGAGTAAAGCAAAGGAAAGATTTTTGCGTACAATCGAGACGTTAACTCTTACAAACGACGAGGCAATGCAAAGAGCAGCCGAATTGGAAAGCTACGTAATAGATACCAACAGCGTTACGGAGAGATTTGAAAACGACTATCAAGAAAACGGCAACCAAGTCGTTGAAGAATTCGAAGAGAAGAAAAAGAGTAAAAAATCAAAAAAGAACGTGACGAAGACAAAACGTTTGTCAAAGACGGGCAAGGAGCGTTCGGGAAGCAAGGTTTCGTCAAAGCAAACCAAATCGCAGAAGTCAAATATAAGTGAAGAAGTTGCAAGCGATTTGGCTGATAAAAAAGATGATAGCGGCAAAAGGAAATAGGATGAGTGATTTGCATAAGAGCGGAGAGGATTATTTAGAAGCGGTTTTGTTTATCGAAGAACAAAAAGGCAGAGTCAAATCCGTAGATATAGCAAAATATTTGGGAGTTTCAAAACCCAGTGTGAATAAGGCTCTTACCATATTGCAAGAGATGGGTTACGTCAGCAAGCCCAACTACGGCGAAGTTACTATCACGGAAGAGGGCAGGAGTAAGGCAAAAGCCGTTGCGGCAAAGCACGTTGCCCTTACCAAACTGCTTATAGACGTACTTGGAGTGAGCCCCGAGACGGCAGAAAGAGACGCTTGCAAAATCGAACACGATATAAGCCAAGAGACGTCCGAAAAGCTATTGGCTTACGTTGAAAAAATCAAATAATAAATATTTCGTCGCTAAAATTAAAAGACGACTGGCAAAATTTTTACTTTTCAAATACATATTAAAAATTCAGTTTGTCAAATAATGTTGAGATACGTTAAATTCTTGACAAATATATTTGACATATTTTAATTTAATCAATATAATAATACCAATCACACTTTTTGGGAGGTTTCGGTATGGACGAAATGCCAATTACCGCTGCCGAAGAAGAGCAGAAGACACCCCAAGTGGAAGAAGTAGTTTCAAAATCCCCACAAATCCAAGACGGAAAACAAAATAAGTTTTGGACATTTACAAAAAAACTTTCAAAGAGATGGTTTATCGACGCATTTACGGGTATGGCTCAAGGACTTTTTGTCACCTTAATTGCCGGTACGATTTTCACTACGCTCGGACAGTATGTCTTTACTGAAAACAATGCGGTAGGTCGCTTGCTTGTTATAGCGGGAAGGATAGCTTCGCTTTTAATGGGCGCAGGTATCGGCGCGGGTATTGCGCACAGACTTAAAATGCCGCCGCTTGTGGTATTCAGCGCGATAGTCGCAGGATTTATCGGCGCTTGGGCGGACACGTTCATAACTGCAGGTTGGGACGCGGACGCGTTGGCAAAACTCGGCGCTCTTGTCTTTGCAGGCAAGACGACACGCCCCGGCAATCCCATAGGTTCATACGTCACTGCGCTTATGGCGTGCGAGATAAGCGGACTTGTTGCGGGAAAGACCAAGTTGGATATAATTATCGTGCCGATAGTATCGATTTTGGTTGCAATAATCGGAGCTTTTGTTTCGTGGCCGTTTATATGGCTTGTCAATATGCTTGGCAAGGGAATAGCCGTCGCAACAAATATAACTCCGTTCTTTATGGGAATTATTGTTGCGGTTATAATGGGTATATTGTTGACTTTGCCTACGTCAAGCGCGGCGATATGGGTGGCTATAGCGGCTCCTATTTTATCTGGCGGAAGCGCTGAAGAAATTACGGCAATGTATATAGCCGGCGGCGCGGCGACGGTAGGTTGCGCCTGTCAAATGGTAGGCTTTGCCGTGATGAGTTTTAAGGAAAACGGTTGGGGCGGACTGATATCGCAAGGAATAGGCACGTCTATGTTGCAGATACCCAACGTTATGAAGAATCCCCGTATTTTGCTGCCTCCTATAATTGCCAGCGCAATATGCGGACCGTTGTCGACTTGCGCGTTCAAACTTATGTGCGGCGCTTCGGGCGGCGGTATGGGCACTTGCGGATTCGTCGGGATAATAGAGATAATTTCCGCGTATAAATCGCAAGGCGGCAATTTAGCGTTGATAATCACGGGCATAATTCTCCTTATGGTAATCTTGCCGGCATTGTTAAGTTGGGCTTTCTGTCTGCTTTTCAAAAAGATTAATTGGATAAAAGACGGCGATATGAAGTTGCCAGAATAAACTTTGAATTTTCGATAGGAGCCCCGACACGGTTTGCGCCGAGCCGGGGTTTTTTATTTGTATTATTATTGATTTAACGTCGCAAAAATGTTATCATATCAATATGACAAAAGAATTATCGGATATGACGCTACAAGAACTTTGGGAGCTTTTTCCCATATATCTTACTCCTCACAAGTCCGTGTGGGTGGAAATGTTTGAGCAGGAAAGCGCAATAATATCGTCGGTTTTGCCAAAAGACAGCAATATATATCACATAGGCAGCACGGCTATTGACGGTATATGGGCAAAGCCTATAATAGATATTTTGGTTGAATTAGACGAAAAAGAGAGCTTGAAAGATATAGCCGAGAGATTGCAAGATTTGCATTATATTATTATGTCTTCAAGCGGTAGACGCGTCAGTCTCAACAAAGGATATACCGTCCGAGGTTTTGCGGACAAAGTATTTCATTTGCATTTGCGTTATCGCAACGACAGGGACGAAGTGTATTTTAGAGACTATCTCAATATAGACGCCGAGGTGGCGAAGGAGTACGAGAGGCTCAAATTATCCTTATGCAAACAGTTTGAACACGACAGAGACGGCTATACGCAGGCAAAGACGGAGTTTGTAAAAAAATATACTCAAATAGCTAAAAGTTATTTTAACGTCAATAATAGCAAGTGACGAAACGCGGCGCGGATAACTTCCGCAAAGTGTTTTGCGTTTTTTAAATTTTAGTGTATAATTGATTTATCGGAGGTAAATATGCAAGTTGTTTCGCGCGGTGAAATAGATAATAAATATAAGTGGAGACTCGAGGACATCGTAGAATCGGACGAGGCTTGGGAAGAACTTTATGAAAACACGGAGTCGCTCGGCAAGGGCGCAGGCAGATATCAAGGAGAATTGAGCGAGCGAAACGGCGTTTTGCAGTGTCTTAAATTCGACGACGAATTGAATATTTCTCTCGAAAAACTTTATGTCTATGCCAAGATGAGAAAGGACGAGGATTGCTCGGTAGATAAATACGTTCAGATGGTCGACAGAGTAAAAAATCTGCTTGTCGAAATTTCTGAAAAAACTGCTTATATTATGCCGGAACTTTCGGCAAATTCCCAAGAATTTTTGCAGTCTCTTGCGAGCGATAAAGCATTTGCCGATTATTCTTATACTTTGGAATTGATAATAAAAAACAAAAAGCATACGCTTTCCACTTCCGAAGAAATTTTGCTTGCCAAGACGGGACTTTTCAGCGGAATGTTCCAAGAAGCGTTTGGTATGTTTGACAATCTCGATATAAAATTCGATTCGTTCAAGACGTCTGACGGAGAAGAAGTGCAGTTGTCGCACGGGCTTTACGGAGTGCTCTTGCAATCGCCGGTCAGAAGCGACAGACAGAAGGCGTTTATGAGTATGTTCGGCGCGTATAGGGATATGATAAACACCGTCGCCGCGCTTTATATAGGCAACGTCAAAAAGAACGTATTCTATTCTCAAGTGAGAAAATACGAAAACTGTCTTGACAGAGCGACGTGCGGAGAGGACGTCTCGGTAGACGTATATTACAGACTGTTGGACTGTATCAACGAGAATCTGCCGCTATTGCACAGATATTTGCGTTATCGCAGACACGCGCTTGGCTATAAAAAACTGCATATGTACGATTTGCACGTTCCCATAACGGGCGGCGACAGTCTCGGAGTTGAATATGAAGAGGCTTGCGCTATCGTTAAAGATGCTTTGAGCCCGCTTGGCGAAGAATATGCCAATCTTCTCGACAAAGCTTTTGGCGAAGGTTGGATAGACGTTTACGAAAATAAAGGAAAGCGAAGCGGGGCTTACAGTTGGGGATGTTACGGCGTTCATCCATACGTTTTGCTCAACTATCAAAAGACGACTCACGATATATTTACCATAGCGCACGAATTGGGACACGCTATGCATAGCTATTATTCCAACGAAAATCAAGCTTATCCCAAGGCTGAATACAAGATATTCGTAGCCGAAGTAGCGTCGACCGTCAACGAAGTGCTGTTGGTAAGACATTTGCTGTCCAAAGCAGAGGGAGAACAAAAAAAGTATCTTTTGTCTTATCTGTTGGATATGTTCCGCACCACGGTTTTCAGACAGACGCAATTTGCGGAATTCGAATACGAGGCGCACAAAATGGCGGAAGAAGGCAAGCCTATGAGCGCGGAAATACTGTGCGAGGTGTACCGAAAACTCAACCGCAAATATTACGTTACGTCGGGCATTGACAACGACGACGACTTTATAAGATACGAGTGGGCAAGAATACCGCATTTCTACAATGCTTTTTACGTTTATAAATATTCCACTGGACTTATAAGCGCGCTTTGCATTGCCGACAATATACTCAAAAACGGACAGAGCGCCGTCGAAAGCTACAAAAAGTTTCTCAAAGCAGGCGGAAGTATGTCTCCGGTGGAAATATTGAAATTGGCGGGCGTTGACTTGACGGAAGAAGACCCCTACGAACAGGCGATGGCGATATTCGAGCAAACCGTCGACGAATTGGAAAGAGCGTAGTTAGGAGATAATTATGGCAGAAGAAAAAAGACAAAACGGCGCAATAAGAAGTATGCCTTGTTCTCTGGAAGCGGAGCAAGCTGTGTTGGGCGCTATCATAAGCGACAACGAAGTGGCAATTAGAATTGTCAGCGATTTGTCGGAAGATGATTTTTATGCAAAAAACCACAAGACGATTTTCGCGCAAATACAAAAGTTGAGCAAGGATAACAAGCCGATAGATATAGTTATGCTTGCGAGTTCTCTCGACAGAGAAGGGCTGTTGAGCCAAGTCGGCGGAGTGACGACTCTTGACGAATTGGTTGACAGCATACCGTCCACTGCCAATGTCGACTATTACGTCAACATACTCAATATGAATTCTCTGCGCAGAAGACTCATAAGAGAATGCCGCGGAGTCATAGACAAATCCTATGAAGAAGAAGACGCCGAAAAGGTAGTGGCTTATGCCGAATCGCAGATATACAACGTCGCGGAGAAAAAAGATTCGTCATCGCTTTTGCACGTTTCCAATACTACCGTAGAAGTTATGGAGAGGATAGAAAAGGCTTACAGCGAGAGCGGAAGTCAAGGCGGACTCAAGGTCGGATTTAAAAATTTGGACGAGGCAACCAACGGTTTTATGCCGGGACAAATGATAGTTCTTGCGGCGCGTCCGGGTTGCGGTAAGACGTCTTTCGTTATGAATATGGTAGCCAATATAGCCAGCAGAAAAGACAGCGAAGAAGTAGTCGCTGTATTCAACCTCGAAATGTCTGCGGGAGAACTCGTTATGAGATTGATATCCAACATAGCGGGATTGGATTCGAGGGACCTTGCCAACGGTCTTGAGAATAAAGATTCGCTTGATAAGGTATGGCTTGCGCAGGATATATTGCAAAGAAGTAACGTTTACATAGATGACACGGCGGCTATCACCACCGAGCAGATAATGTCCAAGTGTCGCCGACTCAAAATGCAAAAGGGCAGGCTGGACCTCGTGGTAATTGACTATTTGCAGCTTATCACTCCGAGCGATTCCAAAAAATCAAAGCTTGACAGCGTCAGCGATATTTCCCGTTTTGTTAAGATATTGGCAAAAGAACTCAAAGTGCCCGTCATCATACTTTCGCAGATGTCGAGAGGTATCGAGCAAAGAGATGACAAAGAACCCAAGCTTTCAGACTTGAGAGATTCGGGAGCTATAGAGCAAGACGCAGATATAGTAGCATTTTTAACAGACGGAGATTTCAATGTCGACGCAGGCAATGCGGCAATTCGTTTTATGATAGCAAAGCACCGTAACGGTTCGGTTTGCGATTTGTATTTTGAATGGGATAAGAGCAAGATGCGCTTTAGACCTACGATAGCGACGAGAATTATTCCCGTTACAGGCGGCAACGGAGGAGATATGCAATCCGTAGGCGGAATAGACGTTCCGTTGCCCGAAGCCCCCGAAGAGACGGACGATACGTTGGGCGGAGTGGATATCAACGATTTGTATTGATTATTACAAACGGCGCTGTCTTAAAGATACGCCGTTTGGTTTATATTATAGGTGAATACGATAGTAATTTGTCGCATATAGATATTTCAAGGAGTCTATATGAGTTACAAAAAAGAAATATCGGGCAAATTGAAAAACAGTATTGACGGAATGGGAGATTTCTTTAATATCGCTCTCGGTAAAGGTTATTCCGTCGTTGAAGGACACAAAGGTATCGTAAAATTCGACGAAAGCAGTATAGAAGTCAAACTCAAACGTGGTAGCGTTGTTTTCAACGGCAGAAGTTTGAATATAGCAAGTTCGCAGAGCAAGGAGCTTGTTATCGAAGGACAGGTTCTTCAAATATCTTTCGAGGGGGTATATAAGCAGTGAAGACGTATACCCGTATCACTTGCGAAGCAAGAAATTCGCAGAGACTGTTGAATAAGTTTTCGGAAAAGAATATCGATATTTTCAAAGTGAAAGTAAATGATGAAAACATAACATTCAGAATAGAGGATAAGCAACTTAAATCTGTCAAAGATATTATGGACAAAACGGCTGTCGCCTACAGCGTGGACGGAAGAGGCGGAGCATATCTTGCAAAAAAAACGGCGCTCAAATATTTGTCGCTTATTATTCCTGCAATAATTGCAATAGTATGTCTTTTTTTGATGACTAGAGTATGTTTTAGCGTCAAAATAAATACGGAGAGCGGTCAATTAAAAGAAAAGATTTTGACGGTTTTAAATAATAATTCCGTCAAGCCGTTTATGCTAAAAGATAATATAAATACGTCGCAGCTGTCCTATGAGATTAGTAAAAATATAGACGAAATAGGTTTTGCAAATTGTTATTTCGACGGCGGTGTTTTAAAAATCGAAATAAAAAAAGTGCACGTAAAAGAAGAGGAAGAGACATATGACGGCATAGTTGCCGACAGGGATTGCATAATAACAAAAGTCTTGGTCTATTCGGGCACGGCGCTTGTCAAAGAGGGCGACGTGGTAAAAAAAGGAGACGTATTGATAGACGGATACGTCGATACAATGCCCGACGACCCGACCAATCCCGACAACGAAAGATTCAAGGTCAAAGCAGACGGCGTTGTCTACGGAGAAACTTCTTATACAAAGCAATTGATAATCACAGACGAGGTTGTCGACTCCGTGCGTACGGGAAACAGCTATTCCGTCACACAAATTTATCTTTTCGGCAAGCCTATAGGCAAGCAAGAAGCCGTCAAATATGCTCAATACGAATTCGTAGAGGAGATAAAGACGTTTGGCAGCGTTATTCCTATACAAGCCGTCACAAGAACTTATTTTGAGACGGAACGCAAGCCTATAAAAGTTGACGAGCCGACGTTGGACGAATATATTTCCACTGCCTACGTCGAGTTGTGGCAGACGTTGCCGCAAGACGGAAGACTGTTAAATAATTATATATACAAAAAAAAGCTAGACAATTTGCACATAATAGATATATACTTAATACTAGAGGAAAATATAGGTGCAGGAAAGCAGTACTAAAAAAATCAATATCGACGTAGAAAATATGCAAGACGCGATAGCTTTGTTCGGCAATCACGACGAAAACGTCAATTATTTACGAAAAAAGCTGGGAGTCGCAATAAATATGTTTGACAATGCTATAATTGTCGAGGGCAACGTCGAAAGCGTCGACAGAGCCCAAAGGTTGATAGAACTTATACTTTCAAAAGCTTGCGTTACCACAGTCAATAAGGCTTTCATAAGATTTTGCTCCGAGATAGTGGATAACGGCGATGAAGATAGATTCGACGAGCTAGCCAAAGTCGTGGCGATTTCGGCTAGGGGAAAGCAAATCAAATGCAAGACGTACGGACAAGCCAAATACGTCGACGCAATCAACAACAACAGCGTGGTGTTTGGAATAGGTCCCGCGGGCACCGGCAAAACCTATCTTGCCGTCGCTTTGGCGGTGCAGATGTACAAAAACAAAACGGTTGAAAAAATCATACTCACGCGTCCGGCAGTGGAAGCGGGAGAAAAGTTGGGATTTTTGCCGGGCGACCTCGGCGCAAAAGTCGACCCATATTTGCGACCTCTTTACGACGCTTTGCAAGAAATGTTCGGATTGGAAGTCTATTCAAGATTGATAGAGAAAGGAGTAATAGAGATAGCTCCGTTGGCATATATGAGAGGCAGAACGCTGTCCAACGCGTTTATAATACTCGACGAGGCGCAAAACACCACTCGGGAACAGATGAAAATGTTTTTGACCAGAATGGGAGAGGGGAGCCGAGTCGTTGTGACGGGCGACGCAACGCAGATAGATTTGCCGAGAGATAAGGCTTCGGGACTGTTGCACGCTTCCAAGATATTGAATAATATTGACGGCATTGCAGTAATAGAACTCAAAAATAAAGACATAGTGCGCAACGATTTGGTTCAAAAAATCGTCAAGGCTTACGAAGCCAATGCGGCTGAAGTCGCGTCCTCTTCGAGTGAACAGACCGACGGCTTGCAAGACAATAAAAACCATTAAAATCAAATAGGAAAAAGGAATTAAGATGAATACTCAAAAGCAAAGTAGATGGTATACCGTGGCTTATCTGGCGATAATATACGTCGTATCTTTTTTTATGACGGTGCTTTCGGTAGCGTGCATAGCAAAAGATTTTACTGTGTTTTCCAATTATAAAGTGTATATGCCTTTGTCGATAATGGTATTTTGCATATTATCTACGCTTTATTTTTATATTGACAAACTTGACGACGATACGGTAGAGTGCATATCCAAACTGAAAAAATGTCTGATATGTTATTCTACCATTTTTATTTCGGTCATCGTATCTTGCGTACTGTACAGTTATTTTACGCCCGGAGCAATAGTCACCTCGTCCGTCACAATGATGGTCACAGTGCTAATCAACAGAAAACTCGGCATATTCTCAACCTTCGTTTCGATAGGCGTAATGCTTGCGATTGTGATGACGAGTACATACGTGCTCGATATAGAAAGCTATAATATCGATATGATAGGCGGTCTTCTTATATCCTTGATAATGTGTTTGTTTATGACGTTTTTGGTGGGCAAAGAGTATTCGCGTTTGCGTTTGACGTGGGGTACTATATTGATAGCGCTTGCCACAACGCCGCTTGCAGGTCTTTATTCGATACTCGGACACGGCATAAGCTTCGAGACGATAGGCAACGCCATATTGGACAGACTTATAGGTAGTATGCTTGCCGTCGCTATATTCATTGTATTTTTGCCGCTTTACGAAAGCATATTCGCTGTCTGGACAAACTTTAAACTTGCAGAAGTTTGTTCGCCTTCGCAGCCTTTGCTAAAGGAACTCAAACAAAAAGCTCCCGGCACTTACAATCACTGCGTCAACGTTGCCAATCTAGTTGAGAGCTGCGCGATAGCCATAGACCTCAATCCTTATATGGCGAGAGCGTGCGCATATTTCCACGACGTGGGCAAGATTAATCATCCCGAATATTTTACGGAAAACCAAAAGGACGGACGCAATCCGCACGACGATTTGATACCCGAAGTCAGCGTGAATATGATTACCGGACACGTTAAGGACGGAGTGGAAATTCTTAAGAAGCATCATATGCCCGAGACCGTAATAAGAGCGGCTTACGAACATCACGGCGACGCGACGGTATCTTATTTTTATATAAAAGCGCAGAGTATCACCGAAGAACAGCTCAGCAACTATACTTATAGATACAACGCCGACAAGCCGTCGACTAAATACAGCGCTTTGGTTATGATATGCGATATGTGCGAAGCTATCGTCAGAGCCAAACCGCCGGCTGATTACGACGGACTCAAGGCAATCGTCAACAACGTTATAACGGCAAAACTCAACGAAGGACAGTTTGACAACTGTATGTTGACAGTCAGAGATTTTTCCATTATCAAAGAGACGATTTGCGAAGTGGCTATGGCGACTATGCACAAGAGAATAGATTACGATAAAGCCAAGGAGCGCAGATAATGCTTGATATTTATCTTGAGACAGATTGCGATATAGACGTCAATTCGATAAACAAAGTTTTTGAAGAAGTCAAAGCGCATTTTTCTCTGCCAAACAGCGTGTCCGCAGAGTTGACCGTAGTAGACGGAGAAACAATACGCGAAACCAATTTTCGCTTGAGAGGAGTGGACGCGGTTACCGACGTGCTCAGTTTTCCTAGCGTTGACGTAAGTTTGCCTTTTGACGAGGCTGATTATCAATACGATATCGACCCTTGCGACGGCAAGATTACGTTGGGAGAAATTATGCTTTGTTATTCGCGTATGGAAGAGCAGAGCGTCGAATACGGACATTCAAAAGAGCGCGAGTGTTGTTATTTGGTGTTGCACGGACTGTTGCATCTGTTGGGATTCGACCATATGGAAGAAGCTGATAAAAACGTAATGAGAGCGCAGGAAGAAGCTATTCTCGGCAAATTGGGAATAGTTAGAGAATAAAATTTATATAGGAAGAAAATGAAATCGGGATTCGTATCGCTTATAGGAAAGCCTAATGCAGGCAAGTCGACTCTTACCAACACAATAGTTGGAGAAAAAGTCTCTATTGTGTCGTGGAAACCTCAGACGACGCGCAACAAAATACTCGGCATATTGAGCGGCGAGGATTATCAGCTCGTGATTGTCGACACGCCCGGTATGCACAAGGTCAAAAACGCTTTGTCGAGATTTATGATGAAGAGCGTAGAAGCAGGACAGGACGGAGCGGAAGTCATAGTATACGTTATGGCAATGGACAAGCGTCTTGACGAGCAAGATATAAAATATCTTGAAAAATATGCAGGCAAGACGACTCCGTTTATCGTTGCGCTGAATAAGTGTGACGAGGTGGAGCAAAGCGCTATATTGGAGAGGATAAACGCGCTCAAGGATATAGACGGCATAGACAGCATTATCCCTATCAGCGCATTGACAGGCAAGAACGTAGATATGCTCAAAGACAGGCTTTTGCAGCTTTTGCCGGAGGGCGAAAGATTTTTCGACGAGGATATGTATACCGACAAATCTATGAGGTTTATGGTCTCCGAGATAGTGAGGGAAAAGGCTCTTCGCAATCTTGACGAGGAAATTCCCTACGGCATAGGTGTGACGGTCAATAAATACGAATATCGAGACAACGGCGTGGTTGATATAGACGCAGACATAGTTTGCGAAAAGAAGTCGCACAAAGCTATGATAATAGGCAAGGGCGGAGCTATGATAAAAAAAATATCCACGCAAGCGCGTATGGATATAGAAAATATCGTGGGCGCAAAAGTGTTTTTGACGCTTTACGTCAGAGTAAAAGAGGATTGGCGAGACAGCGACTTTTTGCTCAATCAGTTGGGATATAACTTAAAGGATATTACTGAATAACTTATAATAAATTCAAAAAATACGCTTAAAAACCGTAAGATTACGCAAAATATATATGGCGGATACATAATTTCGGGAGGCGTATTTATGGATTGCAAAGACACGTTGTGGCAACTTTTTAATAAGACGGGAAACATTAATTATTATATGATGTGGCGCGCTATGGACTCGGAGGAGAAAGACGCCAAAAAATAAGGAGCTATTTTGGAATATACAGAGGGAGAAGCAATATGTTTGAGAGCAGTCGATTTTGGCGAAAACGACAGAATTCTGACTTTGTATATGGCTCAAAAGGGAAAAGTCGCCGTTAAAGCTCGCGGCTGTAAAAGCGCAAAATCAAAACTCAAATACGCGGCAACGCCTCTTTGCTTCGGCAAGTATTATCTGACGGGCAGAGACAGATTTACATTGGTGGGGTGCGATTGTATAGACAGCTTTTTTTCCATAACTTCGGACCCTATCAAATATTACGGCGCGTCTGCAGTGTTGGAAGTGGTCGACAAAATGACGCTTGAGGACGAATATAACCACAATCTTTTCGTAAAAATGCTCGAAGCGCTCAACGAGCTTTGCTATTCTACGCAACAACCTAAAATCTGTCTGTTCAATAATTTAAAAAAATTGACTTTGGCTCTCGGTTACGAGGTCAATGCTATTACGTTGAGAGATTATTACAACTATTTCGTTCATACTCATTCAGTAAAAATAAATTCGCTCAATCAGCTCATAAAAATGGGCGAGTTCAAAAATTAAATTATAAATAATTTAGTTATACAATTATCAATAAGTTTATTTTTCAAAAAGCATATTTTATAAGACTGTATTTATCGGATTTGCAATAATTTTTTCAAATTCTACAAAGATATGGACGTTGCCGTCTTAGAATATTAAGAAGCTTTTCGTAAATTAAGGAATTTTTATAAATTGCCTTAATACGCTTGTATTTTATTATTATTTATTGTAGAATAATTTTAATAAATATTAGTAAAATTTTCCATAGCAAAAGGAGGAACAATATGGCAAAATACGTATATCTTTTCAGTGAAGCCGACGGCGACAGAAAAGACTTGTTCGGCGGAAAAGGCGCCAATCTTGCAAAAATGACTTCTTGGGGTATGCCCGTTCCGCAAGGTTTTACCATTACAACAGAAGCGTGCACAAAGTATTATGAGGACGGCGAGAAGATTGCCGAAAGCATAGTAAAAGAAATATTCGACGCTTTGGCAAAAGTCGAAGCTGACGCGGGCAAGAAATTCGGCGATGAAAAGAATCCGTTTTTGGTATCCGTACGTTCGGGCGCAAGAGCTTCGATGCCGGGTATGATGGACACAATTCTCAACTTGGGACTCAACGACGTTTCCGTAAAAGGACTTGCCAAGAAGACGGGTAACCCAAGATTTGCTTATGACTGCTACCGCAGATTTATTCAGATGTTTTCCGACGTCGTAATGGGTACGCCAAAGAGCGAATTCGAAAAAATAATAGACAAAGTTAAGGAAGAGAAGGGCGTTAAGTCTGATACGGAATTGGATGCGGACGATATGAAGAAGCTCATCAAACTCTTCAAAAAAGTATACTTGGAAGACCAAGGAAGCGAATTCCCGCAAGACCCGAAAGTTCAGCTTATCGAAGCTGTCAAGGCGGTGTTCAGAAGCTGGGATAATCCAAGAGCAATAGTATATCGCCGTATGAACGATATCCCCGGCAGTTGGGGTACGGCTGTCAATGTGCAGTCGATGGTATTCGGCAATATGGGCGAGACTTCCGGCACGGGCGTAGCTTTCACAAGAGACCCCTCGACCGGCGAAAAGAAACTTTACGGCGAATATCTTATGAATGCTCAGGGCGAAGACGTCGTTGCAGGTATTCGTACTCCTATGACAATCGACCACTTGGCGCAGACCAACAAGGCTGTTTACGACCAGTTCGTAGAGATTGCGGATAGACTCGAAAAGGCTAATAAAGATATGCAGGATATGGAGTTTACCATAGAAGAAGGAAGACTTTATATGTTGCAGACGCGTAACGGCAAGCGTACTGCAAGAGCCGCAATCAAGATTGCTTGCGACCTTGTAGAAGAGGGAATGATAACGGAGAAAGAAGCTTTGCTCAAGATTGAGCCAAAACAGCTCGATTCGCTTTTGCACCCGCAGTTCGAAGCAAAGGCTTTGAAAGAGGCAAAGGCAATAGCTACAGGATTGCCGGCTTCTCCCGGCGCTGCTTGCGGCAAGATAAGCTTTACTGCCGAAGAGGCTGTTGAGAGAGCTAACGCAGGCGAAAAAGTTATTCTCGTAAGATTGGAGACTTCTCCCGAAGATATCGAAGGTATGTATGCCGCTCAAGGCGTTTTGACGGTTAGAGGCGGTATGACTTCTCACGCGGCAGTCGTAGCAAGAGGTATGGGCGCTTGTTGCGTTGCAGGTTGCGGCGACATAAAGATAGACGAAGAAAACAGAGTTATCTACGTGGGCGGCAAAACATATACAGACCAAGACTATTTGTCGTTGGACGGTTCCACCGGTAAAGTATACGGCGAACAGATTGCTACCGAAGAAGCTACGATTAGCGGCGACTTCGAGAAGATAATGTCTTGGGCAGACAAATACAGAGCGCTCAAGGTCAGAACCAACGCCGACACGCCAAAGGATGCGGCAGTTGCCGTAGATTTCGGCGCAGAGGGTATCGGTCTTTGCCGTACTGAGCATATGTTCTTTGCAGAAGACAGAATACCTGCGGTAAGAGAAATGATAGTTTCCAAGACCGTTGACGAGCGTAAAAAGGCTCTTGCAAAGATTTTGCCGATGCAGAGAGAGGATTTCGAAGGACTTTACACCGCAATGGCAGGAAGACCCGTTACGATTCGTTTCCTCGACCCACCGCTTCACGAGTTCGTTCCGCATAAGGACGAAGAAATTGCAGAACTTGCAAAGACTATGGGATTGACTTTCGACGAATTGAAAGCAACTGTAGAAGGATTGCACGAGTTCAACCCGATGATGGGACACAGAGGCTGCCGTTTGACGGTGACATATCCCGAAATTGCAGAGATGCAGACTCAAGCTGTTATCGAAGCGGCTTTGGCTGTTAGAAAGAACGGAATCGAAGTCGTTCCCGAGATTATGATACCGCTCGTAGGCGAAATCAAGGAATTGAAATATGTCAAAGACGTAGTTGTTGCCACTGCAGAAAGAGTATTGAAGAAGAACAAAGCAAAGATGGAATATCATATCGGTACAATGATAGAGATACCGAGAGCGGCTTTGACTGCTGATGAAATTGCTAAAGAAGCTGAATTCTTCTCGTTCGGTACCAACGATTTAACGCAGATGACGTTTGGATTCTCGCGTGACGACGCAGGCAAGTTCCTCGGCGAATATTACGATAAGAAGATATTCGAATCCGACCCGTTTGCAAGACTTGACCAAACAGGCGTTGGCAAACTCGTTAAGATAGCTATAGAGGGCGGCAAATCTACAAGACCCGACATCAAATTGGGTATTTGCGGCGAACACGGCGGAGACCCGTCTACAATTGAGTTCTGCCACAACGTAGGTTTGACTTACGTATCTTGCTCGCCGTTCAGAGTTCCGATAGCAAGACTTGCGGCTGCGCAGGCTAATATTCTCAATCCGAGAGTAAAACCCGAGCCTATGGCTACGAGATACCTCGAAGAGAACTAATTAATAATAAATGCAACAAAAGGACGCTTGTTAAGAACAGGCGCCCTTTTATATGCGTTTTAAGTATTACCAAAGGCAACTTGACTAAAATTTTATGTTGCCGTACAATAGAAATATCGTATTTACAAAAGGAGTGAAGTATGCAGGAAATATTTGCGTCGGCTTATGAGGCGTTGAAAAGATTGAAAGAAGGGAATTCAAGATACATAAAAGCAAAAGTTGCATTTGGAGACGTTTCTTTAGAAAAACGTTTGTATACAAGCAAATACGGTCAGCAACCTTACGCCGTTATTGTAAGTTGCAGTGATTCCAGAGTGGTTCCGGAGCATATTTTTTCGGCAGGTATCGGAGAATTGTTTGTAATTCGCGTTGCAGGCAACGTTATGGGTGACTGTCAGTTAGGCAGTATCGAATATGCTATCGAAGATTTGGGGTGTAAGTTGGTGCTAGTATTGGGGCATACTCAATGCGGCGCAGTGGGCGCGGCTTTGCAGCAAAACAAAGGTTATCTAAAATTAATTACCGATAAAATAAAACTTGCCGTCGGGGAAGAAAAAGATTTGACGAAGGCAGCGATAGCAAATGTAAAAAACAGCGTTGATACGATTAAAGAGTCTTTAAATAACGTCGACGGCGCGATTATCAAGGGAGCCGTTTATCACACCGACAGCGGTCTTGTAGATTTTATCGAGTAATATAATTGCGTATTCATTTTGATAATTCAATGGTTAAGGTTGTGAGTATCTAGTCGTATGTTAATGCGTCGTCAAAAAATATATGCGGTTAAGATTAAAAGTTATTTGTAATTAAAATTGATAGTAAGCAATAGAAAACGCCGTCCATATTCGGACGGCGTTTTTGTATCATATATTTATTCTTTATTTGCAGACGTTGTATCTTCAGTGTTTTCACAATTATCGGGTACGTCCGCAGTCGCTTCGTCTTCAAAAACATTATTATTTTCCATTTCAACTTGCTCTTCTACAGTAGCGGTCGAAATCGTTTCCGACGTTGTGATTTCTTGAAGGAGAGTGCCGTCTTGATTATAATAATTCGGATTGTAGAGAAGTCTTCCTTTATCCGGGTCGCCTTTGCCGCGTTTAATGCTCCAAGCGCGTTTGATTCTTTCGTCGAAGGACAGTATAGCAGGCAACAGCGTAAATACGAATATATAGCTCATAGTCGTACCTATTGCCAGTAATCTTGTAATTTGTCCGACAATCATATTGGTAGTTATCAAATGAACCAATGCGCACACGCCTATTAGTATCAAAGCCGAAGTCGTTACGCCGGGAGCTGCGCGATTGATTGCGTTCTTGATAGATTGAATGGATTTGACGCCCGATTTCTTTTCTTCGAGGTATTTTGTCGTCAGCATTATCGCATAGTCTACGGTTGCGCCGAGCTCGATTGCCGTAACGATAAGGTACGCCACGAAGTTTATCGTATGTCCCGGATTGATAAGCGATGTGAAGAATACGAACGAAAGGTTTATCCAAATTCCCGATTCGATTACGAGCATAAGAATCACAGACAGTTTGAAGTTCTTGAATGTGAAAAGCAGTATCAGCAAGACTATAGCCGCGGATAGCAAACTGACAAGCAAGAAATCGTTGGGGGTAACAGTCGCAAGGTCATAAGAGCCTTGGGCGAGTCCCGTAAGATACACGCTGTATGTCGTGGAATTGTTCATTAACGTTTCTTTGAATTCGTCGGCAACGCTGTTATATGCCGCCAAAGCCGATTTGTATTCATTAGATTCGATGCCGAAATTATCTCTTGCGTTATCGCAGTTGGCTTTAGCCTGCGCAACTTTGATATACGGGTCGTTTGAATTGTCGCGGTCATAGTTTTCAAAGGCTTCCATTGCGGCGAACTTGATTTCTTTTAGCGCGTTGTATGAATATGGAGTTTCTATTCTGTTGGTGACTTTTCCTTCGTCGTTGGTGTTGTTGAGCGTTATAGTATACAACATATACTGTTGTTTGCCGTCTTGAGTATTGTAATTGGCAATAAAGCTTGTATATAGCTGTGTTTTAATAACGCTTGCGGCAACCTGTTGACCGAAGCCGCTGGGATTTTCTATATGATTAACGTCGTCTTTAGATAGGATAGTCGCCAACGAGAAGACTTCTGTTACGTGGCTTACGTCTTTGGATACGACGGCGCCGTTTTCATCGAATTTGACGTTGCCGTCTTCGTCGAGTTCGTAACCTATCTTTCTGACTTTTTCAACAAAACTATAATGTTTGTCAATGCTGTCTATACCTTCATAAGGAACCAACACGATTGCTTGGTTGTTTATAGAGCTAGCCATTGTTTCGGGCAAATTGGGGTTGGGATTATCCACGGACGTCGCAACATAGCTGAGCGGTACTTGCAATTGGAAATAGGAGCAAGGAAGCGCAAAGCCAAGCACCAATACGACGACAATTGCCGCAACGGCAGGGTGCGTAATGCCTTTTGATACGAATTTGAGTTTTGGAGCGAATATCCATTTGTGCTTTGTCTTCTTGATGCCTTTGCTCAATATAAGTATTAGTATAGGTTGCAAGAATACGGTTGAGAGCAAAGACAAAATTACGCCTTTTGCAAGCACGAATCCCAAGTCGTAACCTATGCCGTAATCCATAAAGAATAGCGCGAGGAAACCTCCGACTGTTGTAAGCATACTCGCCGAAATTGCCGAGATAGTCTTGGGCAGAGCGGCGATAAGAGCGTCTTTGGGTTGCGGATGCAATTTGAGCTCTTCATAGTAAGTGTGCATAAGGAAAATAGAGTAGTCCATTGCGATTGCCAACTGCAATATCGTCGCACAGGACGACGTTATCGAAGAAATTTTACCCATAGGATTGCCCGCTATGATATTGGTACCCATATTGAGAAGTATGGATACGCCGAGCGTGGCAAGGAATATAAGCGGTTCGAGATAGCTTTGCGTTGTGAGAAGCAAAATTACCAAACATACGGCTACGGCAACAAGTACGAATTTAGGCATATCGCCGAGCGACGATTTGAGTATATTGCGGGCGTTTTGCGCGTTGCCGCCAATATAATACCAATCAGTCAATTTGCTAGGTCCAACACCGTCTTGCGCGTTGATGTGCTTTTGTATTATACCGTTTTCGCTTTGCAGTATCTCGTCGATAGCGTCAAGCGCGTCGATAGTTTCTTGGTCGCCGCCCGCGGTTTTGAAATACAGCGATACAATATATGTGTCGATAATTTCTTTCTTTTGCGTTTCTTTGCCGTCAATCACCGTTTGGTATGTGTATTCGGTTTGCTTTACGAATTTTTCTTTGGCGTTGGCAAGAGCTTGTTCATAGTCTACCATACCGTTGAGCATACTGTTGTCCAGCGAATCGAATGTGCCTATCCACACGGGGTCTTTTGCAAGATAATCGTTGATTTTAGGATTTGCTTTGAATTGTTCTATCATCGCCGCAACTTCGTCTTTGGTGACGTATGAAATTGCAAGGTTGCAGTCGCCGATAATATCGTATTCGGTTTCTAATATTTTTTTAGATACGATGGTGTCGCTGTCTTTGTCAAGATAAGCAATAAGGTCGCTTTCTTTGTCTACAAAGAGTACGCCTACCACCGAAAGTATCATCAAGACAACGAAAGTAATGATGATTATCGTTTTGTGGCGCATTATCCAATTGGCTAATTTTTGCATTGTATTGCTCCTAAATTATTATTCATTTATAATATATCAAAATTAACGGAATAATTCAATTGCTTTGGCAGTTATATTTTTAAATATAACATACAAAATTATCCACAAGTGTCGGACTTTTGTCCTACTGGAGAAATTTGTCAAAAATCCTAAAAATTTCCAAGGAGAATAAAAATATTTTTATGGAAAACAACGGCGAAATCGTTTGCAAAATAAGATGTATTTGATATAATGCTATTATGAAAATCGGAGTATCTACGGCAACGTATTTTTCCAAATTGTATACTGAAGAAGCTTTGGTTCCCATTGCCAAATTGGGAGCGGAGGTATGCGAGGTGTTTTTTGCTTCGAGGTGCGAGTATACAGAGCAGTTCGGGCGTAAAATCAACGAAGAGCTATTTCGCGCGCAGGAATATTCGCCGCTTAAAATACATTCGATACACGCATTGACCAATCAATTCGAACCCGAGTTGTTTTCCGTCAACGACCGAGCTTATTCCGACGCGCTCGAGACCTTTGAGAGCGTGCTGAAAATCGGACGGCAAATAGGAGCGACGCATTATACTTTTCACGGCGCGACAATGCTCAAAAAAGCCGTAAAATACAATTTCGACTATGCAAGAATTTCTTCGCGAGTTGATAAGCTGATAGATATGGCGGCGTCTTACGGAATAGATTTTTGTTATGAAAACGTGCATTGGACTTATTTTTCCACACCGAAATACTTCGAAAAGCTCAAAGAGCTTTGTCCTAGATTGAGTTGCACGTTGGATATAAAACAGGCAATGCAGTCGGGTATAGATTACGTCGAATATCTGAATGTTATGCAAGACAGGCTTGCCACTGTTCATCTTTGCGATTATAAAAATGACGGTTCTTTGGCGATACCGGGGCGCGGAGATTTTGACTTCGTCACGTTTTTTAAGAGATTGAAAGAACGCGGTTATGACGGAGTTTGCTTAATGGAACTTTACGCAAAGGATTATAGGGACGACGTCGATATTAAGGAAGCGTACGATTATCTTTTGGACTGTCTCGACAGAGCGAATAATATTTAAATATAAAAATAATTGCGGTCATTAGACCGATAGGAGTAAAAATATGCGTTATAGCAAAAAAACAATGAAAATCAGATTGGATTACAATAATATGATGTCGTCCGTTTTGGGTAAAGAAGGTATTACCGAAGAGGAAATCGCTGCGCTCGGCGGCGAATTGACGAAAGCCTTTGATTCGGTTGAGCAAGGAAAAGGTAAAGGAATGATGGGCTGGGCGGAGCTTCCTTACAATCAAGACGAAATCGTCGAAGATATTTTGGAAACCGCTAAAAATATACGCAAAAATTTCGAGTATTTCGTAGTTTTGGGTATAGGCGGAAGCGCTTTGGGGCCGATAGCGGCTTTCCAAGCTATTTGTCATATGCATTACAACGATTTGCCAAAGCGTTTGCGCAAAGGTCCTAAATTCTATGTGGAAGACAACGTTGACCCCGAAAGAATGGTTGCTCTTTTGGACGTAATCGACGTAAAAAAGACAATGTTTAACGTCGTTACTAAGTCGGGCTCTACTTCGGAGACTATGACGCAATATCTTATTATCAATAATATATTGAAAGAAAAGTTGGGAGATAAGGCAAAAGACCATATTATTGCCACGACTTCTAAAAATACAGGCAATTTGATTAAGATAGCAGTCAAAGAAGATTACAAGACGTTCTATATACCCGACGGCGTAGGTGGCAGATTTAGCGAACTTTGTCCGGTTGGTTTGTTGCCCGCGGCAGTGGTCGGAATTGACATAAAAGGTATGCTTGCAGGCGCGAAGTTTATGATGGAAGAATGTTCAAGCGATAATATCAAAAAGAATTCGGCTCTTATGACTGCGGCGCTACAACATATATCTATGAAAAAAGGTAAGAATATAGGAGTTATGATGCCGTATGCCGACGGACTTAAGTTTATTGCCGATTGGTATGCGCAGCTTTGGGCTGAATCTCTCGGAAAGAACAAGACGTTGAACGGCAAGGACTGCAACGTAGGTCAAACTCCCGTCAAGGCTCTCGGCGTAACCGACCAACATTCGCAAGTTCAGCTCTATGCGGAAGGTCCTTTTGACAAGGTTATAACCTTTATAGGTGTGGACGAATATCGCTCTACGGTGGCAATTCCCGCAGGTTGCGAGGAGTATCCCAACGTCAACTTCCTTTGCGGTCACACTATGAATGAACTTATTCAGGCAGAACGCAAGGCTACCGAATATGCCGTTACCAAAGCTGGAAAGCTCAATTACACGGTTATGCTCCCAATTCTCAACGAATTTACGCTTGGACAGCTTTTGATGTATTTTATGTTGCAGACGGCTTATGCGGGCGCGCTTCTCAATATCGACACGTTTAATCAGCCAGGAGTTGAGGAAGGCAAGAACGCTACTTACGCGCTCTTGGGCAGACCGGGATACGACGAAAAGAGAACGGAACTTGCCAATGCTCCTCAAAAGCAAAATAAATATATTATTTAATACTAACTTGAACTAAATATTATTAAGTAGAAATCGAGCCGTTCGGAATTCCGAGTGGCTCGAATATTAATAGGAGGCATATGAAAATTTTCGACAAAGAGATAAAGGGCGCAATATTCGACCTTGACGGAACTATTTTGGATTCGTCCTGGGTTTGGCTAAAAGTTGATGAATATTTTCTTGCCGAAAACGGAATAGACGTTACCCCCGATTATACCGAGGCAGTGCATCAAATGCATTTCAACGAGGCGGCGTTGTACACCAAGACAAGATATGGTCTCAATCAAAGCGTCGAGCAAATAAAAGAAAGGTGGATAGAGATGGTCTCTCGCGAGTATGCCAACAATATAAGATTGAAAGACGGAGCGTATCGATTTATAACGCGACTCATAGATAACGGTGTGAGGGTGTGTTTTGCCACTACGCTGTTCAAAAAGGTTGCGCTTCCTTGCCTTGTCAACAACCGACTCGACATCAAGTCCTTGGGAGTTGAGTGCCCACTGACAACCGCGGACGAGGTGGAGCGCGGCAAAGGTTTTCCCGATATATATCTGCTTGCCGCAAGCAAAATAGGAGTAGAACCTCAATATTGTATGGTGTTTGAGGATATTCCGCTTGCTATACAAGGAGCAAAAAGCGGAGGTTTTGAATTTTGCGGAGTATATGACGAGTCGTCCAACAGCAATACAAAATTTGCCGATATGTGTCGATATTATATAAAAAGTTTTGAAGAGTTGCTGTAATTGTCGAATTTTGAACTATGTTCAATTTATTGCATTTTGAACATAGTTCAATAAATTAATCTCTTAAATCCTATATTTAAAAATATTTTACTTGTAATTTAACCGTCGCGGTAATATAATATATATATGGCAGTGCTTGAGGCAAGAAAAGTCGATATAAAGTATATTGGTTCCGAGTTTGAAATAAATGACTTTAATCTTACGCTTAACGAAGGAGACTGCATACCGATATACGGTCGGTTTGACTTCGGAAAGACGACTTTGTTGAGGACGTTGTGTAAGCTCGAGGAATATAGCGGCAGTATATTGCTTGACGGTATAGAGCTTAAAGAAATTTCGCAAAAAGATATCAATATCGGATATACGTTTGACGCCGATATTCTTAAGCGTAAGTCGACGGTCGGAGAAGTGTTGAGTTTTCCGATGTCGTTAAGAAAGCTTTCTCAAGACCGTATCGACAGTTATATTTCTAACGTGAGCGCTCGCTGCGGATTTTCCGCCGACGATACTGTAGAGTCGTTGAGCGATTTACAAAAGGCTATGTTGATTTTGGCAAGGTTGTTTTCCGTCGAAAGAAAGATATATCTTATTGACGACGTGTGGGAAGGACTTTCAAATGACGAAAAGACTGGCGTTTGGGAATATCTTAAAGATAAGCTGTATGGCAAAACGGCTCTTATAGCTACTAAAGATATCCAATTTGCCAAAGCCATAACAAATCGGGCGATTGTGATACTTTCGCATAATCAAGTTTTGACTGCGATTTCTGCAGAAGACATCCAAAGGCTTCCGTTGAATATGGAAAGCGCAATTTTTGCAGGGTACGGTTTGCACGTAGGACGGCTGTCGAAAAATAAAGACGGAACGTATTGCGCTTGTCTATACGGCAAGAATTATCTTGTAGACGCGCCTATCAACGATATTTACGTCTCTAAAGAAGTGTGTTTTGCCGTAAAAAGCGAAAATACTGACGGCGACGCGGAAATAGAGGGGTTATCGGAATCAGACGCAGTAAAACAGTTTTATTACGACTTAAAAAACGAAAGACTTATATCGTCGAGTTGCAGATAGATTTATACAATGTGTGCCAAATCGTCCATAAAATTTGCAAGGATAAAAATAGTATTTTAAATTTGGACGAAGGCAATAATATATGATAAATATGAGGTGGAATTTTGGATAATACGGATTTGAAAAGTGTATTCGATAAAGAGGATTTTAACAATCCTGCCGTTGCGACGGCTTCGAAAAATAAAATAAGCGTTAAGATTATTGCGATAGTAACAGTCTTGCTGATATTTTGTTTGGGTTCGGTTTTTGCGTTGGGTATAGTTATCGGCGCCAATACGGGAATGCAAAAAGATATGCCTCTTATGCAAGAAGCGTATGAATTAATGAAAAAATACTATTATAAGGACATTTCCTGGGACGAATTTCAAGAGATTGCCGCCAGCGCGTTTGCAGGTTCGCTGGATAATTTTTCGGGTATAGTAAAGAAAAACGGTAGCGACGTTATTTCGGGTACTTACGGGTTCAGTATTTCTAGTAATATTTTCAACGAGCATATCATAACATTTGTTCAGCCGGAATCTCCGTCTTGGGTAACAAAGGCATATTATAAGTTTGACAAAAATTTAAACGTTGACGCCGATTTTGACAATAAAGAGACAAATGTATATATCAACGAAGGCGACAAGCTTTACGGAATTATAGCTCAAGAAGAGCAAAACGGCGAGAAAAAAGAACTTATCTATCGCGTGGAAAACGCAAGCGCGCAATATTTGCGTCAAATAGTCGAGAAGAACCAAGAAGCGATATTTTTGATTCAAAAATATCTTGGCAACGGGGTATATTCAGACGGCTATTATGGTTTTTATATGGAAAAGACTCAACTGCAAAGTAAGACGGCGTTTTATTACAAACACACCGAAGACGTAGGCATTATAAAAGTATTGGAGTTTTCCGAAAATACTACTACGGAATTTGCGCAATGCGTAAATGAGTTTATTGAGAACGGCAATAAAAAGTTGATATTGGATTTGCGTAATAACGGCGGTGGTAATTCAACGACGTTGGAATATATGGCGCAGTTTTTGCTTAATAATCCCAAAGACGAGGCTTTGCCTATAATTAATTTGGTATCTAATGCGGGCAATGGGAAAAAGGTTAGTAATATCGTATATTCTAGCAAAGAAGATTACGCTAATTCCCAAAATCCTTACACGGCGTTCCCGATTGGCAATAAAGTAAAGGATTTTGAGGTCGTAGTGCTTTGCAACGGTAGGTCGGCTTCTGCTTCAGAGGCTTTAATTGGAGCGTTGCAATATTATAACGACTCAAAAATCGTAGGCACTACGACGTACGGCAAAGGCGTTGCGCAAAAGGTTTTCGAGCTGTCCACAGGCGATTATCTTTACGTCACCAACGGAACGTATTACGTTCCCACTGCCGACGCTAACGGAAAAATGGTGTGGGAAAAATGTATTCACGGAGAGGGATTCACTCCTATATATTCGAGCAATGCTTCGGAAAATAATTATATCGACGCTCTGTTGACTGATTATAAGACGGACGCTTGCACAAAAAGAGCGATGGAAATCCTTGGGTATTGACGTCGCATAAACAAAATAAAACTCCGAGCCGTTGACACTCTCGTCGGCTCGGCGCATAATAAAATTAATTCCAAATCGATGATAATTCGGAGAGTAGGACAAAATTCAAGACAATAGTTTTGTTTTACTCTGCAATTTTGCAGAGTTTTTTGTTGTTCTCCAAAGGAGTATTTATGAAAAGAATAGGAGTAATCGGCATAGTGCTCAAGAGGGACAAGTCCTCGGCGCTTGCCATTCAAAATCTGCTTTCTTCTTACGGCGACATTATCGTAGGACGTATGGGCGTGCCCGATAAAGAAAGCGGAGTGAGCGCGATAAGCGTTATCGTCAAAGGTACCAACGAAGAGATTTCCGCTCTTACGGGTAAATTAGGCAAACTTGACAATATATACGTTAAGTCTGCCGTTACGGCGTTTGAAATATAGCGAAACAGTAAAATAATAAAGGAGAAAGCGTTATGAAAAAATTTATTTCTGCAATAATTATCGTTTTGATTGCTCTTATCGGCATAATGACTTTAGGCGCGTGCAACACCAATGCGCAAACGGGGTATACGTTGGTCGTGCCCGACGGAGCGCCCGCATTGGCAATAGCGCAACTGCCGTCTAATATTACGGTCGGAGGAGAGTCGCGTCAGATAACAAAAAAGGTTGTGTCTTCGGCTGTAATAAATCAAGAAGCCGCAAAAAGCGACGTTGATATAGCTATCGTGCCCGCTAATATCGCGGCAAAGATGTTCAACTCGGGAGTGGATTACAGACTTTTGGCAACTGTTACCAACGGCAATCTATATATGACTTCAAGTATACCTTGCGGGCAGATATCCCTTGAGGATTTGAAAGGTAAATTAGTTTTTTCTATAGGGCAGTCGGGCGTGCCCGATACTATATTCAAAACGGCTCTGACAGACGCAAACGTGCCGTATACTGTGAGTGAAAGCGCAATCGAAGGCAAGGTGGCGATAAAGTATTGCGCGGACGGCAGCGAAGTTATTTCCAAGTTGTCTTATGCTAAATCAAAAGGCGAACTGGTATTCGGTCTGTATGCAGAGCCTGCCGTAACCAATTCTAAGGCAAAAGGCTTTGAAGAGGTGTTGGATTTGCAGGCGATATGGGGAAAAGACGGCGGAGAAAAGGGATATGCGCAAGCCGTGCTTATAGCTCGCAAAAGCATATGTGAAGATAATCAATTTGTAGATGCGCTTATTAAGGCTTTTATGGAAAATCAGCAGAGCATATTGCAAGACCCCGCAAAAGCTATAAGCAATATCAAAGAGATTTATCCGCAAAGCTCGCTTCCGAATACTATGACCTCTCAAGTGATTGAGCGTTGCAATATAAAAACAATCGTTGCCGACGTCGACGGCAGAGCGTATTATGAACGCACGTTAGAAGCAGTATTGGCTGTCAACGCCAATTCTATAGGCGGAAAGTTACCGAGCGACGGCTTTTATATTTGGAAGTGAAGCATTATAAGATTATGACGACGAAAAAAATATATAAAATACTTGATATTACGCTTCCGATATTTACGACTTTGTTGATTTTTGCAATATATGCAATAGTATCAAAAGCCGTAGGCGTTGAGCTGATTGCGCCTTCTTTGGGTAGTGTGTTCAAAGAATTCTTTGCGCTTTTGGGCGACGTCGATTTCTACAAAGCTGCGCTCGGCACTTTGGCTAGAGCCGCTTTGGCGTATATCTTGTCTTTTGGCGTCGCGACGGTTTTGGCATTGTTGACCAAGTTGTGCAGACCTCTCAAAAAGTCCTTTGCGCAGATAGTGGCAGTCATACGTGTTTTGCCGACTATTTCGCTGATATTATTGACTCTTATATGGTTTAATTCTTTTCAAGCGACTGTTGCCGTTGCGTTTTGCGTTATCTTTCCTATGTTATATACCTGTATGTGCGGAGCTATGGATAGCGTGGATAAAGATTTGTTGCAAATGGCAAAGGTATACAAGATAGATAAAAAGCGTTTGATTTTCAGGATATATATTCCTCAAATGACCCCGACTTTGTTTACGGGTATCAAAAGCTCTATAGGACTCAATTTAAAACTCGTAATTGCCGCAGAAGTTTTGGCGCAGACGGCAGAAAGTATGGGATTGTATATGCAACTTGCCAAGATAAATCTCGACACGGCTTCGTTGTTGGCTTGGACGTTGGTAGCGGTGGTTATGGGAGCTTTGGTAGAGGGGCTTGTCGCAATAATAGAAAAAAGGACGGTGAAGTGGCTGTGAATATAAAAAAGTTATGCTTTATTTACGGCGATAAAAAAATATTTCAAGATTTCGATTTGAATATCGACGCAGGAAGCGTGACGTGCATAATGGGCGGTTCCGGCGCGGGAAAGACAACTTTGCTCAACTGCATAAGCGGTTTGCTCAACTACAGCGGAGAGATTGAAGTTCAAGGCGAAAATTCGAAAATAGCTTATGTCTTTCAACAGCCGAGACTGATACCGTCAATGAGCGTAGAGGATAACGTAAGACTAGTATTGCCTGCTGGCGCAGATAAAAACGCCGTTCAAAGACGCATCGACGATATTATTGCAAAACTTAAATTGGAAGATTGCCGCAAGTCCTATCCGCGCAATATCAGCGGAGGACAGGCAAGCAGAGCGGCGATTGCAAGGGCGGCGGTGACTGACGCAGATATATTTCTTATGGACGAACCGTTCAAAGGACTTGATATTAAACTCAAAAAGGAAATAATTCAAATGCTTATTCCGCTGTTAAAAGATAAGATGGCTATATTTGTGACGCACGACGTAGAAGAAGCGTTGGCTATTGCGGATAGGGTATGTATACTTGACAGAAGCGAAGGACAGTGTGTGAATTTAAAGGGCGTTGTGGATATAAATATGAGCCGCGACGGCAGAGACGTTTACAGTGAGAAAAGCAACGAATTGAGACAGAAAATATATTCGATGTTATAATGATATATTTAATAAAATAAGTTTTATTATTCGCAATAAATAATTTTATAAAGTTGTTTTATGTTTTTAAGTATATATTAAAGATTAGAAAAGGCAAAGCGTTAGTTTTGCTTTGCCATATCTATGAGAGACCTCAATTTGACTATTTGTTCGCTGCTCAACATACAGCTTGCGGAATTAAAAAATTCTTCGAGTTTTTGATTGTCAAGCGTTCCGTTTTGTCTGCCTTCGTTGACGAGCGAAAACATTTCTTGCATAAGCCTTTCTTCAGACATATGCGAATACTTGTTTAATTCGTTTTCCAGCGACGGTTGGGAAGAATTATTTTCGTTCGATGGCGAAAAGTCAAAAGACGAATTGCTAAAAGAGGTATTTGCGCTGTTGTTCCAATTGTAAAAGCCTTGATTGTTTTGCGAAGATTTTTTCATAATTTCTCCTTAAATATTATTTTAATTTGTCCTATTTTATCCATATCATTTTTCGTCTTGATAAAGCTTGAAAATGCTTTTATTGATTTCGTCGGAGTTGAGTGTGATTTGAGCGGGAGGAGCAGAGGTCTTTGCGTTGCCATTCATCATATTGGGCAACATTTTCATAAGCATAGACATATCCAAGTTGTTGCCGTTGCCGTTCATACCGTTCATCATCTGCATAATTTTTGCAAAATCCATATCCATTTTATCACCTCGTTTATTATATGAATTACAATCGCATTGCGTTACTAAAAATCGCAAGAATTCGATAGGCTATTGTCTATTCAAGTCGTCGATATGCTTTAACAGAGCGTGCACGTCTTTTATCGAATTGTTATATCCGACGCTGACTCTGACGGTTCCGCTTTCCAAAGTTCCGAGCTGTCTATGTATCAAAGGAGCGCAGTGCAATCCGCATCTTACGGCAATATCTCTGTCATTTAGGTAGTCGCCGATATCAGTCGACGAATAGTCTTTGAAATTAAACGAGACTACGCCCGTTGTCTGCGAAGAATATAATTTGACGTTGCGAATTTGTTTGAGACCGTAGAGCAGTTCGCCTGTGAGATAGCGTGAATTGAGCGAAATCTTCGCAAGATTTTGATGAGTCCATTCGGCGCTTGCGCCCAGTCCTATTATGCCCGCTCCGTTGACCGTACCCGATTCGTATGCGTCGGGCGGAGCCGTCGGCTGCTCCAAACTTTCGCTGTGAGTGCCTGTGCCGCCGTAGCGAATGGGAAGAAGATTATGACGGGTGTCGTAAACCAAAAATCCCGTGCCTTGAGGTCCGTGCAAACCTTTGTGTCCCGCGCAAACAAGGAAGTCTATGTTATTTTCGGCAACGTCGACGGATACGTGTCCGAGCGATTGAGCGGTGTCGACCAAAAAAGCCACGTTGCGCGACTTTGCGATTTTTCCGATTTCGAAAATATCCGTCATATTGCCCGTTACGTTGGATATGTGATTGACGCATATCAGTTTGGTGTCTGCGGTGATTGCCGAAGCTATATTTGACGGCGAAATATTGCCGTCGCCGTCGGGAGTTATCTCGATAAGATTTACGTCGCTTTGGCTCTTAAGACAATACAAAGGTCTCGCGACGGAATTATGTTCGTTGGAAGTATAAATCACGTCTATGTGTTGATTTTTGAAGTTGAGAAGGTATCCGAAGATAGCCAAATTACAAGCTTCGGTACATCCCGAAGTAAATATCAATTCGTGTCTTTTGTCGCAGCCGAGAAGAGATTTGAGCATACTGCGCGTATCGTATATCTTTATTGCCGTGTCTATAGAATCATTGTGTCCTCCGCGTCCGGGATTGGCGGAATAGGACAGTTGTTTGAACATTTCGTCGAACATACGTCTCGGTTTGAATCTTGAAGTTGCGGCATTGTCTAAATATATCATTTTTCCCTCACAATTTATATTTGGTTCTAATATATTGTATTAGGAGCGAGTTACATAAATACCAAGGAGGAAGCTATGATTTATTCTCTTATAATATTTCGCTCCCGAAACGATGCGCTGGAAATGCGTAGTTACTTATCGACGAGAGGAGTGCCGTGCGCAGTGGTCAATGCGCCGAGAGGTTTGATGCAATCGTGCGGACTGGCGCTTAAAATTCAAGGCGTATCGTCTTCTAATCTCGTCGGATTGATAAAATCTTGCCCGACCAAGGTCCGTTGCTCGATTTATCAAGCATATATGGGACAGGGCGGCATAAGATACAGTCTGATATTGTAAAAACGGTCGGCAAACGCTTATAGGCGAATGCCGATTGCATTTTATACGAAATCGCGCTACGGATGGGCTGTGTTTTGACAATTTAAGCCAAATCGCTTTACAAAAACAAAGTATAGTATTATAATAAATTATAATTTATATATTTTAGGAGAGTTATAGTTAAATCTATGGAAGTTCCTTTATTGGCAGCAAATACAATAGCAGGTTCGCAGTTGGCGGGCTATATTGTCGCTATCGTCGTTTTGATTTTTTTGTCGGGATTCTTTTCTTCGACGGAAACGGCGTTTTCTTCTCTCAACAGAATCAGACTCAAAAATCTTGTTGCGACGGAAAAGAAAAAGTACGCAAAGGTTCATTTTTTGAGCGAGCATTTCGACGCGCTTATTTCTACCATACTTATCGGTAATAACATTGTCAATATCACTGCGTCTACTTTGGCAACAATGATGTTTGCCGCTTTGATTTCCAATCAAAACGTCGCAGGTATCGTGTCGACTGCCGTCATTACGGTCGTTGTGCTTATATTCGGCGAGGTTATGCCAAAGTCGCTTGCAAAACGCAGTCCTGAATATTTTGCAAGAGTCACGGCTCCGTTTATTTTGGCGCTGTATTACGTTTTGTTTCCCTTTGTATGGCTTATGGGACTTTTTCAAAAGTTATTAGCCAAAATTTTCAAGAAAAAGGGCAATGAGAATATCACAGACGAAGAGCTCATCACATATGTCGACGAGGCGCAGACAGAAGGCGGTCTTGACGAATACGAAGGCGATTTGATACGTTCTGCAATAGAATTCGACAGTATGACCGTCAAAGATGTGTTTACTCCGAGAGTCGACGTAGAAGCCGTTGCTATAGACGATTCTATGGCGGAAGTTATGAAGGTGTTTAAGGAGAGCGGCTATTCGCGCTTGCCGGTATATAAAGAGAACGTTGACACGATAGTCGGCGTGGTTAATCTCAAAGATTTCTACGAGGCGTATATCGACGGAGTCAGCAAATTTTCCAAAGTTGTCGCAAAGAACGTCATTTATGTGCCGGACACAATGAAAATCAGCGACGTATTGCGCAAGCTTCAAATGGCGAAAATGCATTTGGCGATAGTTGCCGACGAATTCGGCGGAACAATGGGAATAGTCACGCTCGAAGATATATTGGAACAGCTTGTCGGAGAGATATGGGACGAACGCGACGAAATAGTCGAATCGTTTGTCAAACTTGCCGACGGCAAATTCATCGTGCTCGGCGACACCAATCTTGAAGAGTTTTTTGAATATTTCGATGTCAATAAGGACGGCGCGGAATTCGATACTGTCACATTGAGCGGGTATATCGCGTTTGCTCTCGGCAGATTGCCGCAAGTTGGCGATATAGTAAATTTTGAAAATTTGGCTATTACGGTCAAGAAAATGGACAACACAGTCGTGGAAAAGGCAGAGGTGCTTATCAATACGGCGACGGAAGAGGAAGAAGAGAAATAATCTTTTCTTTGCAATATCAAAAGGTCAATTAACAATATAAAGTACAAATATTTCGGAGGCAAAAATGTACAAAAAGGTCGATTCTTCGATGAATTTCTGCGAAAGAGAAAAGGACGTCATCGAGTTTTGGAAACGCAACAAAATCTTTGAAAAGAGCGTAGAAAAGAACAAAGGCAAGGAATCTTTTTCTTTCTATGACGGTCCGCCGACTGCAAACGGCAAGCCGCATATCGGTCATATTCTGACCAGAGTTATGAAAGATATAATACCCAGATACAAGACTATGAAGGGATATTACGTCGCTAGAAAAGCCGGTTGGGACACGCACGGTTTGCCAGTTGAACTCGAGGTTGAAAAACTTTTGGGAATTGACGGAAAACCGGAAATCGAGAAATACGGAATCGAGCCTTTTATAAAAAAATGTAAAGAAAGCGTTTGGAAATACAAGGGCGAATGGGAGAGAATGTCCGACAGAGTCGGCTATTGGGTTGATATGGACAACCCCTATATCACGTACGACGACAATTATATTGAGTCGGTATGGTGGGCGGTTAAGACTATCGCCGACAAAGGTTTGATTTACAAAGGTCATAAGATTGTTCCTTACTGTCCGAGATGCGGAACGGCTTTGTCTTCGCACGAAGTGGCGCAAGGATATAAAGACGTCAAGGAAAAATCTATTTTCGTAAAATTTAAGAGAAAGAACAACGACGGATATTTCCTTGCTTGGACGACTACGCCTTGGACGTTGCCTTCCAACGTTGCTTTGTGTATGAACGGAGATGAAAATTACGTCGAGATAAAAGCCGGCGGCGAAATATATGTGCTTGCCGAGGCTCTCGCGCCTACTTTGTTTGAAGAATACGAAACTATTTCCGTCAAACTCGGCAAAGAATACGAAAGGGAAGAATACTTGCCGCTTTACGACACCAACGACACAAAGAAAAAATCTTATTTCGTCACCAACGATTCTTATGTCACATTGACTGACGGCACGGGTATCGTTCATATCGCGCCGGCATTCGGCGAAGACGACTCCAAAGTCGGAAGAAAATACGATTTGCCGTTTATTCAGACAGTCGACGAAAGAGGTAGATTCACCGATGTTTTGGGAGATTGGAAAGGCATATTCGTCAAAGACGGAGATAAGCTTGTTATAAAAGATTTGACAGAGCGCGGTTTGCTTTTCAAAGAACTTTTGTTTGAGCACAGCTATCCGTTCTGTTGGAGATGCGACACTCCGCTTTTGTATTATGCTAGGTCAAGTTGGTTTATTAAGATGACAGAGGTCAGAGACCAACTTCTCAAAAACAACGCGACCGTCAATTGGATGCCTCCCGCTATAGGTTCGGGAAGAATGGGCAATTTCCTCGAAAACGTAATAGATTGGGGAGTATCGAGAGAGAGATATTGGGGCACTCCGCTTCCAATATGGGTATGTCCCGACTGCGGAGAAATAAAAGTCGTGGGCAGCAGAGCTCAATTGAAAGAACTCGGCGGGCTCAATGAAGATATCGAATTGCATAAGCCGTATATCGACAAAGTTACTTTCAAATGTAAATGCGGCGGCGAAATGAAGCGCACGCCCGAAGTTATGGACTGTTGGTTCGACAGCGGAAGTATGCCGTTTGCGCAATTGCATTATCCGTTTGAAAATAAAGAGATATTCGAGCAACAGTTTCCCGCCAATTTCATAAGCGAGGCAGTGGACCAAACGAGAGGTTGGTTCTATACGTTGCTAGCTATATCCACGCTCTTGTTTGACAAGGCTCCTTTCAAAAACTGTATCGTTCTCGGTCACGTCAACGATAAGAACGGAATCAAAATGTCAAAACATAAGGGCAACGTCGTTGACCCTTGGTCGGTGCTCGACGTGCAGGGCGCAGACGCGGTCAGATGGTATTTCTATTCGTCTTCCGCTCCTTGGCTTCCTTCAAGATTTGCGGCGGAGAACGTGTCGGAATGTCAGCGCAAGTATATGGGTACGCTGTGGAATACCTATTCTTTCTTTGTGCTTTACGCTAATATAGATAAATACGACCCAAGCAAATACGCGCTTAAGGACTGCAAACTGTCGCATATGGACAAATGGGTACTTTCCAAGCTCAATACTTTGGTGGACAAGGTAGATAAGTATCTCGACGCTTACAAAATAACGGAAAGCTCGAGAGATATCGCGCAATTTGTCGACGAACTTTCCAATTGGTACGTTCGCAGAGGCAGAGAGAGATATTGGGCAAGCGATATGACAGACGACAAGATTGCCGCATACACGACGCTTTATACTGTGCTCGTAACGCTTGCAAAGATAACGGCGCCATTCACTCCTTTTATGGCGGAGAGCATATACCAAAATCTTGTGGTAGGATTTTATAAGGACGCTCCCGAGAGCGTACATCTTTGCGATTTTCCGATAGCCGACGCGGCGAGCGTCGATAGCGACCTCGAAAACGATATGCAATTCGTACTCGATGCTGTTCAGCTCGGCAGAGCGGCAAGAAACAAGGCTAATATCAAGAACCGCCAACCGTTGTCGGAAGTATTTATTTTGACTGATAAGACTGTCAGCGACGTCAATATTCTTGAGCTTGTTGCTGATGAACTCAACGTAGGTAAGTGCTCGATTGTCAAAGATAAGTCAAAATTTATGACTTATGAGCTCAAACCTCAACTCAAGACTTTGGGACCTAAATACGGCAAACAGCTTGGCGGAATACGTCAATTCCTTACGACTTGCTCAAATGCAAGCGAAATCGTAGATTGCGTCAACGGCGGAGGTATATTTAAGATTGATATCGACGGAGCAACCGTGGAACTTAGCAAAGACGATTTGCTAGTCACGCCCATTAATAAGAGCGGTTATGCGTTGGAAAGCGACGTTGCAATGACGGTTGTTTTGGATACGAATTTGACCGAAGAGTTAATCAATGCCGGCATAGCAAGAGAACTTACTTCCAAAATTCAGACAATGCGCAAAGAAGCGGGATTCGAAGTAGTTGACCACGTTAAGATAGGATATACGGGCGCGGGTAAGAGCGCCGAGGTTCTCAAAAACGACAAGAGTATTTGCGACTGCGTGCTTTGCGACGCTTTGATAGAGGGCAGTATTGAAGGATATACGAAAGAGTTGGATATCAACGGCGAAATAATCGTCGTGACGGTAGCCAAGATTTAACGGCGGATAGTAATGATAAAAGTAGCAACTGACTGGAAAGATTATAGAATAATCGCAACGGGCGACGGACAAAAACTGGAGAAGTGGGGAAAACTCGTGCTTCTCCGTCCTGACCCGCAGATAATTTGGAAAAGTCACAAAGCACTTGAGAATAATAAATCTATCAATGCAAGATATATCCGCTCCAAAAGCGGCGGAGGCGTTTGGGAATTTAAGGGCAGCGTGCCCGAAAATTTCGTTATCGAGCGCAAAGGCTTGAAATTTTCTCTCAAGCTTATGGGCTTCAAGCATACGGGATTGTTTCCCGAACAAGCCGTGAATTGGGATATAATGCAAAAGCTGGTAGAACAAAGCGGACGACAGATAAAAGTGCTCAATTTGTTTGCTTACACGGGCGGCGCGACAGTGGCGTGCGCCAAAGTAGGAGCAAACGTGACTCACGTCGACGCTGCCAAAGCTATGGTAGACAGAGCCAAGTCAAATGCCGCTTTGAGCGAGATACCGAGCGATAGAATACGCTATATTGTCGATGATTGCAACAAATTTATTGCGAGAGAAATAAGGCGCGGGAATAAGTACGACGCAATAGTAATGGACCCGCCATCTTACGGCAGAGGAGCAAACGGAGAGGTCTGGAAATTGGAAGAATGTATTTTTGACCTCGTGAAAGAATGCGTCAAAGTGCTTTCGGACAAACCGCTTTTCTTCCTTATTAATTCTTATACGACGGGACTTCAGCCTCAAGTAATCGATAATTTGTTGCGACTTTGTCTCAAAGATTTCACCGGCGAAAGTCAAGCCTACGAAGTGGGACTTCCCACCGACGAAGGGCTGATATTGCCTTGCGGTTGCAGCGGACTTTGGGTAGGTAAACGTCGGTAGGATTTTTAGGATAATAAAATATACAAGACAAGTAACAATTCATAAATAAAAAATGTTATTTCGACCAAGCGTAACGCAAATCTCATCAGTATAAAACAATCGGTAGAGATATCTCGACTTAGCTCGATATGACGTGATGATAATTAGAAATGACCAAATATATAAGGTACAAAGTATATAAGATAAGGTAAATAATATAAAAATGTCATTTCGACCAAGTGAAGCGCGTGGAGAAATCTCATCCTTGCAACAAAATGATAATGACGAATACTCAAATACTAAAACAGAGGTACTAATGTTGGATTTTACATATAAAGATTTAGCGGTAATTTACGAAGACAATCACGTTATCGTCGTAGTCAAACCTTGCAATATTCCGTCGCAAGCGGATAGCTCGGGCGATAAAGATATGCTGACAATTGTCAAAGAATATCTTGTGGATAAGTATCAAAAAGAAGGCGACGCTTACGTGGGCTTGATACACAGACTCGACAGACCGACAGGCGGAGTAATGGTTTTCGCCAAGACTTCCAAAGCGGCTGCTAGATTGAGCGAGGAAATAAAGAGCGGCGAATTTGAGAAAAAATATCTTTGCGTAACTTGCGGCGTTCCCAAACAGCGCAACGGTCAGCTTAAGCATTATCTTAAGAAAAACCAAGCAAAAAATATAGTTCAAATCGTACCGCAGGCAACCGACGGAGCAAAACTTGCTTTGCTTGATTATACTTTTTTGCAGGAAGTAAAGGGCTTTTCACTTTTTAAGATAGCTCTGCATACGGGACGTTCGCACCAAATAAGAGTGCAAATGTCGTCTTTGGGACTTCCGCTTTTCGGCGATAGCAAGTACGGAGCATTACCCGCAACTTTCAGACATAATCTAGGACTGTGGGCAACCGAAGTCAAATTTGTTCATCCCACAACAAAAGAAACGATGACGTTTATAGTTCATCCGCCAAAAGACGAAGTGCCTTGGAGAGCCTACGATATTGCGCGTCTTCTCAACGTAGGTATTGCATCCAATCCGTATGACGATTTGGCAAATTTCAACGTGTTGCAAGACAAGTCCAAGACGCTTATAAAAGAAGAGAACAAACCGGTTAGGAAATAATATCCTTTATTACGCGCGTATATATTATCAATATATAAATTATCGTTGCGCAGAAAGATTGAATAAATTTAAATGGAAAAATAAATATTAACTTTAGATTGAACGTCGCCGCAAATTATTTTCGCGGCGATATTTTATACTCTTAAAAATTCTTTTTTAATTAAAAGTATAGTTTAAATATAAAATTTCCAAAAAAAGTATACTTTTACTGACTGCCTTTTTG
>CAJUOK010000003.1:48192-163368 GCA_910588015.1 uncultured Christensenellaceae bacterium | reverse complement strand
CGGAAGTCATAATAGGAGACGCGCAAGCATATGCGACAGCCAAAGAGATGATAGATTTGAGAGAAGACCAGATAGAGAGATACGCGGAGTATCTCAAAGAACAAAAGGCTATGAGATAAATAAAGTGAATAGATTTCTCGACTACGCTCAAAATGACAATTAATAATAATTATGATGAAATTACCTTTCTATGTCATATTGAGCGTAACGAAGTGGAGTCGAAATATCTCAATTAGATTAGATTTCTCCATTACGCTATACTTCAGTCGTAAGGAACGAAGCGACGGCATAGCGAGCAAGCAGTTGCGTCTCGTGCGAGCGTCAATGACAAAATCAATAAGTCATCTTGAGCGTAGTATTCTGTCACCTCGACCGAAGCGGAGAGGTCTAATCCATATAAAAACTGATGAGATTTCTCCATTACACTGCGTTCCAGTCGAAATGACATTGAAATGTTGACATATATTCTGTCTCTGTCTTTTTGAGCGCAGTCGAAAAATCTAATCAGTATGACATCAAATGAATTTTTATAAGAATTTTGACAAATAAAAACGACTTACTTTTGACGTAAGCCGTTTTGTAGTTTGTTATTCGTCTTTGGGCAACGTGATATTGGTTTTGTCAATATTGCTGTATCTGTAAGTCAACAGCTTCTTTTCTTTTGCATTTTCTATAGACATCGTCATTTGTTTTTTTGTAGAGCAATCGAGCGTTATCATATAATTATCTACGTTGCCGAAAAGCTCTTCTTTTTGACTTTCGTATTCATTTGTGAATTCGCTTTCTTCATATTCTTTTCCGAAAAAAGTTTCGTATTTTATTCTAAAAGCTTCTTTAAAAAAGTGGTCGGGGTCAATAGAATATTTGTGCTCGGCGACTTCTTCGACATAATTTTCTTTAATTCCCACGTAAGCAAGTCCCGTTCTGTCGGCAATCGAAGAGAGATAATCGTCGACGTCTTTTAAATCTATGTCTTGCCAACTGCCGCTTATATACGCTTTGTTTTGGTCTACAGAGAATTGATATATTACGTTGTTTTCTCCGCCTTCTCCGTCTGTCGTAGTTGTTTCAAAGAGTATTCTGCTTCCGTCGTTGACGTATTTCGCAACTGTATTTGGTTCTTGCGAATTAACGACGGTAAAGTTCTTTAGGGCGGTAAAATCCTTGTAGTCATAATAATCTAAATCAAATGCGTCCTTGTCTTTATTACATCCGCAGAATGAAACGGCAAGCGCGCATATTGTCAATAAAATAAATGTTGTGATAATAAATTTCTTTTTCATTTTCTGCCTCCGAATACAGTTTTTGCAATAAAGCGATATTTATGCAGACGATTGTCGAATACCGGCAACGTATCGATATATAAAAATATTGCAATACGTTTGGCATAGCTTGTCTTTTGACGTAAATATTTTTTTGTTTTTGTTTACAATGGGGAAAAGTGGTGTTATAATATTTTAAAATAATATCAATCGGGAAATATACAATGGAAATCACAAGAAACATAATGGACGTCCTCAGAGAGAGAGGTTTTATCAAGCAAACGGTGAGAGAAGAAGAGCTTTACAAACTTTTGGGAAGCCAAAGCGTGCCGTTTTATATCGGATTCGACCCCACTGCCGACAGCCTTCACGTTGGACACTTTATGCAACTTATGGTTATGAGCTATATGCAGAAAGCCGGTCATAAACCTATAGTTCTCATAGGCGGCGGCACGGGTAAGATAGGAGACCCGTCGGGCAGAACGGATATGCGTCAAATGATGACCGACGAAACCATAAAGCACAACTGCGAATGTTTTAAGGAGCAGATGTCCAAGTTCTTTTCTTTCGAAGGAGAGAATGCGGCTATTATGGTCAACAATGCCGACTGGCTTGACGGACTCAATTATATTAAATTCATCAGAGATATCGGAGCGCATTTTTCCGTCAATCAGATGTTGACGGCAGAATGCTTCAAATCGAGGATGGAAAAAGGTCTGTCCTTCCTCGAATTCAACTATATGCTTATGCAGGCATACGACTTTTTGTATCTCTTCGAGCATTACGGTTGCAAGTTGGAATGCGGAGGCGACGACCAGTGGTCTAATATTTTGGCGGGAGCCGACCTCATAAGAAGAAAAAAGAGCAGCGACGCTTATGCTATGACTTTTACGCTTCTCACGACGAGCGAAGGCAAGAAGATGGGCAAGACGCAAAAAGGCGCAGTATGGCTTGACCCTAAAAAGACTACTCCTTATGAGTTTTATCAGTATTGGAGAAACACGGCTGACGACGACGTGGAAAAATGTATGAAACTGTTGACGTATCTGCCGTTGGATGAGATTGCCGAGCTTTGCCAATACCGCGACGAGAGAATGAACGCAGCCAAAGCAAGATTGGCATACGAGCTTACAAAAATCGTGCACGGAGAGCAACAGGCGGAAATCGCGCAAAAACAGGCGCTTGCGGCTTTTGGAGGCGGCGGAGAAGAGGATATGCCCTCGCGAAAGATTTCTTCCGATTGCGTAAATATACTTGACATTATGGTTGCCGTCGGAGCTTGTAAATCCAAGAGCGAAGCGAGAAATCTTATTTCGGGCGGCGGCGTAAAAGTCGACGACGAAAAAATCGAAGACATAGCCTACGTCTTGACTGACAGCCAAAAGGCAAACGGTTTTGTTTTGCACAAAGGCAAAAAAATGCACGTCAAGGTTACCGTAGATTGATGCTAAAAAGCGATTATCTCACCGTTGCGCAGACTTGCGAAAATACCGTTGTCGTCAACAAATCGCGATTTATAACGACGCTTGCGCCGATAACGAGCTACGACGACGCGATAACTAAAATAAAAGAGATAAGCAAAAGATATAGTGACGCAACTCACAACTGCTATGCGTTTATATCCAACGAGACGGCGACGGAACAGAGATTTTCAGACGACGGAGAACCGCAGGGAACGGCGGGCGCGCCAATGCTTGAAGTGCTGAAAAAACGCAAGGTCTATATGACGCTTGCCGTCGTGACAAGATATTTCGGCGGCGTTAAGTTGGGAGCAAACGGCTTGGTAAGCGCGTATTCTTCAAGCGTAAGCGAGGCTTTGGACGTCGCAAAAACCGTCGAAATGAAGCAGGCAAAAGTGGTTGATATTACGGTTTCTTACGGCATATACAAAAAAATCCAAGAAGTATGCTTAAAATTCCAAGCACAGTTGCAAAGCGTGGATTACGGTAACGACGTTAAGATAACGGCGGCTGTACCGCAGCAAAACTTCGAAGAACTTGCGGCAAAGATAGTGGATATATCTTCGGACAAAGCGCAAATATATATTTTGAAATCAAATTACTGCGCTTTTGACGTTTAAAATCAAAATCAAATTTCCCGCAAACGGGAAGATGAGGTGAAAATATGAAAATTACGTTGACAACACAACCAAAGCAAAAACCCGATTCTACAAAGCTTGGTTTCGGCAAATATTTTACTGACCATATGCTTGTAATGGACTATGAAGACGGGGAATGGAAAGAGCCGGAAATCGTGCCTTACGCTCCTTTTGCAATAGCTCCCGCTACAAATATACTGCATTACGCGCAAGGAATATTCGAGGGCGCAAAGGCTTATAAGACCAAGGAAGGCAAAATCACCGTGTTTAGGATTGACGACAATTTTGTGAGAATGAACAAGTCTGCAACCCGTCTGTGTATGCCTAATTTCGATTCGAAAAAAGTCAAAGAGGCTCTTTTCGAACTTATCAAGTTGGAAAAAGATTGGATACCTACCGAGCCGGGCACCGCGCTGTATATACGTCCTACGCTCATTGCAAATCAAGAAATGCTCGGAGTGCACGCAAGCAAAAAATATAAATTCTTTATAATTTTGTCTCCCGTCGGAGCTTATTATGCGCACGGTCTTCAACCTACCAAGATACTTGTCGAGGAAGAACTTGTCAGAGCGTCTATCGGCGGTACGGGCGAAGCAAAATGTATGGGCAACTATGCCGCGTCTTTGATGGGCGGCGAGATTGCAAATCAAAAAGGTTACGACCAAGCTCTGTGGCTTGATTCGTCCGAGCATAAATACGTCGAAGAAGTCGGTTCTATGAATATGTTTTTCGTAATCGGCGACGAAGTCGTTACGCCTGCGCTTGTCGGCAGTATTCTTGACGGCATAACGAGAAGGTCTTGTATTCAAGTGCTCAAGAAGTATGGATACAAGGTCAGCGAAAGACGTATATCGATGGACGAAATCGTCGAGGCTTACGACAACGGAATGCTAAAAGAGAGCTTCGGTTCGGGAACGGCAGCTGTTATTTCTCCCGTCGGTTTGATTACATACAAAGGCAAAGATATGGTTATCAACGGCGGTAAAATGGGCGAAATCACTTCTTTCCTTTATGACAAAATCACTGGTATTCAGTCGGAGCGTTATGAAGACGAATTCGGTTGGGTGACGGAAATCAAATAAATATCTGTTTATCGGGAATTATATTACGTTATAAAAACGACTTGCTTTGCGGCAAGTCGTTTTGGTTTTTAACGTTTTGTATTATATTATTCTTCGACGAGTTCTTTGTCGTTGGGTTCTGCCTTTTCGTTTTGCAAGAAAATCAAAGCTACCATTCCTGCTCCGACGTGCGTGCCGATTACGGGACCGACGTCGACTATTACTGTGTTTTTAAATGCGTATTTGTCGATAAGAGCCTTTTCAAGCATCTTGGCTTCGTCGTAAGCGTCTGCGTGCATAACGGCAACAAGCTTTTGTTCTTCGACGGGCATCATACGTTTGTCAAAATACTCGAGCATTGTTTTCATTGCTTTTTTGTGAGATATTTGTTTGCTTATCGGAACAAGTTTTCCCAGTTTGTTGATATAAAGTATCGGTTTGATTTGCAGAGCGTCGCCGAGAAAGGCTTGAGTTTTGCTAGCGCGTCCGGTGCGGTATAGATGCTTCATATCGTCGATAGTGAAGTAGCCTGCGCAGTGCAATGACAGATATTCGGCATATTCGACAAGCTCTTCATAGCTTGCGCCGCTTTGGAGTTTTTGGTCTACGTACCAAACCATAATGCCTTGCACGAATGCCGCAGAGCGAGATTCTACAATGGTTATCTTTCTGTCGGGGAATTCTTCTTTGAGTTCTTTAGCCGCCATACACATTTGGTCGTAAGTGCCGCTCAACGCTTTTGTGAAGCCTATATGTATAACGTCGTAACCGTTTTCCAAAATAGGTTTAAAAAGTTCTTTGGCTTGATAAGCCGTTATCATAGAAGTCAGCGGCAAGTCTTCTTTTGTCTTGGCTTTGCGGCAAGTGTCGTAAAATTCTTTTGGACTCAACTTGCTGTTGACGCCGTCGTAGGCAACGCCGTTGACGGTGTAGCTCATAGGAAATATCGTTATGTTTTGAGTGAGAAGGCTGTCGGGATAATCGCTCGTAGCCTCTGCAGTTATCATTATTTTCATATTATGCTCCTTTTGCGATAAACGCGATTAACGGTTTGATTATATAATTATTTTGTTGATTTGTCAACTTCAGTGTAATATTTAATAGATTATATAGAATATAGATATAACGGATATGGACAAGTCGTTTGCCAAATTTGCGCGCAATATTTAACGTATGGGGATAAAATATCGTAAAATATGTCGATAAAAAGGCTTTAATTAAAAATTAAGTAAAATTTACTTGCAATAAAACCATAAAAGGTATATGATATACGTAGTAAATTTATCAAATTAGGAGATTTGGAAAAATTATGAAAAAGAAAATTTTGATATCGTCGCTTGTAGTAGTGCTTTTGCTTTCAATGACGATGGTACTTTTTACTGGTTGCGGATTTAAACCCGAACCGTTAGAAGATTTTAGCATTCCCGAAGTGTCGATAGGAATTGAAAATCAACCAACAAATACAGAAAAAATTAATTCTAAAATGTCAGCTTTTGAAATGTTAGAAGTAGCTACTAGAAATTTTTATAATGCAGAGTATGCAATTATAGAATATAAGGGCGGCGTAAATATGAAAATTGGCGGAGCTATTCCTGTTGACCAAGAAGTTCAGTCCACCAAAATAAGAAGAGGTAAAGGCGATGCTGCTGGCAATAATGCAAACGGCGCAACGTATTTTGCGGACAATAAGTCCTATTCGAACTTTGCAAAGCTCTATGAAAAAATTGTTATTTCTCCAGAAAAAATTCAGTGGAGAAACGCCGAAGGTACTAGCTTTAAGAGAGCTAGCAAAAAACAACCTAAAGATATTTGGACCGTAGATAAATGGAATGATATAGATTCTGACTTTACGAGCATTGCCAAAGAAGGTGAAGAAAAAAGTTTCCTTAATAAAAAGAGTAATAATCCCACTGTACTTTGGATGTATGACTTGCAAGAGAAATTTATAAAAGGACAACTTGAGCCTATTTATGACGAAGCTACGAAGACTTATAGATTTGCTCTTGAATTCGACCCTGTCGAGTCCACTAAAGAATATATCAAAACAATGAAAGCTCAACTTGAAGGAAATGCTGGAATGGCAGTAGAAGGATTGGAATTCTTGCAATTGCAACTTGAAGTTGTTCTTTGGGAAAACGGTACGTTTAGAAGCATCACTGTAAAAGAAGGCTATAAAATGACAATGGCGGTTACTTCTTCGTTTAAGCTTAGCAATAACATAGTTAAGCTTTCTGCAACTCAACAGTTCTCATACAATGCTAACGAAGAAGGTTTTGCTATCGATACTTATGTGAATAACTTCAGTAACGAAAACGATTTGAAAAAATAAGAATAATTTAAATATAAAAAAGGAAGAGCGTTAGCTCTTCCTTTTTTTATCGATTTTGTTATATCCACAGGCAAATTGACGTAATTTATATATGGGCAAACAAATAATGCCGCGCAGTATTGCAAATGATATAAATATGTTGTATAATAAATAAAAGATTGTATTTAAGGTGTATAATGACGCAGGAAAAAAGAAATAGAATAGTATCTATTGCCGTTCACGGGGCGGCGGGTGTAATTTTAATAGGAGTTCTCGCATTGCTTTGCTGCAAAAACTCTGACGGCATATATTTTGACCTCGCAATCAACAAGGCTCTTTCAAAGTCGATAAACGGTAATTGGGCAAAGACTGCTTTTGCATTTTTGTTTTCCATAATCGCAGAATATCCCGCTTATTTTATTTTGCCGGTATTCGCCGTTATGCTTTTTTACAGCGACGATTTAATTGATTCCAAATGGAGAAAGCCTTTTAAGGTGTTGACGGCGGGATTGAGCTTGGGCGGTTGGATAATACTTTGCTTTAAGAGCGAGGCTGCCGATATGATACAGGCAAGGGGTTTCGACGGCATAAAGTTCTATGCGTTAATGGGTATATTGGCTCTATGCGCGGCAGGATTGGGTTTGTATTTAGGTAAATTTATTCCCAAGAAGACAAGATATACGCTGTTTAAATTCGCGATATTCGCAATATGCTATTTGCTTCTTGCGCTTGTCGTGACGCAAGGCGTGAAAATTGTTTGGCACAGAATGAGATTTAGGGATATGTTGGACCAAAACGCTATGGGCAACGACGGATTTTCTTATTTCACGCCTTGGTATACTCCCGACATAGCGAGAATCGAATTGAGCGAGAATTATCATTATTCTTCTTTCCCGTCGGGGCATACTAATTCCGCGACGCATATATTCTTGCTTTGCACGCTTTATAGAATTCTGCCCAAATGGAGAGAGAAGACTTGGCTTAAATATACGCTTTACGGAGTGTGTTCTGCATTTGTATTGCTAACTATGATATCCCGAATCTGCGACGACGCGCATTTCCTTTCCGACGTGATTTTCGGATTTGTAATATCGTATACGATATACAAGGTTTTGGATAAGTTATTTTTCCGTAAAGGAAATAATTTTGCAGTTGCAGAAGAAGCGCTTGCAAGTTTGAATGAAAAGCATTTGCAGACTTCTCAATTGACGGCTTAAGCGAGGAATTATGGCAAAATTCAATAAGTCGATGTTTGCATATCTTACGGACGAAACGAAAAGATTGCCCGATACCAACAAGGTTTGGGACTTTTTCGGAGCGTCTATAGGTATAAAACAATTTAAAGATACCGTTTCTAGTTTGGGCGGTTATCTTCAATCTTTGGGGATAGGCAAGGGGGATAACGTTGCGCTTTGTTTGGGCAATATCCCTAATGCCATAATTGGTTTTTACGCTATCAACAGTACGGGCGCAATAGCTAATCTAGTACATCCTTTGATTCCGGGCGACGGACTGGAAAAAATGGCAAAAGAGATGGACTGTAAGGCGTTTATACTGTTTGACGAGTTCTTTTATAAATACAAATTTTTGCAATCAAGCGATAAACCTGTAATTTTATGTAGCGCAAGCGACTATTTGCCGAAGGCTTTTAAGATACCTTACAATGTTTATAGATACAACAAGGTAAAGAATATAAAGTATGACGAACGTATTGTCAGATTCAAGAATACGTTGGGCAAGTACGAGCTTAAGCCTGTCGATATCAAGGGCGACGATATTGCCATATATATGCACAGCGGCGGTACTACGGGCGTATCCAAGACGGTAATGCTTTCCAACGATTCTTTCAATCATTTGGCGGATAATGCGATAGATTTGATTGGCGGAGGCGTAGACGATAAGGACGGAATGTTGATGGTGTTGCCTCTGTTTCATAATTTCGGTTTGGGTATTTGTATGCATACTGTATTGAGCGGCGGCGGACAAGCCGTTATGATGCCCAAATTCAATCCCAAAGGCGCGTGTAGGCTAATTAAACGCGCGAGAGTGACATATATCGCAGGCGTGCCGAGTATGTATTCCAAGATGCTGGCTTGCGGTAAATTTAAGGGTAAAAAACTCAAAAAGCTCAAGAACTGCTACTGCGGCGGAGAAAAAATATCGGCGGAGCTTAAGTCTACTTTTGAAAGCGCTATGGCGGCAAACGGAAATCCGATAAAGCTCTGCGCGGGATACGGGCTGACCGAAGGCGGTATATGCTGCGTCAATACTATGGATATTCATAAGGATAATTCCACGTTGGGCAAACCTATCAAAAATAACTATTTTGCTATAATTGACGATAATAACAAATTTTTACAGCCAAACGAAAGAGGTATGATTGTTCTCACTTGCAATACTATGATGACGGGATATTACAATTCGCCGCAATTGGATAAAGAGGTATTCTTTGAGGACGGGCAAGGTCGAAAATGGCTTAAGACAGGCGATATTGGCTATATGGACGAAGACGGATACGTCTATTTTGTCGATAGGATAAAACGTATGATAAAAATCAGCGGAATAAATATTTATCCTCAAGAAATCGAAGACTGTGTAAACGCTTTTGAAGGAATATTGAGGTCGTGCGTAATACCTTATGAGGAAAACGGTAAGAATTTTTTAAAACTTTATGTTGTTATGCGAGACGGCTATTCTTATGACGCTAATTTTGAGGATTCTTTGAGGAGTTATATCGGCAATAATTTGCTAAAATACAATATGCCTAAAATCATTGAGAGCGTGGATTCTATGCCGCTCACGCAGATTGGCAAAGTAGACTTTAAGAAGTTGCAAGAATTGGAAAAGAATAAATAACATTTTATAAATTACGTTAAATTTTATATAACTAGAAATTAAAGTTAATATTTATTTTATAACAAATAGAGGAATAATATGGAGAGCAAAACAAAAGAAATCGTCAACCGCTGTTGGTGGGTAAACTTAAAAAATCCTTTGTACGTAGAATATCACGACAAAGAATGGGGCGTGCCTGTACATTCCGACAAAAAGCTCTTTGAGATGCTTTTGTTGGAGTTTTTTCAAGCGGGACTGTCTTGGGAGTGCGTTTTAAATAAGCGCGAAGGTTTCAGAGAAGCGTTCGACGGCTTTGACGTTGAGAAGATAAGCCGATATGACGATGAGAAATGCAATAGTTTGCTTTCGGCGCCAATAATAAGAAATAGGTTGAAGATAAAGGCTAGCGTGGAAAATAGCCGTGTATTTTTGCAAATTCAAAAAGAATTCGGCTCATTTGACGCCTATATTTGGGGATTTTCAAACGGACAGGTCATACGCGAGAGTTGCGATATAAGAACTATGTCTCCGTTGTCGGATGAAATATCCAAAGATTTAAAAAAGCGCGGAATGAAATTTGTGGGTTCTACGGTTATTTACGCTTATTTGCAATCCATAGGCGTATATGACGCGCATTTGAAAGGTTGCGATTGCTGTAAAGACTAATACCGTTTAATATCTATAAATGAGATTTTAGAGAGTTAGCGATGAGAAGTCGTTAATTATATTGGTTTTTGCGAATATAAAGTTTTAGAATTTAAAAGCGACTTGCAATTATGCAAGCCGCTTTTGTATTTATATGCTTTGAGCGCCTGTCACTGCATAACGATAGGCAATTTTGCTTACGTAGTCTACGATTTTTGAATTGTTATTGCGGTCGTAAACATAGACTTTTTTGTCAAAATCGGCGAGTTGGTCGAGCTTTTTCAACAGATTTTCTTTTGTCAGTTCTTTTTCTTCAAGCATCAGCGCAAAACCGTTTTGAGTTAAGTATCGCGCGTTGAGAACTTGGTCGCCGCGCGACGATTTGTTGCTCAAAGGAATATAGAGGGCTTTTTTGTTCAAAGCGTTGATTTCTGTGGATGCGCCCGCTCCGCATCGGGAAATAATCAAATCGCTTGCCGCTATATAGTCTTGGATGTTGTCTGTGAATTTGATTTGCGTATAGTTTTTGTGCGTTATGGGTATCATTGTATTGCCGCATATATGAATCACTTGATATTTGCGACACAGTTCGTCCAACGAACTGTAGACGACGTCGTTGATAGCCTTTGCGCCCAGAGAACCGCCCATAATTAACAATATGGGGGTATAGCGGTTGAGAGCGTACTCTTCGAATACGCGTTGAGGACGGGCGTCGAAGAAGTCTTTGCGTATAGGGTTGGCAAAAACTTTTGCCCTGTCGTTGTTGCAAGTGCTGTCAAAGCAGGTTATTATTCCTTTGGCGAATCGTGAATTAAGTTTGTTTGCTAGACCGAGAGAATAGTCTGATTCGTGACATACCGTCGGTATGGATAGCGACTTGGCGGCGTAGACAACGGGCATTGCGACGTAGCCGCCTTTAGAAAAAACTATGTCGACGTTTTGTTCCGTCAAGATTTTTTTTGCTTCCTTTACGTATTTAGGCAGTTTTATAGGTATTAAAAAATTTTTACCGATATTACTGCGGTCAAGCTTTATGCAATCGCAATGATAAAACGGGACGTTGAATTTTTTGCATATATCGTATTCCATTTTATTTTTGTTGCCTATATATATAACTTTATCGAAGTGCTTGTATAAGTCGTCGAGCAATGCCATATTGGGCATAACGTGACCGGCGGTGCCTCCTCCCGTGAGAGCAATATTCATAATGTACCTCCAAATATTTTGTCGAAGTTAGTGTTTGCTATATGTCGAATTTTATTAACTCGTTTATAGATATGAAAATATTCGATAACTTGCCAGTCGAATTAGAGGAATAGTTGCCGAAAAAGTCCATCTGAACACTGTTCAAATAGACTATTGGAGAATATTTATTGGTAAATTTTGCCGATACTAGCGTTAAGAAATTAGCTTTTTTATTAAAAATGCTGTCGAATATAGAAATATTTATGACAATTTCTAATAGAAATTGTCGATATAATGTGAATATATTTTGCAAGTTATTTAATGTTTAATTTACAAAAATGATACACTGAACATTGTTCAAATGTAAAATTTTATTAAAATGTGACATTTCTGCCGCATATTTTGGAACAAAATTCAGCTTTAATACTTGAAAAATATTAAAATATATAATATAATATACGTGCCATACTAAATTAAGATGGCGGAAAATTGAAATAACAAGGAAATAACCTAAATGGAAAAGATAGAAAAAACGATTAAAGGATTCGACGATTATCAAGTCGTGATGTCGATTTGGGAACCCGATTGCGCTCCCAAAGGCATCGTGCAGATTTTTCACGGAATGGTAGAGCATATCGACAGATATGAGGAATTTGCTTATTACCTCAATTCCAAAGGCTACGTAGTAGCGGGCGACGACCACAGAGGTCACGGACGTACGGCGGGCGCAGATTTTTTGGGCAAAGTGCCTTTCGGTCACACATATTTTGATACGATTGACGACGAAAAGGTCATCACCGCATATTTAAAAGAGAGATATCCTGGATTGCCGCTTTATATTTTCGCGCACTCATACGGCTCCTTTTTGGCGCAAGGCTATATTCAGCAAAATTCGGCGAATATAGACGGCTGTATTTTGAGCGGTTCGGCAAATATGAGCGGTATAGAGCCGAAAATAGGCAGATTTGTCGCAAATACGCAATTTAAGTTGTACGGCAAAGACAAGAGCGCGGATTTTATTAAAAATATGACGTTCGGAGCGTACGAAAAGCCTTTCAAAAAAGAAAAAAGACAAAACGCTTGGCTTAACAGAAATGCGGACGCGTGCGAAAAATATAATGCCGACAAGTATTGCAATTACACAATGTCGGTGGGCTTTTATAAGAACTTTTTTGACGGACTTTGCAGAATATACGAGCCCGAAAGACTTGAAGCTATAGACAAGAAACTGCCTATTTATATATTATCGGGCGATAAAGACCCCGTCGGGAAAATGGGAAAACTCGTCAGCAAACTCTTCGATTTGTATAAAAACGTAGGCGTAGAAGACGTCAAAATCAAGCTGTATGCAGACGCGCGTCACGAAATAGTCAACGAGCTTAATAAAGACGAAGTGTATTCCGACGTGTCCGAATGGCTTGACGAATTGACGGCGAAAAAGAGCGGAGGAAACGCTCAAGACGAGATTGTTGCGGATATTGCGCAAGAGCTGAGCTCGGCAGGAGAAAGAGAACCGCAACTCGTTGCTGCTAACTAACGCGATAAATATATAATATTTAGCGACAAGTTTGAGATAGGCTGCATAGGAGAAGAATGGACAGAGAATACGGAGCAAAAGATATAGCCGTCCTTAAAGGGCTGGACGCAGTGCGCAAAAGACCGGGTATGTATATAGGCACGACGGGCGCAAAAGGTATGCACCACATACTTTGGGAAATCGTCGACAACGGTATGGACGAAGTGCTCAACGGGCACGGCAATTCCATAGAGATTGAGATATTCGCCGACAACAGCATCAGCGTGACCGACCACGGCAGAGGCATTCCCGTAGATATTCACCCTATTGAGAAGATTCCCGCGGTGGAATTGGTGTTTACGACGTTGCACGCGGGCGGAAAGTTCAGCAATAAGAACTACACCGTTTCGGGCGGTTTGCACGGCGTAGGCGCGTCGGTTACCAACGCGCTGTCCGAATGGCTGAGCGTGGACGTATATAAAAAAGGCACGCAGTATAATATGAAGTTCCGCTCCGTCGAACTTCCCAACGGCGAAATTGCCAGCGGCAAAAAAGTTCAGGATTTGGTTTCTATGCCTTGCGATTCCAAACTCAAAGGCACGAAAGTCACGTTCAAACCCGACGTTAGAGTATTCGGTCACGAAGAATTTTCTTTTGATACGATAGCAAAAAGACTTAAAGAACTTGCATTTCTCAACGGCGGCGTAAAGTTTACTTTGACTGACAATCGCGTCGTCGGAGAAAGCGGCAGAGCAAAAGTGCGTAAATTCTGTTACGACGGCGGCATAAGCGACTTTGTGTTGCACTTAAACGAGGGAAAGACGGCAAAATACAATCCGCCCGTATACGTTGAGAAAAAACAGGACAAGTTCGTTGTGGAATTGGCTTTTCAGCATACGGACACCTATTCTGAGAGTTTGTTCTCTTACGTCAACGATATACCTACTACCGAAGGCGGTACGCACGAGACGGGCTTTAAATCGGCTTTGACAAGGGCGCTGAACGATTTTGGCAGAGCAAAGAATATTATCAAAGAGAAACAGGCTAATTTCAGCGGAGAAGACTATAGAGAGGGATTGACAGCCGTTTTGACCGTAAAAATGCAAAATATGCAGTTCGAAGGTCAGACGAAAACAAAGCTTGGTAATCCCGAGGTAAAGAACATTGTTGAGAATTTGTTGACAGACGGTATAAAAGACTATCTCAACAAGGCAAAAAAGGACGTAATAGACGCTATTTACGAAAAGGCTAGGGTTGCCGCAAAAGCCAGAGAGAGCGCGGCAAAGGCAAAGAGCGTTGCGCGTAACCTCAATAATATGACCTCCTCGGCGCTTATAGGCAAGATGGCGAACTGTACGGGAAGAAAGCCCGAGCAAAACGAATTGTTTATCGTAGAGGGCGACAGCGCCGGCGGCAGCGCAAAACAGGGAAGAGACAGAGCTACGCAAGCTATTTTGCCGTTGAGAGGCAAACCGCTCAACGTTGAGAAGAAAAAAATCGAAGATATTCTCAAAAACGACGAAATAAAGCTTATAATCAACGCCTTGGGCACGGGATTCGGCAGAGAATTCAATATTAACAACCTCAAATATCACAAAGTCATAATTCTTGCCGACGCCGACCAAGACGGCGCGCATATCAGAGCGATATTGATGACGATGTTCTTTAGATATATGAGGGAACTCATAACGGGAGGATACCTTTATATAGGTATGCCGCCTCTTTATAAAATCACCGAAAAAAACAAAGTTCAATATGCTTACGACGACGAGGAGCTTAAAAAGATTCTGCAAAACGTCGGAAAGAACTATACGCTTCAAAGATATAAGGGGCTGGGAGAGATGAATCCGGAGCAGCTTTGGGAGACGACGATGAATCCCAAGACGCGTTCGCTTATGAAGGTGTCTATCGACGACAATGCCGAGGCGGAGCGACTTATAGTTACGCTAATGGGCGACGGCGCGGACTTGAGAAGAGAGTATATTTTTGAGTATGCGGACTTCAATAAAGAAGATTCTTTTGCCGAAACTACCAAAAAGGCGGAAAACAAACGCAAAAGCGACGCGCTTTGAACATTGTTCAATGCAAAATAGAATTTATTGAAAACTATATTTATTGATAAAATACTCGCGCGCATAATAATATATTATGTTTTGTAAGACCTCAAAAATATGTTGAGGAGATATAGCAAAGGAAGATATGGCAAAAAAGAAAGACAGCGAAGAGATAATTGACAACTCGAGGATAATCGACGGAACTTTTGAGCAGGTAATGCATAATTCTATGTTGCCTTACAGCGAGCACGTCATACTTGACAGAGCGCTGCCTAGAGTTGAAGACGGTCTTAAACCTGTTCAGAGAAGAATATTGTACACAATGTTGGAGCTTGGGACTACTCCCGACAAACCGCATAGAAAATCGGCGCGTATAGTCGGCGACTGTCTTGGTAAATATCATCCGCACGGAGATTCTTCCGTATACGGAGCAATGGTCAAGTTGGCGCAGCCTTTCAATACCAAGATGTTGCTTGTAGACGGTCACGGCAATTTCGGTTCGGTTGACGGCGACAGCGCCGCCGCAATGAGATATACGGAGGCGAGAATGACGCCTTTTGCTCTCGAAATGCTCAAAGACCTCGAGAAAAACACTGTTCCTATGACGCTAAACTTCGACGATTCTCTCGAAGAACCCGCTGTGCTTCCAAGCAGATTGCCTAATTTGCTTGTCAATGGCGCGAGCGGTATCGCAGTCGGACTTGCCACTAATATTCCCCCTCATTCTTTGAGCGAATCCATTGACGGTATAGTCGCTTATATCGACAACAGAAACATCTCCTTGGAAGAGGTGATGCAGTATATTCCCGCGCCTGATTTTCCTACAGGCGGTATTATTGTTGCCAATCAAGGTATATACGACGCTTATTCTACAGGTAAGGGCAAGATAATAGTAAGAGCTAAATTACACGTTGAGGAAGACGGCGGAAAAAAGAATATCGTAGTTACGGAAATTCCTTATCAAGTCAACAAAGCTGAACTTCTTGCAAGAATCAGCGACTTGAGAGATACCAACAAAGACCTTTTCGGCGGTATAACGGATATTGTCGACGAATCAGACAGAACGGGTATGAGGTGCGTAATAAAATTGCGCAAAGAGACCGACGCCGACACTATGATAGCTTTGCTTTATAAGAAGACGAGCTTGCAAGTCAATTTTTCTGCAAATATGACTGCGATAGTCAACAACCGTCCTATGCAACTGGGACTTTTGGACATTATAAGACATTACGTTGAATTCCAAAGAGAAGTCATATACAGAAGAAGCAAATACGACCTAGAGGTTGCGGAGAAGAGAGAGCATATTCTCGAAGGTATGCTTATCGCCGTAAATAACGTTCGAGAGGTCGTGGAGATAGTACTGGATTCCAAGACCTACGCCGAGTCCAAAGAAAGATTGATGACGCGATTCGAATTGAGCGAAAGACAGGCTATAGCAGTGTTGGATATTCCGCTCAAGAGACTCAATAAGCTCGACATCAACAAAATGCTCGAGGAACAGAAAGAACTCAAGGAAAAAATCGCAAATCTTACGGCTATCACCAATTCGAAGGCTAAGCAGTACGCCGTCGTACGCAAAGAATTGTTGGAGATAAAGAAAAAGTATCCCGACAGGAGATTGAGCAAGATAGTCCACGAAAGTTCGCTCAACGAAGTAGAGGTCGACCTCAATGCAAAAATAAAACGCGACGGTTTTGCGGTGTTGCATTACAACGGCAACGTCAAGTTCGTACCCGAAAAGGGCTATAACACCGCTGTAAAATCCATTGTCAACTGTTCGGCTTCGGATATAGCGAAAAAAGTCATAAAGACCGACAGCGAAAGCATTTTGTTCGGCATAACGTCAAAGGGCAACGCGGTTACTTTCCCCGTGTCTTCATTGGGCGAAGACAAATGGAAGAGCCGCGGTATGGGCGTAAATAAAATCGCCAAATTAGACAGCGACGATAAACTTTTGGAGATTTTCGCTCCGCAAGAGCTCAACGGCAAAAAATTGTTGATTGTAACCTCTATGGGTATGGCGAAATACGTTGATATTTCGGAATTCTCGCTTGACAAAAAGTCGCAGACTACGGCTATGACCTTTAAGGACGAAGACGATTTTGTAGTTACGGTAAGCGCGGTTGCGCCTCCCGAATTCGACGACGGAACGAGAGAAGCCAGAGGTTTTGTGCTGTCGATAAGCGCCGAAGGTATGGTGCTCAATTCTTTTGACGACATACCTACTCAAGGTAAAAAGGCAAGCGGAGTCAAGTTGATGAAACTCGACGAAAAAGACAGAATTATCTTTGCGCAGCACAACGACGGCAGCGGAGAGGTGTTGAGCGTATCCGACAGCGGTTTTGCAAAGAGAGTAATACTCGGTTGCATAGAACCGAGAATGAGAATGTCAAAGGGCGTAAAATTGAGCGATTCCAAATCGGGAGAATGCGTATACGCCGACCTTGTGACTACGCCTTACGATTTTGCATTGGTATTCCCGGGAGGAGAAGTGCGCAGTATTAATACCGAGCAGATTCCTATTGACGAGCGCACCAACAAAGGCAAGAATATAATTAAGACCACGGCAAAAGATATGAACGTTATGACGGTGGGAGACGCAAAGAGACATAATATAATTTAAATTTTATAGATGATTATAAGTATAAAATAAAAAAGAGACAGGATTTTTTCCTGTCTCTTGCGTTTGAAAACCAATTATATCGAAAATTTTATTTTCATTTCTTTTCCTTTTTTCAAGTCTACGGTTTTTGTTTCGTTGGAAAGTCCGCAAGCAAATTTGATTGTTTGGTCTATGTCGGATACTACGGTTGCCTTTAACGTTCCGGCGTTGACGTCCCACTCCATATATGTCAAAGTGGCTTGTGTACGGAGTCTCAATCCGCTCAAGCGACCTTTGTCAAATCCGCTTGTCGGCAGACAGGGGAGTAGTTCGACTTCGCCCTTGTTGGAAAAGACGAGGCATTCGTTGACCATACCCAAATAGCCTATGCTGTAATCGGTGCAATATCCGCTGTTTCTGTTGGTATGGTGATTTGTCATAAGCGAATCGTAGTATATCATCGAGTTCATAAGACCTGCCATTGCTTGAGTTGCGCTTTGTCTGTCTTTGAGACGCGCCGCTATCAACGTGCGATGTATAAGCGCGTGACTGGCTTCGTTTTCGCTTTCTCTGTTGTTGACGGCAAGTACAGCGGCTTTATTTAAGTCTTCGTCGTATCTTGTATCAAACAGAGGCCAAGCGCAGTAAAGATGGCTCAAGTGTCTGTGAGTATTGTTTTCGGTGAAAGAGTAGCTTGCCCATTCTTTGAGCGAGCCGTCCTTGTCGTAGATGAGTTTTGGCAAATTGCTTTGCAGTTGCTTCCATTTTGTCATATCGTCTTGCGGAGCTACGTCTTTTGCTATATCCAACAGCATTTGAATATTGCTGTTGCAAGCGGAAATATCTATTGCCGAGTTGGCGCAAGACGGACTGGGATAGTTGGAAGGATTATTCTCTGGCGAGTATGACGGAATTATGCAGTAAGTTTCGCCGTTCGAAAGGGAAGTTTTGCCTTTTTTATATCTAATATATCCGTCGGCGTCCGTATAGTATTCGGGCGTCATAAGCTGTTCCCAATAGTTTGCGGATTTGATAAGCAGGGGATAAAGTATATCTTCTTTGAGCATCAAGTAACCTCTGCTTTTCAAAGCGTCGACCTTTTCGTCAGTCAGCGGCGTGTCGGTAGTCGACAGCGCAGATTTCAGTTTGTCAAGGTCGAATTCGTCGCATATCGGCACCTTAAGGTCGCCGTAACAAAGTATAGTTTCGTATAGAGGTTGCAACATCCAGCTTGTGCCTGCGTTCCAATATCTAAAAGGATAGGGATAGCAGCTTTCGGTAAATATTGCTCTGTCTCCGTCGGAATTGACAGGCGCTTGAAGCGCGTTTCTCATACCGTGAGTTGCGTAAGCGTTGTCTTCCCAATCGGGTACTTGCCTCAAAATAAAGTTGACGTAACCGACGGGGGAAGACGCTATATTGCCGGTGTTCATAGAGGACGTCTGCAAATTAACGTTGGCGTCCATAGTGTATTTCGAGCCCCAAGCAGCGTTCCATTCTCCCGTCCACATACCGTAAAGTCTGCTTGTGGACACTCCCGAACAGCACAGATACGCATATCTTCCCGCATAATAGGCGCGTTCGGCGAGAGTGTTGGAAAGTGTTTTTTCGTATCTTACGCTTTTGAGAAGCTCGCCGTTGGAAATGCCGGTATCGGCGCCCAAATCCAATGAAACGGCGTTGAATTGCGGAGTAAAAATATCGGTGTGATTTTTGAGAGCCTTATCGAAGTCGAATTTGCCGTCGACGGTATATTTTTGCGCCACGTAACTTGCCGTTTCGTAAAGATTGTCGGAAAGCTCGAAGTCGGTGGCGCTGTCGAAATCATCGTAATTACCCATACTGTGAGTACGGTCGGATATGCTTATTATATACACGCTGTCGGCATTCTTTATCGATATGGCAGGATTGTCGTCTCCGACGTATTGCTCTTCGCTCGGCATTGTCGAAGCAACGCGCTTTTTTTCTCCGCCTTCGCATATAACATAGCAAACGGTGGAGTAGCCGCCGTTTTTGAGTTCGCTGTTTTCATAGTTTGGATAATGCGCGACGAAAGTTAAAGCCGTAGCGTCATTGTCGACGAATTTTTTATAACGCAAGTCGACTTCGTTGCCCTTGCCGAAATTCGCCATACTCGATATATTGTCCATAGACAGAGTAGCGTTGATTTTGACTCCGGCGTCCGACGAAGAAATCTTGCTTATTGAAACGTTGTCGCATTGGGATGTAAAGCTTAATCTTTCCCACTTGCCGTTTATATCGCTATATTTTACGCCTACGCAAGCCGTCGTATAGTCGGTAAAGCGTTGGTAATCGCTAGGCGACGACGGTTGATTTTGTTTTATTCTCAAAGTAGCGCCCGCGTGATATGTATATACGTCGTCGTAACTTTGATTGTCGACAATGTCCTCGCCGTTGACTATGCTTTGTCTGACGTAATCCAGGTCTTGATAAGAAACTGGATTTTCTCTCGCGTTTTTGTTTGGCAAAACAAAGTGAATGTTTTGATAAATCAAAGTGTCGTTATACGGAGCTCCGCTTGTAACAAAGCCTTGTAGTCCGTTGCCCGACACCATACCTTCGCGCCAATTGCTTGACGGGTTTCTTTTGTCCGACAACACGGAGAAAGTTGTGGAATAAGACCTTTTTGAGTATTGAGAAAAGTTTGTGTTGTCTTTTGAATTGCACGCCGTTGCGCAGACAGCCAAAGATATAGCCAATATTGATGCGCAAAAGAATTTAAAAATGTTTTTTTTCATAACTTCCACCAATTTATATAAATAAATAAAATTATATAAATATATTATCATTAAGAAAATACTATGTCAAGATACATTTTAATAACAGTTAAGGTTTTAAGAATACGCTTACGTCGAAATCCTTAAATTTAATTATTCAAGATTATAACAAAGTCCAAAAAATATCCCATATAGACGATAAATATCTTAATCAAATTAATTTTACGAACAAATGTTCAAAAATGTGTCATAAAAGATTGCATTTGGGAAAATTTGTGTCTTATAATTTGGGTGTTGCGGCGAAATAAGTCAAAATAAGGTTAGCCGTATGTTGAGAATATTAAGATGAACGCCCAAATCCGACGACGGAGCTGGGAAACAGGGAGGTGATTTTTTATGCATCAAGATTTATGGTCAAAGAGTTTGCTGGCGACTTACAACGCTTTGCCGCTTGTGGTCAAGTGCATTGACAGAAGCAATATGCAAATAGCGCTCGGCAGTTTTTCTTATCAAGGCAACGCGTTGGATTTGATGAACAAAATGATGGCGAACAACGCTCGCAAAGAACTGTTGATAAACGCAAAAGTCATAGTTGACAACGCTCTCGGCGCGTTGAAACCAAACAGCAGAAGAGTTTTGGAGTTGAGGTATTTACAGCGTAAAAGCTTTGAAGAAATCGCTGACGCCTTGAATATATGCTTGCGAAGCGTGTTCAGATGGCACGAAATCGCGTTGAAGCAGTTCTCAAGTTATTGCATTATAAAAGGTTATGACGAAAAATGGTTGGACAAGCGTTACGCAGAAGACCCTGTTTTTGTCAAAGGTATCAGATATTGCCAACTTAAAGACAAAAGCCAAGCCGTTGAAGACAAAAAAGTTAAGTTTGCCGACAGATTGAATTTGCGCGACGGGTATATGAGTTTTAGCGCCGACGGCGCGAGCGGAGTTGCGTCAATGTAAATCGGCTCCCCATAACGGAGAGCCGACGGAAGTTTAAATCAACCTTGTCTTTTTTTCGTCGGAGCAAAAATTAGTATTATTATGACGACGCACAGTACGGCAATTACGGCAATCATAATATATCTGTCCAAAGAATTTTTTGGGGTCTGCGTATCCGAGTTATTGTCGCCGACGTTGGGAGTATTGTTGTCTCCCGAATTTGAGTCTCCGCTGGGAACGGTCGGCTTGTCCGGGGTTGTCTGGGCAATATATCCCGCGCTTTGCGGAATGCCGTTGACAAGTTCCAAAGCGCCTTGAATATCGTCGGCTTTGATATAATGTTTGAGCATTTCATAGCCTATGCCTACGTTTAGCGCGATGTCCACGAGGATATACGTTTGGTTGCCGTCTTTGAAATATCCGTAGACGTTTTTGATAGTTATAAGATTCGACGGAGTGGGATTGTTGACAGCGGAAAGGCTGTTGCCGTTATATGTATAAGCGACGATATTTTCAGACTTGAACTTATCGAAGTCTTGGGCTTTGAAAGTATATTCATAAGGATTTTCGCCCCACTTGGCGTCGACTTTTTTACACATTACGTTGAAGTCGTTGAGCAAGACGTAACCTTGACAGCCGTTGTATTCTATCGCCGCGAAATCGCCGTTTTCGTCTTTGATGTATTTAAAAGCGTAAGTAGCGGGGATTTGCAACGCTATGCCGCTTGTTCTCTGCGGCGATATATATACTGTGAGTTCTTTGTCTTTTTCGACGTAATAATAAGTCGAAGTCTCGTCGGCAAAACATACGCCCGCAGACAGCGCGCATACGCTCAAAATCATAAGTAGCATTGTAAGAATTATTAATTTTTTCATACGGACCTCTAAAAGTATAATTCAATTATATTGCATTTATAAGATTTTTACAATACTATTGCGGCAATAAATCAAAAAAATATACGGATAAATTGACGAATTATGGAAGAAAAAGAAATAATTTTTGCATTGCTCGCCATAGAAAAAGAGCAAAACAGGCGCAAGGCAAACGACAGGCTCTCGAGGTATAACACAGGCGAGAAAGTGCATAAAAAGCAGCTTGAATTTCACAAGTGTCAAAAGCGCAACAGATGGGTGTTCGGCGGCAACCGTTCGGGAAAAACCGAGTGCGGAGCAGTGGAAGCGGTATGGTGGGCAAGAGGAATTCATCCCTACAGGCAAAATCGCAACAACGTGTCGGGATGGATAGTGTCGTTGTCTTACGAAGTGCAAAGAGACGTTGCGCAAAGCAAATTTTTGTCCTATCTCAATCCCGATTGGATAGCCGACATAGTTATGCTTTCAGGCAAAAAAGGGTCTGCCGAGTACGGCGTTATAGATTACGTTCTTGTAAAAAACGTGTTGGGCGGAACCTCCAAAGTGTCTTTTAAAAGTTGCGACCAAGGCAGAGAAAAATTTCAGGGAGCTTCGCTGGATTTCGTTTGGTTTGACGAAGAGCCGCCCAAGGACGTCTACGACGAATGCCGTATGCGAATTATCGACAGAGTGGGAGACATATGGGGAACTATGACTCCTCTCAAAGGTCTAACTTGGGTATACGACGAAATATATCTCAATTCGTCCGACGACAAAGAAGTGTGGCATCAGCACGTAGAATGGGCTGACAATCCCTTCTTGGACGAAAAAGAGGTCGCGAGTCTGTCTGCGAATATGGATGAAAAGACGCTCTCTTCCCGCCGTTTCGGCAGGTTCTGCGAGGCTGAGGGTATAGTCTATAAAGAATTCGACATCGCCAGAGACGTGATTGAGCCTTTTGACGTGCCATTTGATTGGCAAGACAATATTTCCATAGACCCGGGACTCAACAATCCGCTTGCCTGTCTGTTTTTCGCTTCTGATTACGACGGCAATATCTACGTTGTCGGGGAATGGTATATGGCGGGCAAAGATATAGATTACCATTCGGAGCAAATAAAAGAACTTGCGCGCAAACTCAATTGGCACACCGATTCCAAAGGCAGATTGACGGCTTTGATAGACAGCGCGGCGGACCAGCATACTCTTGCTTCTAGAAAAAGCGTCAGCGAACTCTTTTACGAGAGAGGCATATTGGTAAATACCAACGTCGATAAGCAACTCTTCGGTGGGATTGCGCGAGTCAAAAGTTATTTTGCCGAAGGAAAGATAAAGATATTTTCCACCTGCGTAAACCTAATTAGAGAGCTCAAAAGTTATTGGTGGGGCAAGGGCGACAGACCTATAAAAAAAGACGACCACGCGCTTGACGCGTTGAGATATTATATTTCGTCAAAACCTCAGCCTGCAAAATTGCCGTCCTCGCCGCAAAGCGAAATTCAAAAGGACAAACGAAAACTTATCAGGCGCAGGCAAAATGTTTGAAGGAGCGATATGAAAGGCGAATTGCAAAACCAAGACCTACGGCGCGCTATATTGCGAAAAGCCATAGGATATGAGGCGCGCGAAGTTGTGGAGGAATACAGCGCGGACGACCAACTCATCAAGCGCAAAATAAGCATCAAGCAAATACCGCCCGATTTGGCGGCTCTCAAAGCGGCGCTCGAACTCGAAGGAAGAGAAAACGATTTATCCGATTTGAGCGACGTAGAACTTGAAAAACTCAAAATCAAATTGCTGAAAAAACTCGGCGACATTCAAAAAGGAGAAAAGTATGAAGATAACAATTCAGACCAACAAAGTTAAATGCGACGCGGGAAACTGCCGCAACCTTGCGCTTTATTCGCTGATACCCGACGGCGTAAATGCCGACGGATATATCCATCTGTGCAAAGATTGCGCGCGTAAGATATATCTTGCCGTGGGAAGTCAGCTTGAGCGCGACTGCGGCAAAAAATGCAAAAAGAGAAAAAGGAGCGTAATTTATGAACAAGTTTAAAAGCGAATTTTGCGAGGATATTGTCAAACAGGTACGCAAGGATTTCGAAAGACGCAGAGCCGAGAGAAAACAACTGGAATTGCAATGGCGGCTGAATATGAATTTCTACAACGGCGAGCAGTATTCGGAGATTACGCCCGTGGGCGATATCGAGCAATACGGCAAGCAGTATTATTGGCAGGAAAGGGAAGTATACAATCATATCGCGTCGATAATCGAGACAAGACTGTCCAAGCTCAACAGGCTTAAATGCGCCATAAGCGTACGTCCGTTCAGCAACGACGACAGCGACGTGCAGACCGCAAAACTCTCGACGCAGATTGTCAAAGCTCTTTGCGAAGAGAATCAAATACCGCGATTGCTCAACGAAGCCAGCAGTTGGAGCGAAGTTACGGGCAGTTGTTTTTTCAAGACGGTGTGGTCGGGCGAAAAAGGCAAAGTCATAGGGCAAAGCAAGACGGGCGCGGTGAGAGAGGGCGACGTTGACATTTCCGTAGTTCCGCCGTACGAGCTCTTTCCCGACAGCCTCGGCACGGTCAATATCGACGACTGTATGAGTATCATACACGCAAAAGCGTATCACGTCGACGAAATAAAAGATATATGGGGAGTTGACGTAAAAGGAGAGGACGTCAACGTGTTTTCTCTTGACGGCGCGGGCGGAGTCTTTCAGACGGGCGGCGCGCGCAACGCCTTTGACGGCGTGGCTCACGATATGTGCGTCGTCATCGAAAAATATTCCCGTCCCACCGCGCAAAAGCCCAACGGAGAATTGAGCATAGTCGCGGGCGACAGACTGTTGTATCACGGCGAATTGCCCTATATCAACGCAGTCAACGAATGTCGCGGTTATCCGTTTACCAAGATTGTTTGTTTGGAAAAATTGGGCTGTTTTTACGGCTCGAGTATAATAGAGCGGCTTATTCCGCTGCAGAGGGCTTACAACGCCGTCAAGAACCGCAAGCACGAATTCATCAACAGAATTTCTATGGGAGTGTTGAGCGTGGAGGACGGTTCGATAGACACCGACGAACTCGAAGAAGACGGTCTGTCTCCCGGCAAGGTCTTGATATACCGACAGGGTTCGACGCCTCCGAAATTGCTTGAGAGCGGCAGAGTTCCCGTGGATTTTCAATACGAAGAAGACAGGATACTTTCTGAATTCACAACGATATCGGGCGTGAGCGAGTTGAGCAAATATTCCAACGTGCTCAATCAAATGTCGGGTAAGGCAATAGGTATGTTGGTAGAGCAGGACGACACGAGACTGTCGATTGCCACGACGTCGTTGCGTATGGGTATCAAAAGAATTTGCGAACAGATGCTTCGTCTTTACAGACAGTTTTGTGTTACCAAGCGTATGAAAAAATTCTCGGGAGACAACGGCGAAGTCGAGCTTGCGTATTTTACCGCCAGCGACTTGCAAAGCGACGACCTTGTTTTCGACAATGAAAACGAACTCACCGACACGTTGGAAAACAAACGTAATATGGTGTTGGAGCTTGTGCGTATGGGTATATTCAACGACGGCAACGGCTATGTTTCCAATCGCAATAAGCTGAAGATTTTGGAGATATTGGGATTCGGCAATTGGGAGTCGAGCAAAGACGTCGACGAAAGTCATCGCAAAAAAGCTATGAAGGAAAATTTAGATTTCGGCAAAGAGGAAATAGACGTCGCCGATTACGACGACCATACCTTGCATATCGACGAACATCTCAAACATTTGCTTGAAGAAAAAGACCAAAGCGTAATAGATTTGATTGACGAACATATCAAGAGACATAAAATGATGAAGACCGTTGCGGATACGTCGGCGGTCGGAGGAGAAAACAATGCAACCGTATCGACAAACTGAAGATTTCGACGGCGAGTCGGCAATGCCGACCGAGCTTGAGAATATACCCCGCGAAATTGATAGCGGAGAAGATTTTGACAATACAGAAGTCAATTTAATCGACGGCGGCGCAGATGACGCAGAAGAAGGGAAGGACGAAGACGTCGCTTCCGAGAATGAGAGTGTGCCCGTATTTGCGCAGGTCGGTTGGAAAGACAAAGTGACGGATTTTTTGCAAAGGTATCCTATTGCAAAGCAATTTTCGGCGCAGATAGGCAGCGAGATAGCGCAGAACCAATCGCTTCAACAAGACGGTGACTGTTTGGAAAAAGCGCTTGCCGCCGTGCTTGCGACGGCTTACGTATCTCCCGAAAAACTTGCCGGCGACGAAGAGTTCTTGCAAAAATACATCTATGAGAATAATGCCGTCAAAGATAAAATAATACAAGAATATCTTGACGGCTTACAGCAAAATCTTCCCCCGAAATCCATTTCGTCAAGGGGACGAACTGCGCTTACACCGCCTAGCAGACCCAAGAGCATAGCCGAGGCGGGCAGCGTAATCAAGGCTATGCTCGACAATAGGAGGATATAATGGTAACGTTAGAAACAGCAGAAAAAGCGCTTAAGAGCGTATATTTAAACGTAGTGGCAGACCAACTCAACGTGGGCGTCAATCCGCTTCTTGCCAAGATTGAACAGACGACGGGAGACGTGTGGGGCAAGGAGATAATCAAACTTGTGCCTTACGGTCTCAACGGCGGTATCGGCGCGGGCACAGAGACTGGCGAACTGCCTTCGCCTGCGGCTAATAATTACGATAGATTCAAACTCGAACTCAAGAATCTTTACGGCACGATAGAGCTTTCGGACAAAGCTATCAGAGCGTCGCAGTCCAACACGGGAGCCTTCGTCAATCTTCTCAACGCAGAGATGGAAGGTTTGCTCAAAGCTTCCAAATTCAATCTCGGCAGAATGCTTTACGGCGACGGCAGCGGCGTTTTGGCAACTTGCAAAGAGCAAAGCTCGGCAAGCAACGTCATTGCTCTCGACAGCGTTCGCAACGTTATGGAAGGTATGGTCGTGGACGTTTATTCTAAGACGGGTTCTCTTTATCCCGACTTTAAGGGCGTGAGAATAACTAGCGTCGACAGAGTAAACAACACCGTGACGGTTTCGGCGACTGCTACGACGAAGATTGAAGAGGGAGATACGGTGACGGTGCAAGGCTCCAAAGAAAACGAGCTGACGGGACTTGGCGCTATTTTTTCGGACAAAGACCTTTACGGACTTTCGAGAGCGGGCAGAAGTTGGCTTTCGCCCAAGCGTTATGACAACGTGGGAGCGATTTCCACGGCGAAGATTCAAAGCGCGATAGACTATATCGACGAAGTGGCAGGTTCTCAAATCGACTTTATAGTATGCTCTTACGACGTGAGGAGAGCTTATCTCGACTATCTTGCGTTGACGAGAACCAATGTTGATTTTATGAATCTCGACGGAGGTTTCAAGGCGCTGTCTTACAACGGCATCCCGCTTGTTGCCGACAGATTCGTCGAATCGGGAACTATGTATTTGCTCAACAGCAAGGACTTTAAGTTGCATCAGCTTTGCGATTGGAGATTGTTTGAGCGATAAAAGTCTAACCCAAAATATGGCTAAAATGGGGCATTTTTGCCCAAAATATGGGCATTTTTAGGGGGTTAGACTTTTCATAGGAACAAGGATAAACACTCACTGCCGCAAAGGATACAACCCTAAATGGGGGTTAGAGTTGAAAGTGCATTCTATGAAAAGTCTAAATTTGGGGTTTTTATGACCTATGAAAAGTCTAAATTAAATTGCGAAATGCGCTAAAATTTTATGCGCAATAATTTTTCAATAATACCGTTGTGGTGATGGGTTCGAACGGACTGGTAGTCCGTGCGGGGCAAATTTTAGAATCCTAATCATGGCGGTTTTATTTTGTTATTTTGTGTCATACTTTTGCGACAGTAAAACTAGACAAAGGGGTGAGGATTGTGATATAATCTAGAAGTCCATAATGGGAGACAGACTATGAAAGCAGAGAGCGTATCCAAAATTAAATACTTGAAGATATGGGATATTCTTCGTCAAGAAACTGATGAGCAACATCCAATGAGTACCCACGACCTTATTGCGAGACTTGAAGCGTGTGGCATCAGTTGTGATCGTAGAACGCTCTATCGAAACATCGAAGAATTGAACGTAAACGGCTATGAGATACTCGTGAAGAAGGGAAAGAGCAACGGATATTATGTTGAAGACCGTAGCTTCGATATACCAGAAATTCAAATCCTTATGGATGCGGTTCAGGCTGCGAGTTTCATCACCGATAAGAAAACCCCGGTTCTTATAGACAAGATTGCACAACTCGCTGGCAGTCAAAGGGCAGAGGTTTTGAAGAGTAACATCGTGCAGTTTGGAACGGTAAAAGGAAGCAACGAAAGCATTTATTATTCCGTGAATGAAATCTCCCAAGCCATTATCGAAAAGCGGAAGATTGGCTTTTATTATTTTGACTACGACCTTCATCACAAGCGGAAGTATCGTATGCGCACATCGAAGCCAGACGAACAGCGGTGGTATATCGTAAACCCCGTTGCGACTGTTTTTCACGATGATAAATACTACTTATTCTGCTATAATGATTACCACGGCAATATAGTGCAGTATCGAGTTGACCGAATGGAGCAAGTGAAGATGCTTGATGACGAAATAACACCAAACAAGGAAGCATCAGATTTTGACCTTTCAAAGCACCAAAGAAGCCTTGTGGGTATGTACCGTGGAAAGACCGAGCGAGTGCATTTAATAGGCGAGAAGGGTATAGTGGATGCCGTGTTCGACAAGTTTGGTGAAAGCGTAAAAATCTATGAACACGATGCCGATACGATATCGTTTGCCGTAGATGTGCAAGTGAGCAGTCCGTTCTTGGCTTGGGTTATCGGTTTTGGTGAGAGCCTTAAAGTTACATCACCACAGTCAGTAATTGATGAACTCAAAGAGCGCATAAAAGCATCGATGAGAAACTACGAAGGATAGGTGAGTATATGAGTGCTAAAAGAACGCTCTACATTTGCAAAGCTATCTGCTGGAATTGTAAAAAGGAATTCAAGGCAGCCTATGGAAAATGGGAGAGGAACGAAAAGCAGTGTGTAGTTTCGCCTGGCAACTTTTTGGAAAAAGAAAAAGCAGTTGCTGCCGAAAACGGAGTGGTCATAAAAACGGTATTGTATCCAAACGATGACGTTTATACCGTCAACATCTGTCCGCATTGCGGTAAGCCGTTTGGCAATAACTATATCGAAGAATTGGTCGGTCATGAAGAAAAAGAGATAGTAATGCTCAATCAAATTAGTAAGAGAATGTTTTTGAATAAGCAATTTGAGTATGCTGGAACGATAGGAAAGTTGGATAGTGACAGAGGCAACTTTAAGGGTATTTACATTATTGTGCGTCCAGAAAAAATGCAAGACATTCTTCTTAATCAAACCAGTAATGCAGGGAAGTACAAGGGAAAAGACCCTACTGTAAATATTGAGAAATTAAAACAGAAATTGCTCGTCCAAGCAGATATTTTATATTTGGGTAAAAGCGAAGGCAGTGTTGAAAAGCGTATGCAACAACATATCGAATTTTGGAACGGTAAACCTATCTCAGCCTGGGGTGGACGAAGTATTGCGCAAATCCAACATTTTGAAGATTTGGAAGTGTGGTATTTGCCGTGCGATAACCCAAAGGAAATGGAGAGCGCCCTATTAAATGACTTTGAAACAAAATATAATCAACTGCCGTTTGCTAATTGGAGGCACTAATTCTCGAAAATAAACTAAATACGGAGGAATTATAAATTGAAAAAATTATTTTACAATCCCATTGAACATCCAGTTGCGGTAAAGCTCGAATCGAAAGTTCTGGGAGTGAACAAGCAATATGAACCGTACACTGGCGAAGGCCCCGTTGGAATGGATGAGCTTTTCAAACTTGCTACCACGGATAGCTTTGAAAGTGTCGAAGTAAAACTTACACCACACAATCAGGCTTATTATCGTGATAGTAAGAACCCGCTTGAACAAGTTCCGGTTGAGGGTTGGATTTCGCTTAAGGACTACAAGAACGGTGGTGGATATTTGAAAGATAGAACCATAACCATTAAGCTAAAATGACAACGCTTGTAATCGAAAAATCAAAGGGCGGGTATCGTCCATTTGAGCCTGACAAAGAGGAAAGGCAGAGGCTTACAATCAAGGCAAATGGAATGGTGTGGTTTACGACCTATGGTCTGAAAACGGGACAAATGTGGGAGTATAAGACGATGCGAAAAATTCGATACCGCATCACACCCGAGCAAGCCAACGCCTTTATTTCTAATGCTGAAAAGGTGATAGAACAAATCAAGCAGTGCTATGATGATTTCGTTGCCGATGCTGAACCTGACCGGCTCACGATAAAAACCGAAGACGAAGTTTCGATTGGCGTTGTGATGGAAGAACACAGCCAGGACCTAGTGGACTTGTATAATGAAATCCGAAAAGCTCTCCCTTACGATTACCTCTTGGAGTTTGATTACGGATTTTTGAGTGAATAATCGCAGTCACACTAACCTTTTCGTTCAGCTTTCGGTTGACTCCTAACTCAAAAAATGATATAATACGATATACAATGACATCGAGGTATATTAAATGACATTTGCTGATAAGGTAAAGATAGTTCGAGCGAAGCTGTTCCTCAGTCAAGAGAAGCTAGCCAAGGAAATAGGGGTGTCCCAAGTTACCGTTGCAAGATGGGAAACGCAAGGTATAGACCCACAATTTATATCGGAAAAAAAGTTCGAAGCCTTCTGTCGAGAAAAAGGTATTGAATTTGAGGAGACGAAATGATAAAATTAGCTACGGCTTTTAGTGGGATTGGGGCTGTTGAACAAGCATTCAAACAGCTTGGACTGGAACACAATATCGTGTTTGCGTGTGATAACGGCGAGAGATATTTAAAGCAGTCTCAAGAGGAGTTGCTTGACATTATCAAAAATGAAAGCAAGAAAACTGGGAAAACTCAAAAACAGGTTATAGAAGAACTGTACGACCAAACGGGAAAAATCAACTACGTAAAGAAGTCTTATTTCGCCAACTATAAAATAACCGAGGATAATTGGTACGAGGATGTTCGGTTTTTAAGCGGTATTCCTTATGCGGGTAAAGTAGATTTATTCGTTGGCGGCAGCCCTTGTCAAAGTTTTTCAACCTATGGGAAAAAGCGTGGGTTGGAAGATACGAGAGGTACATTGTTTTACGAATACGCAAGGCTTGTAAGTGAAATAAAGCCAAAGGTATTCATCTACGAAAATGTTAGAGGCTTGTTGAGTCACGATTCTGGTCGCACATGGAAAACTATCAGTGAGGTTTTCGATTCGTTAAACTATCAAATTTTTTACAAGGTACTTGATGCACAGTATTATGATTTACCGCAAATGCGCAAGAGGATATTTGTGGTTGGCATTAGAAAAGAGTTAGGAATAACTAGCTTTGAATTTCCAGAAAGAAAACCTCTGTCGAAAAAAGCAACTGCTTATTTGGATGCAGATGTTCCCGATGAATATTATCTTCCTGAAAAAGGATTCAAGTGGGTAACGGAGTGGGAACGTAACCAAGGGAAAGCTAGAGTAAATAGGGACATTATTGGATGTCAAACGGCGGTGCAGCAAATTAACTGGTCTGGAGATTTTAGAATTGAAAAGCCGAAGCCGTCCCATTATACAAACCCTAATATTTATGTTGGAAAGTATAATGGTGAGGATGCAGTTGCAAGGAAACTTACACCCGATGAGTGCTTAAGGCTTATGGGATTTAAAGACTTTAAAATTGTCAATGAAGACAGAATTATGTATAGGCAGTCGGGCAATTCAATCGCAGTGCCTGTACTTAAGGCATTGATTTTGCAAATTTTGAAATATGTAAAATTGGGAGACTGACAATGCGAAACTACCAATATGCATGGTATCTCGACAATAGGTTCTACATAACAAAAAACTTTGTGGACGAATTTATCGGGGTAGTATCGAAAATTAAAAAGTCTGGGAAAGAGGTTGACGGTTCAGCAATCAAATCCTTTTTTCCATTAGACGGAAATGCGAGTTCAAGGATAACCTTTGCCCGCAATGTCGGTATCATTGGACCCAATGGGCAATTGAGTGATTCTGCTTTGCTGTATAGACTAGGACTTTTCGATTACAGTGAATTTGTTTTAGAGATAATTGCAAAACGCAATACAACAAGGGATGAAGCAATAAACCTTAAACCTGTAGTGCTTTTATCTATTGTCTTTTCAAAAATGGCAAAGCTAAATATCGATGAATCCGAAAGGTTTATCACATGTGCGGAATGCTATGAATACCTTTCGCCTTTGGAAAGTTACGATGAATTAACGGATAATTTGGTCACTAGACTGGTTGGCGAAAGAATATACGATGTCGACTCAACAGTTCCAAAGACACGGGTTAAGATTGAAAGTGGGGCGGTATATTTAAGTAGCTTATTTAACTGTCTCAATGATACACCGATATTTCAGTTTGGTGAGAAGAAGTCAATATTAAGGTATATCCCGAAACACATCAATTTCATAAATTATATTGCTGAAAACGGAAAGGGAATGAGTGCAGCCCCTATTATGGGAGGTTCTCCACGGCAGAACGCAGATTTTTACAATTATCTCTGTGATATACGGAAAGGATTGTTTGAAATCTTTCCAAAGGTTGAAGTTTATAAAGCAACGCCAACTGCGCTGATTAAAACACTATATAATCATTGCTTTGGAATAAGTGAAGCACCGAAGAACTCCTTAAAAGAATATGTAAGCGATATTCCGTTTGGGTGTTTTGCTCCGTTTATTACCCTTGACCGTTTGGTTGCTGCCTATTTTTATTTGCATAATGAGCGACTAGGCGAGTTAATGTTTGACTATATTTCGCAAGTAATCGATAAAGAAAAAGCTATGGAGGGAGATATGATTAGAGTTCCGTTCAGCGATACAAACCATACAGTCTTTGAAAATGGTGAGGGTGCAAACTCCAAAGGTGATGAATTCTATGAAATCCTAGAACACAATGTAATGGGGTTGCACATAACCAATTTGAATGATGCTTTAAATCCAACTAATCCGCATATCTGCATTGGGTGGGGTATCCTTGGTGATTTAAGCCATATTGCATCCAAAGAAGAATTGGGTGTGCTTTATGATGAGAAGTATCCCGAAAAAACGACCCGTGGACGTGGACAAGATGTAAGTCAAATTTGGAGTTTTTTGGATAAGCTCAAAGTTGGTGATTATGTCGTTTTTGGAGATGGAAAGTCTGCGCATATAGGTCAAATTACTTCGGAATATTATTTTACCCAGGAGACTCCAAATCAAGATGCAGACTATGCGCATAATAAAAATGTGAAGTGGCTGAAGGATGTTGCATATCAAGACCTTCCGCACGACTTGCATAAAGCCTTCTATGCGACCCGTTCTATTTTCTCGTTAAACGAATATAAGTCCGTTATTTTCGATATTCTCCACAATAGAGTAGTTGAGTTAGATGAGCAGGAGAATAGTAAAGAGAAGTATGTCTTAATTGATAGAGCGCCGAGGGCAAATAAAACCCATCCGTTGAATAGCATTCTGTATGGTGCGCCCGGCACTGGTAAAACATACTCGACTGCTGAATATGCGTTAGCAATAATTGAGGATAGAGAGATAGACACAGCTCAAAAATCAGCGGAAGAAAGGGCGGCATTGATGAGCCGTTATAAAGAGTTGATAAAGACTGGGCAAATTGTGTTTACGACATTCCATCAAAGCTATGGATATGAGGAATTCATACAAGGCTTGCGCCCCGATACCTCGTCTGAAAAAATGGAGTTTAAAACCATAGACGGAGTGTTCAAACGCATAGCAGATAAAGCTATGATGGATGAGACAAACGACTACGTAATAATCATAGACGAAATTAATAGGGCAAATATCTCTAAAGTTTTCGGTGAATTAATCACGCTCATAGAAGATGACAAAAGATGGGGCGAAGTCAACGCAATAAGTGTTACGCTTCCTTCGGGTGAGTCGTTTGCTGTTCCCAACAACCTTTACATTATAGGAACGATGAATAGCGCAGACAAGTCAATTTCTTTGATAGATGCTGCGTTGAGAAGGCGGTTCCAATTCATAGAAATTACACCCGATTATTCAACCGTGGCAGATACGACTTTAAAAACAGTATTGGAAAGGCTGAATAAAGGTTTGGTAGAAGCCTTGGATAGCACAGATTTGCTTATAGGACATGCATACTTTATTGGAAAGACAAAGGATGATTTATGCGAAATAATGAACAATGCAATCATACCTTTGCTTTATGAGTATTTCTATGACAATGCAAAGAAGGTAAAAGAGCAAATTAAAAAAGCGGTGGAAGGGTACGACTTCGATATTGCGGACAATACAGTTGGCAGAATGAAACTTGTTAAAAAAGGTTAATGGTAAGAATTGATGATACTCAATTACTTTGAAGAATCACTAATAGGACTTTCAAAGCTCCCGGCAGAGTGGCGAAGCCAAGCATCACTTGATGAGTTGGCTACCTTTTTGCAACTTAACTGGGAGCAACGTTCGGTGTTCTATGATGATGGTCAAGTAACGAGTTCGCAGCAGTTCCTTGAAATGAAGGGTGCAAGGGGCATTAGAACCAACAACTATATCGGTACGATAGTATTCAAAGGACAACAGCTTAACATTTTTCCAAAAGTCTTTCGAACGGACAGTGGAGACAACGAAAGAGATGAATTAGACCTCCATCACCTTATGAAAAATTTAGTAAGATGGATTGAGTACTGTGGGAAAATGGATTATCCATACATAAGCATTGACAGCGAATTCGAGGATTGTAATGACCTCCGTGAGCTGTTTATAACGCTTTATGTGCGGTATGTTAAGAACGCATTAGACCGTGGCTTATTTTACCGATATGAAGAACAGACAGAAGACTGTTCTGCGATTAAAGGTAAAGTTGATTTCAAGGATTACTTCACGCGGAAGTATCCCAACGGGCAACTGGACAAGTTCCAATGTACATACTCAAATTTCGAATTTGACAACGTATTAAACCGAATTATCAAGTACACTTGTAAAGGTTTAATGAGTGAAAACCTCTCACCAAAAAATCAAAAGGCAGTCCGTCACATTTTGATGAAGTTGAACGATGTCTCGGATATTAGGTGTACACCGCACGATTGCGATACTGTGCGCTTGAGCCGTCTTCATAGGCATTACTCGATTATTTTGAGTATGAGTAAGATGTTTTTGCTGAATAAAACTTCATCTTACAATGTCGACAACAACGAGTCATTTTGCTTTATGTTTCCTACGGAAATATTGTTTGAAGGCTTTATTGGTGGCTTTATGCACCACGTTCTTCACGGCGAAGCTAAAGTTACATTGCAAGCAAGCGAGATGTCTGTGTTCGAAGAAGTAGAGTATGCAGGGCAATCCTACGGAAAAGCACTGACGATGCGACACGACATTCTGGTAGAACATAAGGAAAAAGGTGTCTTCGTTCTTGATACAAAATACAAAATGCTTGATAGATTTGAGGGCAATAGCAATTTTGATACGATAATAAGCACCAAAGTTTCTACGGCTGATATTTATCAAGTGTTGACATATGCAGAAAAACGTGGGTTAAAAAAAGTCTATTTGCTGTATCCTATGTTTAGATATGAAGACATTGAGCCACATCCAGTTACGGGTAAAGTGCATATGGGGGATGGACATTCCAAAATTCAGCTTTACCTTGTAAGGCTTCCGTTTATATTTGAAGATGATTCTAATAAAACTGCTGAAAACTTGCGTAAAGCCATAAAACAGATTTTTGAGTAATAGGAGTTAAATGATAGGTCTCTACATTGGGTTAGGAATAGGAGCAGTAGCACTAGTTGTTATTGCTGTGTTGATTTGGAGAGCCGTAAAAGCCAAGAAGCTAAAGGCTCTCCAAATTGCTATCGCGGCAGAACACTTGGAAAGGATTCAAGGCATCTGCGGTGCTTTTTCTGCTGCCATCCAAAGTTTAAAAGTCCAGGGGTATGTTTGCGGTTCGCAGATAAAGGCGATTCAAGAAGAATGGAAGCCGACCTACCAAGAGTTCAAGCAACTGCATTATTACGCAGAAACGGAAACTAATCGGCTCGTTAATAGCTTCAAGCAAACATACGGAAACCTTAATAATATCTTCTCCAAATGGAACGCAGAGTTCGTTGCTGCGGAGAAAAAAAGACAGTTCGTTTTACTTGCGAATATCGATGGAAAAAGCCTAGATTCGCAGCAGCAAGATGTGGTAGTTTCCGCCGAGGACAATACGCTCGTTCTGGCGGGCGCAGGAAGCGGTAAAACGCTCACGATTTCGGGGAAGGTCAAATACCTTTGCGAAGTAAAAAAGGTCGCTCCTGGCGAAATTCTGCTGATTGCGTTTACTAGGAAATCAGCCGATGAAATGACCGAGCGTATATCTAACAGACTCGGTATTCCTATCACAGCAACAACCTTCCATAAGCTCGGTTTGGACACGCTTAAAAAGGCGAGGAACGAAAGCCTGGATGTGTTGGAAGATACCTCGAAGTTTGTGAACCAGTATTTTGAAAAGGAACTGTTGAAGCAGCCTGAAACCATCAAACTGCTTCTTGAGTATTTTGCGTACTATCTACATATCCCTGCAAATATGGACAACTTCGACTCTTTGGGCGAAGCCTATGCTTACGAGAAGGGAATGGACTTTGAAACCATAAAGTCCAAGTTCGATAGAACGCAGCTTGTCGATTCTTCAGTGGCGGAGAACCGTGAGTCGAAGCATACGCTCCGCGGTGAGAGAGTAAAGAGCCTTGAGGAAGTGAGCATTGCAAACTTTCTATTCCTTAACGGGGTGCGGTACGAGTACGAGTCAAAATATCCCTACCAAACCAACGATGCGAATTTCAAGGTATATAGACCAGACTTTTATTTGCCGGATTACGATATTTTCATCGAGCATTTCGGCGTAAATAAAAACGGCAAGCTCCCGTGGCTTTCCGACATAGAAGAGAAGAAGTACCTCGAAGGTATGGCTTGGAAACGGCAACAACACCGCATAAATGGCACAAAACTTATAGAGACCTATTCGTACTATTCAAGCCAAGGTGTGCTTTTAGAAAAGTTGGAAGCGTTGTTGCGACAGAACGGAGTCAAGCTGAAAGAGGTGGACTATCGTGAGGTTTTCGACTCAATCTATAAAACGCAATCAGATGCTTACTTTTCAGAGTTTAAGAAGCTCTGCGGCACGTTTTTGGCTTTATTTAAATCCAACGCATATCGCATAGCGGAATTGGAAAAATTAAGGGAAAAGAAATCGCGGTATTTGAACTCGTACTTTCAAAGGCGCATTGCGCTGTTTGTGTTGCTTATAAAACCTTTGCTTGAAGCCTACGACAGGTATCTTGAAGAAAATCATATGATTGACTTTTCGGATATGATTAATATGGCAGCAGAAGCTATACGGACTGGGTTTAAGGTTGCACCGTACAAGTATGTCATCATAGACGAATATCAAGATATTTCTGTCGCTCGTTATAAGTTGGTGAAGGCAATCCTAGACCAAACACATGCCAAACTACTGTGTGTAGGTGATGACTGGCAGTCTATTTATAGATTTGCAGGAAGCGACATTTCCTTGTTTACAGACTTCAACAAATATTACAGTGGCAAAACATCGATAATGAAGCTCGAGCGTACATATCGTAATTCGCAGGAACTAATAAATGTGGCGGGAGCATTTATTCAAATGAATCCACGCCAAATGCAGAAGAACCTAGTATCATCTAAGCACTTAAACCATCCCATCACTTTTTGGATGTACGATGATAATCCCTTTAGAGCTTTGGATAAAGCTATAACCGAACTCGTAAAAAACTATGAAGGGCAGTCCATTCTTTTGCTTGGACGAACCGCATATGATTCGGAAATGCTTGATGCGTCTGGTTTGTTTTATGAGCGTAGGAGTAAGGCATCAGAACGCTATGTTTACAAGAAATCACCAAATACACCGATATCGTTCTTGACTGTTCATAGGGCAAAGGGACTGGAAGCAGACAATGTCATATTGCTGAATTTCCAGAACTCTACGCTTGGCTTCCCCAACAAAATCTCCGATGACCCAATGCTCGAACTAGTTTTGAGTAATGCCGATAATTATTTATTTGGCGAGGAACGCAGGCTTTTCTATGTTGCTATGACTCGAACAAAGAATCGGTTTATAGTGTTAACGGACAACAATAAACCTTCCGTCTTTTTCGAGGATTTGAAGAATAATCCGAACATTACTATTGAGATAGGAGAGTGTTCGAAAATAACAACAGTGGTGGATTGCCCTAGGTGTAAAACGGGTCGACTTGTGGTTCGTAAGAACGAGGAAAGGAATAGATACTTCCTAGGCTGTTCCAACTATCCGCAGTGCGATTATACAGTCAATGATACGGCAGTTCTTGAAAATCCTAGAAAGTGCCGTGTATGCGGTGGTTTTATGGTTGAGCGCAGTGGCAGATTCGGCAAGTTCTATGGATGCTCGAATTACCCGACTTGTCAGCACACTGAGGAAATCAATTCTCCGCCTTCGAATGGTAGACCCCGGAGAATAGGGTTTTAATTAAAAGCGAGTGGTCAGCTAAAAAATATGGATTATAGCACGTTACAAATGTATACAATCGCCGTTAAGGCTTATATAGAGCAGAGGAAGAAGTTAATTATTAGGAACGATTTCTTTGAGATTTTATGTGATGGTATTGCAGGATTTTTGGAGTATTGGGTTGGAAATACTTATGTCGGGAATAAGAAAACAAGTGCTGAAACGGCAATCTTCCAGGATTTTTATCGATCATTAAGTTCTTTGATTGCGTTGCTACAAGATGAAAAAATATGTCCAACACAAGACGAGCGGGACTTGGTAAGCAGTTTAGTTTATCATGGAAAGGTTTATCGTTATTTGGGTTATCCAAGTCCAACAAAGAAAAAGCATATTGAGCCAATCTATAATGATATTTTCGTTTCTTGGAGTAAAAATAAAGAAATTTCTTATATTGAAAGCAAACTTTATGGGTGTATGACAAGATTATATTGTAATATCCCACCTAATATGGTGGGGTTTGATTTGGAAGGCTTTCAAGAATTCTATAATAACAAATTTGCATCAAAGATATGGATAGCTCGTGGGGAAGAAAGAGAAGTAGTATTCCCAACCATAAAAGAGATGATTTATAGAATTGAGTATTTTTAAATGTAATGTAAACCTAAAATTCTACTATAGCAATGGTGGGTTTCGTAATTCTCCAACTGCTTTATAGCCGCATAATAGGAAAAAGAAAGCGACCACCTGGGTCGCTTTTAACTTGTCATATAATTCCGTTTTGCGGTGATTATTTTCGTCTTTTGATTTTTTTCCAAGGAACTACGAAAACCAAAAATGTGACTATACTTGCTAAACCTATGACACCGCAAACGCTGACCACGGCAATGCGCCAAGGTTCCCATTTGACTGGCGCAGCATCATTGACGAGGTCTGGGTTTTGGACTTCGCAAAATGCAATCGTAATCGATTCTGATGCATCTCCGCTGTAAGCATTATTTTTCAGTGTAAGCGTGGAATCAACAACAAATTGCTCGGTTGTTACGGAGAATGACAGAGGAGCGGTTTGTGCCGGGGCATAAATCTTACCAACATATACTCTAGGGGTAAAGAGACTGTTCAATCCAACCGCCATCGGTTGTTCGACTACTATTGTAGATTCACCCACGGGAAGCGGAAGTGTATAGTCAAGAAAACCATATGTGGACAGTGAAACACTGTCAAGAAAAAGGTCATCAGAAATACGATTGTTGGATGAAAGAAATTCGTTCAGTCTATGCGTGACGATGTCTGTGCAGTCATAGCCGTTCGTCATCTCTGTTAGGAATTCAACTGACTCGCTTATATATTCATTCAGTGTCAGTTCGGTATAATCTACTTTGCAGAATTCGGTGGTATCAAGGGTTGGTTTGTTGCCGAAGACTAGGAAAGAACCAGGAAAATTGGGGGTAATGTTTACTTCAAATAATCGAGTATTAGAGGAATAAGAATGTCGACCAAAAGAGTGCATGATATGGTCTTTTTCTTGAAGAGAAAAAGAAAAGCTAGTGTCCTCCGTGGCAGAAACGATGAACCGATGAACCATTATACTCGAATCTAATTCGGATAATGTTTCTCGCAGCGAAAGGACATCGGAGTATGTTTCACATCCAAAGAATCGCGCCGCGAGACTCCCGTAACCATAGCCGGGGGTAACTATGGAGCCGTTTAACCGTAAAGAGGCTTCGTAAGTTGAAAGTTCAAATTGCCTACAAAAGACAGGGAGAGTGCAAGTTAGCTCGGTGGGCGTAGAAGCGGAGAATATATAGGTTGTGGTCAAAGATGCTGTTCCGTTGCCATAGTTTATAGCAGTTGATTTTGAAGCTAGGGTCGCGGAGGACTCACCGAAACTGCATTCGCAAGTCGGCGGATACCAATCATCGCTCATCGCATTTGCGACAAAGGTAGTGGACATAGAGAGAACAGATAGAGTCGCAAGGATACTAAGGAGTAATAAAACTATTAAATGTTTCTTAATACGAATCATAATTAATCTCCTATATGGTTCAGTACACCGAACTATTATACAACTTGTAATAAAATAATTCAACCATTTTATAGCAGTGTGAGATTGCTTCGGTTCATTAGAAAAGTAAATTCGATGGCGAATTATTTCGTCATCTTTTTTTAGCTTTACGGTGGATAGCTCTATAGCGAAAAGCAGTTCAGTCGGCTGAACCCATAATTATTAGGTAATACTCTATAATGTGAGGGTAGTTCAGTCTATTGAACCGATGGGAGATGTAAAATGAAGCTCATAGATGCTGTTTTAATTAGACTTGAGACCATTATGAAAGACAAAAATGCCTCTTTATATAGTTTGAATAGAGATGGTGGAATAGCTAAATCAACACTGTCGAACTTGCTTAATCATAAACAAAATAAAGTAATGTTAAATTTGCTATATGACATTTTGTCAACCATGGGAGTGAGCCTTAAGGAGTTTTTTGATGACCCCATTTTTGATGAAGTGACTGATTAAGCTCAACTATTCGAATTTTTAGAATAGTTGACTTAAAAGTACGACACCTTTTATTTGACAGCGAAGTCTAAATCAAGTATAATAAAACCACCATAAAGAGTGCGTAAGGGACAGCCCCTATGACCGCACAGCAACCTACCGAAAGGAAAGGTGCTAAAGGCTGAACGATGGGTAGAATAATAACGCTATAATTCTCCCATTGTACGATGGGAGTTTTTTTGACCTCTTTATGGAATAATCATAGGAGGAATTAAAAATGACTTACAAGGATGTATGCGGCAGCGAATCGTGCGTTTGGTTTGAGTTATTGGATATGAAGAAGGAGGGGCGGAAGTTCCTTCAGTGGGCGAAAGACCTTGGGTGTGTTTGGTTAAACGGTGAAGAAATCAAACCGCGTAAAGGAACGGACTTTTTCCATTTGTCTATTCACGCTGATGGCAAACTCGCCAATGTTGCTATGTTCGCTTGGATAGCGCCACAATATGCAAACGTGCGCAAGGTAAAGTTCAGCGAATACATAAAGAGCCTATAAAGCAAAAGAAAACACCCAGGGCAATATTGCCCTGGGTGGAACTTTACAAAGTAGTCGATATAGTGGCAGTTGGAGTCTAACCAACAGCTTCGGGTTATTCGCCCGACGATACGACCTCTTGGCTATACCGACAGAAGCAGAGCAATCCGTCCAATAACAGTCCTAACACTGCAGTGAGGACGAATGCTCTATGTTTATTATACACAAAGCCAAGTGAAATGTCAATCGTTAAAAGTCATCGTCATCATCATCGAAATCAAAAGATATGTGGGGGTGTAGCTTGCGCTCGGTTTCGTCAAAGATGTCATCTTCAAGGTCAACATCCTCAAAATCGACGTCCCCGTCAAAGTCCATGTCGTGGGAACCGAAAAGGTCGCGCCAAATGTTGAAGTCATCGTTTTTCATAATACGCTCCTAGCATCCGCCGTAAGGTGGATTTTATTGTACTTTTTGGGGTTGCGGATTTTTTCCTTTCCGTCAAAATGCTTCTTTCGTCCGAACCAAGAAGGAAGCGGGTAAAGGGTAACGCAAGTGGCTAAGGGACTGATTATGTAGCAGAAACCGTTGTACGCAACTGCACGGCATCCACCTTTACCTTCTTGCTCAAGGAACGAGCGTTCCCACGAGGAAAAGTCCTCGGCAGTCTTGCCCCGGCGAAGGGCATCGTTGATTCTTTTCTCGGCGTTCTTTTTGTTGACGCCGAGTCTTTCTTTTGCTTTTTCAACGCTGTGCTTTGTAACTGCCGTGTTCATTGTCTCACCTCCTTGCTGCTGAAAGGGGGAGCGGCAACGAAAGCGTCCTCAAAGACAACGTTGAAGTTTATCAATCCGTCCGTTCTGGCGTACACTTCAATGTTGTTTGCTTTTTTCAACGCAGCGCAGAACTTGTCGAGCAAGTCCACGATTATCAAGGAAGTGGTAACTTCCAAGCACAGTGAAGAACCCGCGAGGGGGTCGAGGGATACTTTGACCTTGGCATCGCTGTCCGCATCCACAGCGCACGAGGCGATTTCGCAGATAGCTTTTACCGCTTCGTCATACCGTTTTTTGTTTTTCACAAGGTACACGGTTTTCGGCATCAAAGCCTTGTAGGTTTCAAGCAACTGGTCAAGAAAAGAGAAATTTTGCATAAAGATATGCTCCTTAAAAAAATTATAAAAGCCACCGCCGAAGCAGTGGTTTCTACCTAAAGAGTAAAAAGGGGTAACCCCCTTACACTTAAAGAGTAAGAGGGGGCGGGGTTTTCACTTAAAGAGTAACTTGGGGGACACAAGTCTCCTATATATACTGCATTGGGTGTTAACCCCCTCTCTCTAAGAGTACCAAGAGAGGAGTAAGTTCTTACAATATAAGCGTAAAAAGGGGGTTACAAAAACCTGGTCGAATTCGATCACTTTAAAAATTTTTTTTCAAAGTCATAAAACTATGACACCTAGCTATTGACAAACAAATGTTCGAGTAGTATAATAACGGTACTCTAAACGGAACGGCTGTTCCTTTTAGAAAAGAGAGGTACAGATGAGAACTAAAAATCAAGAGTTGTTGGAGCGCATACAGGAATACATAGAGGAGTGCTGCGATAAGCATGGTTACGGTCCCACGGTGCGAGACATCGCAGACGAGCTAGGCATCAGTCCAACGAACACGCATCGGTACATTCAGACACTTGTTTTGGAAGGGCGGATTTCACGGGGACGGAACGGCTACGAGTCAAATGCTCTTGCAATGACAGACCGAGCGATGCGTTCCGTGGCAATCGTAGGCGCTGTTCCTTGTGGCCCCTTAACCGAGTGCGAAGAATGCATAGAGGGGTACATACGGCTTCCAGAGTCGATGATAGGTCAAGGGAAGTTTTATCTCTTGAAGGCAAGCGGAAACTCAATGGTGGATGCGGGAATAGACGATGGTGACCTTGTGCTTATAAGGCAGCAACAAACCGCAGAAGTTGGGGATATAGTAGTTGCGCTCGTTGAAAACGAAAACACGCTCAAGCGGTTAGAGTTCAACGAACGTAGACAGCGTTATTATCTGCACCCCGAGAACGAAACGCTGAAAGACATTTATGTGGACGAGCTGTCAGTTCAAGGAGTAGCAGTTAAGGTTTTGAAAGATTTAATTTAAAGGCGGTGGCTAATGGCGGACAAGCAGAGATTATATTTCTGCATAGACATGAAGACATTCTACGCAAGCGTAGAGTGTGCGGAGCGTGGGTTGAATCCTTTTGAAACCAACCTTGCTGTTGTGGACGAAACCCGTGGGAAGAATGCTTTATGCCTTGCCATTACGCCGAAGATGAAAGCGCAAGGAATTAAGAATCGATGCAGAATGTCGGAAATACCGAAGAACATTGATTTCATCCGTGCGTTGCCGCGTATGCAGTTGTATATTGACTACGCAGCGGACATTTACGAAATCTATCTTAACTATTTTGACCCCCAGGACATTCACGTCTATTCGATTGACGAGTCGTTCATCGACGTTACGGACTACCTAGGACTATACAATACAGATGCAGTTTCTTTCGCCAAAAAGCTGATGAACGAAATTGCTTATAAAAAGCGGATACCATCTACCGCCGGGATAGGGACGAACCTTTATCTTGCGAAGATAGCTTTGGATATCACGGCAAAGCATAGCAAAGACCACATCGGTTATTTGGACGAAGAGCTGTATAAAAAAACCTTGTGGACGCATAAGCCAATAACCGATTTTTGGCAGATAGCAAGTGGTACAGAGCGCAGACTTGTCAGATATGGAATTAACGATATGGAGCATATAGCGAAAGCACCAACGGACTTATTGTACAAGGTTTTCGGCGTTAACGCAGAACTGCTCATCGACCACGCATGGGGTAGAGAGCCGTGCTTAATCAAGGACATCAAAAACTACCATAGCAAAAGCCATTCCGTATCTTTCTCGCAAGTTCTGCCAAAGGACTATACCTATGAAGAAGCGAAGGTTGTAATGTTGGAAATGGTGCTAAACGGTTGTCATGAAATGATGCGCAGAAAAGTGATCACGAATAGGGTTGGCATTTATGTCGGTTACACTTATGGTGGTCGAGAGAGTACAGGTGGTTCAAAAAAGATGCTTATAACAACCAGTCTATACTCAAAGATAGTGCCTTATGTGGAAGAGCTTTTTGAGCGAACAACGGACAAGACTACCCCAATTCGCAGACTTGGCATAGATTTCTCCGTGTGTGATGAGGGGTGCGAAGGGTATGATTTATTTACGGATTTTGAAGAAGTCGAGCGTGAAAAAAAGCGAGAGCAAGCGTTCTTGGAAATAGCCGATAAATACGGAAAGAACGCTATATTACGAGGTCTAAACTATATGGATGGTGCAACGCAACGAGAGCGTAATACTTTCATAGGCGGACACAGGGCAGGTTACGATGACACGACAAGAAAGAGCTAAACAATTTATGCCGTTTGATGCTATGAAGGGTTTAAAAGAAGCCTTGGTGATACGAGAAGAACGGCATAACCGCGTAGAAAAGAGAGAGCTTTCCGAAGACACCATAGAGTATATTTCAAGCATACTCGGTAGGGTGGAGATTGGAATGGAAGCAGAAGTCCTTCATTATCGCGCTTATCACGAGGTGGTATCGAAAGGGTATGTGAAGGCGATTGATTTTACACACAAATATCTGTTGTTGGGGTCGGAAAAGGTGTACTTCGACAATATTTATGACATAAAACTGCGAGAAACATAGATGGAGGTGGTATAATGAAAATAACCCAGTATTGTATTAGGTGTGGCTGTAAAATGGAGCTGGACTTTGGGCGTAGATTCAAGCGGAGTCAATGCCCTGGTTGCAAGTTAAGGTTTAGGTACAAAGAAGCAGAGAATGGTGCTTTGACCTATGACTACAAGCAAGAGGATGTTCAGGATTTGTATGTAATGGGCGTGAACGGACAAGCCGATGCGCGGATTATAGACATAGCAAAACGAAGTACGGAGGTAAAGAAGCGTGGAGCAATTTGACGTGAAGTGTCCAAAGTGTGGAACGGAAAACAAAAACCTTTATCTTTACGAGACGGAGGGTAGGTACATCTGCGAGAGCTGTCATAGCGAACAGCAAGTACCAAGGTTCAAGCGACCTGTTAGAATTCCCCTCCTGACACCGCAGCAGTTGGTTGCACAAGTAAAATGAATACCATTTAAGCAAATGCCCCGTTGCTATGGTATAATCATATCAGGTACGAAAGAAGTCTTACTTTAGCGTTGGAAGTCCCGACCACGCAAGAAAGTTTGATAAAATCAATCGTTCGTACTACAGGGACAAGGAGGGTAGTTTAATGCAGAAGTATGGCTGTAAACCAGTCGAAACGGAGTGTCCGAATTGCCATCAAAAAATCATCGTGTGGCGGGACGCTGAAGGAAAAGCCAAGTGGGTGTGTCCTAGATGCAAGACAATGACGGTTTCAAAAGTGATGAGCCGAAGACACGTTCAAATGGACATATTCGCACCCGAAGGCGAAGTATTAATTCAATAACGGAAATCACAATTTAATAAAAAACGTTGCAACAGGACGATGGTCGGTCTGAAATAGGGACAAGTATAAACCCAGCGGATACTATGCAATAAGGCGGTTTAAGGTTTATCCAAAGATTATTTGAGAGGCTACCGATGAACGAGAATTCCCAGAGAGGGAGTCTATCGTTTGTCGGTAGCCTTTTTTGTTTTCTAGGGTGCAAAGTAAAAAGCGGACAAAAGCGGACATTTTACAGGCTACAATTTAATCGTAAAAAGGTTCGCAAAAATCTGCGAAACACAGAAAAATAAAAATTGTATAATTTGTGCGTACTCATCCGAACTAGCTACTCGGAAATTGCGTGGGTACGCAAAATAAAATTAATAGGTAACTTTGCCGTCGCAATCGGGAGAGCTACAAAATCAAGATGGAAGTAATACCACCTTAATTTTGTCGCGCTCTTTTCGGCGGATAGAAAGGCACTTCTGTCTTGAACAAGAAATTCAAGCGGAGGTGCTTTTTTATGACAACTATCAAATGTGAAATCAACGGTAAGGTAACGGAGATTGAAGTAGAGGAGAGCTTTGCTTCGGCGTACTTGGAGATTGAAGCGGAGAGCAAGCGTGAGCAGTGGAGACAAGACTGGAGGAATAGAAAACACAACTGTTCGCTCGAAGCAATGGAAGCGCAAGGTGTACAGTTTGCCGCCCCAGACACTTTGGAAGAAGACGAGGAAAAGGCGGAATTGTGCAAGGCTATTTCGCAACTTACTGCAGAACAACAAGAAATCATCCGCCGAGTATATTTCAACGGCGAAAAAAAAAGTGAAGTTGCCAAGTCGCTCGGCATTGCCAACAGCTCGTTCACAGAACGGTTGCAGAGAATTTTGAAAAAATTAAAAGATATTCTGCAATAACAAGGGCATATGTAGAAAAGTTGCTTTTATGCTCCAATTTTGATATAATAAATCAAAAGGAGCGAAGGGAAAGTGGCGAAGACGAAATATAGGACTTTAGCTGAATATCTCACCGATAATTTTTACGACTTGTTGGCAGAATCCGCCTCGGGTTATATTGCGCAACACAAGTTAGATTTCAAAACCAACTATATTCCTTTCACAACAGAAGAACCGGAGTTAGATTCTTGTACTATTACTAGCCTTTATACGGAAGCATTGAAAGATGACTATGTTTATATTCACTGTGCGGTATCGGTTTCTGTTATTATAACTGGTTATGCGTATGGTAAGCGCAAAGGGGACATCGACCAAGACACAGCTTTACTTTGGTTGAGTATGAAGTTGAAAGCAAGGTTCATAGACCAGTTCCAGGATATGGAAGTTGTCGATGTTCGATTGCTTGAGGACAGAGAGAGCTTTAGAATTCAAGCCGCTTCCACAAAGAATTTCGTTCCGTATATTCAAGAGAAAGATTTAGAATATCACGCAACGCAAATTTTGAAAAAATACTATCCCAAAGCTCTGGAAGTGCCTATGGCGTTACCCCTTGCAAAACTAGTAAAGGCAATGGGGGTAAAGGTGCTAACAGGACACCTTAAAGGTGGGGTGTTCGGTAAGTGTTATTTCATAGATAAAAATGCAAAGGACAAAGATGGAAAACCCGTAACGATTAAGCGCGGAACTATTGTTTGTGACAACAATGCATTCTTTTATTATGGAGTTGGGTCTTTAAATAATACCATTGTACACGAGTGTGTTCACTGGGAACTGCATAGGAAATTCTTTGCTTTACTGCATTTACTTAATTCTTCGCTGTCAAATATTACTTGTACAGTCTTGGGTGAAGATATAAAAACCATAGACGATAGTTTGATGGAAGAATACAAGTGGATGGAGTGGCAAGCAAATGCTCTCGCACCGCGCATCCTTATGCCCGCCGATATGACCAAGCTGAAATTCGAGCAAATAAAGGCAGAGGTGATATCAAGTGGCGAAACCAGTCTCGTTAAAGTTTACGAGCAAACTATAAATAGGCTAGCTACATTTTTCGATGTTACAATAACTTCCGTCAAAATTCGGTTGCTCGAATTGGGATATGATTATTTAAAGGGCATTCACGATTACATAGACAATAGCCATACGAAATCATATCTTTATAACGCATCAAAGATTAAACCTGAACAATCCTTCTCGGCAAGTTTCTATGATGCCGTGGCAAATGGAACGATTAACAAGCAACTTCGGGATTGCCTCGAAAAGCGGACGATTGTTTATGCTAGCGGTTTCTTTGTCATAAACAATAAAAAGTACACCTATAAAGACAAAGAGACTGGCAAGCAAGAACTGACAGATTATGCGCTCGAACATATGGATGAGTGCTGTCTTGTCTTTAACCATGAGAGAAAAAATCATAACAGCTTCAATGACCGATATTATTCGATGTGCTTCCTTGCTAGAAGTAGGGGGAAGGAGTTCAATTCCAATGTAAATTCAGCGGATGAACATAACTCTGCAATACTAGAAAGTGCATCGCAATTAGCGGATTTAAGCGATGAGATTTTTGAAATACAGGAAGCAAACAATCTTGTCAGAAATATGAACGGTTCATTTGCAGAGTCTTTGGCTTTTTTAATGAAAGAAAATGGTTTCAGCAATAATAGTTTGTACAGTGAAAGTTACATCAATGACCATAAAATCGCACAATTTCTGTCTGGTGAAAAGGAACCCAGCAAAGGCGAGGTGTTGGCAATCTGCGCTGCAATGCATTTGCATCCTATCGTAACGCACAAACTCCTGGAAGTTGCAGGTAAGCGACTTAATTTGTCAACCGAGATGGATGGAGCATATGACTTCCTTATCCGTGAATACTATGACCAGGGACTAGATGCGTGGAATGCACAGCTTAACGCAATAGAAAAAGTAGAGTGGACTCTTCCTTAAAAAAATTCTCGCAAATTTTTGCGAACTAAAATGAAATAAAAACTAATTTACCTCTTATGCACTAGCAATGCATAAGAGGTTTTTTTATGTCCTTTTTCAGAGGATTAAAAAAAATAAAAGAAATTTTGCACTGATACCCGAAATTTCTCTGCTGCCACTCCTTATGTAATGAAGGGCATAAGTCCTAACAAAACAGGAGGTAATTTTATGGCAAAGGTAAAAGTGGTTATCGAGTCGGACGAAGCAATAAATGTCAAGGTAACCAAGCAACCCAACGATGCAGTTGGGATGGAGAAACTCAAAGCCGATATCGATGGTGTCGAAGCTGACGAGAGTTCAGATACGGGAGGGACGAGCAATGCCACCGAGAACGCATAGCATACTAGCACCCAGTGCAAAGGAATGGGTACACTGCGGACTCGCTGCAAAGTTCCTCGCAAACAAGGAAGAAGATGAAGGCAGTGAAGCCGCACAGTTCGGCACAGAAACCCACGCGCTTGCGGAGGCGTACATCAACGAGTCTTTGAAACTTACGGCTTACGATGCAAATGTCGCGCCCATAGCGGGAGAGTTAAAGAAAACACTCAATCTTTACAACGATGAGATGGAATATCTCGCAAAAAGTTACTCGACTTATGTTGTGGAACAGGTGGATTTTGAAAGGAAGCGAACGGGAAAAGAACCTATTGTGCTTATCGAGCAGTATCTCGAAATGGACTATGCGCCCGATACCCACGGCACAGTGGACTGTTGCATCATCGCAGGAGATACGTTAACAGTCATAGACAACAAGACTGGGTTCATCAAAGTAACCGCCGAAGAAGACGGACAGCTCAACAGTCAACTTGCCATTTATGGTCTGTATGCGTACAAGGCATTCAAGGATGTGTACCCCATAAAGCAGATACGTCTTGTTATCTTCCAAGAGCGTATTCATAACTTTTCGGAAATCGCGGTAACGGCGGAACAGCTCGAAGCGTGGGAGAAAGATGTACTTGTTCCGGCAGCGCAAAACGCTATGAGCGAAAATCCCAAGTCAGCAAGTGGCTGGTGGTGCAAATACTGCCCAGGGAAGGCAACGTGCAGAACTCGCCACGATGAGGCTTTCAGTGCGGTGGGCGAGATGAAACAGCCGAACCTTATGACCGATGAGGAAATAGAAGCGGTGTTGCCGAAGCTCGACAGTGTCATTGCCTATGCGGAAGCAGTCAAGGAGTATGCGCTGAAAAAAGCCATAGAGCAAGGTCGCAGATGGTTGGGGTTCAAGCTCGTGGAATCGCAGACCAAGCGCAAGATAACAGACGAAGTTGCCGTTGGAAAAATACTGACCGATGCGGGGTATGACCCTTACACCAAGAAACTGCTGTCAATAAGCGACATTCAAAAAATGGTCGGCAAGTCGCAGTTCGACACCTTGGTTGGCAACTATGTAACTCGTCCAAAAGGACAACCCACACTCGTCCCCGAAGGGGATTCAAGAACCGAAATCATTATCAAAAAAGGAGAATAAAAACCAATGTTAAACATTACCACAGGCGTAGAGAAAACGCCTATCAAAACAGTCATCTATGGCGCAGAAGGTGTCGGCAAAAGCTCTCTCGCCGCAAAGTTCCCGAACGCTTTATTCTTGGATACCGAAGGCGGTACTTCGAGACTTGACGTTCGCCGTATCAAGATTACGGGTTGGGAAGAACTGCTTGCAACAGTCAAGGAAGTCATAGCTTACCCTGAAGTATGCAAGAGTCTCGTTATCGACACGGCAGACTGGGCGGAGAGTTTTTGCATCGATTATATTTGTGCGAAGTACCGCCAAGTCAGCATCGAGTCGTTTGGCTACGGTAAAGGCTATACCTACTTGCAAGAGGAGTTTGGCGAGTTCCTGAAACTCTTAAACAAGCTCACGGAAGTTGGGATCAACCCTGTAATCATCGCACACGGCAAACCGAGAAAGTTCGAGCTTCCCGATGAGCAAGGTGCTTTCGACAGATACGAAACCAAACTCACAAGACAGGTTGCGCCGCTTATCAAGGAATGGTGCGATATGCTCCTGTTCTGTAACTATAAGACTTTCGTAGTTACTACGGAAAATAACGCAAAGAAAGCGCAAGGCGGCAAGCGTGTAATGTACACGACTCACAACCCGTGCTGGGATGCGAAAAACAGATTTGACCTTCCCGACGAGCTTGACCTTGACTTTGCGGCAATCGCACATCTTTTCACCGATGTCCCCACAAAGAAAAATACACCCAAGAAGGAAGAACTGAAGGCAGAGAACCTTGTAGAAAAGGTCAAGAAACTCGTGGCGGACAGCGGCATCACGGAAGGTCAGCTTGAAAGCCTTGTGGTTTCCAAGGGACACTATCCCGAAGGGACTATCCTTGAAGAATACGCTCCCGAATTTTTCAATCGTTGGGTGATTCCCAATTTCAAAAAAATCGTGCAAACAATCAAAGAAAACAATAACGGAGGAAACGAATAATGGAAGACAAGAACATGATGGATTGGAACGATACCATCGAATCGGACGGACAGGAGTTCGTATTGCTTGAAGAGGGCGATTACAACTTCATCGTTACAAACTTCGAGCGCGGCAGATTCCCCGGCGGACAGAAAGTTCCCGCTTGCAACAAGGCAACGATTACCGTGCAAGTCAAGACGAAAGAAGGCGTTTGCGTGGTAAGGTTCGACTTACTGCTTTACAGAACGCTCGAATGGCGTATTGCATCCTTCTTCCGTTGCATTGGACAGAAGAAAGCGGGCGAAAAGCTCGTTATGGACTGGAATAAGGTTGTCGGCAGCAAGGGCAGAGCGCATTTCAAGCAGAGAACCTATACCAACAATAGCGGCGAGGAAAAAACCATCAACGACATCGATAAGTTCTACGATTACAATCCCGATTTTTTCACGGCAATCGATAATCTTGTCGTTTGCGATGACGATGGGGACATCCCGTTCTAATAGCGAGGTGCTAAATGATAGAACTTCGACCTTATCAGTCGAGTGCTATCCAAGCCGTATCCGACGAATTCCAAAGGGGGCATAACCATACTTTGGTTGTGCTTCCTACGGGTACGGGTAACAAGATAGTATTTGCGAAAGTAGTAGAAAGTAGTGTCTTGAATGGGAAGCGCGCACTTATCCTTGCACACCGCGGAGAGTTGCTCGACCAAGCATCGGACAAATTGAAGTTCGCTTGTGGGTTGGACACTGCGCTTGAAAAAGCCGAGTCAACTTCGCTTGGCAGATTCGAGCGAGTAACGGTGGCATCGGTGCAAACGTTGTGTCAGGAGCGAAGGCTGGCGAAGTTTCCCAAGGACTACTTCGATTTGATAGTAGTGGACGAAGCTCATCACTGTATGAGCGAAAGCTACCAACGCATACTCGGCTATTTCGATACCGCAAAGGTTCTCGGCGTTACGGCAACCCCGGACAGAGCAGACCAAAAGAGTCTCGGTAAGTTTTTCGACAGCAAGGCGTTTGAGTACACACTCAACCAGGCGGTAAGAGACAAATTCCTTTGCCCTGTAAAAGCACAGATGATTCCTTTGGAATTGGATATTGCGAATGTCGGATTTTCCAACGGGGACTATGCTGTTGGCGAAATCGGCAGTGCGCTTGAACCTTACTTAAACCAAATCTCTCTTGAAATGTTGAACTATTGCAAGGGCAGAAAGACAGTGGTTTTCCTACCGCTCGTCAAAACATCGCAGAATTTCTGTGAGCTGTTGAATGTTCACGGCTTCCGAGCTGCCGAGGTCAATGGCGCAAGCAAAGATAGAGACAAAATACTCAAAAACTTTGAAGACGGCGAATACGATGTGCTTTGTAATTCGATGTTGCTGACGGAAGGTTGGGACTGCCCCAGTGTAGACTGCATCATTGTGTTACGACCTACGAAGGTTCGCAGTTTATACCAACAAATGGTCGGACGGGGAATGCGACTGTCTCCCAACAAGAAAGAGCTTCTTTTGCTTGATTTCCTTTGGATGACAGAACGGCACGACCTTTGTAGACCTTCGGCGCTTATTTCAAAAGACGAGCAGATTGCCGCTCGCATCGATAAAAAAATGATGGACAACGAGAGCGGTATCGACCTAATCGCTGCGGAGGATGAAGCGGAGAGCGATGTCATCCGTGAAAGGGAAGAGAGCCTTGCTCGTGAGCTTGAAGCTATGAAGAAGCGTCAGAGAAAGTTGGTTGACCCCATACAATATGCGCTTTCGATTGCTGCGGAGGACTTGGCAAATTACACGCCGACCTTCGCTTGGGAGATGTCTCCGCCCACGGAACGGCAGCTCGATTACCTTGAAATGCACGGCATCTATCCCGAGAGCGTAACGAACTGTGGTTTAGCAACGCTTATCATCGACAAGCTGAAAACTCGGCAGTTTGAGGGACTTGCAACGCCGAAGCAGATACGCTGTTTGGAACGTTACGGTTTCTACCATGTGGGTACTTGGAGTTTCGAAGCGGCAAGCAAGATGATAACAAGAATTGCAAATAACAGATGGTTCTTGCCCCGTGGCATTGACCCCTCTAAATATGTACCCGAAGGAGCGAAGGCATAATGGAAAACAACATTCTCGAAGCACTGAAATACATTGATGCGGCATCGACTTCTTATGAAGAATGGGTGCAGGTTGGTATGGCGTTAAAGACCGAAGGCTACGACTGGACTGTTTGGGATAGTTGGAGTCAAGCGGACAAGCGGTATAAGCCTGGCGAGTGCGAGAGAAAGTGGAAGTCTTTCACGGGTTCGGCAAAACCAGTGTCGGGCGGAACGATAGTGCAGATGGCGAAAGAGCGCGGGTTCACACCTCACGCCTTTGAAGGCGATGGGTGTATGGACTGGAACGATGTCATTGAGTATGACGGGGACGGGGTAACATACGAATTGCCGAAAACGCAGTCCCCGGCAGAACAGCTTATAAAGTTTCTTGAAACCTTGTTTGAACCCAATGACCTGGTTGGCTATGTTTCAAATGATGTCTGGAAAGACAACGAAGGCAAATGGATGCCGAGCAAGGGCGTATATGACCGCACGGCAGCGGAACTTATTGCGCAAATCCGCAAGTACCCGAACGACCTCGGTGCAACCATTGGGGATTGGAAAAAGGACTGCGGTGCCTGGGTGCGATTTAATCCGCTTGATGGAATGGGCGTTAAAAACGAAAACGTTACTCGGTTTTCCTATGCGCTTGTAGAAAGCGATGATATGCCGATACCCGAGCAAGATGCGCTTTACCGCAAGCTCGAATTACCGATTGCAACGCTCACGCACTCTGGTGGAAAGAGCCTTCACGCTATTGTGAGGGTGGATGCAGAAAACTACGAAGAATATCGTAAGCGTGTCGATTTCCTTTACGACTATCTTGAAAAGAACGGACTGAAGGTAGACAAGCAGAACAGAAATCCGTCTCGGCTTTCTCGTATGCCTGGGGTTACGCGGAACGGGCAGATGCAAACGCTTATTGCAACGAATATAGGAAGGCGGTCTTGGGTAGATTGGCTCGACTATGTCGAAGGTGCGGATGACGAATTGCCCGCTTTCACGCTACTCGGTGAAGCACTCGAAAATCCGCCGAAGCTGCCGGACGAACTCATCAAGGGCGTTCTGCGTTGCGGACATAAAATGCTCATTTCGGGTTCGTCCAAAGCGGGTAAGTCGTTTCTATTGATGGAGCTTGCTGTGGCAATGGCGGAAGGCAAGAAATGGCTCGGTTTCGAGTGTAAGAAATCCAAGGTCATATATGTCAATCTCGAAATAGACCCTGCATCGTGCATCAACCGCTTTTCGGAAATTTATAAGGCACAGAATATCAAGCCGCAATACCCAAATGATATTTACATCTGGAATTTGCGCGGTCACGCCGTACCGCTTGACAAGCTTGTACCGAAACTGCTGCGAAGGGTAAGCAGTCAGCACTTTGATGCGGTCATAATCGACCCCATTTATAAAGTCATTACTGGGGATGAAAATAACGCTTCTGAAATGGGGCAGTTCTGTAATCAGTTTGATAAAATCTGCCAAGTTTCTGGATGCGCTACAATTTACTGCCATCACCATTCGAAGGGCGCGCAAGGCTATAAAAAGGCAATGGACAGAGCATCCGGCAGTGGAGTTTTCGCAAGAGACCCCGATGCGCAACTCGATATGATTCAGCTCGAAACTAGCGAAGAGTTCTTGAACGAAAATGCCGATAATCTCAACTCTACGGCTTGGCGATTAGAATGCTCACTTCGAGAGTTCCCGAACTTCAAGCCTCGCAACTTCTGGTTCGAATACCCGATTCACCGAGTTGATGAGCAAGGCATACTTGGCGGCTTATATAGCGAAGGAGACCCCAAAAGTAATCTTACAAAGAGCGGTAAGCGCAAGCAGACACCAGAGCTTCGTAAGGAGGAGTTCGACAGAGCCTTTGATATAAACGTTTCAATTGATGGAACTTGCCCGGCATCGACAATAGCGGAATACTTGGGTATAGCCGAGCGGACGGTACGAGCGAGAGTTACGGAATTCGCAGATGAATATGCGACTCATAAAGGCTTAATAACTCGCAAAAAGTGATATTGGCAGAAGGCGCAATTTTGGCGGCAGAAAAAACTGGCAGAAAGGGCTTATAAATAGCAACTGACGCCGCCAATACGGAGAGGGGTTGTAGGATAGGACTCAAAGTCCGTCCTATCCCCAAGCACCTCCCGTTTATTGGCTCTTAACCTTTCTGAAAAAAACAAGGAGGCAACAGAAATGAAGATTTTTCTCTTTATGATTCCGCCGACAGTAACGGCGCAAGAACGCAAGGTCAAAATAGTGCGCGGTAGACCTTTTTTCTATAAACCCGAAAATGTCAAGGTTGCGCAAGCGGAAATAATCCGGCATTTGCGACCTTTCAAACCGCAAGAACCGATGGAGGGTGCAATTGAGCTGAAAGTCTCGTGGCGGTTTCCGAAAGGCAAGTCGCATAAGGCTAACGAGTGGCGGATAACGAAACCCGATACCGACAATCTCGAAAAAATGCTCAAGGACTGTATGACGGAAGTAGGGTTTTGGATAGACGATGCGCAGGTTGTAAGAGAGACTGCGGAAAAGAGCTGGGTGTACGAAGACGAATGTGGAATACTCATTGAAGTAAATCAGCTAGGCAAATTCACGGAGGAGGTTATCAACAATGGATAGCGTAGGAGTTAGAGGTTTGGCGGCAGCAATCGTGATGCAAGCACTAACGGACTATAAACAGTGCGTGAAAATACATAAGACCTACCCCGAAGGCTCGATAATGCGGAAAAAAGCCGAAGCAGAAATGGAGAGCATAATGGACTTTGCAAAAAGTGGATGGTTTCTCGATTTATCGATTATTCCGCAATCGAAGTTCATAGCAAAATTGAAGGAGTTAGAGAAGTAATGACAAAGGAGGAATACTTGTCGCAGGCAGCAGTGCTTGGGCGGCAGATAGCAAAGCTAGAAACGAATATCGGCTTTTATAGAGAACTGTCTTGCTCTCCGTCAAGTTCCTCAAATGACGAACCGAGGGTAAGCAGAAGTCGAAGCACTGATGCGCCGTTTACGAAAATGGTGCATAAGGTTCTCGAACTTGAAGAGAAAGTTGAAAAGCTGAAAGAACAGCGTGATAATCTTCAAGCCGAAATAACAAGCGTAATCGAAGAATTGTCAAACGAAGATTACAAGGCACTGTTGATACTTCGATATTTGCAAGATTTAGAGTGGGGGATGGTCTGTGCAAAACTCTCTATCGCAAAGACGACTGCAATGCGATGGCATAGGGAGGCAATAAGCAAAATAGTAGTTCCAGAATGATTGACATAGTTGTCGTTTTTGAATATACTATTTTTAAGCACCGTTTGAGGCAGGGGCGATGAGAGATTCTCGTTTAATCTGTTATGCGGTGCTTATTTTTTTGTTTTTTGCATAAAATACTATTGACAAGGTTGTCAAATTAGGGTATAATATGACTACCAAATAAAGCGAGGTGAAATTATGAGCGGAGAAATCTCGATTAGACCTTCAAAGGATATAAGGACGAACTATGCACAGATAGCGGCAATAGCGCATCAGCATCCAGTGGCGATAACCGTCAATGGGCGTGAAGATACTGTGCTGATGAGTCATAATGACTTTTTGGAACAACAGCGTCAAATAGCAGAGATGCAAGAAAGATTGCAACTTTACGCACACTTGGCTCAAGCGCAAGATGATATCAAACTTGGCAGAGTGCAACCGATGAGTTCGGCGGTGGAAGATATCTTGAGGGATATTGATAAAATCGAATTATGAAATATACGATAGAATTCACCGATACAGCGAAATCGGATTTAAGAGACATTGCAGTTTATATCGCAGAAGAGTCAAAGAATAAAGAAATTGCAAAGCGATTTGTCAGAGAACTAACGGACCAGTGTGCAAGACTTGTGGATTTTCCTATGTCAGGGGCGATACCAAAGGATAGGACTTTGTCGAGTTCAGGGTATAGGTTTCTGGTACATAAAGAGTATTTGATTTTCTATACGGTTGATGAGTCTTTAGCGAAGGTCTATATCAACGCTGTGTTCAATGGCAAGAAAGATTACACAAGGGTATTGAAGAAGATAACTTAATCAACAACCGAACCGCACTTGAAAGGGTGCGGTTTTTTCTGAAAACACAAAGTAATTCCCAAGATTGTATGAATTTTATTCCCAAGATTGTAGAAAATTGTTGAATGCGAACAGTATTTTAGAAAGTCGGCACTCAATGGTACTTATATGGTGCCTGAGTGGCACTTGATGGTACTTGTGAGATACCTTTCCTTATGTTAAAATGGTATCGTGGAAAATCACACAGAGGCTTGTGGGCGAAAGCTCACGAGCCTTTTTCTATGCAATGGAAATGCGCATAAAATTTTAGCGCATTCTGAGTAATAATCAAGGGGAACGGAATTAACCGCACCCCTTAATTATTTATTGGATTTCTTTGCTTTCTTGAAGTTGCTTTACCTTATTGATGACGAGCAGAGCCAGTGATTTGATTTCAATGTGGCTGATTTTGAATACCTGGCTTCCGTTGTGCAGAATACGCAACGCTTGTCTATCAATAGCAACTTCTAACGACTTGATTTTTATTTCAAAAATCGTGTCCATAACGGCACCTCCTATTGTGGTAGTAGAACAGATAATTCTGCTCTCCATAATAGGAGATGTTTTTTTCGCGAACTATGAAGGAGGGCAGTATGCCGCACAAACCGAAAAAACCGTGCGCCTTCCCTGGCTGTCCAAATCTTACGGACGAAACCTACTGTGCAAAGCACAAGAGCCAGGCGGTGAACAGCTACAACAAATATCAGCGCAGTTCCGACCACAACAAGAAGTATGGACGAGAATGGAAGCGCATCCGTGCAAGGTACGTCAAAGCGCATCCGCTTTGTGAGAGATGCCTTGCAGAAGGGCGGCTGACACCTGTGGAAGAAGTTCACCACATTTTACCCGTCAACCGAGGCGGCTCGAATGCAGACAGCAACTTAATGAGTTTGTGCAGAAGTTGCCACAATAAAATCCATATCGAACTTGGTGACCGTCATCCTTCCGAGCGTTAGGGGTAGGGCGGTCAAATCTCTACGATTTTTTATTTGGGCATCGGCGTGGGGTTTCTTACGCAAAAACGTCGAAATCAAAAGGGTAATTAAAGCCTAGCTGATTTCCAAAATAATTCCCGCTCAAAGGTCACAATTTCGATGCCTTTGGGCGAGAGAAAGGAGGTGGCTTTGTGCCAACAAAATCGAATAATATCGGCGGAAAAGGCGGTGCAAGAAATGGTGCTGGCAGAAAGCCGAAGCCTGCCATTGATAAACTTGCAGAAGGCAGTGGCAAAACAATTAAGGTTCTGGATATTCCCGACACAGAAGGTGTGGAGATGCCCGAACCCCACGAGTTCCTTTCCGCAAAGCAGAGAGACGGTGGTGAACTGCAAGCCAAGGAAATCTACACTGAAACTTGGCAGTGGTTGAAGAAGATAGGATGCACGGCAATTGTGTCTCCGCAACTTATTGAGCGATACGCTGTCTGCGCTGCGAGATGGATTCAGTGCGAGGAGATGACGAACCAACTCGGTATGCTCGGTAGGCATCCTACCACGGGTAAGCCGATACCTTCGCCGTTCATTAATATTGGCATTCAGTACATGAACCAAGCCATAAGGCAATGGAATGAAATTTATCAAATCGTCAAGGACAACTGCACGGTTGATTATTCGGGCGCGAACCCACAGGACGATTTGATGGAAAGATTACTTAACACCAGGAGGAAGTAACAATGTTTGAAAAAGTAAACCCTAGTCATCCCGATAAGGTGGCAGACCGAATTGCGGGAGCGATAGTTGACCTTGCGTACAAGAACCAGGACAATCCCAAGATTGCGGTTGAAGTCCTTATCGGACACGGCAAGTGCCATATAATCGCAGAAAGTTCGGTGTGCTTGGCAACGTCGGAAGTCAAGGAACTCGTAAAACGCATTGCGGGTAATGTCGCTGTGGATTATGTTGAAGTGCCGCAAGACAAGCATCTCGCAGAGAACCAGGCGGATGGTTTCCGCTGCGGTGACAACGGCATATTCAGGGGTGTACCGCTTACAAAGGAACAGAAAGAACTCGCAAGAGTGGCAAGAGAAATCTATGCTGCGTATCCCACTGACGGGAAATACATCCTGAATGGCGAAAGGCTCATTATTTGCCAAAGCCAAGCGAGAAGCACGGAACTTTCAAGCAAGTATAAAACGGCAGAGGTCAATCCGCTTGGAGATTGGTTTGGTGGCACTGATGTTGACACGGGCGCAACCAACCGCAAGCTCGGCTCGGATATGGCGGACTCGGTAACGGGTGGTGGCTTGCATGGTAAGGACTTGTCGAAGGCGGATGTGAGCGTGAATGTGTATGCATTCATTAAAGCACAGGAAACGGGAGTACCTGTGGAACTGTGCTGTGCAATCGGGGACGAGTACATAGACGGAAAACCTTATAACGAAATCGTGGAGATTGCTAGGGAGTTCATCTTCGACCTTGGCGGTTTCGAGAAGTTTGCAGAGTGGGGGTTGGTGTAATGAATACGACTACCGAACTCACGCTTGTCGCAACCGATAAGCTCGTGCCGTATGCGAACAATGCCAGAACCCACAGCCAGGAGCAGATTTTGAAACTGCGTTCTTCGCTGCGTGAGTTCGGCTTCATTAACCCAGTCATCGTTGATAGGGATTTGACCATCATAGCAGGACACGGCAGAGTTATGGCGGCGAAAGCGGAAGGCATCAAAGAAGTACCGTGCGTGTTCGTTGACCATCTCACCGAAGCGCAAAAGAAAGCATACATTTTGGCGGACAACCGAATGGCGCTTGATGCGGGTTGGGATGAAGAACTCTTGCGTGTGGAATTGCAGGAGTTGGAAGGTCTCAACTTCGACCTTGGTCTTACGGGTTTTGACGAAAAGGAACTCGCAGACTTTTTTGCGGACGTTAAAGCCGAAGTGGAAGACGATGACTATGACCTTACGGAAGCACTCGAGAAGGCATCCTTCGTTGAGCGTGGTGATGTGTGGGTTGTCGGAAGGCACAGACTTGTCTGCGGCGATGCAACCAACGAAGCCGATGTCAACCTTCTGATGGACGGGAAGAAGGCAAACCTTATCCTTACCGACCCGCCCTACGGAGTATCGTTCACATCATCGAGCGGACTGAAAATACAGAACGACTCGCTCAAGAACGAGGAGTTTTACAACTTCTTGCTTGCGGCTTTCAAGAATATGGTCGCACACGCAGAACCGGGGGCGGCGGGATATGTTTTCCACGCTGACACCGAAGGTTTGAATTTCCGTAACGCATTCTCCAACGCAGGCTTCCACCTAGCGGGGTGCTGCATATGGGTTAAGGACTCGCTCGTTCTTGGGCGCAGTGACTATCAATGGCAGCACGAGCCTGTGCTGTACGGCTTCCTTAAAAACGGCAAGCACAGTTGGTATTCCGACAGAAAGCAGACTACGATTTGGAACTTCAAAAAGCCGAAGCGCAACGAGAACCATCCCACCAGTAAACCGCTTGATTTGCTTTCCTATCCGTTGAAGAACTCAACGCAGGAAAACGCAATCGTGGTGGATACCTTTGGTGGGAGTGGTTCTACGCTTATGGCTTGCGAACTTTCTAACCGCATTTGCTACACGATGGAACTTGACGAAAAGTACGCATCGGTCATCTTGCGCAGGTATGTGGAGAACACCAACGATGCCGAGAACGTTTACTGCATCCGTGGCGGACAGCAGATACCTTACAAGGAACTCGTGAAGGAGTTAAACGAAAATGAAGAAGTTAACACTGGGCAGTCTGTTTGATGGCTCGGGTGGCTTTCCGCTTGGGGGAGTGCTTTGCGGCATTGAACCCAAGTGGAAGTCCGAAATCGAGCCGTTTGCGATTGCCGTAACGAATAAGCACTTCCCCAATGTGAAGCACTACGGGGATGTTTCCAAGATAGATGGTGGCGAGGTTGAACCCGTGGACATAATCACTTTCGGTTCGCCTTGCCAAGATTTATCTGTTGCGGGAAAACGTGCGGGTTTGGAAAACGGAGAGCGGTCAAACCTTTTCTACCAAGCCATACGCATCATCAAAGAAATGAGGAGTAAAACAAATGGAAAATATCCAAGGTTCATTGTTTGGGAAAACGTCCCCGGAGCATTCAGCTCCAACAAGGGACAAGACTTCCGCTCGGTTCTCGAAGCAGTCTGCTCCGTTAAAGAACCAGAAATACTTATACCTGAACCTGCAGACGGGAAGTGGACTTATGCGGGAGAAATCGTGGGAAACGGTTACTCTCTCGCCTGGCGCACAATCGATGCGCAATACTTCGGAGTCCCTCAAAGACGTCGCAGAATCTACCTTGTCGCAGATTTTGGAAGCGAATGTGCAGGCAAAATACTATTTGAGTCCGAAGGCGTGTCAAGGGATTTTGCGGAGAGCAGCGATACGAGGGAAGGAACTGCCAGAGGTGCTGAAACTTGCGCTCGAGCGGCAGGCTTCGATGGGTATAACGGAAGCGTAACGGGCGATGTTGAAGCAACGCTCGGTGTGAACTGCGGAATGTCCTCTGGCAGAAACGGAGTGGTTCTCAACGACCAAGGCGGAAGCCGAATGGGCGTAACCAAAGACAAGGTTGCGGCACTTCGCGCAGAAGCGCACCATCCTCCGTGTGTTATGGCGGCGGGTTTCAATACCGAGCATTCAGCGCAGTCCAGGAGCATTGGCTACGAAGAAGAAACATCACCCACGATACGAGCGGGGAAAGTCCCGGCAGCGGTGGCATTGGAAAACCATCCTACGGACAGCCGAGTAAAAATTGCAGAGGATGGCAAAGTTCAAACGCTCACTTCTCGAATGGGAACAGGCGGAGGGAATGTTCCGCTTGTTTTAAACGAAGAACAAACTGATAATGAGCTACCCGAGGTTTATGAGAATCACAGTCAAGACACAAGATATAGGGGGCCGTTAAAAGTTGCACCTACAGTAGCATCGACTTATGGTATGGGTGGAAACAATCAGCCTTTTGTGGTCGATTCTGAAAATAGAAAAAACAGTGTTCCGCTTCTGATGAAAATCCGCAGTGGCTGTGAAGGTGGTGGCAAGGGGCCGTTGATTCAAAAAGACAAATCGGCTACGCTTGCTTGCAATAACGACCAGACGCTCTTTGAACCTTGCAATTGGGATGGTGGACAAATTTCGCCCACGCTCACAAAGCAGAACGCAGGTGGCAATCAACGGATGCCCGACAAGGACAACTTCAACTGCGTGATTCAGCGCACCTTTGGCATTTGCGCAAAGGACAGCAACTCAATGAAGTCGAGCAACCCTAACAGCGGAGTCTACGAAGCGGAAACTTCGAGAACGCTTGACGGGAACGGCGGAAACCCCACTTGTAACCAAGGCGGAATTGCCGTGGTGGAAGAACACGTCCCTTCCGACAGTAGCGATGAAGTTTACGCAGTAGACCAAGGCGGAGGGAAGTCGGCTTGCAATGTTCCAAAAAACCAGGCACCGACCTTGACTTGTACGCACGGTGGTGAACCTGCCGTTTACTGCATGACAACGGGAAGCTACACTGATGTAGAGAAAGAGAAATCGCCTACGCTTATGGCTAGGGATTACAAAGACCCCAATGTCATAAACGCACCGAGCTATGGGGTGGGGCGTGATGCTTTCAACCAAGGTACAAACGCAAAGTTCAAACCGTCCTTTGAAGAAGAACTCGAACCTCCGCTTATGGCGAAAGGTCCGGGGGCGGTTGTCGAGCCTTACGGATTCGATCCTAGCGCAAGTCGTGATGTGGGTAGGTATGTGCTGAAGAACAAGGGGAACACCGTGTTGAACGGCACTTGCCCCGGCTATCATAACGGAATGGTCGGCGCGGATTATTCCGTGCGTAGGCTCACACCAACCGAATGCGCAAAACTTCAAGGTTTCCCTAGCGATTGGTGTCGCAACCTTGGCATCGCAGAACCTATGGAAGAAGATATAGAGTTCTGGACGGAGGTGTTTGAAACCTATCGTTTGACAACAGGGAGTGCAATAAAACCGAAGACCAGGTCGCAGATTATTTCGTACATAAAAGACCCGTATTCCGACGCAGCGGAGTATAAGCTGTGGGGTAACGGGGTGGCATTACCTTGTGTCAAATATGTGTTGAGAGCAATTGCAAAGCTCTATGAAAAAGAAGCATAATTCTTGCAATTATCGCTGGATATAATTTCCGTTTAGAGTTAATATACGCATACTTAAAAATGGAGGAAGCAATATGAACACCAGAGAACTTGAAAGCCTTCGTCAGCAGTTTCCTGTAGGGGCAAGGGTGGTGCTTGAAAAAATGGAAGATGAGCAAGCACCGCCCATCGGCACCAAAGGGACAGTGAGAGGGGTTGATGACATCGGCTCAATAATGGTCAAGTGGGACAACGGCAGCAGTTTGAATGTTGCATATGGCGAAGACATCTGCAAAAAGCTGAACTATGTCATCGTCCACAACTACGGCAAAGACCGCACCTTTGACGACAGGCAGGAAGCCATCGACTTCTATGAGGAATGCGTTCTTGGCAGCGAAGGTTCAGAACGAGACAGGTATGTCGAAATTCTCATCGATCTACGTAGCGGAAAGACCTACTGTTCCGACAAGCTCTAATCGCATTGACCCCGTAATATCCTTGACTTTAGCCACCCGAAAGGGTGGTTTTTCGTTGCAGAAAAGGGTGCAAAAAAAGGCTAAAAATAAACTAATAATTCTTCGAAATAGTGCCAAAATTCACTGGATATATAAGTGAGTTAGAGGTAATATACACCTACAAAAAGCGAAGGAGACAAACAAAAATGAAAGCACCCAAGACCTACAAATACGAATGGAAAACAGCAGAGGAAGTAATCGCAAACATTGATACGGTGGTAAAGTTCCCCACCTTTGGAGTTGGCTCGGTAGCCAAGAAGACTGGGGTAACGAACCCCGAGACCTACCGCAAGGCACACGCACTTTGGTTGAAGTTGAAAGATGCCTTCAACGCAGAGGCAGCGACCTACAACCCCGAAGCCTACAACAGCAACCTCGGCTCGGTTGGAAAGGTTGAAAGGCGCGAGGTTTTGAGGAGCAGATGGTGGGACGAATTGAGCGAGTATGCCGAGGACGAATACGATGACATCACTCGAATCATTGAAGTGCTGCACGACTACGAAGTTCTCGAAACGGGCAGAATTCTTTTCGGAAGCTAATGCCAGGAACGAACCAAATACCAACGGAAATGACCACCTCAAAAGGGTGGTTTTTTCGTTAAAAAATAAATAAATTATTCTTCAAAATAATGCCAAAATTCACTGGATATATATGTGTATTAGAGTTAATATACACATACAAAAAGCGAAGGAGAAAGTGAAATGAAAGCATACATGATAAGAAAGGCAGATAGCGTAGAAGACTGGGAAGCAGCTAAAGAATGCATTAATTGCTACAGTGGGGAAAAACCCAAGCGCGAGATTGTTGTCGAAAAGACCATTACTTTAACACCCACCGAGTTCGCAGCGTTCTGCGATAACTTCCTCGAAGATAAGGATTTTATCAAAGTGAACAGCGGCATAATGAAGGTGGACGAAAACGGAATATGGCATTGCATAAAAGTAACCGCAAGGGGCAGCAAAATCAGCGTTCTGGTTGAAAGCGAGGGTTATGATTACGCACGATACACCGCCGTAATTAAGAAATAAAAAGGCAAAATAGAGCCACCCGAAAGGGTGGTTTTTTCGTTGAAAGAGTAGTGCAAAAAACCCGAAAAAATAATTAAATATCTGCATAATAGTGGCGCATATCACTGGATATATATTCGTTTTAGAGTTAATATACACCTACAAAACGGAGAGGGAAGCCCCCCTCAAAAGGAGTTCAAAATGAAAAAATTTGTAACCTTAAACGAGTATATAGCAAGCCTGCAAAAGATAGCGCAGAAGCACGGAAACGCCGAGGTTCTTTCGCTTGGCTCCGTAACGGGAACGGCTGGGGGACTTCAGAACCCCAGGTCAGTCCACTTGGTTATCAACGGCAAAGAAGAAACCTTTTATGTTCCTTGCTACCAAGAGGAACGCAAACCCAACGATGACAGCCCTTGGAACGATGGCAGACTTCAAATTGCGGGCTGCACCTTCCGCTTTTGGATTAAGCGGTTTGACGAAGGTTCGGAGTTCGGTATTGAGGGCGGTAGGATTTCCAAGCTAACCATCAAGAACGAGCGCACGGGCAAGGAAGTCGTAAACTACGACAGGGGTTGGGACATTCAACCCAAGACCAAGTCAGCGCAAGCAGCACTCGACTGGGTGCTTCGCAACTTCAATTAACGAGGTGGCGAGATGAAAGCGTTCAAAGGTTTTGTAATCGTAAACAACAACGGCTACCACTACGAAGGGATGCAGTACAGCAGAAAATCGAAGTACGGCATTGAGGGCGGAAAAATTGCGAAGCTGACCATTAAGTGTAAGGGCAAGGTGATAACGAGCTACGATAAGGCTTGGAACATTGAGCCGAGCAACACCGAACAGCGTGATGCCTTTGACATCATCGCTTACGATTACAACTAGGAGGTGTGGAATGGAAACGACCAGGACTTGCCCGAAATGCGGAAAGACCTACACGGCGCGACCTGCGATTTCAAGGTTCGATAATCACCAAGAAATCTGCCCGCTTTGCGGAACTCGTGAAGCGTTGGATATCGCAGGTGTTTCGGAAGCGGAGAAAGCAGAAATCATAGCAGCGATTGCTGACTACGAAAATAAAAACAAGAGGTGAGGGTATGCACTACAAAGCACAAGAAGTGAAAGGAATAAAGGCGGCGGAAGTTCGTGAGACGCTACTAGAGTACATCGATGCTGTCCAACCCAACTGCGGTGGCGAGGTGGTAACTGAAAAGCTGAAAAAAGCGATACTGGCGAGAAGCGCGGACATTTCGGAAACGATGAGATGGTTCTTGGTTCAGGAACGATTGATAGCCGACAAAAACAAGGACTACCGAATTCACGATATGATTGAATACCTACGGCAAGTGGATAGACACGTTAAAAAGGGCAAGATAGCTATTTGACGGAATAACGAAAAAAAGAAAACATCAAACGAAAGGTCGACTGACAAGGTCGGCTTTTTCTTTTGCAAAAATAGAAAGGGAGGCAAGGCTACTTGAGAAAGCTAAAGAAATATGTGCCGACCAAGTTCAAAGCCAAGGACTCCGTATATGACAAGTCGGCGGCGGACTATGCGGTCAATTTCATACAGTGCCTATGTCATACGAAAGGCACATGGGCGGGAGAGCCGTTTGAACTTATCGATTGGCAAGAACAGATAATTCGAGACCTTTTTGGAATCATCAAGCCGAACGGGTATCGGCAGTTTAATACTGCGTACATAGAAATACCGAAGAAGATGGGCAAGAGCGAGTTGGCGGCGGCTGTTGCCCTTTTGCTTACTTGCGGAGATGGTGAGGAACGAGCCGAAGTTTATGGTTGTGCAGCGGACAGAGGGCAAGCATCGATTGTCTTTGAAGTCGCTGCCGATATGATTCGGATGTGTCCTGCTTTGAACAAGCGGTGCAAGATACTCACGGCAAGCAAGCGTATAATCTATCTGCCGAAGAACAGCTTCTATCAAGTTCTTTCGGCGGAAGCGTACAGCAAGCATGGTTTCAATATTCACGGCGTTGTGTTCGATGAGTTGCACACCCAACCGAACAGAAAGCTGTTTGATGTTATGACCAAAGGCTCTGGCGATGCTCGAATGCAACCGCTGTACTTTTTAATCACGACTGCGGGAACGGATACAAAATCCATCTGCTACGAAACACACCAAAAAGCCAAGGACATTATTCTAGGCAGAAAACTAGACTCAACCTTCTATCCCGTAATATATGGGGCAGACGAAAATGATGACTGGACGGATCCAAAAGTATGGAAAAAAGCGAACCCCAGTCTTGGCATAACAGTAGGCATCGACAAGGTTCGAGTGGCGTTTGAATCGGCGCGGCAGAACCCAGCCGAGGAGAACACCTTCCGACAGTTGCGATTGAATCAATGGGTAAAGCAAGCGGTGCGTTGGATGCCAATGGAAAAGTGGGAGGCGTGTAAGGCGGATTTCTCGCCCGAGAGCTTGGAAGGCAGAGTGTGTTACGGCGGACTTGACCTTTCGTCCTCAACCGATATTACGGCGTTTGTGTTGGTGTTTCCGCCAACGGATACGGATGAAAATTATTACATCTTGTCGTTCTTCTGGATACCCGAGGAGAACTTGGAGCGGAGAGTTGCAAAAGACCATGTGCCGTATGATATCTGGGAACAGCAAGGATATATACAGACCACGGAAGGCAACGTTATCCATTACGGGTTCATCGAGAATTTCATTGATGAGCTTGGCAAGAAATACAACATAAAGGAAATCGCCTTTGACCGATGGGGTGCAGTTCAAATGACACAGAACCTTGAGAACCTCGGTTTCACTGTCATCCCGTTTGGGCAGGGGTTTAAGGATATGAGTCCTGCAACCAAAGAACTGATGAACTTGGTGCTTGGCAAGAAAATCCGCCACAATGGTCAGCCAGTGCTGCATTGGATGATGGATAATGTATGCGTTCGCACAGACCCTGCCGGGAACATAAAAATGGACAAATCAAAGTCAACGGAAAAAATAGACGGAGCGGTTGCAACCGTTATGGCTCTGGACAGAGCAATACGCAACGGGGCATCAACCGAATCAATCTATGACAGCCGTGGGCTAATTTTTATTTAAGGAGAGATTATGGGACTTTTCAAGAACAGAAAAAAGTCGAGGGATGCACCCAAGGTCGAAGATAGGACAGTCGGTAGTAGCTTTACCTTTTTTATGGGCAATTCGTCCTCGGGCAAATCGGTAACCGAACGCAGCGCAATGCAAATGACTGCGGTATATGCTTGCGTAAGAATTCTTTCGGAAGCGGTAGCGGGGTTACCTTTGCACTTTTACCGATACAAGGAAGACGGCTCGAAAGAGAAAGCAATCGACAGTAATTTGTACCACTTGCTACACGATGAACCGAACCCCGAGATGAGTTCTTTCGTTTTCAGGGAAACGCTGATGACTCACTTGTTACTTTGGGGAAATGCGTATGCGCAGATAATCCGCAACGGAAAGGGCGAGATAATTGCGTTGTATCCATTGATGCCGAACAAGATGTCGGTGGATAGGGACGAGAACGGAAAACTCTATTATACCTACACACGCAGCGACTGCGAACCGAACACGATGAACGGCTCGTCCGTTGTGCTTGAACCAAAGGATGTCTTGCATATTCCTGGACTCGGTTTTGATGGTTTGGTGGGGTATAGTCCTATAGCAATGGCAAAAAACGCTATCGGTTTGGCAATTGCGACAGAGGAGTTTGGCAGTAAGTTTTTTGCGAACGGCGCAGCACCTTCGGGTGTGTTGGAACATCCCGGCACGATTAAAGACCCGACTAGGGTTCGGGAAGCGTGGCAGTCGCAATTTGGCGGAAGCGGTAACTCGGGCAAAGTAGCAGTCCTTGAAGAAGGAATGAAGTACACGCCGATTTCCATTTCGCCGGAGCAAGCGCAGTTCCTTGAAACCCGTAAATTCCAAATCAACGAAATAGCTCGAATTTTCAGAGTGCCACCGCATATGGTTGGAGACCTTGAAAAGTCGAGCTTTTCTAATATCGAGCAACAGAGCCTTGAGTTTGTAAAATACACACTTGACCCGTGGGTAGTTCGTTGGGAACAGTCGCTTTCGCGCTCACTGCTTTCGGAAGATGAGAAGAAGCGATACTTCTTCAAATTCAACCTTGAAGGCTTGTTGCGTGGAGATTACCAAAGCCGAATGAACGGATATGCAATCGCAAGGCAGAACGGCGGGATGTCGGCAAACGATATACGGGAACTTGAGGACTTGGATAAGTTATCGCCCGAGCAAGGCGGGGACTTATACCTAGTAAACGGCAATATGCTCCCGCTTGAAAAAGCAGGTGCTTATGCAGATAAAAATAACGAAAAGGAGACAGACAATGAGGAAGTTTTGGAATTGGAAAAACCAAGACGGCGAAACACCCGAGAGAGTTCTTGAGCTTAACGGAACGATAGCGGATGAGTCGTGGTTTGACGATGACATTACTCCGCAAATGTTCAAGGACGAGTTGAACGCAGGAAGCGGCGCAGTCACGATATGGATTAACAGTCCCGGCGGAGATTGCGTAGCAGCAAGCCAAATTTACTCGATGCTTATGGACTATGCAGGGGAAGTCACTGTCAAGATTGACGGAATCGCGGCTTCGGCGGCAAGCGTAATCGCTATGGCTGGAACGAAGGTGTTGATGAGTCCCACGGCGCTTATGATGATTCACAATCCTTCGACTGCGGCGTTCGGTGATCACAACGATATGCAGAAAGCCATCGACCTGTTGGAAGAAGTGAAACAGTCCATCATCAATGCTTACGAAATTAAGACGGGACAGTCGAGAGCAGTGCTTTCCCACCTTATGGAAAACGAAACGTGGATGAATGTAAGAAAAGCAGTAGAGCTTGGTTTTGCGGACGGTATTTTGGAAGACGAAAAGAAAACCGCCGCCGAGCCGTTTATGTTTTCCACCAAGGAGACGGACAACGCACTGTGGGGCAGAATAACCGCCAAGGTAACGAAAGACAAGGCAATGTCAGTAGTTGCAAAAAATGCAACAACTGACGAACCCGTTCCCCAGGGACGGAAAATCTCGGAGCTTATGAGTGAGCTTCAAAAAATCAAAAAATTTATTTAATTTTGGAGGAATTAAAAATGAAAACTATCGCTGAATTAAGAGACAGCAGGGCAAAACTGTGGAGTGCAATGGAGTCGTTCCTTGACACCCACGCAAACGACAATGGTGTGCTTTCGGCGGAAGACGATGCCACCTACAACAAGATGGAAAAAGACCTCGAGGATTTAACCACCGAAATCAAGCGCAGAGAACGCAAGGAAGCAATCGAGGCGGAACTCAACAAACCCGTTGCAGCACCTTTGACGGGCAAGCCTATGACGGCAACCGCCGAGGAAGACGAGAAGAAGGGCAGAGCATCCAAGGGTTATAAAAAGAACTTCTGGAACGCTATGCGCAGCAAAATGCCCTCGGCGGATGTTTTGAACGCTTTGTCGGAAGGCACGGACGCCGATGGCGGTTTCCTTGTACCCGACACTTTCGAGAGAACGCTCGTTGACGGGCTGAACGACACGCTCATTATCCGCAAACTTGCGCACGTCTTTGAAACGGCATCGGGCGCACACAAGATTCCCGTTGTCTCGGCGCACGGCGCGGCATCGTGGACGGACGAAGGCGCACAGATTCCCGAGACCACGCACAAGTTTTCCGAGAAGTCCATCGGCGCACACAAACTGACTGCGCTCATTAAGGTTTCGGAAGAACTCTTGAACGACTCGGCATTCGACCTTGAATCGTATTTCAGTCAGGAGTTTGCGAGGCAGATTTCCAACGCAGAGGAAGATGCGTTTGTATCGGGTACGGGTACGGACAGACCGTTCGGTATTTTCGATGAGAAGGAAGGCGGCGAAGTCGGCGTAACCACGGCAGGCGCAACCATTACGGCTGACGAACTTATCGACCTTTATCACAGTTTACGCGCACCTTACCGCAAGAAAGCTGTATGGCTTTTGAACGATACTACCATCCAGGCGGTAAGAAAACTCAAGGACGAGAACAAGCAGTACATCTGGCAGCCTTCGTTGCAAGTCGGACTTCCCGATACGCTTCTCGGCAGACCCGTGTACACTACGAACTCCATCCCCGGCGTAGCGGCGGGTGCGAAGGTTATTGCGTTCGGTGACCTTTCCTACTATTGGATTGGGGACAGAACGGGCATCACTTTCAAACGTCTCAACGAACTCTATGCAGACAGGGGACAGATTGGCTTCTTGGCAACCAAGAGAGTCGATGCAAGACTTGTGCTTCCCGAAGCCGTCAAGATTTTACAGATTAAGGCGGGTTCGTAAGCAATCACATAGGAGGTGGCAGTAATGGAAGATAACGCAATTTTAGAGCGAGTCAAGAAAAATTTAATAATCGACTTTACCGATGATGACGGAATCATCTGCGCTTACATTGCTGCCGCCATATCCTATGCCGAAAGCTATCAGCACTTGGAGCGCGACTACTATAAAACCAACGAAATGAGCGAAACGACCACCCAAGGTGTGGTAATGCTTGCCAGCCATTTCTACGAAAGTAGGGATGGCTCTACGGCAGGCTTTTTCGCTAACTCTCCCCAAGCGGCAGCGGAGGTTTGGAACACTGTAAATCGGCTCTTGATTTTAGATAGAGACTGGAAGGTGTAACCATGGCACTGGGGTTAATGAATAAGAAAGCACAACTCTGCATTGAAAGGGAAGACATCGACAAAGAAGGCTTTAATTTCAAAACTGTGGCGGTTGTTGCCGAGATGCGAGTGTTTGTCGAAGGTCGGCACGGAAGCGAACGTTGGGCGAATCTGGCGGCTTTTACGGAGGCTACGGAGCTGTTTCGGTTTCGGCGGATACCAAATCTTAAAGTTACTACAAAGCATTATATTCTCTGCGAAGGCAGTCGTTACGATATCCTTTCCGTTGAAAATGTCAAAGGGCGGAATATGTACACGGAAGTCCTCGCAAAACGTGTGGAGGCATCAAATGGCTAAATGCACATACAAGCTCCCCGAAGATTTTCTCAAAAAGATATCTGCGTTAGGAAGCCATATGGACGAGGTCAGCGAGAAAGTGCTTCAAGCTGGTGGCGAAGTGGTTCTGCAAAAGACGCGGAGCAATCTTAACTCGGTATTGAGCGGTCAAAGTTCAGGAGAGCTTGTATCAGCACTTGGTTTGTCGGGAGTGCGGTTGGACAGAGAAGGCAATCCGAACATAAAGCTCGGTTTTGACGAGCCGAGAAAGGACGGCAGCTCGAATGCGATGGTTGCAAACATTCTCGAATACGGGAAATATAATCAGCCAGCAAGACCTTTTCTAAAACCCGCTAAAAGTCAAAGCAAATCACAGTGCATCGATACTATGGTTGACACGCTCGAAAAGGAGATAAAGAAGCTATGAACATTCTCGAAGATACCAACGAAGTGTTAAAAGCTCTCGGCATTCCCATAGAGACGGGTGTATTCAAGAGCGAAGCACCCGATACCTATATCGTGTTAGTACCGCTGACGGATACATTTCCGCTTAACGCAGATGATATGCCGCAGACCGATTTGCAAGAACTGCGCATAACGCTTTTTTCTAAAGAAAACTATATTAAACTCAAAAACAAAATAACCGCTAAACTCCTATCCGCAGATTTCTGTATCACGGGTAGGAGATATAACGGTTTTGATACTGGTGTAGGCTACCATCAGTACACAATCGACGTAGCTAAAAATTACGAAATAATGGAGGACTAAAAAATGGCAACAATCGGTCTTGATAAACTTTTCTATGCCGATATTACCGAGGATGCAAACGGCAACGAAACCTACGGAAAGCCGAAGCAGCTTGCAAAAGCAATCTCGGCGGACTTGTCGGTTGAACTCAACGAAGCCACGCTCTATGCCGATGACGGACAGGCGGAAGCGGTCAAAGAGTTCAAAAGCGGAACACTCTCGCTCGGCGTGGATGATATAGGACACGAGGTAGCGGCAGACCTTGTTGGAGCAACGCTCGACAATAAGGGTGTGCTTATTTCGGGTTCCGAAGATACCGCAAAATATGTAGCGGTAGGTTTCAGAGCAAAAAAGGCGAACGGAAAGTATAAGTATTATTGGCTTTACAGAGTGCTGTTCGGTGTGCCTGCGACCAACCTTGCTACAAAGGGCGATTCGATTTCTTTCCAGACGCCGACTATCGAAGGCACTATCTTTCGTAGGAATAAACTTGACGGAAAGAAAAATCATCCTTGGAAAGCAGAGGTTACCGAATCGGCGGAAAACGCTGCGGTAGTTAACAAGTGGTATGACGAGGTGTATGAACCGAGTTATGGAACATCCACGACAGGCAGCGAAGCAAGCGGCGGAGTAGCCGCAAATTCAGCAAATAAAACGGATACCAATGGCGGTACGACACCTACAACGGAAACAGATAACTCGGGGAGCGGCAGTTTTATCGATGAGCCTGGACGGGTAACGGAAGAGGGAGATGATACGGATGTTCCTTTGGGTCTCGGCGGATTACCCGAAGCGGAAAGAAACGATGAAGAAGAGACAGGCAATACATCTACTACAACCACACGCAGTCATAGTGGCGGAGGAGGCAACTGATGGACGAGAGAGCTGTAAGCATTAATATCGGCGGCAAGGATTATGAACTCATCCTTACGACAAAGGCAACAAAGGCAATCGCTGGTCGTTACGGCGGTTTGGAAAACCTGGGCGAGAAGCTGATGAAGAGTGAGAACTTTGAACAAGCACTTGACGAAGTCGTGTGGCTTATCGTAACCCTTGCGAATCAAGCGATTCTTATTTTCAATCTTCGCAACAAGGGCAACGAAAAACAGCTTCTTACCGAGGAAGAAGTGGAGTTGTTAACGACTCCCACCGACCTTGCAACTTTCAAGGATGCGATAACGCAGTGTCTTTTCAAAGGTACAAGACGTAACGTGGAGAGCGAAGAATCAAAAAACGGGGTGGACGGGTAAATGACGTTGAGTTGTTTACTCGTCTACTTTATTATGGCTTGGCGCATTTACACCTAACGCAAGACGAAGTTTGGCTGATGCCTTTCGGCTTACTATTGGATTTATGGGAATGCCACAAGCAATACTACGGAATTTCAAAACCGAAGGTAGAGGTGTTCATAGATGACATCATACCCGATGGAATCTAAAAAGGAGGTGAACGCAAAATGGCATTGGAGAATTTCGGCTTAAAGATAGGGCTTGAAGGCGAGAAAGAGTTCAAGTCTCAACTTTCCGAGATAAACCAAGCCTTCAAGGTGCTAGGTTCGGAAATGAAGCTAGTGGATAGTCAGTTCGACAAGAACGACCAATCCGCCCAGGCGCTAACGGCACGGAACGAAGTGCTGGAAAAGTCAATCGAAGCCCAGAAGCAGAAGATTGAAGTTTTGCGTTCGGCACTCCAAAATGCTGCATCGTCATTTGGCGAAACGGACAAGCGAACCCAGGCTTGGCAAGTACAACTTAATAATGCGCAAGCAGAACTGAACGGAATGGAAAAAGAGCTGAAGCAAAACAAGTCGGCTCTTGATAACACAAGTTCGGGAATGGACGATGCGAAAAAATCTGCTGATAAAATGGGCGATGAAATTGAGGACGCTGGTAATCAAGCGGACGAATCTTCGCCCAAGATGGAAGCTCTCGGCAGCGTATGTAAAGGTGTGGCTGGTGCAATTACAGCCGCCTTTGCTGCCGTTTCCGCTGCCGCAATAGCGGCGGGCAAAGCACTGGTCGATATGACAAGGGAAGGTGCTGCCTATGCTGATACTGTACTTACCGAATCAACTGTAACAGGCATTGCTACGGATAAATTGCAAGAGTATATGTATGCGGCGGAGCTTATCGATGTCTCAACCGAAACGCTGACCAAGTCAATGGCGAAGCAGATAAAGAGCATGAAAGCCGTACAGGATGGAACGAAGCTCTCTGTTGAAGCCTACGAGAAACTGGGAGTTTCGGCATTGGATGCGGAAGGTAATCTTCGAGATAGCGATACCGTTTATTGGGAAGTAATCGAAGCACTGGGCAAGATAGAAAACGAAACCGAGCGCGATGCTATTGCAATGCAGATACTCGGCAAGTCGGCACAGGAACTCAATCCGTTAATAACGGCGGGTGCGGGTAAAATGGCAGAGCTTGGCGAAGAAGCCCGAAAGGCGGGTTATGTCCTTTCGGACGATACGCTTTCGGCTTATGGCGCATACGATGACCAACTTCAAAAACTAACCACGGGCGCAACAGCAGCGAAGAACGCTCTCGGTACAGTATTGCTTCCCATATTAACACAGCTCTCTGGCGCAGGGGTTGACCTTCTAGGGGACTTTGCGAAAGGGATAAATGAATGTGGTGGGGACATCAGTAAAATGGCTGATGTCATAAGTGATATTTTACCGAAAGCACTGAACACTGTGATGCAGTATGTTCCGCAGATTTTGGACTTGATAGTGTCCGTTGTTGGCTCATTTGGCAAGGCTATCGTTGATAATTTGCCGATGATAATGAGCGCAGTTTCGCAGATAATCTTTACCATTCTCAACGGACTGATTTCCGCCTTACCGCAGATTGCGGACGGGGCGTTGCAGTTGGTTCTTGCGTTGGTGGACGGAATAATCGACCAACTTCCGCTGTTTATCGATGCGGCGCTGAAAGTTATAGAAACGCTTGTCGAGGGTCTTGCAAAGGCAATGCCGAAGCTGATACCAGCCGTTGTGCAAGTGATAATGCAAGTTGCCAAGACGCTCATCAACAATCTGCCTACGATTTTAAAGGCGGTGCTTCAGCTTATAAAGGGAGTGGCGCAAGGTATCCTTGATGCAATCCCTATAATCATCAAAGCACTGCCCGAAATTATTCTAGCAATAGTCAATTTTATTCTTGGGGCAATCCCGGAGATAATTGATGCGGGCATACAGCTTTTGACTTCGCTCGTGGCGGCACTGCCTGAAATCATAGAAGCCATTGTTGCGGTAATTCCCGAGATTATTTCGGGGATAATCGAAGCCGTGCTGACCGCAATACCGCTCATTATTGATGCGGGGATACAATTGCTGACTGCGCTCATAGGAGCGTTGCCAGACATCATCCTTGCAATTGTGGGTGCTATACCCCAGATTATATCGGGGATAATCGATGCGGTTATCGGTGCAATTCCTTTGATTATACAAGCGGGTATTCAGCTTTTAATTTCGCTTGTGGCGGCTTTGCCCGAAATAATAACGGCGATAGTAGAAGCAATTCCGCAAATTATAAACGGAATTATCGAAGCCATCCTCGGCTCGATTCCGCAACTTATCCAGGCGGGCATTCAACTGTTCTTGTCGCTGATTGCCAATCTTCCTCAAATAATCGTGGAGCTTGTGAAGGCAGTTCCTCAAATCATCAAAGCTCTCGTCAACGGATTTGCGCAAGGCATCAGTTCATTCGTAGAAATCGGTGCAAACCTTGTGCGTGGATTATGGGAAGGAATTCAGAGCCTTGCGGGATGGATTTGGGATAAGGTCAGCGGTTGGGCGAAAAACCTGTGGAATGGAATCAAGAACTTCTTCGGAATTCACTCGCCTTCTAAAAAGATGGCGTTCATAGGCGATATGCTTATGGAGGGACTTGCGGTTGGAATTGACGAGACCGCCGGGGATGTAATCGACAGCGCAAATGCGATGACCGAAGATTTGAATTCGGTGTTCAATGACCTAAATGCGTATATGTCAGGAGTTCCTACGGACTTCAATGTTTCAAGCGTAACAAGCGGGGTGCAAAGCGGTGCGATTGCAGGGAACAGCGGAATAACCATTCAACTCTACATCGACCAATTCAATAACTATTCGAGCGAGGATATAGCCGACCTAACTAACGAAATAATGGAAACGGCGGGCAATTTTATGAAAAGAAAAGGAGCAGTATTCGCATAATGATTCAATTCACTTACAACGGAATATCGTCAGCGGATATGGGCATCCGCATACAGTCCAAGAGCATATATTCAGCGCCGAAGTACGACATCAGCAGTGTTTCCATACCTGGTAGGGATGGAGAACTGCTAGTGCCGAGCGGACGGTTTTCGAACGCAACTGTATCTTACACTTGCTTTGTGCCGGCAAAGAGTATTGACGCGCTTGGCGAAAAATTGACTGCTATAAAGGCGTGGCTCTATACCGAACCTGACAGATACCATGTTTTAACGGATAGCTACGACAAGCTCTTTTTCCGCAAGGCAGTAATCAGCAACAAACTGGATATTGCCGAGCAGTGTAGAAGAATAGGAACTTTCACGATTTACTTTTCCTGTTATCCGTTTAGGTATTCGAACGAAGGGCAACGCAAGATAGAAAGTACAGAAACTCTCACGCTTATCAACCCGTATCCATTCAATGCAAAGCCGTACATAAAGGTAAATGGAAGGGGCGAAGGAACACTTATCATTCAGTCGGATACCTCGAATAAAATATGGACTTTCAAAACGCTCAATGGTTTTACGGAAGCTGACAGTGAGCAGATGAATTTCTATCACGATACGCAAACGAAGAATGACACTGTAAGCGGAGAAGGGTTTCCTATCCTTTACCCCGGCAGAAATACGATAGCGTTTGAAGGTGCAATAACGAGTATTGAAATCATACCAAGGTGGGTGTGCTTATGATACCGATTTTATTTAAAGCAGATGTCACCGATTTCAGCACGTTTGGAATTGGGGCATTGACGGAAACGCTCACTTGTGAGGTTACGGAAGAACGCAATGGTACATTCGAGTGCAAACTGCAATATCCGTCAAGTGGTCGGCTGTACAACGAAATACGCAAAGACAGGATAATCAAAGCGAAGCCGAACGATACCAAGGCGGCACAGGCGTTTCGTATCTATAAAATATCGCTCCCGATAAACGGAACGATAACTGTGTACGCACAGCATATTTCCTACGACCTTTCGGGTGTGGGAATTATGCCATTTGAGCGGAAAGCGATCACACCGCAAATGGCGATGGAATATGTCCTCGCTAATGCAACAACACCACACAACTTTACATTCCAAACTGACTATTCTGCAGCAAAGGACTTTTCCGTTAAGAAACCCAAGAGCATAAGAGCTTGTTTGGGTGGCGAAGAAGGTTCAGTGCTTTCGTTGTGGGGCGGGGAATACGAGTGGGACAACTTTGAAATCAAGCATCATCAAGGTCGCGGGGAACACACCGATGTCGTTATCGAGTACGGTAAGAACCTGACGAAGTTTAGCCATGAGAGCGAGGACAGTGAGGTTTATACCGAAGTGCTGCCGTTCGCTTTTATGAAAAACGAAGAAGATGAGGAAACGCTGATAACGCTTCCCGAGACAACTGTCCCCATTGAGAACAGTCAGCTACTACACAAGAAAACTTTAATCCTTGATTTGACGGACTCGTTCGAAGATGGGACTTTAATCACGGAAGAGATGCTTCGAAATAAAACGCTTTCGTACATTGAAAGCCATTCGCTCGATGCACCCGTTCCAAACATAACAATTTCATTTGAACCTTTGTGGCAACAGCCCGAGTATGCTGCGGTTATGGAACGGCTATCGCTATGCGACACTGTAACCATTAAGCACTCGGTATTGGGCGTTACCGCTAAAGCAAAGGTCATCAAAACAGTATATAACACGTTAGCGGAGAAGTACACTTCTGTTTCGTTGGGTTCGGCAAAGGCAAACCTTATGAACACGATAAAGCAGAGTACCGAGGAACTTGAAAAAGTCATTGACAAAGCAAACGCTTCTGCTAACAGAGTGCCGATGCTGATTAATTCTGCTATCCGCAAAGCAACTGACCTTTTGACAGGACAGACGGGCGGATATGTAGTTTTGCATACGTACACTGAAACGGGGCAGCCTTATGAATTGCTTATCTTGGATGCACCGAAGATAGAGGATGCGGTGAATGTTTGGCGTTGGAACGTCAACGGACTCGGCTTTTCAAGCAAGGGTTACAATGGCCCCTACGAAACTGCTATCACGGCAGACGGGAGGATAGTAGCGGACTTTATTTCCTCGGGGACTTTGGTTGCGAACATTATCAAGGCTGGGACGATATCATCTGTAGATAATTCATCGTTCTGGAACTTGGATACTGGCGAAGTGGTGTTGAAAGCCTACGCCACAACCGAAACAGTGGAAAAGGTAGAAACGGCAGCGAATCAAGCGCAATCTACTGCAAACCAAGCTCAAACTTCTGCTAACAAAGCACAGACCTCCGCAAATCAAGCTCAAACCTCTGCCGATAAAGCTCAAACCACGGCAGATAATGCGCAGACTGCAGTGGATGGTTTGGCATCGGATGTAGGCGTTTTAGCTGGCAACGTGGGTAATCTTACGGCTAGCGTTAAAACGCTAACAACGAAGCAAGCAACGCTCGAGAGTAACGTTGATGGACTGACGAGCAGTGTTTCGGCGGTTACGACAAGAGTTACTACTGCTGAGGGAAAGCTCGTGTCTGTAACATCGGAACTTTCAACGCTAAAGCAAACGACTACGCAGATTTCGGCGGAAGTGGCGAAGAAGGTTGATGAAACCTACGGGAGCAGTTCCTCGTCTTTCGGTTGGGTGTTGAAGTCAACAGGCTTTTATGTGTATTCGAACGCAAGCACTGTGATGTCGATAACAAGCTCTGGTCTGTCGGTGGTGGGTGCGATAGATGCTACAAGCGGTTCGATAGGAAACCTCACGATTGACGGATATCTGTATTTTGGTGGCAACAGTAGCTACTATATTTCCGCCAACTATAACGACAGCAATTACTACATAAATCTGCCGGGGCTGCGAATCGATAAAGCATCAACGGCGGTTTTCAGCGGAAAGCTGTCTGCGCCGAGTGGTACGATAGGTGGATTCACTATTTCGACCAATAAAATCTACAAAACCAAAACAACATACAGCGATGCAAATACAGGAGTCTATCTTGGCACGGATGGTATTGGCTTGGGTGCAGGAACTTTCTATGTAACTGCGGCGGGCAAACTCTATGCAACGAACGCAGAGATTTCGGGAACGATAACTGCTACGAGCGGAACGATAGGTGGGTTCACGATTAACTCAAGCAGTCTTACCAACGCAAGCGGTGGTTCATCAATCCAAATTACGAGCGGGAACTATACAACATACCTTGGTGCGAACAACTGCTACAGTAGGTATCAGGAATCGCTTGGTTCAAGAGGATGGTCTTTATCGCATAGCGCAATAACCATCTCATCTTACACTTCGAGCGTTTATTGCGGAATAAAAATCCAACCGAGCTATCAAAAGAGGACGAGTTATTCAAGTAACGGCAATACTACGATAGCAGAAGGCTGCATAACGACATATTCCATTCAGTCGTATTATGTAGACCAAGGCTCAACGGTAGGAAGTGTAGCTCCGTTCATCTTGGGCATCAGCCGAAGCTATATGAAATCTCCGTATGCAGCGCAGTATGAGTGGGGCGCATATTTGCGCTTTGCCAGCCACACGCTTGCCGAGCTTGTGTATGACAGTTACTATGGAGGGACATGGCGCTTAAGAAATGCTTACAATGGAAAAACCTATGACCTTGTTGGGCATAAGTTCTACTTCTGGACTTATTACAGTAGTGTTGCTAATGACTCTCGTGTTTCGATAACAAGTTCAACTCATGGTTTGACGAGCGTCTCGGGTGCAATAGTTATTCCGCGAGAGAAAAGTACGCCTGGCTCGAGTGGTAGTTTGAGCGGTGACAAAAATCTCATAAATGGAGTGTCTCGTTATGGTGTATATATTTCAGGAACAACGGTTTATGTCATCTGCGACACCAGCACACTATCTAATGGGTTTTTCTGCCTTATTTACGGGAGTTAATTATGAAAATTTACTATTTACAAAACGAGAACCAAGAAATCATCGAGGATGGTTTCGAGAAGTTTAACGACAAGTGCAAGTCGATGGAAAGCACAAAGTATCAAATTGTCAACGGATATAACGGGGCATTGTTCTTTGTGGACTACACCAAGACCGATGAGTACAAAGCAAAAGCAGACGAATTCAAAGCAAGGTCGGAACTGAATGCGCTACGGCATAGGCGAGAAGATGAGTGCTTCTCGGTTATCAACCGTGGCGCATTGTGGTATGACCGCTTGACTGAAGCGCAAAAGGCAGAGCTGGACGAATGGTACGAAGCCTGGCTCAATGTTACTGAAACCAAAGTCGTGCCGAATACACCAATCTGGCTTAATTAAAATGGAGGATAAAAAAATGAAACTTATCAACGTAATGCAAGCGCGAGATGCTCTTGCGAAACTCACGGACACGCACTTCACCAGTTACAAAATACTGCGTGAGCTTGTCAAACTGAAAAAACGGGTGGACGAGGAATATGAGTTCTATTCCACCCAGGAGCAGAAAGCGGTTGACGCTTATGCCGAAAAAACCGAGAACGGACAGCTTGTGTTCGTAGATGGCGGGAGATTAAAGCTCAAGGACGCAAAATCAAAAGCCGCCTTCGATGCGGAGATTGCCAAGCTAAACGAAACGGAAGTGGACGAAATTCCTGTCGTAACTATCCGTGAAAGCGATTTCAGAACGGCGGCGGATTTTCCTACGGCAACCGATATGCTGTTGCTTTCGGAAATCATAGAATTTGAGGAGGACTGATTATGGTTGTATCAATCGTTATAAGCGTATGTGCAAGCGTTATAAGCGGCGTAGTGGTGTTCTTGGTGCAAAGGTACATAAAACGCCACGAGGATAAAGAAAACAAGCGGAACGAAGCGCACAGGCAGGAGAACATTCTCATCTTAAAAAGTATCAAGGCGATAGGAGAGCTTACGGAAGCCAACGCCATCGCAATCCGTGATGGGAAGACGAACGGCGAACTCAAACACGCTCTCGCTGATTACACTTCGGTAAACAAAGAGCTTGATGAATTTTTAATCGAGCAGATTTCGGACAACTAGGAGGTACAAAATGAACGACATCTTAATAAACGTGATTTCGGTGGTAGTGACCACAGTGTTGCTACCGCTTATTACTTGGGCAGGAACGAAGCTCATACAGTACATCGGCACAAAGGTCAAGAATGAAAAGGCAGCAGCCTTGCTGACTACGGCAACGACTATCGTACTTAATGCAGTTAGAAGCGTATTTCAAACGTATGTGGAGAGCTTGAAAGCAAGCGGCTCTTTCAATGCTGAAGCGCAGAAAACGGCTCTGTCAAAGGCGAAGGATATAGCACTTTCACAACTCGGGGATGATGTTAAAGAATACATCTCCTCGACCTACGGCAACCTTGATGGGTGGCTGACGAACCAAATCGAAAGCACCATCAACCTTTTGAAAAATCAGTAAGTGGACGGAGAGCGAGTATGGAATACATAGCAAGCATAAGCTACGGCAAAGACAGCTTGGCAATGCTTGAAGTTATTCACCGCAATAGCCTACCGCTTGACAGAATCGTACACGTCGAGATTATGGCAACCAAAGACATCCCGGCAGACCTTCCGCCGATGATGGAATTCAAGAAAAAGGCGGATGCCATAATCCTTGACAAGTACGGCATATCAGTTGAACACATAAGCGCACCGCATAGCTATGAAGATTATTTTTATTATGTGTGCAACGGCAAGAGAAGCCGTAATCGTGGGAAGATATACGGGTTTCCTTTACAGAAAGGCAACTGGTGCAATTCAAGGTTGAAAGTTGGAGTTCTGGAAAGGGTTCAAAAGGATGCGGTTACCTATATCGGCATTGCGGCAGACGAACCGCGCAGATATCATAATTTATCGGAAACGAAGCGCAGTCCGCTCGTTGAGTATGGCTGGACAGAAGCGATGTGCAGAACCTGGTGCGAAGAGAATGACTTATTGAGTCCCATCTATACGAGTGCTGCCAGGGGCGGATGTTGGTTCTGCCATAATCAATCAATCGAGCAACTTCGGTTGTTGAGGAAAAACTACCCAGAGTATTGGGCATTACTTTTAAAGTGGGACACGGATAGTCCCGTATCGTTTAAGGGGGATGGGCATACCCTTCACGATTTCGACAATCGCTTCTCGATGGAGGAGCGTGGTTTACTGCCCAAGAATACCGCTTTCAGATGGAAGCAAATAAGCGATAAAACAACGCACTGAAAGGTTGGAAGGAGGACGTTTATGGACAGTGAACAGGTAGCAGTCAAAACAATCGAGTTCAATTGTGCGGTGGGAATCGTCCTTAATCTTATGAGAAAGGGGATAATTACCACCGAGGAATTTGACTCGATTGAAGCAAAATTAAAAAAGAAATACGAGATAGAAAGTGGGTGTGCGGAGTAATTTCCGCACATCTCTTTTTTACTCTTTAAGGACACGCAGAAATCTCTCGGTTAATCCGTAAAAAGTCTAAATATTGGGGCCACATCGCTGGATATAGTTTTGGTTCTATGGTAATGTGTGTCATACTAAAAAAGGAGGATATATGCCAATGGACGAATCAAAAAAACGAACGGTTGCTTATTGCCGAGTCAGCAAAAACTATGGGCAAGAAGTATCCCTGGAATCGCAAGTTCGATACTTTAATGAAGTGATGGATGCAGACCCGCTAATGGTAAACTGCGGTTGCTACATCGACAACGGAATAAGCGGACGATTCATTGGGGCAAGAAAGGACTTCAAGCGGATGATGCAAGATGCGGAGTTGCATAAGATTGATTTCATTTTATGCAAATCGATAAAGAGGTTTGGACGATGCACTTTGGATACAATAAGGGCGGTTACAAGGCTGACAGAGCTGAACATCCCAGTGTATTTCGAACAAGAGAATTTGCATACCATCAATGACCGCAACAATATTCTGCTTGTTACCATGGCGCAGATAGCGCAAGAGGAATATGAGGAAAAATCCGAAGCAATCAAATGGACTTTCAAGAAGCGGTTCGAGCAAGGGCAGTTGATAGTCAACCCCAATACACCTCTCGGGTACAAGTTCAACGAAGATGGGCAATTAGTTGTCGTGCCAGATGAAGCGAAAATCGTCAAGCGCATTTATGAGAGTTACGCAAAGGGAATCGGCACGGCGGAGATAGCGAGACGATTAAATAAGGATGGATATACCACAGCGCACGGACGGCAGTTCTTGGCAAGCACAATCCTTTATATAATCAAAAATGAAAAGTACAAGGGAGATGCGATGCTCCAAAAGTATGTGGTGGCTGATGGCAAGAAAATAAAGAATATGGGCGAAGCTCAACAATACTATGTCGAGAACGACCACGAACCGATTGTTAGCCGAGAGCTATGGGATACTTGCCAACGGATGATAGAAAGGCATAAGACATCGGAGTATGTTCGAGCCGAGAACAGAGAGTTCGACCCGTTTAAGGGAAAAATCGTGTGCGGAAAGTGCGGACATAACTTTCAACGAATAAAGCGGTCTGATAAGAAAACAAGGTATGGTTGCTACCTTAAAAGCAGCCGAGGAATGAATGCTTGCAGAAGCGAGAGTGTCAAGTTGGAAACACTCGAGCGGGTGTTCGTTGCAATCTTTAATATGATAGAAGGCAAGCGAAAGACCTTGATGGAGATGCAAGTAACAGATGAGGTTCGAGAACTCGATAACGAGATTACACGAATGCTCAACCAAGAAAAGACATACCTTCAGCTCCAAGCTAGGGGATTGCTTCACGGTGAGATTGAGGAAGAGTACAGAAAACTGCTCAACCGCATCGTCAAGGCAGAAGAACAGAAGAAGGCTATGTTGGAGACCAACGGACAAAACGTGAAGGCTCAAAACGATTTGAAGGTTTACAATTCTGCGGTAATGCGGACTGGCAAACTGACCGAGTTCGATGAAAAAGTGTTCGAGCAGATAGTACGCCGAATCGTTGTAGTGGACAGAGAACACCTTGCATTCCACCTGGCTTCGGGCGAGGTAGCATATGTGAGTATCATCTACTGGGCAACAAGCGAAGATGAAATACAATCTATTGACATAAAAGCAGTTACGGAGGTGTGCTGATGAAAGATGAAAGAAAAATAAGGGTAATCCCTGCAACAAACTCAAGACGATTGTTTGTGGATGATGATTCGCCCATAATAATGCAAAAAAAGAAAGTTGCAGCCTATGCCAGGGTATCCACGGGCAGAGAAGAACAACAGACGAGTTTCAAGTCCCAAATGGAGTATTACACAAGGCTCATTTTAAGCAACCCCAACTGGGAGATGGTTGGCGTTTATGCTGATGAAGGCATCTCGGGACGAAGTATGAAAAAGAGGGCGAAGTTTCGTGAGATGATAAAAGATGCGCTGGACGGAAAGATAGATATGATACTCGTCAAGTCGGTCAGCCGTTTCGCTCGAAATGTGCTGGACAGTTTGACCATCATAGAGCAGTTGCGAGAGAAACGTATCCCCGTGGTGTTTGAAAAGGAAAAGCTCAACAGTCTGCAAGATGATAAGCGAACCAACTTTATGCTGACAATGTACGCATCAATCGCCCAGGAAGAATCAGACAGCTTGAGCGATAGCGTGAATTGGGGTATCCAACGCAGAAACGAGCAAGGGTTTGTAAGAAAAGCAAAGACCTATGGATATGATGTCCTCAACCACGAGTATGTTATCAACAAAGAGCAAGCGGAAGTGGTACGACTCATATTCGAGCTATACCTCTCGGGGTTGAGTTTCAGACTGATAAGTGAGGAATTGAAGCGGCGGAACATCAAGTCTCCTTCTGGATTGGATAGATGGGACGAAAGCACTATAGAAGGGATGTTGCAGAATGAAAAGTACATAGGCGATGCCCTCCTGCAGAAAACAATCGTAAGACCTTGGGTTCAAAAGAAGCGGGCAGCATCTGCCGACTCGCAGCAATACTATGTCGAAGATGACCACGAGCCAATAATCAGCGATGAGATGTTCGAAAGGGTAAAGCGTGAAATGGAATACCGCCGTAGCTTACGGTCTTGCACTAAATCGGGTAGGGGCGGTTATTCTTCAAAGTATCCTTTATCGAGCAAGGTGTACTGCTATCAATGCGGTTGCATTTTCCGTAGGCACGGGTATCAATGCGGTGATAAGTATATAAAAACTTGGACTTGCTCAAACCACAAACTGAATGGGAACTCGGTATGCACACAGTTAGCGGTCAAAGAATCGGAGCTGTACGATTCCTTCGTTCGAGTGGTCAATATGCTCATCGAAGATAAGGAAGGAATGGTCAAGAAAATAACCGAGAGCATTCAAGAAACGCTGACCGAACGGCTTGCTGACCAAGCGAACGATGAACTTGCAAAGAAGATAGCTTCCAAGGAAAGACAGCTTGTCAAGGCGGTTAAAACTGCTCAAACAGCCGAAGACCTTATTGGCGGGGAGCGTGAAAGAGAACAGCTCATCACCGAAATAGAAGCACTAAAGCAAGAGCAGAAAAAGCGTTCGCTGCAAGTAGTTGACCTTGAACATACGAATGACCGATTCCAGGCGTTATGGGATATGGTTGCAGAGAAAGGAAAACTGACGGAGTTTGATGGGGATATGTTCCGCAAAATTGTAAACCGAGTTACAGTTGACGGAAAGGAATTAACCTATGATTTCGGTTGCGGCATCACAATAACCGATTCAATCGAATGAGGCGTTTGATAGCGAAGGGCAGATGGCAAAATGCTGTCTGCTCTTTTCGCTTGTTTGGGGCAATTCGCTGGACTATATGGCGTGATTTTGGTAATGTGTGTCATACCAAAAATAGGAGGTAGAAATGAGCGAACAACGATATCGAACGGCAGCGTATGTTAGAGTTAGTACAGAAGACCAAACGGTCAGTCTGGAATCGCAAATTCGGCACTTCAACGAGGTAATGGATACGACTCCGCATATGGTTAACTGCGGAATATACGTCGATAACGGAATAAGCGGTAGGTACTTGAATCGGCGTGAGGCTTTCTTGCAAATGCTGACCGATTGTGAACTGGGACTTGTAGATCGAATACTCTGCAAGTCAATCAAACGATTTGGAAGGAACACGCTTGACATCGTGAGAGCCATCGCTCGGCTGACAGAACTAAAAGTATCCGTTTATTTCGAGCAAGAAAACATTGATACCCTTAAGGATAGGAATAATATCATACTCGTAACAATGGCACACGTGGCACAGGAAGAAGCGGAGGATGTTTCCGAATCGGTACGATGGGGGTTTCAGCGTAGGTATGAAAAGGGGATGATGATACTAAACCCTAACACACCCTACGGCTATAAGTTAGAGTATGGTGAACTTGTACCCGACCCAGTTCAAGCGCCTATTATTAAACGAATATTTGAAGAGTATGCGGATACGGGACATTCCACGCTTATTTGCCAAAAGCTGAACCGAGAAGGCATACGAACCTCAACGGGGAAAACATTCAAGCCTTCAACGATACTTTACTATATCAAGAATGAGAAGTATAAAGGGGACTGCTTGATGGAAAAGCGAGTCTTGCTGAATGGTCGAGCGGTAAAGAATACGGGGCAGATAACTCAATACTATGTTGAAAACCACCATGAGCCTATTGTGAGTAGGGAGCTTTGGGAAAGAGCAAATGAAGTAAGGCAAAAGCAAACGAAAGTAGATGTCTTTCAGCCGAAAGGGGACAACCCACTTGAAGGAGTTCCAATTCGGTGTGGTAAGTGCGGACACGCTTACACAAGGCGTTTCACAAATGGACAGCAATATCGATTTGTCTGCGGTGGACACGATGAAGAGCGTTTCCGAAAATGTGAAAGTCCTAGCGTTCGGTTGCAGACATTGCAGAACATTTTTATAAGGATTTTCAATGACTTACGAGGGACAAAACGGCGGTTGGTAGAGATGCCTTTGTCGGGCGAACTGGTGGCGTTTAACGCCGAGTTGGATAGGCTTCTTGCACAGGAACGCACATACCTTCAACTTCAAGCCAAGGGGCTGTTGGAGGGGCCTGTGGAGGGCGAGTATAACCGACTGTTGAATCAAATCGTCAGAGCGGAAGATAGGCGAAAGGAACTGCTGCGTACAAATGCTATGAATATCGAAGCCGAAAACGACCTACGAAGATATAACAAGGTTATTATGCGACCAACCGAGTTGACGGAGTTCGATCCTGAAATCTTCAAGGCAGTTGTCAAGAAGATAACAATTTATGGCAGAGAGAACTTTGAGTTTTTATTGACAAACGGGCAAGTTGCCAAGGTCAAAACTTATTACTATCACAACAAGGAGGATGAGATAGACGAAGTGGTTTATGAGAAGGTCTGGGGAAAGAAATAGGGTAATTTATAAAAACTAAAAACAGAGTCCACTATGCTTCCAAGCGGAGACAGCGGACTTTTCTCTGTTATGGTTGAGTTGTAAATGCGCATAAAATTTTAGCGCATTTATTCTTCATCATCGTTGACTTCGGTATCGTCATCAGCATCGGTTTCATCGGTTCGTGCTTTCTCCACGGTGTCATCGTTGACTTCGTAGGGCGTTTCATTTTCAATAACCGCATCGAGAGAGGCGAGACTTTTGGCATAGAGCATACTGATAGGAAGCCTACCCGCCGATGTTTTCTTTTTTCCGTTGTATTCAATTACCATTGCTTCAGCATAGCCGAGCGAACCAGAGCGTATTTCCTTGGCGGTTCGAGAAAGAGACTTGATGGATATTGCACCGAGCTTTTCCTTAAACATCTCATCATCGAGCATATCGCCATAAACAATGACCAATTTAGCAACCGCCTTCATTATGTTTGCGCTGAATGAGTTTTCATCGCCTTCCCAGGCTCCAATGATTAAACGAAGGACGCGGTTAAGGCAGTGGTAACCATAGCGAGTGAATATCATCTCAAGAGCGGATATGGCGCAGATATTACCAGGTGCTTTGGCGGCACTGACCTTTAAGTTATATGACTCGACCAAGTCTCGAATCATAAGCTGGTCATCGTTGCCCGCTTCGATGTTTGCCATAAAAATTTCGTATGCGGAGAGAGCTTTGACATATTTCATTTGGTTGGCAAAGATGTCCGCTTCATGTTCGTAGCAAAGGTCATCGTAAATCATACACCAAACGGGTGTATCACGAGAGCCGGAGACGAGTGCAACTATTTCTATGGTATGCTGTCCATTGAATACATAATTGATGCCATCACGCCGACTTACTTTAACGGGGTTGATTTGGTATAAATCGAAATGTGCCGCAGCACGATTGATATGAGCGCGGGAGAGATTGCGTTGGTATTCCTGGTTGGATACAAGGTTCTTGATTGGTATTTGCTCAAAATGCACATTGGGAACGAAATAGCTAAATTCATTCATCGGTAGGTTTCTCCATTTTTGAAATCATATCTACGAGAGTTTTTTCGAACTCCTGTAAGAGCGTAGTTAATTTGGCTTTTGCGGTATTGGACACGATATTGAAATCCGTATGCTCGTTTGTGCGTTTCATAGAACCGAGCCAAGAGGGGATTGTAAGTGTGAGTTCAGTAACGGAAGCATCAGGGTCAAATGTCGGCATATCCTTAACGGAAGGTTGAGAGGGTTGGACGGGAGCGTTGAGTGCTTTCTCAATATTTTCTTGTATTATTGCTCGTGTGTTGCTGAACCGAAGGTAGGGTTTGTTTTCCTTTTCTAAACGTTTCGCCAACTCTTGAAGTTCTTCTGGGGAAAGCCTGGAAATATCCACAATGTAGTTATGTGAAACTCTGCAGTTACCAGATAAAATTAATGGCACCAAGTCGGGACATTTACGCTGTATTTCGGAAATAGCACGAGCATAAATGGCATATTTTTGAACCGAGCCGAAAGAAATATTGTTTTCTTTTGCAATCCGCTCTGCGGTTACATGGCGGGAGGGATGATAGTCTGTTTCGAGAGGTAGACCACTGAACGGGTTTTCACCTTCTTGCTTTTTCCTACCTGCAATCATCTTCTCGGTTTCGTACTGCATACCGATTAGGAAGTGGCGGGTTTCCTCGCTTATGTTCCGTCTGCCGAGCTGATTGGCGCATATCCACGCAATAACATCTTCACGGGACTCGAAGTCCATCTCGTGAACTTCGAAGGGAATCTGATGCTTATGGCATATTTCATAACGATTGTGTCCGTCAATAATGATACCGTTCCAGGTGATAATTGCTTCACGGCAGCCATCTTGAAGAATGTTAGACTCAAGCTGTCGATACTCTTGTTTGCGTAACGGACGTATGAGCGTTTTGAAGTTATTGTCTATTTTTAAGATTATCGGCTTACTGTTCATCGTCCGTCTCCGTAGGCTCGACACGACTGATGGTTTTCAGCGAAAATAAAGCCACTTTCTGTGATTCTATGATTTCACCCGTAAGGCGATAGGTGTAGTTGTGTTCCAGCCCTTCAACAATGCTGCAGAGCTTGGTTATAAATGTTTGGCTGTATAGCTCGTATGAATTATCCGATTTCATTCGCTTTGAATCGACTTTGAAGTTCTGGTCTCCGCGGGTTTCTTTTTCTACGGCGCGAATTGCAACTTGACTGCTTGCGGGTTTAACGAGCAGTTGGATGTATTTGGGATCTCCCAGCAAGTGAATTGTCGATTTGTGAATGCGTATTCTGTATTTTTTTAAGTCTATGGATATTGTTGTGGGAGTTGTTGGTTTAATCATTGATATCTCCTCCGTATGATTTAATTCTCCTTTGAAAAGGGTTATTCCTCGCTGACTGCAACAGTGAGGGAGGGGGTTTCCTCGGTATTACTGGTTTGGGGGTTATCGGTTTTTTCTGCTTCCTTAACGGCGTAGATTGCGTAACCGTCAAAGATATTGATTTGCATAGACTGACGATGCTCGTTGAACGGCAAGCCAAACTGGTCTTGCCAATCCGAAGGGAACACAGGCGTTCTCGACACCTTCGGCTTTGTGCCTTCGGGGAAAGTCTTCTGATAAACTTCCGTGGAAGTCAAGTCAAATGCTATAAGGTACTCGCCATTAGCGTGGATGAGCTTGCCGAGCAGTTTGTAACGATAGTCGGGATTCCAACCCATAAGCTCAACGATTTTTGCAAAGAACAGCTTGCAGGTTATAGGCTTGGGTTTACGCTTGCCTTTGCTGGCATCGGTACACCACATAAAAGAGTCACGAGAACCTTCGTTGCAAGGGCGGAGAGCAAGTATTTTTTTGGAGCTATTAACAAGCACTTGCGCATAGCCCGAATCGGGAAACCTTGTAAGGCAAGCCGAATTGACATAGAACTTGCAGTTGTTAAACGACACGGAAGGCTCGTGGAGATGTGCAAAGAATTCTCGTCTCACGACTTGGAAATCGTCAAAATTAAACTCTTCACCCATATCCAAAAGCTCATCGTCCTCACGCAAAGTAGGTGCGCTGTTTCCCATGTCATAAGGCACGGATTCGATTTCGACTTTCTTGGTTACATCATCACTCATTAGGGTTTACCTCCTGTGGCAGTGTGCCATTTAATTCTTGGTTTATGTACTGCTTCAAATCTTCAAAGCCAGTCACATTTATTTTTCTGCCCGTCTCAACGAGCTGTCCTTCCATTCGGATTTGCCAATCGGCTTCACTTTGTGCGGCTAACGCAGCGAGAGTCTGTTCGTGTTGGTAGTAGGGTTTACCGAACGAGTTCGTCCATTCTTGCGGTATTGCACGGATGCGTTTCCCAGAAGGAGTATAAGGTTGGATACCTGTTTTACCGCCAGCTTCGTTTGCTTCCTGGCTTGTTAACACATAAGACTTAAAAAAAATCTCGGAATTGTCGGTGTCGAAGATATAGGCGATTTGGTTGCCTTCTTCGTAAAGTGAACCGATGATGCGGTATTTGCATTCGGGGTTCCAACCGAAAATTGAAAAGATGGTATCGCTGAAAGCGGAAGCGGATATTGTCTTTGGTAGGTATTTTCTTGCATCTAACTGTGAGCAGATAACCGCTTGACGATTTTCCTTGGTTGTGGTTCTTACGGCAAATTTCTTTTCAATAGGGTTGATGAGAAGTTCGACATAGTTGTTGTTACCGAATTTGCGAACGCAGTCTGTGCTGAATTTTATCTTCTTTTCCGCAAATGTAATGCTGGGGCGTTGGTTGCTATCAAAGAACTCTGAACGGGTTATTTCAAAGCCTCGCAAATCAAAGTCTCCTGCTTCAATGGGGATAGGTATTTCTGCCGGGGGAAGTTCAAGTGTATCGGACTGTTCGTTGCTAGGCTTGTACACGCTTTGCGCTGCTTCATAATAATCTTGCTCTTTGAACCCTGCCCATCTAGGATTGATTACCACAAAGCCTTTCAATATGCCGCTTTCAATGACACGCAGTTCTGGCAGAAATGATTTATTGCGGTACTTGGCGTTATCCAACATCCGTTGCACAGCAATGAAATCATCTCTTGATACAATTCCTTCGTGATGCTTGCGGTATGTGCTTTGAGGACGTTCTCCGCGGTTTCGCACTGACTTGTGGTCGCGGTAGTTTGGTGTGAAAGTTTTTCTTGTGATTACATCACCGCAGTGCCGTTCGTTTCTTAAAATCTGCACAATTCCGCTTGATGTCCATTTGACATTTCCAAGGTATGATTTGCGCTGAAGCTCATTGAAAGTGTCCGCAATTTGCTGCGTGGAATATCCGTAAAGATACATATAAAAAGCGAGCTTGACTGTGGGGGCTTCCTCGGGGTTGATTATGAGGTTGCCATCTTCATCGTGCATATAACCGAGCAATTTGGGCGTGAGGGGAATACCGTGGTCTAATCGCATACGGAGAGAGGTTTCCATACTGCGGCTACGGGTATGCGATTCTTCTTCCGCCATAGTAGCAACGAAAGACAATGCCATTTGTGAATCATCATTGAGCGAGAAGATTGCTTCGGACTCAAAGAAAACGCCGACAGGTGGTTTCAGCTCCGCAAGGTCGCGGGGCAATCCAATACAGTCAACGACATTTCTTGCAAAACGGGAAACGCTCTTTGTGATTATAAGGTCGAGTTTTCCCGCTCGACTGTCTGAAATCATTTGATTGAACTGATCACGATGGCGGAGGGAAGTACCGCTTATACCTTCATCGGGGTATATTTTAATGAGCGTCCAATTTGGATGCTTCTGGACGAATTCCTCATAATATTGTTTTTGCAATTCAAAAGAGGTGGTTTGTCTGACATCATCGGTTGAAACACGGACGTAAATTCCTACACGCTGGGGTGTGTTATTATCGTAATAATCGATAGCTTTTTTCGCCGGGGTGTACTCATAATTCTCGGGGTCAATCTCGACGTGCATTCGTTTACGGGTTTTATCTTTTTTCCGTTCTCGTTCTTCTTTTCTTTGGGTATCTATCATTTCAGTAAGCCTTTTTTATCTGTTCCTTCGGGCAACGCCTCCGTGTCGTTATTGGGTAAAAAGAATGTATCTCTCAAATCGTGTTGATAATACGAAGCCAAGGTATAAATATCTTCGGAAAGGAAGTAGATACCAACGGGGTGTTCCATTGCAGCAAGCAATCTTGCGCAAAGGGTAACTTCGTGAATTTTCTTTGATACATTGGAGACTTTTTGGGTGATGATTAAATCAACCTTTCCTTCCGTGGCATCGTTGAGAAGCCGAGACCATTCGGCAGCGGTTTCCATATTGGGTGCAGTTGATCCTTCATCAATGTAGTAGCCAACGAACTCCCAGTTGGGGCAGAGCGAGATGGCGTCCATAAACATAGCCTTATGGGTTTCCAAGTAATCATCGTACTTGGTTTGGTTGAAATAACGAATATAAACACCGACCTTAAAATGAGTGGCGGGGCTAGGGAACTCGTGACGGATGCTACTCAACCACACTTTGTGTTGTGCGATTTTCTTTGCCCGTTCGGACGAGGTATCTGCTGAAAAAAATAATTGTGGGGTTCTTGCTATTTCGTTAAATTTATTGACTAGTTCAATCTCGGTTGCATCAAGGTTATCGGTTTTGTCAGGGGTTGTGCTTTTTATTTCGTTTGCCATAGTTACCTCTTAAGTTAAAACTATGACCATTATAAAAGCACCCGCGGAAAAAAAGAATAAACCAGCGGTCAAGTACATAAACCACTAGTTTATAAAAAGCAAAAAAGATTGAGTTTTCAAAAAGAAAAAGAGTGGAATAGACGTCCACTCAATGAAGAATTATACAAATGTCAAAAAAGAGATGGAATTTGACGGGGAAAACTTGACAAATGTATTCACGGGAAAATTCGCGCAGATGTTAAAATAAATAGAACCCAGAAAAAAACTAGGACAGCGAACCTTCCTAGTCATTATCAGTTTTGTTATGCAGAGAGGTTTTTATCTCTTTTACGATTTTGAGAAGCGACTCAATTTCCGTGGGGGTGCAGTCTTGAAGCAACTGCGAGAATTCGTTTTGATAAATACGGTTGACCTCTGGAGTGTTGGGGCGGAGGATTTCGTCCGCCGAAACTCGAAGTGCTTCTATAATTTTACAAAAGGTAAGGATGCTTAATTGCTTCTTGCCAAGTTCAATATCACTGATGTGCGAAGTTCGAATGTCTGCGGAGAAGGCTAAATCCGATTGTGTGAGTCCCGCGGCGAGTCGTGCAGAACGAATGCGCTGCCCAATTTCTTTGAGTTGGTTTGAATCTATAATCTCATCCATTACAAGCACCTCCTTCGCCTATGGAGCATATTATCATTACAATTTTATCATCTATAGGCGATATTTGAAATCTACCATAGACGATAATATCTACTGCGGACTATAATTGAGATAACAAAATTTTTGGAGGTAATTCAAAATGGCACTCAATTATATTCTTTTGGGTAAAAGAATTCAGACAATTCGCAAGAAAAAGGGGTTGTCGCAAGCAAAGTTGTCGGAGATTATAGACAAAACTCCGACTTATGTCAGTTACATAGAGAGCGGGATTAAAAGTCCGAGCCTTGACACGCTCATACTTATTGCTAATGCCTTGGGGGTAACTACGGATATGCTTTTGGCGGAGAGTTTGAACGACTACCTCGTTGTGGATATTAAGGAATATGATGCCTTATTTCACGACTGCTCTCCATACGAACGTCGGGTTATGATTGAATGTGCGAGTTCGGTGAAGAGGGCGATGAGGGAGTATCATTTCCTTTCCAAGCGCAAGAACTCACGATAATTCTACGGCTAACAACATATTGAAAGCAATACACCGATGGTCAAGGGCATAAACTGTCGGTTGATTTGGCATACTTTTTTACATTTTGGCGATTTTCAATTACATTTTCATTGGTGTCGATTTTCGCTACTTTTATTATGCTATAATTTAGCAAGGATTATAATTATGGACTCTAAAAAGCAACTCTATGCCTTCGAGCTAGATGATTACGCAGCCCCGAGCTGTACTTCATTTACAAAGTTATATTTTGGCACGTTGGATGATTTTCGAGCCGTGCTTGATAATGCTGCCGAGGAACAGTTAGAAGAGGAGCGGAACACCTTTGAACATTTTGTTGCAGGTGAGAGAAAAATCATCTATCACGCGGGGCAGTGTGTTACCAGATTTGCTCGTCCAACTAAATTGATAAAGGAAAAACCCCTCGAATTCGAGAGGATTAGCTATACATACGAAAACTCGTATGGTTTTTATTATAAATGTCGTATAAGCAAGGCTGTAGGTAGAGTTGCCCTCGTCAAATTAGGTAAGCAGTTTTATATTGTGTATTGGGTCACGGCAACGAACCCGAGGTATAAGGATGAGCTTATTCCGCATAAAAGGTGGGTTGCGTTGGGGGATATGATTTGGGGTTTCCCCGGCGTTCTAAAAATTAAAGGAAAAACGATACAGAACTTGCTAGGTGTAATAGATACAAGTTATAAAACGGAACAGGAAGCAGAAGCGCGATACAATAATTTATCGGCACTTGACTGGAATCGGTTTTTTGAGGATGTATTCGGAGATGGGTAGAAAAATGAAAAAGAGAGTAAGAGGTCATTTATATTTTTTACATGATTTCAAACGTGTCGATGGAAATTATCGGTATGTGGGAAGCAATGATGGAACGCTGCTTGCCGCCAACTATGGGAGAACGAAGCTGTATGCTTCCGAACTGCCCGAGTTGTTTGTTTACGGGCGGTATTATAAACGGTTCGGTTATCTTTCTTCCAAGGGAATCAAGGCGTTGAAATACGTTCCCAATATGCATACAAATCATTTCTTAAAAGATGATCGCTTGATGATTTCGTATAGCAAAGTAGGGAGCGAACTGGATGACGATGATAAATATGATACCTGGGTTTGGGGTAATGAAATTTTAGATATTCTAAAAGGCGCACAGATTTACTCGGATTTTGACATTGCCCCCATAATATGCCAAATGAAAGACAAGATGGCGTGGCTTCGAGAAACATATCGGGACGAGTTTTGTGAGGAGAAATGGGGCTTTGATTTGGATGAGTGGATGCAGAATCCATTCGATAATGGATTGCCCCCTAGATATGGCGCAATTACCATTAAAACGAAGCTGAATGCAGATACCACGGAAACGCTGTATGGCAGCGAAAAAAACCTTACGAAGTTTATCGAGGATTTGCCAAATGAGTACCAATACGAGAAAAATGCGTTCTCTTTACGGAATGAAGAGTTGGTTCGAGAAGTTCAGTTTCTTAAAGAGACCTTTGGGTATTTAGATGGGTTTGAACTGCAATACACAGACTCAAATGGCGAGACTTATGATTTGAAGTTTCATTCGGCTTTGCTTACGCAGATTATTCTCCGTGATAACGATAGGTTCTTGCTATGTGCATCGGCAGATGTTTGGCTGATAAGGTATCGAAAAGTGGAAACCGATGACTGGGTACAGATATTCGATGCGAACCATAATCAAATTGTGGCTAGGTTGGGCGGTGATAAAAGAGAGTTGAAAACACTGGCTTTTATTTTGGTTCAGGGTTATAGTACAGCGGAGGAAGCAGTGTCAGCAATGAGAGAGTACAAGCCTTCGATGGACACTGTTTTGAAATATATTTTTGAGGTAAGAAGTGATGCGCGGTAAGGAGGCAATTGAAGAGAATAAGGCTCTCATAGCGGAATTTCCTTTTCTATTGCCACGGAATCGTTGGACGGGGAATGTACCGGATGATTACGATTATTCATACACCGAGCTAGATGATTTGCCAGATGGTTGGTGTATTGCCTTTGGATTGCAGATGTGTAGAGAACTCAAAGAAATCCTTGTAAAAGGCGGCGGGTTGGATGTGTATCGCATCACTCAAATAAAAGAAAAATATGGAACCTTGCGGTGGTATGACAATGGTTGCCCAGAATCGGTTTCTAATGCATATTACGCTTGGCAGAAAAGGTACGTTGAGCTTTCACGGCGAACTTGCATCATTTGCGGAAAGAGAGCAACGAAGGAGTCTGTGGGGTATATTACTTATTATTGCAAAGAATGTGCAAGTAAATGTACCTATGGAAATTTTAAAGATATAAAGAATTGAAAGGATGAGAATGAAGTATTTTGTTGTTGCCGATGTTCACGGCTATTATTATGAATTGATTAACGCACTGAATGAAAAAGGGTTCAACCCCAAAGATGAAAACCATAAATTGATTGTTTGTGGGGATTTAATGGATAGAGGCCCCGAGGCGGTTCAGCTTCAGAAGTACATATTGGAACTGATGGAAATGGACAAGGTTATCCTTATTAAAGGCAACCACGAGGACTTAATTCTTGATTTGATTATTAATATAGGATTTTATACCTTTCGGTTCCGTGATTCGCATCATTACAGCAACGGCACAATTGACACTTGCGAACAGCTCGTGAAAATGTCGGACTATGATGTTATGCATAACCCATTGAAATTTGTAACTAAAATGGTGAACACGCCGTTTATCAAAACAATCATCCCGGCGATGAAAAACTACTTCGAAACCGAGCATTATATTTTCGTCCACGGATGGATTCCTTGCATGGTTGAAAAAAGCGTGTATCCTAATAATCCCAAGGCTACGAAGTACAAGTATAACGCAGACTGGCGAAGCGCAAGCGAAGAACAGTGGGAAGAGGCTCGTTGGTTTAACGGGATGGAACTTGCACACAAGCATAATATTAAAGAACCTGGGAAGACAATAGTTTGCGGTCATTGGCATTGCTCCTGGGGATGGGCGCACATTTTACAGAAATATAAGGAGTTCCCCAACAAAAGCAGAAAGAACTGGGAAAAGGCGTTTGAGCCGTACACCGAGGAAGGTTTAGTTGCTTTGGATGCTTGTACCTATTACAGCGGAATTATCAACGTGCTTGTCGTGGAGGACGATTAAAAATGAGTGTTGATATCCACATTTATAAATTTGAAAAGCTGTCCGCAGCCGAATTGGAAAAGGTTAAATATTTTAATGTTTCCGATGATGAGCGATTGCTTGGAGACGGTCATAATTGGGACGAATTTAACCCGTATTCTATCATGCGGTTTCATTTGAAGGATGAGAGCATAGCGAAAATCCCCAGGGATGTTTTTTCGGAAAAGGTAGTAAAAATCAGCCAAATCAACAGAGAAAAAATGTACAAGTTTCTTGGGTTCTCTGATGAGAGCATAAAATCTAACAAGGTTCATTTTCGTTGGATGAATGGGAGAAAGATTTGTTATGTAGATGGCGAAAAGGAAGAGCGTATCAGTGTTGACGAAGAGCAGAGATTTATGGAGGTCATTGAAATTCCGTGCTTGCTTGTCAAGTTCAAAGAGCTGTTTGATGCAGATGACACAACCGATTTCTTTTGCGCAAAAGAGGCAAGGGATAGATTGATAAAGTTATACCCTGGGTTTCAAACCTACAATTATGAAAAAGTGAATAACGAGATGTTGGCTAAAGCGGAGATTCCTTTCCTCGTTTACGAGCGGAACAGAGATAAATGCTTTATTTATATTACCGATTAGGAGAGTACGGCAGTGACGATTAATGGAAAGACAATCAAAAAGTATCGGGCAAGGGTAAAGGCACGAGATGCCTTCACAACTTCGTCTGAACCCGTTAGTGCGGATGGTTATAAAGTCGTTGAAGGTTATGTTTCGATTTCAGCAATCATTCTTCCGTATGAGCAGAATACCCCACAATATGTGCCAGTTTTCGTTGCCGAGGAAGTTGATTTACATCGAATGGGGAATAGTGGGTTTGGAAAATCTGTATTCAGTCCCGTAACATATTCCGAGGGGGAATTCGAGATTATAGGAGAGGTTGAGAATGAAGGATAACGAAAAAACGAAGGCTACTTTTACAATTGACAAGCATATGCTTGAGCTTGCGAAAACAATATTCACGGAGCTTGGCTTATCGCTTGATACAGGAATAGCCGTTTATCTTTATCAAGTTGTGTACACACGCAGTATTCCGTTCGCAATTAAACTTCCGCCAGAGGAAGTCTTGGAACGGGTGGATTTATACAAAAAATTAATGAAGGGAATGGATGAGGTCAAAGCGGGGCGATTAATCCCCGGCGAAGTTGTATTTGAAGAATTAAAAAAGAAATATGGAGGAGAAAATATGCGAGGACTAACTATTGAAAAGCAAAAGGAACTTGAAGCATTTGTGGATTACTTGGATGAGATAAACCATCAGTTTGGAGAAGGAGCAAAGGTTAAGTCGAAATCTGAAGTGGAATTCAAAATTGGGGAGCGTGTGCTTTCGCTCCCGTTAACGAACGAGACATTTGGTGTTTTATTCGATGCAGTGTACAAGTTGTTGCACGGGTGATCGGCAAGGTTAATATGCAAGATGAAAATATAAAAATAGTAGTTGGTGTACTTGAAAATTTGAGTCAAGAAATCGAAAGAGAAAAGTCCACATCTGCAACCGATAGCGATTTCAACTATGGTCTTTATACGGCGCTTAATAAAATCAAAGTGCTGCTAGAAAATAGGTCAAGGTTAGTTGAAACCGCTGTGTCGCTTTATGAGCCGACAGTTGCCAACGTGTGCCTTCGTTTGGGCAGAAGCGATAAAGTGGACGAGGAAGAAGTCTCAAGGCTTCTGGACGGCTTACTGGGCTTTTGTTTTGATGCAAGAGCCGTAGAACTATTTAAAAAGGTGTGTAGGGCAGCATTGCCAACTAATGCGCGTCTTGTGGCGGACTATATTCGGTATTATAAAGAAGAGTGGGAATCCAAGGAGGATTGAAGTGGTTTCGTATAAAAGGGGAGATTTACTTGCAAGCGACTGCAATGTAATATGCCACCAGGTAAACTGCAAAGGGGTGATGAACGCTGGCATCGCAAAAGCTATACGAAATAAATATCCACAGGTTTACGATGTTTTTATGACTTCGTTTGCTTCCAAGGGGAATCGGCTCGGGAAGATTGATGTAGTTTATATTCAACAAGAATTCCGTTTCATTATTAATCTATATTCGCAGTTTGATTATAGACCCAGGGGTGTGATTCATACCGATTACGATGCTTTCCGAAAATGCTTAATTGAGCTGAAAACGGAAATCAACGATTATAATTCAGCGCACGGCAAGTTTGGGGGCAAGGGGTTTAAGATTGGATTTCCAGACCATATTGGATGTGGACTTGCGGGCGGAGATTGGATAAAAGTACAGAGAATAATCGAAGAAGAGTTTGCCGAAGATGAGTGGCAGGTTGAAATTTGGAAATTATGAAAAAGGAAAAACAGCAATTTAATTTTCGGTTTCATAATCCAAATTCGGAAGAAGCGTTTGTTGACCTGCTTGTGTCAGTTTTTATGGAAATGAACAGAAAGAAAGCCGATGAAGCGATTGATAAAGAAATCGAAAAAAAAGATAATGTCAATGAAGGTGATGGATAAGTAAAATTTGCTATATTCGCTTTGCACGGCGAGTATATAACCCTTTCCAAAGGCACCGGAGCTGCGTGGTAAGTGCAAATATCCACGCCCAAGAAACCACAGGGAACATCCGCCCTATATGTCAGCCTGCATACAGATTTATCTGGTGGAGTGGAAAGGGAATTAGAAAGAAAAGCCGTGGTAAGAGGATTAAGCACCCCTTATCACGGCTAGAAATCTATAGTTACATTTTCGTTCTTCCAATGATGAAATCCACAGTGCAGCCGAAACCATCTGCTAGAAAAATTATGCAATCTAGGGTTGGTGTGCGTTTGCCGTTCTTCCACTCATAAAAGCGAGAACTTGAAATGTGCGCGGTTTTGTAGAAATTCCACCAAGGGCAGTTAAAGTGTTTTTTCAATACAAGTAACTGTTCTGAAAACGGTGGACACGGCTTGAAAGCAGAGGGATAGTTTTCATTTTCTCTCCCCAATAGGTAATCAGTAGTGCATTGAAAATAATCCGCTAACTTCACGAGATTTTCAACGGAAGGCGTCATTAAAGCGTGAAGGTAACGGCTCAAGGTTGCTTTTTCGATACCTATTTCTTTGGCAAGTTGCGTAAGGTTTAATTCGCGCTCGAACATTAGCGAATCGAGCATTTCAGAGAGTTTCGACAAATTATCCATAAACTAGTCCTTTTTCTACATTTTATTCTCTCCCATTTGCGCAATTTTCAGTTGCGTGTTACGCCGATGGGAGAGTATAATTGAAGTACACTTGAAGCGCGCAAAAAAGTGAATAAAATTAAGGAGTTAAAGGTTATGGAAGGAAAACCTTACATTCACACCGAAGAAGACAAAGAGCAGTTTGAGACAGCGATGCAAGGTACTAAAATCAACGGGTTTGATTTAGCAATGCAGATTTATCCGTTGCTGGATGACTATTTTTGCGGCACTTTTGCGAAGAACACAAAGGGTGTGTTGATGAGGATGGAAAACGGGCAGGTGTTCCAACTCACTGTCACAGAAGTTGTGTAGCGTTCGATAACAGCAAAAAAGCCGCCAAAGAGTAATGACGGCGGGAGAAGATACTGATTGTAATAATTATATCAAAATGCGATAGTTTCAGAAAGAGAAAGAATATCGAACCCTGACTGTTTTTATCGAAAATGGAGTATCACAAATGGTAAGAGTAAAAAATGGTAAATTGGTGGCATCAAACATCTCGTTTGCGTTGCCCGAAGATTTTTACCTTACTCTTCAGCCTACGGGTTGTGGAGTGCATCTGCTAGAGTTTAAGTCGGATAAGCGGGTAGTAAAAGGTGGAATAATTTATATCGACATAGAATTTGAAAATGCCGAGTTGACCGCAAAGGAAGCTATGGAGGAATTTGCAGGAGATTGCGATTTGCATATAAAAGGCGATTTCAAACCTATTACCCGCGGAAAGGGTACAGCGTTATCGGTGCATTATTATGGTGGCGCATACAGTGATATGTACGAAGAACGGTATGACTTCCCTCGCAACAAACTCAACCAAAACCAAGTGTCTGTCAGCGTTCAGTTGATGGCAAACAGGAAAGGAAGTTTTTCTAAAACTATCTTTGAGGTTTTAGAAATGCCGAACGTTAAGGAGTTCTTGGACAGCATCGAATACTTTTAATGTCATACATAAAGATGAAGAAGGGGTCGACAGAAATGCCGACTCCTTTGACGTTTACTTTTTTACATTTTGAGAAATATGGCACATACCCCTTGACGGATTATGTCGAGTTTGATATAATGAAAGTACAGAGAAGGCATTGCGACATAAATAGTTGGATGTAAAGCATATTGGATTTGTGACCTGTTATGCAAGTGACTGGAATCAAGGACGAGTGATTTATATAACACCATTTATCGAGTGGATGCCTGGCGAGGCTACAAGGGCGTAGTCTATATTTCGTCAGGCTCTTTCTATGCCCTCTGTGAAAAAACACAGGAGGTATTTTTATTATGAAGGATGAACAGTACGATGAAATTGAATCACAAATCGGGTACGAGTTCAAGAACAGATTGTTGTTGCAGCAAGCGTTTACGCGGAAAAGTTATACGCAAGAAACGCACGATGGCGAAAACAATGAAGTGTTGGAGTTTATAGGCGATAAGGTTCTCGACTTGGTAATCGTTAAGGTTTTGACGGAGTATTACGGCGAAATCAACGATGGCAAAGAGTACGAGTGTGAACACAATGAGGGGAAGCTCACGGAGTTCAAGAAGCACCTTGTGGAAAGTAAGATGTTGGCAGAACGCATTGATGAGATGGGTTTTACAGATTATTTGATAATGGGCAAGGGGGACAGAAAAAATAATGTCCAAAACGAATGTAAAAGAGGACTTGTTTGAAGCCATACTCGGCGCAGTTGCCCTTGACAGTGATTGGGATATGGATTCAATGCAAGATGCGGTAGAAATGATGCTCCACATTGATTGTTACTTGGAAAATGGCTTCGGCACAGACCAGGATTATGTTTCCATTATTCAGCAGTGGCAGCAGAAGCGTGTAGGAGAGTTGCCGTTTTATAAATTCTATAATTCAAGGTATGAATATCACTGCAATATGCGCTCTATACAAGTTGGAACTAGAAGGCGTATGGAGCAAGGCGAAGGGGATATCGTTTGTGAATTACGCATAGATAATGGTGCGCCGTTTGTTGGCTTTGGGTATTCCAAGAGCCTGGCAAGAATGGCTGCGGCAGAGCTTGCGTATGATTACTTGGACGAGCAAGGTTTGCTTCGGACGATGGAAGATGAAATTGATGAACCCACTCTCGAGAAGGCAGTGAGTCAGCTTCAGGAGCTTGCACAAAAGGGGTATTTCTCTTTTCCTATTTATGAGTTCCAAGAAGACCACGATGACGATGGTAATCCCGTATGGACTTGCGAATGTAGTATTGAAGAATATGAAGATTGCTATTATGATGAAGCAAGCTCGAAAAAGGAAGCTAAACGGTTAGCCGCATACGAAATGCTCCGCTCCATTCTTAATCACGAGAACGCGAGGAACGACTGATGCGTGTAGTTTCTACGAAAGTTAAAATGGTCGACTCCTTTTCCGAAAGCGAGTATTTCAATATTATTAATAAGTGGTTGACAGAGGCTGGACCGTGCAAGGCAGTGGCAGAGCAACTTGAAGCCTGCGCTGATAAAATCGGTGTACACTTGGAAGCGGAGTATTGCACGGCGGACACTTCCCGTATAGAAAAAGACGGAAAAGTTTACACGCTTTTCAAGATTGCTCAAGTGTTCCACGAGCAGACTTGGACTACGGAGATTATCTTTGAATGCAGTTCCGTTGGAAAGATAGTTTATTTCCACATTGACTGTTCCCGTGATGCTACTCGTTTTGACGAAGCTCCCGAGATGCGCACGGATGTTATACGCTCCTTCGTTGATAGCGGCTTCCTTAAACAGCCGAAAGTACCTATAACTTCAAAACCCGTTGAACCTACGAATGAGCTGATAGACTGGATAGCGGGAGCAATACGGGAAGAATATGACGATGAGCTTCCGTTGGTTTTAGCTACTACATACTTCGATACACGGGCAACGGAAATAGAGGAATATACGCTGTCAAAGAAACTTGCGGGGTTTGCGTATGTGGTGGTTTGCGATAACGAATACACTCGGCTTTTGAAAGATAGGGCAAACCACGCAACACCCTTCAATGGTGCAGTTTGTATTTACACCAAGGGCGGAAGACCTAGACAGTTTCGGAAGCGGAATGCATACCTGGGCGCGCCCCTTGATAAGCAGATAGCAAATGAAGTTCAGCGTTTTGTAACTTCTGCCGTGGATACGGATGCGCCTACATGGGAAGCATTACACGCCGAGCAAGTTCGAAAGGAAGCGAAAGAGAGTGCAGCCTTGGCAGAAGAAGCACTTGGTGATAACGAAACCCTAGATGAAAAATTAAAAAAGGCGGAGGCGAGAATTGCTGCCTTGGTTCAAGAAAATATGTCTTTGACCGCAAAGTGCAACAGTCTCCAAACTGCGCTCACAAAAAGCGAAGCGGTGCAGACGATAATAGAACCTTCATCCATTCCAGAGTTCTTTGATGGTGAACAGCACGATTTGCTTGTGTCGATTTTGCAGAAGGCACTGTCGAACTGCGGTTCAAAAGACACTCGGCAGAAAGAGCTTATAACTGACCTGTTGGCGCATAATAAAATAATAGGAAACGGCAAGGAAATGCTCGATGTGGTAAAGTCCGTCTTTGCGGATGGCGAGGAACTTTCCGCAAAAGAGCTGGCTGAATTAAAGCGTGTGGGGTTTGAAATTACGAGCGATAATACCCACTACAAACTGGTTTATAAAGGCAGTAAATATTGGTTCAGCTTGGCAAAAACATCGAGCGACAAAAAGAGGAGTGGCAAAAACCTCACTTCCGATATTACGAAAACTCTCTCTGTTTATAAGAAATAAATCACAATTTAGGCTGTCCCTTGGGCAGCCTTTTTTGTTTTTTCTAGACTTTTATGGGGTGGGAGATGCCCGTTTTTACCTTTATCTATCGCCCTTATTTCTGTTTAGACTTCTCACAGGTCAAGCGGTGGCTCGAGGGCGACAACGGCAAAGTCATCAAGCAAAAGGCGGGCAGCGCAACTTACGGTGCAACTCTCGTCAAGTACGCCGATATGATATGCGATAAGCCTATCGGTCAGGCAAAACTCAGCGGTATCACCGTGAGCTGAAAATAAGAGGCAATTATGGAAAGACTGACGGAGATAACCGACGATTTGTTCGATATATCGGCAAGAATAAAGAGCATAGACGAAAATTACAAAATCTATTACGACAGGGGAACTTGCAGATACGAATTGCACAATTCGGCAAAGTCTCCGTCTTTTCAAGCAGTTTTGCCTTATAAGAATCTCGACAAAAGGGCGTTGGATTTTGCAGTGCAAAGCAGTGTAAAAAACAAAGAAAAGATACTTGCGCAAATCGACGCCAACAACGCCCGCGTCGAAGAACAAAAAAGGCAAGAAATAATAGAAAAGGCTATGGGCGGTCTGCGCCTGTGACCTTGAGGAGGGAATATGCAACTCAAAGAAGCTATAAGGATTTGCCTGACGTATCTCGGCGACGAAGACGCGAGCGTCAACGCTCAAACGGCGCAGCATCCCAAGCTGAAATTACTTGTCAAGTGCGCCAATTTGGTCATCCAAGAAATAGCCGCGGAGTATGCGCCTTTGCTTGAAGAAGAGAGAGTGGATGTTGATGACGGAAAAATTTTTCTCGAAAATTTGCTTCACAAGTCTGCGCAAATTCGCAAAGTCGTAGACGCTGACAGCGGATTGGAATCCAATTTTTATCTCACGCCGACGCATTGCGCCGTTGCCAACAAGGATATGAAAAGAGCAGACGTACTTTATTCTTACGCGCCGTTGGAGGTAGATATCGAAGAAGAATGTCCTATATCTCCGACGGTGGGCGCAAAGACGTTGGCTTTGGGCATATGCGCCGAATACAGTATGATTTGCGGAATGTATGAGCAATCGGTTATGTATTCGGATAGATTCAAAGAAGATATGCGCACTGCGGTAAGAAAAAAGGGCAACGTCAAAATTAAACCCAGAAGGTGGTACTGATATGTTTTACGACAAAAATTACGCTCTTGCCAAGCCTCGGCGAAAGAGAGTTTTGCTGTCCGGGTTCAAGGGCTTCGACGAAACAAAGGCGTCGAGAAATCTGCCTTGCGATTACGTAGATTGCGCGTATAATTTTAAATTCAAAAACGGAATTCTAATCAATCCGTTGGGCATAAGCGCGTTGGAAGTCGACGAAACGGCGATTCCGCCGATGCCGTCAGTCGAAGGCAAAAAAAGGCTTTTTGTTACCAAAGTCGACTTGGGCGGACAACTCAAAACGGCTTTTGCGCTGTCTCACCGAGGGGGATTGGAATATACGGTTTGCGGAGAGACTCAATGGAAGCATATAGAGACCGACGGAATATTCGACGTGGGAGTCAATTATCTTTACGAAGATAAAGACTTGCTCTTGCTTTCGGGAGAGAAGGGACTCAAAGCTCTTGCCGACGGAGAGTTGGTCGACGTTCAAGCCGACGCGCGCATACTGGATATGTGCGTTCATTACGAGAGAATATACGCCGTCGTCGAGGGAAAGCGAAATTCTTTGAGATTCAGCGACGATTTCGACCCTTATAATTGGAACGTTTCACTGGAAGAAGGCGGCTACATAAATTTCGACGGTTCTTTGGGCAGCGTCAACACCGTCAAGAGCTTTGAAAATTATCTCTATATCTTTTGCGATTACGGCATTTACAGGTTGACGGCATTTGCCGACCAAACGCAGTTTTCTATGAAGAAAGTATATGCGTCGGGAGGGAAGATATTTGCCGATTCGGTCAAAGAATGCGGCGAATACATAGCCTTTGCAAGCCAAGACGGGATATATCTTTTCGACGGATATGCCGTGACGAAAATCAACGTCGGAGTTGACGGTTTGTTCGACGGCGGATTCAAAGACGCGTCGGCGTGTTACGCCCACGGTCGCTATATAATGTCGTTTACAGACGAGAAAGAGTGCGACTACGGAGTGTTTTCGCAAAGTCGCGCCAACAACACAATTTTGATATTGGACATAGCCGAAAAATCTGTGGAATTTATGCGCGGAATATCTCTCTACGACCTCAAGACGGTGGGGGCTTACGGAGAGGGAAAAGTCATAGGACTTTCGCAAGATTGCGCTTCGCCCGTTCAGTTGGACGGCAGCGGACTTTATTTCGGCGCGCCGTATCAAAAATACTGGCAGAGCGGCGAGATAGACTTTGACAGACCGTCGATTTTTAAAGTCGTGAGAGCGGTGGAATACAGCGCTTGCTGTCAGTACGTGCTTGGAATAATGGCAAACGGGGAGCGGCGCGAATTTATCCTGTCGCCTACGGAAAACAGAGTAAATATATACGTCAAGTCTGACAAATTCGTATTCTATATTCGTTCCGACAATATGCGCGAAGAGATAAGACCGCCGATACTCGAGATAGATTTTTTGCAATAAGGAGAGATTATGAATATAAAGAAAATCCAATCGACCGTCGCAGATTTATCCGACAGTTTGGAAAGACACATTGCGTCGGCAATATCCTCGTATTATTTCGTTATGCCGTTGACGGACGGAGCAGGCAAGATAAGTCTTCGCGTTTATTCTCAAGGCGGCGAGGCGGAGCTTGAAGCAATAGCGCTGTCGCAGGGCGGAGAGGCTCAATGCGACGTGACTGTCGACGGCAAAAACGCAGGCAGACAATTGGGATTGATAACCATTCGACCGCTGTCTTTGGAAAGAGGTTGGCGAAACGTAGAGATAGCTCTATCGGGAGGAATAACGGCGGGGCGTATTCGTTTGAGCGGCGCAATCAGGTCAGCCAAAGTAAGCCAATGAATTCATAAATATAAGGAGTTAAATATGAGTTGGGACGATTTTACAAAAAAAGTCAAAGAATTTTTTACGGGAAAAAAGACCCCCGAAGAAGTCGATACTTCGCAGTATGCCGACGGAGAAAAACAGCTTAACGACAAGCTTGGAGAGCTTGAAGAAGAATATAAAAACAATATAAAATACGACCCCGAAGAGGGATATGAAGACCTCTCCGACGTGTTGCCAGAAGAGCAGACTTTCGAGTATCTGCAATATACGGGCGACGACGAAGAGGGAATAAAGAGCAAAACCAAAGAAAAATACGACGGCTTGCTTGACGGCGAAAAGAAAAAAGTCGACGACGCTTTGAATACCAAGAAAGAGGGAGTCGAAACCAAGATAGACGTAGCCAAAGACGAGTATAGTCAAAAGCAAGAGCAACTAGACAGAGACTATGCGGATTTTCAAAAGGCATTGGAAAAAGAACTTATCAAAAAAGGACTTTACCGTTCTTCTATAAAACAAGGTCAGAGCGACGCCGCTGAAACTTCGCGCCTAGTCGAAAGCAAATCGCTTAAGGATAAATTGAGCGCGGAGCTCAAAAATCTAAATTCCGAAATTGAAAGATTGCAGGGAGAGGCGGCGACGGCGATTCAAAATCTCGATTTGGAATACGCTCAACGTCTCGACAGCGAAATAGAGCGCTTGCTCGACAAGAGAGCCAAAGAAGTGGCGGCTATAGACAAGTACAACAATACGCTCAAAGAAAAAGAAGCCAAGTATATAGAAGACAGAACCAAAGCCATAGAAGAACAGCTTGCCAAAAGGCAAAAAGACGCTTTGGAAATCAAGAATATGGAAGACAAATACGGCTATGCCGGACAAAAAGGCGAGAGTTATCAAAAGAGATACGACCTTGCGTTGGAGTATTATTCGTCGATACCGCGAGACGCCGCGTTGCAAATGCTACAACAGAACGGACAGTTGAAAAACTATCTCGGCAATTACTACGGCAAACTTATCACCGAGATAGCCAAGAAGGAGAATTGATATGTGGGATAAGATTATAGAGCTTGCGATAAGCGACGGAATCTGGACGCTTTTGTTTTGCGTGTTGCTTATCTATGAGCTTAAAGACAGCAGAACGAGAGAAAAAAAGTATCAAGAAACGATAACGTCGCTTTCGCAAGACCTCGGATATTTAAAAGACCTCGACGAAGAAGTCGCCGAAGTCAACGGAACAGTTCGCAAGTATATGGAAAATTCGGCGAGAGAAGAAAGTCTATGTCAAGACAAAGTCAATTGCGCGGCAAAGGAGGTCGTATGAAAGCCAAACTCAAGAGTTATGAATTTTGGGTATCGTTGATAAGCGCCGTTATGGCAATATTGCAGAGCGTAGCGCTGAAATTCAACGTGCCTTTAATACAGGAGATTGTCACGGGATTTTTGGGAGCGCTCGCTGTAGCGGGAATTCTCAAAAAGAACGGCGGCAAAGCAAGCGGAAACACGGCGGCTACCGAAAAAGAACAGGAAGATTCAGACGAAAACTCCGCGCAATAAAATTTGCAAGACCGCGCGCAAAGAGAATTGATATGTTCTGTATTTTGCGCGAAGGCAAGGACGCCTATACATAGGCGAGAGAATATAAACGGCGGCATAATTATTTTTTGCCGCTGTTTTTTGTTGTCTTTATGATTTTAATAGAAAATTTTATGCAATTTCTAAAAAAAGTATACTTTTACTGACTTCATTAGAATATATCGCGAAACGGCGATTTTTTTCAATAATATTATATCTCACGTGATATAATTTTGCAATATATTTCGGTCAGTAAAAGTATACTTTTTTTGGAATAAATTATCAGCGAGACTTATATTGCGTTAATGTAAAAAGCCGGACAGTCTCAACTTTATGCGATATGCAAGTTGAAATTGCCGTCTAAATCGTTTGAAAATAATAATAAAATATCGGGGATATTAATATGTTTGGTAAAAAACAAAAACAGGTAATCAAATTGCAACAAGACCTTTGCAACGCAAATTTCGACGACAACGAAGTGCTTTTCGTAAGAGTCGACGACGTAGTCACCGATTCGGAAGCGCGTCTCGAAGTGCCTATCACTCACGACGCCATAGTCATAAAGGGCGGCGGCGATATGAGATATTACAAGAGTGGAACTTACGACGTTTTCGACGACAAAAAGGAGATTAAGAATTGGAAGTCGGGACTTTCGGTCGAGGTTATTTATATTCCCAAGGATACCAGAGTGCTCATCAAGTGGGGTACTCCCAACAGACTGAAGTATCGCGACGAAGGTTCTAAAAAGGTCGTTTCGGTGGGCGCCAGAGGCGAGTTCGACGTGTGCGTCTCCAATCCCGAACAGTTTTTCCGCAAAGTCGTCGGAGTAAAAAAAGAATTCAATCTCAACGAATTCAGACGCAGGTTCAGCGAGACTGTGGCAACGGAGTTCGCCGATTTGTTCATAAACACGGTGAGCCAAAAGAAACTCACTTACGACAAATTCACCGCCAACAAAAAGGCAATCGGAGAGAGTATGGGAGAAGCGTTGAGTCCCGAGTTTGAAAGACAGTGGGGATTGAGCGTGCTCAATTTTAAGATAGCCGACTTTGATTTGTCCGACGAGGACGTGCGCGCTATCGAAAGCGTTGCTCAAGCGGAGGCTGCGGCGGCAAAAGTCGAAAAGATATACAAAGAAGAAGAGCGTATAGACGACAAGCAGTGGGAGAGAGAAAAGTATATTCGCAATATGCAGCTCAACGACAAACTTGCTTACTACGAAGTGCTTAAATCGCAAAACGCAAAAGACGAAAAGTCCCAAAACCAAAACGTCTGTCCGCATTGCGGAGCGGAGCACGAGCCTACGGCGGTATTTTGCTCCAAGTGCGGCAAGAGAGTAAGCAAAAATCCCGTGGTTTGTCCCGATTGCGGCAAAGCCAACGGCTATGATTCGGCGTTTTGCTGCGGTTGCGGCAGAAAGTTGATTTAAGGAGGCGGATATGTGTTTTTTCAAAAAGAGAGGCAATTCTTTAGACAAAATCAAGGAAGACAGAGAACTTATCGCGACCAACGCGTCGTTTATCAACGTGGCAATAGAGGAGATAAGCGACAGTCAAGAGTTTAAAGAAAAGCTTGCAGCTACGGCAGAGCAACTCAAGTATCTGCGTCCTTCCGACAAATCGCAGGTTGTAGAGTACGACAAATCCATAAATAAGCAAATTATAAGTCTAAAAAGAGCTTTGGTTGCCTCCGACGGCAAACCCGACGCTCACGCAGAAGAAATACTAAAAGAGATTAAAGTAGTTATTGCCGACAGAAACGCCATTTTGTGAAGCGGTAAACAGGGGTAATATGGATAATTATAATATACATAAATGTAAGAATTGCGGAGGAGAGCTGGATTATTCCAAAGCTGTCGACGGAGTGTTGCGCTGCGAATTCTGTATGAGCGTATACACTGTGCCCAAAAGCCAGTCCAAAGCGGAACAGTATTTGAATTTGGGCGCGCACGGACTTGACATTTGCCGATTCGACGAAGCGTATACGGCATATCAAAAGGCGGCGGAAATTGACAAAAAAGAGCCCGAGGCATATATGGGTATGGCGCTTGCAAGTTCGCAAGTGCAGTATCTCAAAGACCACGTCAACGACAGAATGCAGCCTATCGTTCACGACGTCACCGACAAGTCTTTTTTGCAGGACAAGAATTTCAAAAAGGCGTTGGAACTAGCCACGCCGGAGCAAAAGAAGGAATATACTCTCAAGGCAAAAGAAATCGACAGTATTCGCGCTCAATTTTACGAGTTGAAAAAATCCGGACTCAATTACGACTGTTTTATTTGCGTCAAGGTTACGGAAGACGGCGGCAGACACACGGAAGACAGTCATATCGCCAATACGCTTTATCACAAATTGCAAGACGCGGGATATTCGCCGTTTTATTCCGAAGAGGAGATAAAGAACAGGACGGGCGCGGATTACGAAGCGTTGATACTTTACGCTTTGCACAGCGCGCAAAGTATGCTGTTGGTGTGCACCGACGAGAGCTATTTGCAGACTCCTTGGGTAAAGAACGAGTATACGCGTTATCTCAATATGCTCAGTCAAGAAGAAAAACAGCGCGATTCTCTTACCGTGATATTTACAGACAGCATTGTGGAGAGACTGCCGGGCATAGGCGGCAAGATACAGGGTATCAAATTCAACACCTACGACGCGTTGCAAAGAGTAATAGATTTTGTCGACAGGTATGCCAAAAAAGTCGCTCCCGAGCTGTCGCGCAAGGAATACGCAACGGCTTCTTATAAGAAAAAGAGCGTCATAAAACAAGGCGTGACCAAACGTCAGCTCGAAGCTGTCGGACAGGGGGAGATAACCGTATCCGACAAGGCGAAGCTTGCCATTGCGGCAGACTTTCTCAAGCGAGCCGACTTTGACAACGTCAAGAGATTTTGTTCCAACCTTGTTGCGGAAAATCCATCCAACAGCGAGGCTTATTGGTATTTGTTCTTGGCTGAAAACGCAAGCAGAGACGCCGAAGAATTTGTCGCTTCTCATTCGAATACGGTGGGATTCGACAATCTCGAAAAGGCGATAGCTTCGTCTAGCGAATCTGAACGCAGGAAGTCTTTTTACAAAACGCTTTTTGACAAGGTAAAAAAGCAAAAGGATTTTTCCGCCTATAAAGAATATATAGAATTGCCCGAAAGTTCCAAAAAATCAGTCGACGCTTTGACCAAAGTTATGTTTGATTTTGCCGTCAAGCGCGCCGATAGCGAGATTTTCGACGTCGCTATAAAGACCGTCGACGACACCGAGCGTTATATCGAAATGAATCTCAAATTTGCGGAATCAATCGATAAAAGCGCGGCTTTAAAATATTACGAGGATATTTTAAGCGCCGACGAGGGACATCAAGGAGCTTTGTGGAAAGTCTTTGAAGGAAGCTTGAATTTTGATTACGACGCAATATTTGCGTATTGCTCCGCCGCGCAGAATAATTCCGCGGTAGAAGACAAACTTTTTGCTTACGGTTTCAACCAATTTGCCGCCGATAAATTGTTTGAATTGTGCTGTCAAAAGGTTGAATCGCATACCGATATGTGTTGCAAGCTGTTTGATTTTGTTTTGACGATGATACCCAAGGAGCAAAACGAATTATACGTCAGATACCTCAACGAATTTATAGACTCTTTATTTTCCGAAGATAAACTGTCTTTTATTACGAGATACAACGATTTGTTGCTGGATATGGACAAATACGACGACAACGCTTATTTCAACCGCTGTCTCGTAAATCATTCGCTTTCCAATCCGTTGGGACTTGTCAGATACGTCGACTCGCTGTTGAGCGACGACGATTATTTTACTGCAGTCAACAGTTATACGGAGAAGAATCCCGAAAGCCAAGACAATCTTTATCTTAATTTGTATTACGCTTTGGACAGTATCAAATCGCTCAACGAATTTCCGATATGCATAGATTATCTCGACGAATGCGTTTATATGGATAAGCAAGATATAGTCGACGCCAACTTGGCTGACAGGGTATATTCGGCGTTGCTTAATGAAGCAAACGACGCATATTACGAAATACTCAGTGATTATAAATGCACGAAAAAAGAAGACACTTATAAATTGCACAATGACATAACTAAAGACGAGCGCTGGCAATACGCTTTGACGTTCGCCACTGCGGCTGCCCCCAAGAGTCGACAACTCAAAGACGACATAGGATGGATACTTGAGTTGCAACCGCAAAAAGCGAAGGAAAACGTTGCGAAGAGCATCGAGAAAAAAAGACAGGCGACGCGTAAGCGCAAGATTAAAAGAAGCAATAAAGTAGCGGTGGCTTTCTCCGTGTTGTTTGCAATAGCAATAACGGTGACTATGATTCTTGCAATTGTGAGAATAAGTCCGTTTTTGGAATTTTGGGTATGTATGTACGGAGGTCAAGCAATTTGGTTTATTTTGGGGCTCTTTTTTGTAGTTCCGCCTATAGTTATAATGGCATTGGTGAGTTTGGGTAAAAATTCATCGTGCGTAGGTAAAAATAAAGTGGCAAGAGCTAATATTGCATTTAGCCTTTTGATTATTTTGGGATGTTCGATAGTCGTAGGACTGTCAAAAGCAGAATTGACCACAATGTACGTCGGACGCGGCTACGTCTTATCTCTGTCCTATGACAATGAAAACGAGGGGTATTGGGTTACGAAAAGTTCCGGAAAGGCGGAAATAATTGTTATACCCGAGCAATACAACGACAAAGACGTAATCGGCGTGAAGGAATATTCTTTCTCTCACAGCGGTTTCGAGCATAGCGAATGCAACGGAATATATATTCCAAAAAGCGTAAAATTTATTGAAAGAAATGCATTTAACCTTAACGAACATCCTGTCGCAATTTTATGCGAAATAAATAAAATTCCCGACGGATGGGAAAGCGGTTGGAGCGATTTGCGAGGAGGCGGACAGGTCGTATTGAACTGCGTTGCAGGTATAGAAAGAGACGGAGTCAAGTATTATTTGTTAAACGACGGCAGCGCGGTAGTGGGAGAGCAGGATAAGAAAAAAATCAGCGGAAAGGTAGTTATTGCGGAGGAAGTAGAATACGAAGGTAAAAAGTATACCGTTACAAAGGTGGGCGATAAAGCTTTTGCCGATTGCGCGTCTCTCACGGAAATAGAGATTCCCGATTC
>CAJUOK010000003.1:27666-48137 GCA_910588015.1 uncultured Christensenellaceae bacterium | reverse complement strand
AAGACGAATTGCAATTGGAGACTTTTAATCCGGGCGTTTTCAGCAGCGTTACAAATTTGCAATATGCTAAGATACCTGCGTCGATTATTTCCTATTTGCCCAACATAAGGTCGCTTGAGAAAGTGACGGTAATCAACGGAGATATTGCAGATTACGCGTTTGACAGGTGTAAGTCGCTCAAAGAAGTGGAGTTGCAAAAGGAAGTGACTTCCGTCTCAGCTAAAGCCTTTAGCTATTGCGAGGCTATTGAGAGCGTTTGTATTCAAGAAGGCGCGCAAAATATCGCAAGCGGCGTATTCAAAGATTATTGCAAGAATATTACAAAAGCAGAGATACCCACGAAGGCAATATCCTTGATACCGAGCGATAACTTGCAAAGCGTCGTTATAAACGGAGGAGACAGTATTGACGGTCGTGCATTCAGCGGATATTACAAATTGACGAGAATAGAGATACCCGACAGCGTAAGATATATGGGTTATGAAGTATTCAAAGGTTGCGATAATCTGACGGTATATTGCGAAGCAAGCAGTCAGCCCGCAGGTTGGAGCAGCAGTTGGAACTATTACGGCGCGCCCGTGGTGTGGGGATATAACAACGTCACCTCCGACGCGAGATTCGATTATTCTGTTCACAACGGCAAAATCCATTTGACAAACTATAAGGGAGCTGAAACTCAAGTGGTCGTTCCCGATAAAATAGACGGTTTGGAAGTCGCGTCTTTAGGCGGCGTTTTCGCAGAAAACAGAGATATTACAAGCGTAGTATTGCCTGACGGCTTGACGAAAATAGGCGCTTATGCCTTTGATAAATGTATTAATTTGCAGAGCGTAAACGTGCCGGAAAGCGTAAAGAATATCGAGAGGTACGCGTTCAGAAGTTGCATCTCTTTGTCAGTCTATTGCCAAGCCGCCTCCAAACCCAGCGGTTGGATTGACGATTGGAATGACTCCAATAGACCGGTAATTTGGAATTGCAACGATTACGGAGTTACCGAAAGCGGCTTAAAATGGGGCTTGACGAAAAACAAAGCTATGAAAATCACAGGCTATTGCGGTACCGACTGTAACGTTGTCATTCCCGACGTTATCAACGGATATAATGTTACCGCTATTACCGTCAACGCATTTAGAAACCGCAAAGATATTGGGAATTTGACGTTATCGAAGAACATAACGGATATAGGGAGCTACGCGTTCTATGGATGCGAGCGTTTGAACAGCATTGTAATTCCTCAAAACGTGACGACGATGGGCGAATATGTATTTTCTAGCAGCGGCGTGTTGGTAATACGCTGTAAGGCAAAAGCTAGACCGGAAGGCTGGAACTATAGGTGGTGCGCTTCGCTACCAGTAATATGGGATTGCGACAACAGCAACTTTGCCACAGACGGAAATAAATACTTCTTGGATGAAAACGGAATTCAATACGTCTTGGACGACGAAGGAATTGTTTCGGTTTGCCGTCTGCAGTCGATTTCGTTGAGCGGAGACATAGTTATAGCAAGCAATATAGTATATCAAGAAAAAAGCTATGCGGTGACAAGAATCAACTATTACGCTTTTTACGAATGCAGCAAAATAACAAGTATACAAATTCCCGACAGCATTACTGTTATAGGAAACGAAGCCTTCAAAAATTGCAGCGGACTTAAGGCGGTACATATAACCGATTTGGCTGAATGGTGCAAAATCAATTTTATAGACGAGGAAGCGAATCCGTTGTATTATGCTCGCAATCTGTATTTGAATGGGGAATTGGTTACGCAAATTACTCTGCCCGTTGAAGTGACGTATTTAAGGCAAAACGTATTCATAGGGTGCGAAAGCTTGACGGAAGTGCAAATTTCCGACAGCGTAACAAGTATAGAGTCAAAGACATTCTTTGGATGTAAAAATTTGCGACGCATAAATATACCCGTCAGCGTCAATCAGATAATACATTCAGCATTTGCCGGCTGCGGCGAGCTGACGAGCATAATAATTCCCAAAAATGTTAGTTATATCGGTTACAACGCATTCCAAGATTGCGATAAATTGACGGTATATTGCGAAGCTGTGAGCAAACCGTATAATTGGAGTAATGATTGGAATTCGAGCGACTGTCCCGTAATATGGGGATATAAAATTGAACAGTAATAAATTTGATTAAATGCAAAACGGCTCCTAAAAGAGCCGTTTTCGTATTACACAAGCGAGCGCCAGTCTGAACCCGCTTTGTAGCAGGTGGGTATCCTGTGTAAGTTTTTTGTAATCCTTCAACCGCCTATGCGGTAAGGCGCGCCAGCCGACTTCCAACTCCGGATTCCCTATTCAAGAGTGCGGTACAATGTGCTACTCGTTTGTGTATCTAAATTATACAATATATTTTTTGCGAAATCAATACCTATTTTCAAAAAATATTTATTAAAATGTAAAATTTGCAGAAATCTTACAAAAATTTGCGATATAGGTCGATTATTTTGTATATTTTACAATATATAACAACTAAAATAAGCGGATTTAAATCTTTAATTATGTCAAAGTGACAGAATCAATATGTCACCTCGACCGAAGTGGAGAGGTCTCTTCCTTTTAAATAAGTACCGACAAAATGGAGCTTAGCGACATTTTCGTTTGGTCGGTAGGGCGAAGTCCAACCGTTCGTCTAGCAATTACTTTGCTTGCCAAAGTCATTGCGTATCTTTAGGTTGTGACGCGCGCCCCGTCACCTCGACCGAAGTCGAGAGGTCTAATCCATATAAAAAACGGATTAGATTTCTCCATTACACTGCCTTCCAGTCGAAATGACATTGAAATGTTAACATATTATCTGTCATTTCGACCGAAGTGGAGAAATCTCATACAATCTTCTAAGTACCGACAAAATGGAGCGTAGCGACATTTTCGTTTGGTCGGTAGGGCGAAGTCCAACCGTTCGTTATAGAATTATTTTAGAAAACAAAGTAATTCCATATTTATTAGGTAATGACGCGCGCCACTTAATACTTTAATTTTTGGAAAAGCGCAAATGAGAAATATATATCTTTTGTCAAAAAGTGTTTGTTTTTTAATTTGCATTATGCTATATTATAGTATATAGATATATAATATAAGCAAGCAGAGGTGGTTATGGCAAAGATTTCTTTAAAAGAATTGGCGCAAAACTTTGAAAAATACGCAGACCGAGAAGTAAGCGTTTGCGGTTGGGTTAGGACGATAAGAGATAGCAAGACTTTTGCTTTTATCGAACTCAACGACGGCACTTATTTTAAATCTACGCAGATTATCGCCGACGAAAGCGCGCTTGACAATTATAAGAACGTCATCGCCCAAAACGTAGGCGCAGGTTTGAGCGTGGTCGGTACGCTTGTGCTTACTCCGGGAATGAAACAGCCGTATGAAATCAAGGCAAGCAGTATAGAGGTAGAAGCTACGTCTTCTCCCACTTATCCGCTGCAGAAAAAGAGACATACGATGGAGTATCTGCGCGAAATAGCGCATTTGAGACCGAGAGCCAACACCTTCCAAGCGGTATTCAGAGTGAGGTCTGTCGCAGCGCAGGCAATACACGCTTTCTTTGCTTCGCGTAATTTTATATACGTCAACACGCCGCTCATTACAACGAGCGACTGCGAAGGCGCGGGCGAAATGTTCAGAGTTACGACTTTGGATATGAATCAACCTCCAAAGACCAAATCGGGCGAGATAGATTATTCCAAGGACTTTTTCGGCAAGTCGGCAGGACTTACCGTCAGCGGACAGCTCAATGCCGAATGTTTTGCTTTGGCTTTTAAGAACGTCTATACCTTTGGACCGACGTTCAGAGCAGAAAGAAGTTATACTAACCGCCACGCTTCAGAATTTTGGATGATAGAACCCGAGATTGCTTTTGCCGACCTCAAAGACGATATGAATTTGGCGAGAGATATGGTAAAATACGTCATAAAAGATGTGTTGGAGAAGTGTCCCGAAGAAATGGCGTTTTTTAACAACTTTATGGACAAAGGACTTATTGAACGTCTGCAAGGTATCGTAGAGAGCGATTTCGCGACGGTAACTTATACCGAGGCTATCAAATTGCTTGAAGAACACAAGGACGAATTCCAATTCCCCGTATACTGGGGCGCTGACCTTCAGACGGAGCACGAAAGATACCTCACCGAAAAGATTTTCAACAAGCCCGTATTCGTCACCGATTATCCAAAGGATATCAAGGCTTTCTATATGCGTCTCAACGACGACGGCAAGACTGTTGCGGCAGTTGATTTGCTAGTTCCCGGCGTGGGCGAGATAATAGGCGGCAGTCAGAGAGAAGAAAGACTCGATTTGCTTGTAGAACGTATCAAGGAATTGGGACTTCGCGAAGAAGATTATTGGTGGTATCTCGATTTGAGACGTTACGGCGGAGTAAAACACGCAGGTTACGGACTGGGATTCGAAAGATTGATTATGTATTTGACGGGTATGCAAAACATCAGAGACGTTATTCCTTTTGCGCGTACTACGGGCAATGCAGACTTTTAAAAATTTACGCGTTTAAGTCGTTGACAGACAGCGAAAAGGATAGTATAATAATTAAGTCTTTTGACGTTAATTATTATATTATCGCGGCTAATTAAGCCGCAATATGCTACTGTGGCTCAGCAGGTAGAGCAGTTCACTCGTAATGAACAGGTCGCCAGTTCGAATCTGGCCAGTAGCTCCAGACAGAAAAGGCTCGCAAGAGCGGAACGTAAAACAGAAGGGATACACGCCCTTCTGTTTTTACGTTACAAAATATGCTCGCTTTTCCTAAATTTAAAACAGGCGCTGACAGACCGAACAGTGATGCTCGCTCCGTCACCTCGACCGTAGTGGAGAGGTCTCGTCCGCTTTTTATACAGATTAGATTTTTCGACTTCGCTCAAAATGACAGAAAATTACGCTCCATATGACATAAGAAAAAATGTTGATTTACTCCAATGTCATTGACGTTCGCACGAGACGCAACTGCTTGCTCGCTATGCCGTCGCTTCGCTCCTTACGATTTTACGGACAGATTGAGAGTGTTAGATATTTAAATTCTTTTATTATGTAAAATATATTGAAAAATATAAAAAGTTTTATAAGTTCCTATAAAAAATGGGAAAATAAGGAGGATAAATGTTTTATTGGGATAAAAATAATTGCGGTTATGAATTGGAAGACAAGCTATACAGCGTAGACAATATTAAAGAAATATTTATTGCCACTGCGTATTTGTCTAACGATGGGGTAGATATTTTAGAAAAACTTATCAACGTTCATAATGTTAAAAAAGACAAGGTTTGCGTTTGTTTGTCGACAGAGTTTTCCTATGACCGTCCTGCCGATATTCTTACTCGTCTTAATAAAATTGCAAATGTTCGAATATCAAAAGGAGGAAGACTTTTTCATTCAAAGGTCTATTATTTGAAAGGAGAAACTGATAATTTAATGATATTCGGTTCTTCAAACCTTACAGACGGAGGTTTTGATAGAAATATAGAATTCGATAGAATATCCAAGCCGTCGGAGGAAGAGATAGTTCAAGTAGAAAATTTTATTAAATTTTGCTTATCAGAAACAGACGAAGTAACAGACGAATATATTAACTTTTACAAAAGTCAAGAAGCTGAATTGTGTGAAATAAAGAGATTGAAAAATAAGATTAAGACTTTTGAAAACAAGGACGACGCATTCACGGAAAATGAATATGACCTTGAGGATTTTTATTTTAAATATGCAGATTATGAGACTTTTTTCCTTAGAAATATCCGTAAAAATACTTCCGATTTAAGCGCTCAACGCAAGGTTGTAAAGGATAAGCTGATGGCAATACACAATAGAGTTCAAGAAGATATAAATAAACTTAATCTTTATGCACATTGGGATAAAAATAAAATTACGTCGTCGACTTTCCCCAATCAATTTAATAATTTTAAAGTCGAGTGGATGGGAGTGCGTTACGGTAAGAAAAAAGAAGAGATTTATTTTGGAGACGGATTTAAAGAGAGCTATGAAAGTTTTACTAAACACGCGTGCTTGCAGTTTAATATTTATGATAACGGATTTGAACTCTTATTATTTTTTGCCGTACCAAACGAAGCGTGGGATAGAAATCATTTAAAAAACAATTTGGAGCAGATTTCCGATAAGATAAATTTGCAAGCTCAAGCTATGAGAGGGCACGGATTGGTATGGCATATATCCGATTGTCCTGAATTTAATTTCGATACTGACGTCGATTTAGCGGCTTATTTAAAAAAATATGATTGCGAAGGTAAATACTCTTACTTAGCAAGACATTTTGCTCCCAACAATCCTAAAATTAAGACCATTCAAGATATTAGCAACGAAGTTTTAAAGTGTTTTAAATTATATAAACCTTTATATGATATTATAGTATGGAGAAAAAAATAAGAAGAATTTATTTAATTATTGGTTAGATAATTTAGGCATTAACAAAGCTCTATACTTTACTTATTATAATATTGACTCAAAATACAGTATCGTGATAAAATATAGTCACGATACTTATTTATTTTGATTGGAAAATGAAAATTTATATACTGCGAAAATCTTTATCAAATTTAAAAGAGCCGATTGAGCGGCGAGAATATGAGACGACTGCTACGACGGTTAGAGAGTTTATCGTGGAAATGGTGAAGCGTAACTATAAGCGCCGACCTATAGATTGCGCGCTTGAGGAGTGCGTACAAGCGGCGATTGACGATTTTGCAGACGGTTGCGTATATATCGTCAACACTACGCAGAATATTAGGTATAGCAATTTGGACGAAAGCCTTAGATTTTGCGAAGACGACGAAATTATGCTTGTCAAACTTAAGTATGTGAGGGGTATCATATGGTGAGGAAAATTACTGATAAAAAGATTTTGAAACTGCTTAATAATTTGGATAACGAGGAAATTAAAAATGAGCTTTTAAACGAGAAAGGAGGCTTTTTTGCTATTAAGTTCATTCGTCAGAACGAGCAAGTTTTTAGGTCTTTGATTCCCGATTATTACGACGAATACATAAAATTTTACGGCGGCGCCGATTCGCGTTATTGCTACGCCAACCGTGACCAATTTATGACTTACGTTTGTTTAAATCACGGAGTAGTCAATCCAAAAGATTTTGAAAGCGTAAAAAATTTTAAGACGGCGGGCATAGAAACGTATATGTTGAGCCATTGCGAGCCTTCGTCTTTGAAATTATTTAAAGACGGGGTATTGAATACAAAAGACGGAGATAAGAAGTTGGTTGCTTTTGTCAATGAAAATCCCGAGTACGCCGATTACTTTTTACCGCTGATTTGTTCTGTCGACAACGACGTATTTTTTTCGGCTTTGACAAATTGGATTCAATCGGCGCAATTGCAAGATACGTTGCGCATAAACATATTCGAAGCGATGTTGGAATCGTCCGACAAAGCTATGGCTTTGAGATGTCTCGACGCTATAGACGGCAATAATTATTATAGATTCAAGGCTATGAACGAAGCCTGCGTGAAGGTTGGAGACTATACTACTGTGCTTGCTCCGAAAGACCTTGTCGCAGTATTGCGCAACGCGGCGGCGGGCAATTGCGAAAAATATCTCAACGCCGATTATAAGCGCGCGTATCACTTTATCAACGCATACGACAGAATGTACGAAGCGCAATTCCGTTCGTTTGCAATCGACGTTTTGGAGCGCGGAGGAGATAGGGCTAGGTGGGCGTTGCTCAACAGTCTATCCGTGGAGTCAATAAACAAAGATTACGTCCTCGATATTTTTACCGACTCTCTCACACTCGAAGATTTATCCTTCTTTATTTATAGGATAAACGCCGATTATATTGATATGTCGGTATTGCCAAAGGTCTTCGATACGCTATTTAGTATACTTATTTCGATGAACAAAGTTTGCTATCATTACAAGACCGACGACGATATTAATTTTGCAAGAGACTTATTTAAGTCGACCGTAGTGTCAAAAATAGCAAAAATTGCCGTAAGGTTGGGCGATGAATACGTCCAAAAACTTGACGGGATATACGATACTTTAAAAGAAGAAGCGCAAGCGGCTTACTTATGCGTTGTCAAGGACAGGACGGCGCTTGACGTCAGAGCTTGCGCGATAAAATTTTTGAAGACTGACAATTACGAGTCTGTAAATTTTTTTGACGAAAGCAAAATCAAGCTGACTTACGACGAGGCTGTAAGCGCGTCGGATTATCTCAAGTCAAAAAAGCAAACTGTCAAATCAAAAATAACAAAGGTATTTTTGTCGTCGCCAGAAAGCGAGAAAATAGCGCAATATCTCGTCTCCTGCAATGAGGAATATAAAAAGTCCGTCGGCGAAGAGATGCAAAAGAGCAGCGGCAAAATAGATTCTGCCGAGCTGGTAAAAAAAACGGAGAGGTTCAGTTGGTGGAGCAATAGCGTATTCAAAGTCGACAGACCCGACGACGAAATAAAGAATATAGCAATGCAAGATATTGACGTCTCTCCGATAAAAGCAATATCATTACAGCGCGCAAAAGACTTTTTTAAAGCCATAAAAGATTTTATAGAAGTCAACAAAGATTATGAATACGAGACGTATTATTCAGACGGCTTGGCGCAGTTGGGCTCCAAATTCGAGCGAGTAAAGGGGTGCGAGCAGTTTGATTTCAGATTCGAGCAATATCCTTTGGGCAGTAAAATAAAAGAAATTCTACGCGATAATTTCTCAGCCGAAGAGCTTGCGGGAATACTTGCGCTTATCGAATGCGCGCAAAAGTGCGCAAAAAAACTTTACTGCGCGGCGAGCGGCAATTCAAAAGACAGCGACGAGGCGTATGAATACGCAGCGTCTCTCAACAAAGGACGTTGGTACGAAGTCAACGAGTTCAACGTCGCGAAACAACTTGACGCGGCGATTGCCGAAGAGCTTTTGAGCGATAAAGAGCTGATAGCAATTATTGCGGCGTTTACTCGGCGCGAAGCGTTGGATAAATACGAAAAGAGCGGCAGTACGGACAAATATCCAAGAATGTTCGGCAGACTTTTGCTTAAGGACGGCGCTGAACCCAACTTGGTAAAAACTATGTTGCGTTGCGAATGCGCTTTGCTCAACGAAGGCATAATCGATAGTATCAATTATAATTTGATTGCAGAAGCTTACGAAAACGGTTTTATATCCGATAGATTGGCAAGATATTTTATTCAGAAGCAAGGATTTGCAGAAACCTTCTTGCCGACTTCGCCAGATTGTATTATGCGGTCGGACTATAAGAAAAAGAAGTATAAGGCTATGATGATAGACTGTATGGAAGAGGCGCTCAACGTAGAGTTTTCGCGCGGGAGTTTGCAGACTTTATATAGCGATTTGTTGCGACGCAGCGTAAAATTTTTTGGAGCGGAAAAATATTTTAAGGCAATAGTCGCGTTGCGCGGACTGACTTGGGTTCGTTCGCCTTACGGCAATGAAAAAAACGAAACGCTGTCTATTATCCTCAAGAATACCGTCAAAGGCGAGAATGACGACTACGCTACGTTTTGCGAGTTGATAAAAAAATACGACGTCACCGACGACGAGCTTATCAAAGCCACTCTCTTCAATCCCGAATTTGTCGATTATACGGCAAAATATCTTCAAGTACCTCATCTTAAGATTGCGGTTTTTTGGTTCATAGCGCATCTCAACGAGACTCTTGAATCGGAAAAAGAAGAGCGCAGAATAGAGCAGATAAAAGAATTTTCCGACGTGAGCTATCAAGATTTCAAAGACGGAGCGTTTGATTGCAAGTGGTATAAAGAAATGGTTGACAAAGTTCCTGCCGATATGCTCAAACGCATATACGACAATGCGAAATACGTCACCGTCGGCGGTTTGCACAAACGCGCTCAAAGATTTTTTGACGCTATGAACTCAAAGATTACCAAAACCGAATGCATTGAAAAAATCAATACCTCGCGCAATAAAGATTACTGTCTTATCTACAGTCTTATACCCATAGAGGACAAAGCCGATTTGTATCAAAGATATATCAAGCTTGCGGAGTTTGCAAAGAGCGCCAAGCAGTTCGGCGCGCAACGTCAGTTGAGCGAGCGCAGGACTGTGGACATAGCGCTTGAAAATCTTGCGCGAGTCGCGGGTTATGCAAGCTCCGATATATTCATATTTGAAATGGAAGCCCAAGAGCCTAGCGATATATTCAAGACTTTCGAAGTCGACGGCATAGAGATTACGCCATATATAGACCAAAGTAAATTCAAGATTGCATATAAAGTTCAAAAAGACGGCAAAGCGCTGTCTTCGATTCCTTCCAAATACGGCAAAAACCAAGCGGTAGTATCTTTGCGCGAGCAAATCAAGACGCTTAACCAAAAGTTGAGACGGGTGATAACGGGATTTGAAAACGCAATGAATACTCGCGTTGAGTTTAGAGCGCAACAGCTGGAAAATATGAGCCGCGAGAGCATAATACATTTTGTGCTGACAAAACTTTTGCTGATAAGCGACGGCAGACTGTGCATATTTGACGGTAAGATTAAGGATATAGACGGCAGAGCTATCGAGGCTGACAGCGTATACGTCGCTCATCCCGTAGAACTCAAAAAGTTGGGGCTATTGTCTCGCGCAATCGAATACGTCGCAAGCCGTAATATCCGTCAGCCGTTTAAGCAGGCGTTGAGAGAGATATACGTCAAGACGGACATAGAGCTTACTCAAGACGAGGTGTTGAGGTTCAAAGGCTTCGAGGTGGACGTCAAGAAGTGCGTAGCCGCGCTCAAAGGCAGGGGATGGGGAGTGTCGGAAGACATAGGACTTCGCAAAGTGCATTACCGTTGCGATACTGTCGCCGCCATATTTCGCGAATTTGATTTTTTCTATACCGCTGACTATACCAACGTAAACAAAGAGCTTCACGGAATATATTTTCTCAAGCGCAAGAGTGGAGAAATTATCGCGCTAAAAGACGTGGACGACGTGACTTTTTCGGAGACGTTGCGCGACGTGGATTTGATGATAGCCATAAGTTCCAAAGTCATATACGACTTCGAATTGGCGATGTCGACGGTGGAAATGCGCCAAGAGGTCTTGAAATCTATCGTGAAAATTTTGGGACTTTCCAACGTGTCTTTCCTAAAAGACAATATCAAGGTAGAAGGCAAGCTGGGAACTTACGTCGTCAATATACGCACGGGCTTGGTCTTTAAAGAAGGAAAAGGCAATTTGGCTCTCGACACCGTATACAGCGTGGATAAGCCGTTGCTACTCGATTTTGTAGACGAAGACCCTATGACCGCCGATATTATAAGCAAAGCTATAGTTCTTGCAAATGACGACAGGATAAAAGACGCCGCCATATTGCGGGAAATAAAAGATTAAGATATTTGACCAACAAAATGCAGCGTAATGACATTGAAATATAATATGTCATTTCGTGCGAAGTATTCTGTCACCCTCGACCGAAGCGGAGAGGTCTAATCAATATTAAAATTGGAAGAGATTTCTCCACGCGCTACGCTTGGACGTAAGGAGCGAAGCGACGGCATAGCGAGCAAGCAGATGCGTCTCGTGCGAGCGTCAATGACATATCAAAATTAGTTTTCTACATTACAATTAATTTATTAGTTGAAAGGATAAACAAAATAATAAAAATATTCAATTATCTGCGTTTTTTGCTGTCATTTTGGGCTTATTGTGTGATATAATAAGAAAATATATGGGATAATCAGCCATAAAGGAGATAATTATGCTAAAAATCAAGGCGTTGAGCTCTCTTGTAAAAGTGTTTTCGGACGAAGAGCCGAAGGCTAAAGAGTTTGACAGAGTGAGTATTTTTCGCAACGAAAAGGCGTCGATGCAGTTGGCATTGAACAGCGACGTCGACTGCAAGCTTTCGGTTGAGATTAATTCAGATTTGCAAGACGCTATCAAATTGTGCGTTGTGGAAGAGATATATTCGGGTATGCCCGTGGCAAAAACGCAAGACGATTATACTTTGAGAAAAGAGGCGGGCAAGTTTCCCGAGCTTTTGCGCCCTATGGACAAAGAAGTCGATTTGACAGCGGGAGAATGGAAGAGCCTTTGGATATCCTTGGATTGTCAAAGTTTGATTTCGGCGGGAGAGCATAAAGTCGAAGTTGTTTTGAGCGGCGAAGGAATCGAGGAGCGCAGAGGATTGACTTTTGACGTAATAGACGCTTGTTTGCCGGAGCAGACTTTGCTTTATACCAATTGGATACACACCGACTGTCTGTCGACGTATTACAACGCGGAAGTTTTTTCCGATAGATATTGGGAGATAGTGGAAACATATCTCAAGACTGCTTACGAATACGGAATGAATATGGCGCTTACGCCGATATTTACTCCGCCTTTGGACACCAAAAAGGGCAAGGAGCGCAAGACCGTGCAGTTGATTGGAGTAGAGGTCAACGGCGGCGAATATTCTTTTGACTTTTCCAATCTCGACAAGTGGATAGATATGTGTCGCAAAGTCGGCATAGAGTATTTTGAAATGGCGCATTTCTTCACGCAATGGGGCGCGAAAAAATGTCCTAAAATCATTGCGACCGTAGACGGCGAGGTTAAGCGTATCTTCGGATGGAATACTCGCGGAGCAGGCAAAAAGTATAAGACTTTTCTTGCCGCGCTTGCGCCCGAACTTAAAAAGTACCTCAAGGAAAAAGGCGTTGCGGACAAAGTATTTTTCCACGTTTCCGACGAGCCGTTTGCAGGCGTGATTCGTCAGTACCGCAAGGCAAGCGATATTGTCAGAGAGCTTTTTGGAGAATTCAAGATAATAGACGCGTTGAGCGATTATAAATTCTATCAAAGAGGACTTGTGGGACTTCCGATACCCGCCAACGACCACATCAAGCCTTATATCGGCAACGTCGAAGAGCTTTGGACGTATTATTGTTCCGCGCAGGCGGCAAATGTGTCTAACAGATTTTTCTCGATGCCGTCGCAGCGTAACAGAGTGCTTGGCTGTCAGCTGTATAAATACGACGTCAAAGGCTTTTTGCATTGGGGATATAATTTTTGGTACAAAAGGCTTTCCGTCGGCGAAGTTGACCCGTTCAGCGAGACGGACGCGGGCGGCTTTTTCCCGTCGGGAGATTCATACGTCGTGTATCCGGGTAAGGACGAAAAGCCGTTGCTTTCGCTGCGCCTTAAGGTATTTTACGACGCGCTTCAAGATTTGCGCGCAATGCAGCTTGCCGAGAGTCTTATTGGCAGAGAAGCTGTGTTAAACATCATAGAAAGCGGCGCGGAAAAGCCAATAGAATTCGACGTCTATCCCCACAGCGACGAATGGCAGTTGCAAATGCGCGAAAATATTAACGCGGCGATAAGAGAAAAACTGACGAAATAATTTTGCTACATTAAATATATTAGGATAAATATAAGGAGAACAATGGAAGACAACAATACCCCACAGACGGAAGAATTGCAAATAAACGCTGCAAGCAAGTCTCAAGGAGAAACCGCTGCTTTGCAGGAAAATCTTGTCGAAAAGAAAAAACGCGGAAGTTTTACGGGAAAAATAGGCTTTGTATTGGCGGCGGCAGGCTCTGCCGTGGGACTTGGAAACATTTGGCGTTTTCCCTATCTTGCGGCAAAATACGGCGGCGGAATATTCTTGCTGACCTATATCGTTTTGGCGCTTACCTTCGGCTTTGTGCTTATGATTGCCGAAATAACTCTCGGCAGAAAGACGGGAGCCAGCGCAATCAACGCATTCAAAAAGCTCAACAAAAAGTGGGCTTTTCTCGGTGTGCTTTGCGCGGTGATACCTATTATAATATTGCCTTATTATTCGGTAATAGGAGGTTGGGTAGGCAAATACTTCTTTACGTTCTTGACGGGAAGCGGAGCATCTGCCGCAGGCGATAGTTATTTTAACAACTTTATATCTTCTCCTTGGCAACCGCTGTTGTTTTTTGCGATTTTTGTCACCGCGGCTTTTGTCGTCGTAATCTTCGGCGTGGAAAAGGGAATAGAAAAAGTCAGCAAATTTTTGATGCCGGCGCTTGTGCTTTTGACGATTGGAGTCACGATATATGCGTTGACGATGGAGGGGTCCGCCGAGGGCGTCAAGTATTATCTTTTGCCGGATTTCAAAAAGTTTTCTATCAAGACGGTGCTTGCCGCGCTTGGTCAGCTGTTTTATTCTATGTCGCTTGCAATGGGTATAATGATAACTTACGGTTCGTATATGAAAAAGCAGGACAAGATAGAATCGTCAGTGCATCAGATAGAGATTTTCGATACGGGTATAGCTTTGCTATCGGGACTTATGATTATCCCTGCGGCGTATACTTTTTCGGGAGGAAATCCCGAGACGTTGGGGCAGGGACCGGGACTTATGTTCGTGGCGTTGCCAAAGGTCTTCGCCAAGTTCGGAACCGTCGGCGGCGGTATTCTCGGAACTCTGTTCTTTGCGCTCGTGCTGTTTGCGGCGCTGACTTCGGCAATATCTCTTATGGAGACGGTTGTATCCATAGTGATGGACAAATTCCATTTGTCGCGTAAGAAATCAAGTATTATAGTTTATGTCGGCACGCTGTTGTTGGGCATACCTTCGTCGCTGGGATTCGGCGTTTGGAGCGCCGTGTCGGTGGGCGGTATGACGATACTCGATATGTTTGACTTTTTGAGCAACTCCGTGCTTATGCCGATAGCGGCTTTGCTTACCTGCGTATTTATAGGCTATATAGTAGGCTGTAAAAATATCACCGACGAAATAGAACTCAACGGCGCGTTTAAGTTCAAGAAGTTCTTCAACGTTATGATAAGATACGTTTGTCCGATATGCATAGCGGCAATACTTGTCACGTCGATACTAGACGTGTTCGGAGTGTTTAATATTTGACGGCGCTTTAAAGTTAAAAACTGTTATTAAATATACGGCAGACTCGGTAAGAGTCAGCCGTATATTTTTGTCCGTCAGTCGCCGCAACGTCCGTTGCATTGCCGCTGACAGCAACATATACAACAGCAATTGCAGGGAGGACAGGGCGCCATTCTCGGGACAAATATCGTTTGACCGGTTTGATTGACAACGGTAGTAACCGCGTTGCTGTAGGTTGTTACGGCAACTCTGCCCGAATAATCCGTAACTTGCGACAAATTGACAATAGTTTTCATATCAGTTCACCGTCGCGTCGAATTCTACCGTGACTGCATCGCCGACTGCAAGATTGGGCAGATTGAATCCCGTTTGGGGATGATAAGTCGGGTATGCGACTCCGTTGATTTTTACGCTGCCGACGACAAAAGTCGTTCCTGCAGGTATGGGGTCGGTGAAAACGAGGTTTTCTTTTGAATTCGTGCCGGTGTTGGTTATTATCGAAGTGTAATGCAAATTGTCGCCTTTGATTGCGTATGCTTTGTCTACGCTCTTGACGACTGTCACTTTGTTGGAGACGACTTGCATAGTTACTGGGTTGGCGCTTTCGGAAAAATTCACTTTTCCTCTCATCGGGTCGTTGACGGCATAATTGACTCTGGTGCAGTTGGTTATTATCGGTTGAATCAAAGGATTGGTTGCCTTGACGTCATATTCGACTGTTATCGACTGTCCGGAATCGAGGGAAGGTAAAGTAAATCCCGCAGTCGGGTCGTAAGTCGGTTGAGATACGCCGTTAATCTTCAAACTTCCCGGCACGTAAGTCGCGCCGCTAATATCGTCTTTGAACAAAATATCGAGAAGTTGAGTTTGCGAATTGTTGGTAATCACGACACAATATTTTGACGTTTCGCCTTCTTGCAAAAAAGTTTTGTCGCAGTTTGCAGTTTTGCTCACGGAGTAAGTAAGCGTTTCAGTGTTTACCGTATTGCTGTCGAGTTCGTTGACGAGCATCTGTCCGTCGGGCAAAACGCAGGTGAATGAAATTTTGCATTTATTGGGTATTATCATAATTTTTCTCCTTAATTAACAGGTTTGCCGAAAAAAATCCAGTCGATAGATTTTGCGATTGCCGGCTTGTTCTGTTTGTAAAAATAAATACCGCATATTCACTCCGCTTGGAGCAGTGTAAATATGTAGCAAAATGGATTATTATGTCGTTCTGTCTTATTATATGAAGGCGTTTTTATATGTGTTAATTGATTTTGCAGACGTTAATTTTTGAATCGATAGGAGAAAATTGAAAAAACCGACAAAATCATTTGACAACTTGCGATAATTAATATAATATTAGGTATGCAAATGATTTGCGGTTATGGCGGAATAGGCAGACGCGTACGTTTGAGGGGCGTATGGGAGACCATCCGGGTTCAAGTCCCGGTAACCGCACCATAGCAGGGGTATACGAACCACCCCGAGATTGAGAAACCGTTTTAGCGGTTTCTTTTTCTTTGTCCTCGTTTCCCTTTTCACCGTTGCTATGGTCGGGGTAATCGGGAAAAATCAAGTTCAAAATGAGTTCTTCTTTCTGTCCGCCTTTCAAGTGGAATAAGATTTTCATTTTATCGTCGTATAGCACTATGCGATAAATGAATATGTCTATCAAGTCCTTGCGGTGCTTAATCTTGGTATAGTCGAGCGTGCGGAAATGCTCTAACCACTTGCGAATGTCCTCGTAGGTGTAGTTTATCTGCATTGCCTTTTCGCCCTCAATCGTTGCGTTGAGTTCGGCGTTTTCGTTCTCTAACTTTTCGATTTGCGATAAAATAATGTCCGTTGCCTTGCCGTGCATTAACGCCTGCATAAGGTTGTTTATCGCCTTTTGATTTTCGGCTATTACGCTCTCAATGCGTTTTATTTCGCTGTCGTTGCGTTCGGCTTGTATCAATAAATAGGTTTCGGCGGCTACGCTGTCAATAAATTCGTCAGTCAAAACGCCGTATTTGTTGCGTTCAGTTCCGTCGCCCGTAATCGCCTTTATAACCTCGTCCTCTAAATCTTGCTTGCGTACCGCTCTTTTGCGGCAACCGCATTTACTAACGCCCACGCATTTATAGTAGTTGTAAATAGTCTTGTTGTGGCTTGTGCCGCTTATTCCCGTTATCTTGTTGCCGCAGTGTCCGCATATCAATTTTTCGCTCAATATGTATTCGACTTTTGCTTTTCCTCTTGACGGTGCGGCGGCGTACTTTGCTAAAACTCGTTGCACCTCGTCAAAAAGGTCGTTGTCAATAAGCTGCGGAATGCCGCCGTCCGTTTCCTTGCCTTGATAAATGTATTTACCCAAATAGCGGCGGTTGCTGAATATGCTTTGAAAACTGTTTTTATTCCACTGTGCTCCCGTAGAGGTCTTAATTCCTCGCTCGTTCAGATGACGGGCAATATCGGCGTATGTATGCCCGTTGGCAAGCATTTCAAACATTTGCCGCACAATGGGTGCTTTTTCCTCGTCAATGACATAGTTTTTCTCGCTGTCTATCTTATAACCGAGCGCAACCGCACCGCCGAAAAATTTGCACTTTGCCGCCGACATAGCAATACCGCGCTTAACCTTTTGCGACAGTTCGGCAGAATAGTATTCTGCCATACTCTCTAAAACGCCCTCGATTAAAATACCGCTCGCGTCGTCCGTGATATTCTCTTTTGCCGAGAGTACGCGAACACCGTTTTTCTTTAACTTGGCTTTGTATGTTGCACTGTCATAGCGGTTACGGGCGAAACGGTCTAATTGATAGACAAGTACATAATGAAAACTTTTCTTGCGGCTGTCCTCAATCATTTGCAAAAATTGGTCGCGCTTGTCGCTCGTACCCGTCAAGTGTTCGTCTATGTACTCGTGGACGATAGTCAAATCGTTTCGTTGAGCATAGGCATAACATTCTGCAAGTTGCCCTTCGATAGATTGGTAGGTCTGCTTTGAGCCTGGCGAATACCTTGCATAGATAACTGTTTTCTTCATAGTGATTTTCTCCTTTGCGCCGTCCGTGCGGACTGCGGCTTAAAAATTTTGTTGTTCGCTTTGGTGCTTACCGTCTTAACCAGCAAAAAATGCCGCCGCAGTTAAATTGTCAAGGGTTTGCGCCGTAGGCGACGACGGTTTTATGCCTTACGGGAGATAAATCGTCGCCCTTGACTATTTGGCAAGGCGGCGTATTCCGTCCCCAGACGGTAAGCACAAGCGAATAACAAAGCTATATAATTATTAAAAAATTTGCCGTATTGCTTTATCGGATATTATATCACGATAAGAATACGGCGTTTTTTGTTATGCTATCTGAAAAAGATTTATTTTGTCGAATGTTGAATTAAAAATTATAACTTTTTTATTAAAATTTGTATTTGATAGTTCCATTGCAAAATACCCGACAAAACAATTAAGTGCACTGTAAATTCGGGAATAATATTGTATTGTGTTTTTGCAGTATCAAGCAATGTTTTTAATATTTGCTCACGGGTTTCTTCCGTACAGTCAGCACATAAGTATTCGCCTTTCGGCAAGATATTTAAGCCGTTTATTTTTTTATATTTTGTACATACCGCAAATAAACGCGATATGCCGCCTTTTTCATAGATGCCTGCTAAATCTTCAAAAGCAAAATTGCTTTTATCGTTTTCGCCTATTTGGTCGTAATAATGGCTGTGATAGTCCCAAAGATTATTCAAAGTAGGTTGTTCCATTGTATCGGAAAGCAATATAACTCTTTGCGGAAAAGTTTTTATAAATAAGTTGCTCGGTGGATTTTCGCCTTGCAGTTTGCTTTCATAAAATTTTCTTGCGCGTTGTATCTTTGCTTTTGAATATTCGAGTTCGGCGATTTTACTTTCAGCGTTCATTTCGGCTTGCTTTAATAATTTAATAATTTTATCAAAGTCGATATACTCTAAAATTTCTTTAATCTCGGCAAGCGTTAAGTCCATACATTGCAATGCTTTTATTGTATTTAGGCGCACGACCTCTTGTACCGAATAATAGCGGTAGCCCGTCCATTCGTCCGTTTTGCACGGTTTAACCAAATTTATGCGGTCATAGTGCCGTAAAGTTTCGGTTGTCATATCAACCATTTTTGCGGTTTGGCTTATCGTAAAAAATTTTTCCATAAATCGCGTTTAACCTCTTTACTTTTGTGTTACACAAAGGTTTATACTCATTATAACAATGACAAATCGGTTTGTCAAATAATCAAAAGCAAGGAGATTTTATTATGAAAAAACTTTTATCTTTACTGTGCGTTATAGTGAGTTTAACGCTTTTTGCACTCACGGGGTGTTCAAACAACGATACGTTTACGGCAAAATCCTATTCTTCGGGTGAAAGTGTAATTGAAAGTGTATCTATTGATGTGTCCGATAGACAGATTAACATAGGCATTTCGGACGATGAGCAAGTGCATATTGAATATTTTGACGGCGAAAAGGAATATTTTGATATAGCTGTTTCGGAAAACAATAAATTAGATATTAAATTGACATTTAATAAAGAATGGACGGACTTTATAGGAACAAAAGCAGCGGCAGAATATAGAAAAATGACTGTTAAATTACCTGTAACCGTTAAAACACTTTCCGTTATTACAACAAACGAAAAAGTAAATATTATGCCGCTTACGTTTGCCGACAGTGTTACAATTTCTAACAACGATGGCAATATTGAATTTGATAAAATAGCTGTTGGCAAAACTATAAATCTCACTACCAAAAACGGCAATATAAAAGGCTCGGTTATCGGCGGTTGGGACGATTTCTCTATTGCTTGCACAATTAAAAAAGGGAACAGTAATTTACCTGCGGAAAAGGTTGACGGCGATAAATCGTTAAAAGTAAATTGCAATAACGGCGATATAAATATAAATTTTATAAAACAATGATATGAACGAACAAAAAACAAAAATGCCATTTTTGTATGCTTGCTGTCCGCATTGCAAAACCGTACTTATTCAAGCGCAAAACGGGTTAGACGGCTATATTAAATGTCCGAAATGCGATAACTACATACACATAATTATTCGCAATGATACCGTAACAACTAAAACCAAATCATAGGTAATTTGGAATGACATATTACACCGTATGCCCCGACTGCGGGTATAAACTACTAAAAGCAAGCGACGGCTCGGAAATAGAAATCTATTGCCCGAAATGCAAGGCAAAATTACTTATAAGCATAAAGGACGGGAAAGTGCTTATACAAAAGCAAACCGCCGACAAAACTTGATTATCATATATCAAACTTATTAGTATTACTTTACGCCACCCTGTAACGTGTAACAAAAAAGGAGCGAAAAAATATGGAAAAAGAACATTATCAAGTGGTTGCATATATCGCATTACGCAATAAAGACGGTTCGCTTATGGTAAACGTGCCATTGTATGTCAAGGTGTCGGAAGTAAATAAAAACGGAATGACGGACGCACAAGAAAGCGTTATGCATCGAATAAGCGAAATAATGATAAAGCGCAACGAAAAACAATTAAGCGAATATTTTGCAAGTCTTAAAGAAAAATCTTGCAAATAAATACCGCGACGCAGTGCCATAAGATTACTATTACCTTATGGCACTGCGTCGCAAGGAACATAAACGGCAATATGTGCGGGCGG
>CAJUOK010000003.1:0-27656 GCA_910588015.1 uncultured Christensenellaceae bacterium | reverse complement strand
GTATTACCTACGCCACCCCGTAACACTGTAACACATTTGGGGGCGGTTATTGTTAAATCTGCTATTATTCAATAAAATATGACATAATTCTCTTTACGCCTTGCTTTATCATTTAGGGTGGGTATTGGGTGGGGTTATCTAATATTTAAGAGGTTTCAAATATGGAAAAGAAAATACCGCAGGGCATAAGCATAATTTACTTTGACGATAAAGACAAAAACATATATGCAGAATTGCCGCCCGATAACGAGCAAGCCAAAAGGCTGTCAAAGCGTATCTACAAGAACGCAATGACAGCCCTAACCGCCGACAAGGAAATTGACAAGCCGTCAACACCTCGCGGCTAATTGTCTGCCGTACAGCTTATATTCCGATAACGGCAATTCCACTTGGCAATAATATTCAAGCCTATTTACTTGCAATATTACTATGTTCTTTTTTATGGCTTTACGGTGCACCAAAGCCGACCGAAATTGAACCAAACAATTTCGGTCGGCTTTTTTTATGCGCAGTTGTCTGTTGAGAAGTAAATATCAATTGGTTTATATTAAATAATAGATATTTACAAATGAATTATACTTTCAAGGATGTTAAAAATTGCGATATTTTGCTTAAATTGGTTTGAATGACTGCAAATAATTATTATCTTGACATAAATATGGCTCTGCGTTAAAATATAGATATGAAAAAAATGCATTATAAATGTGAGAATTGCGGGGCGGACCTGATAATCGACGCTAAAGCCGACAGCGGTCAATGTCGATATTGCGGAGCCAATTATTATATCGATAGGCAAAAGCCCACTCAAGTTCATCACTATATCGGCAATATAAAGATAACTCCCGCAAGAATTGTCGCGGCGATTTCGGCAGTAGCTGTTTTGGCGGCGGCGATTGTCATAATTTCTTTGTATTTTGCAGGGGTTTTCGGTAACCGTAAGCCTCCCGTGTCCGACGATTACAGACATCAGAAAGCATATCTCTTCGAGGGGACTTATCTTGTCGGCGAGGATATGGAGGAGGGCGAGTTCGTCGCTTTTAAGAATCCCGCAAAAGCAAGCGGTAGGATTTTGATTTTAAAAGATAAGAATGCAAGCGCGGGCACGTCGGCTTGCATAGCAGATTATAAGTTTGCGGAAAATTATTATTTTACCGTCAAAAAAGGTCAATACGTCAAAGTCGTAGACAGCAACGTTTTCCGCGTGGGTGACAAAACCGTCGCGGCTATGGCAGACGGCTCTTATGAAGGCAATATCGTGTTGCGCGGCGGCTCGGATATACCTGCGGGAAATTATATATTGCACAACGAAGACAAAACTATGCAGTATTCCGATATTAAATGCGTCGTCGGAGGAGTTCTTTACGTCAAAAAAATCGGATACCGTTCGCATTTGACAATAGGCGAGGGAGATTACGTCTATCTCACGCGCGGCAAGTTGTATGCAGAAAATGACGCGCCTAAACCCGTCAAAGGAGAGCGCGACGAATATCTTTACGGTCAGTATAAAGTAGGCGTGGATATAGAGGCGGGCAGATATAAGTTTGATTACGGCAACGCGGGCAACGTAGCGTTTTTTGCCGTAAACAAAAACGGGTTTGCTTTTTTTGACGAGAGCCAAGAGATAAATCCCACTACTACGCACGGCTACGTAGATTTGGAAGACGGCGACTATATATATCTATATATGATAAAGCTGTTGCCGCAGGAGGAGAACGAGTGAGAGTTGTCAGATTGAAATGTCCTCATTGCGGAGCAACCTTTAAGGCGACGGGCGACTCCAAAAAGGCAGTCTGCGAGTATTGCGGCGCCGAAGTGACAGTACCTCGCAGAAAGGCAAAGATAATAGTCAAGAGAAGTAAAGTTAATAAGCGGGCGTTCGTCGTATTCGGCGCGGTTGCGGCGTTGCTTATTATAGTGACGGGTATTATCCTAAATACCGTTATCAACGGCAAAAGAGGCGACTCTATGGCGTTTAAGACGGAGGGGGTATATCTCGTGGGCAAAGATTTGCCGGCAGGAGAATACGTGCTCTATCCCAACGTGAAAAAATCAGACGGCGACGTCACTCCCGTGTTGGAAGTGCGCAAGACAAAGGACGCGGCTGTGGATAAGAGCGACTTTTTGTATCGCAGAGAATTTTTTATGAGGCAATACGTCAATCTCAACGAAGGGGAATATATTGCTTTTGAATACGCTTTGCTCTATAAGCCCGAAAACGTCAAGCTCAAACCTCTCGACGAAAAAGGCTATTTTGCGGCTCAACTCAAAGTCGGGACGGATATAGCGGCGGGAGAATACGTCGTGGTCGGCGAAAACAAACAGGTTCAGTATTTTATAACGAGCAAACCTCAAGCGCAGCTTTACGGCACGGCGGCTTTGAATTCGCCTGATATGCTGTCTTTTGATTATTGCGAAAACAGAGTCTATCTCAAAGTCAAAGACGGAGAATATCTGTCGTTTGTCGGAGGCAAACTCTATAAATCGGGCGACGCGCCCGCGCCGTTAAAAAATTCCGACGGAGCTATTATGCCCGGACAGTATAAGGTCGGGACTGATATCCAAAGCGGAAAGTACTTGGTTTCTTCTGCGGAAAACAAACAGTCGCAAGCCTGGGTCTGTCTCAACAAAAATTCAGTCGGCACCGACAGAGTGTCGTCTTGGGAGAGTCAAATAATCGCCGCAGGCGGCGAAACGCTTTTGTTTTTGAGATTGGAAGATTATGAAGACGGCAGCGCGGAAATAGAAATTCCCGAGTCGGGAGACGACGAGCTTTATATCACGTTTTGGTATTGCTATGTAAGCGCTCAATAATTTTGATTGGGTTTTAGCCGTTATTTTTTAAAAGGCAAGAAGTCGCTGTCCTCCAGTCCGTCGGTGACGAAAGGGTGCTCGAGCAGCGCGGCTGACTTGAGCGCGTTGTAGCCGTATTTTTGTCTTATCAAGTCCAAAGATTTGTCCAATCTTTTTAGCTTTTGCGATTTTTCGTCTTCGAATAGCGACGCTTGCATAACCTCGTCGCCGCTTGACAGGTCAAAGGCGCTCACGGACAAGAGCCGTATGGGCTGGGGGTGTTTTGCCGAGTCGTATATTTCCATAGCGCAGTCGCAAAGAGAGCTTGCCGAATTGATTTTGAAGGGCAGTTTGCGTTGTTTGCCCCAATAGCTCAAATCGCTGTATCTTATGCCCAAATGCATACCTCCGGCGACAAAACCGTATTTGCGCATTCTCACCGCGACCATTTCGCTCAACGCCATCACTACGGCTTTTATTTCCTCTCGAGAAGTTACGTCCTTTGGCATAGTCGTGGAGTTGCCCACGCTTTTGGGAATATGTTTGTCATAATAAAGTCTTACTTCTTCGTCGTTGACGCCGTTGGCGTTGTCATACATCTTTTGTCCGTTGATTCCGAATTTATCCACCAAAATTTTGGGATTGGTATTGGCAAGGTCGCTTATGGTGACTATGCCGAGATTTCTTAACTTGTCGGCTGTTCTTCTGCCTATCATAAGCATATCTCCCACGTCCAATTGCCATACCTTTCGACGGAAATTGTCGGGGGATATAACCGTCGTGGCGTCGGGCTTTTTCATATCCGAACCAAGTTTGGCAAATATCTTGTTGAATGAAACGCCGACGGATATAGTTATGCCGATTTCGTCTTTGATACGCTGTCTCAACTCGTCGGCGATTGCAGTAGCGCTTTTGAATAACCGCATAGAACCCGTCACGTCAAGCCAACATTCATCTATGCCGAACGGCTCCACGCGGTCGGTATACTGACAGTATATATCGAATATTCTGTCAGAATAATAGACGTATTTGTCATATTGAGGAGGAACCAACACAAGCTGCGGACATTTGCGTTTTGCCTCCCAAATGACTTCGCCGGTCTTGATTCCGCACTCTTTGGCTTTTTGATTTTTTGCCAAAATAATTCCGTGCCGCTTATCGGGATTACCCGATACGGCAACGTATTTGTCCTTTAAGCTCGGGTCGAGCATACATTCGACGGACGCGTAAAAATTGTTGGCGTCGCAGTGCAGTATCTTTTTCATAATTATATTTTAACGCTTGCGTTGCAATAATGCAAACGTTTGTTCACAATTATTCTAAATTCGCGCAGGAAAATTTTGGTAATATGTCGATATAGACGATTTTGTATGCATACGTATAAGGATTAAAAGATTTTAGTCCATTGTTACGCTTGCAAAAATTTTTTTATATGCTAAAATATAATGGTAAATCTAATTTTTATTCATCAAAAGGAGGATTTAGTTGTGGCAGAGAAAAAAGCTACACCCGCAAAGAATTCGTCGGCGGTGAAGAAGACCGAACCGACAAAGAGCGCGGCAACGGCAAAGAAAGCCGAGCCTGCAAAGAGCGCGACGACGGCAAAGAAGACCGAACCGACAAAGAGCGCAGCGACGGCAAAGAAAGTCGAGCCCGCAAAGAGCGCAACAACGGCAAAGAAAGCCGAACCTACACAATCTGTAAAACCGAGAGAAGAAAGAGCGTCTTTTTCGCAAAGAAAAACCGTTTCCAGAAAATCCGATACGGAAGTAAGCGCCGCTTTGGCGTTTGCAAAAGACTCCGAGTCCAAAAAGCAAAAATCGGAAAAATCGCCTTTGTTGGTAGCAGATAAAAAAGAAGAAAAAGCAAAAAGACAGTCTGCAAGCAGTCGTGAAGGAAATTCCGGCGGAGCAAGAGCAATATCTTTGGACCGTAACAAAAAGATTATAATAATTTGCGTTGCGGCGGTTGCTTGTTTGGCTATATTGCTTACTATGATTTTGAGCATAAGAGCTTGCACTTCGCAAAGAGGAGCTACATATTCAAGACCGTATTTAAATAATACGCAAGTGGGATTTGCCGCAGAATACCTCGGCGAAGTGGAAAGAAAGATACCTACCGAAATGAAAAACGGAGGTTTAGAGCAGGGGTATCCTCAATACGGTTATACCCAAAAGCTAGATGACGCGCAGAAAAATGCCGTTATTGCCGAGAGCTGGCAGTTGTGTTCCATAGATACAAGAATAGGCAGCAACGGTTATCCGAAGAATACTTATAATGCTATGGACGCCGACGGCAACCTGTATCTTAACGGCGAAGCGACGGGCGGAAAACTTTATAAACATACAGCTTCTGTGGGAATGTATATGGGCGACGTCGACGATAACGAACCTGCTATAGTAAAGAACGTTACGTTGAAACACAGATACTCCAATTCTTACAGCTTGACTGGTATGTATGCTCCCGCAGGCGAAGTTATCAAGATAGAGATGAGCGAAGCCGATATGGAGGCTTCGGGCGGTATTCTCGTACATATAGGACAGGCGCTTTACAACACCAAAGCCAACAATATTTGGCCTGCAAAGAACATCAATCGTATGCCCGTAATACTTAATTCTATGAGAGTTAATAAAAATACGGCTACTTATGACGAAAATACTCATAGATATACCGCATATGTAGGTTCTTTCCTCGGAGGTCCGATATATATTCACAATACCAACGTGACCGTAGACGTCAAAATCTCCGGCGGCGTCAGATATACTCATTTTATTTTGGGTTATACGACGGAAGAAGAGTTTAATGAAAACGCCAAGTCTTCGGCTCCTTATTTTGATTTGGAAGTGTGGGACGGCGGCGTGCTTCACTCTGGACCTAAAAAATACGCGGGTATTTCTACATATGAAGAAGTGAGAAAGGCAGGCGTGCTTTGGGAAAAGATTTCTTTGGTATCCAATTATGCGCGTAGAAAGAGAGAGGGTATAGTATTCCTTTACGACCCGTTCGTTGCCGCAGGCGCGGCAGTAGCATTCCCAAGTCAACAGAGCGTCAACTGTCCTGCAGGGTGGATGTCGGGTTCGCTCAAAGCCGACCAGTTTGTCAGAGGCGGAGCTTGGGGTAATATGCACGAATACAATCACAATTTCCAAGGTTTCGGAGTGGGGAACGGCGGCGAAGTTACCAACAATGCGCTCACACTTGTTGAATACAGCTGGTTTTCGCATATCTCTTCCGCAAGAACTTTGGCTTCTTACGGCGGAGGCGGCTTGTCTGGTTGGAACTGCTATACCAGCGCAACTTGGGCGGCAGACCAAATTATCAACGGAAGGTATAGCAACGGCAAACAAGGTCTTGCGATATACGCCAACCTGTTGCACAATTTCGGTCAAGAGACTTATATCGAGATGATTAGAAATTCGGGCGGACAGTCGGTCGACACTTGGTTCAACGCTTGTATGAATACGTCTCACAACGATATGACTTATTTTTATAAGGATTTGATTGGTTACAACGTGTCGCAAAGCGTGCTTGACAACGCCAAGTCAAAGAATTATCCGATGTTTGTTCCGGTTTCTTCGGTGTATCAGACGGGCAGAAGCTATGTCTATGACGGCGAAAAGGTATATTTCAACACTCAACAGCCTTTTGTTATTCAGTACGGAGAAGAATACATCATCGATTTGTCGAGATATACCGCAGATAAAGACAGCGGCATATATGAAAGCGGAAGCGTGGTCATACCCCAAAGGTTCAACTACACAGTCAAAAACGTTGCCGCGCAAGACGGGCAGAAAATAAACGGAACTGTTACAAAAGTCGACGACTTGCACTATAAGTTCAATCCCAACAAAGAAATTTATTCTGGCAAGATAATTGTTACGTTGGAGATTAAAGACTCTCAAAACGTATATAACAATATCGACGACGTGGATTTGATACTTGAATTCGAGCAATCTCACGAGATGAATAAGAACGTCGTTCAGCGTACAACGTATACTTACGCCGAAGGCGCGGGCTATACCGACGCGGTTCAAGCTTACGAAGCAGGGTACGCCGGTTATGCCGAAAAAATAGAAGGCGATAATATCAACAGAACTCAAAACAGTAATACAGACGTGTGGTATACCAACAAAGAAGGCGATATGGCGCCTAATAACGGAGTCGTGGAAGTAAAAGGTAAACTGTATGTCAATGAAGACGGCAAATACCGTATCGCGTTGAGGGGCAGATGGAATATCGCACTGTACATCAAAGTAAACGACGCGCCGGAGTATGAACTTGTTGCGTCATCAAATAAACATACGGGAAATGATATAAATAAAGTTACGACTGTTTACAATATTGAAAATCTCAAAAAAGGAGACTGGGTACACTTCAAGGAGGTAATGATTACTTCGGTGAATGGCAATATAGCAAGTTTTATAGGTTTGGGATTCAATAAATTCGATGACCCGATGCCGATTGTCGACGGCAACGGCGACCCGATGCTCGACAGCAACGGCAATCCTATGGTAACTCCCGAGTCAATTACAATGAGTTACGCGGTGGGTTATAGAGAGGACTATGAAGCTATAGATAAAAACTTTACTTCGGATTATCATTATAAAAGAGAATATAATTATAACTATAATTACAATATGTTATACGCTGATAAGCAGTCGCTTGTAGGAGAAATGCTCAACTACGTGCCTTGGGCAAACAACTATACACAATTCGCGCCAGAGAATCTGGTCGACGGAAATATGAATACTTATATTCATACCCAAGCTATCAATCCTAATAAGCCGTTTGTATTCACGGTAGATATGGGTAAGGAGATTACTGCCAACAGAATGTATATCAATACGCAGCCGAGACAGGATTATCAATATCCGACAGATTTCACTTTGTACGGAAGTCGCGACGGCGTGACGTTTGATAAAATAGACGATTTTGTCGGCGCAACTGCTGTAAGCCACAACAGAGTAGTAGTTGATTTTAATTTGACAACCTTCCGCTATTACAGAATGATTATTACTAAGTCGTCTAATAAGTATATTATTCTCAACAAAATCGAATTTATGGAACACTATGAGCAACTCAACGGCAAACATTATTCGATAGACGACGCAATGTTCAACTATAAAGGCAAATGGGAAGGCAAGTCTGCGTCGGCAAGCTTCGGACACGTTGTCGTAGGCAAGAAAGGCGCTACCGTGGAATTCGAGTTCGAAGGCAACAGATTGGCATTGCTATCTTCGGCTTCTTTCGACAGAGATTTTGAGGTCACTATCGACGGCAAAGTTGTAAGTTCTGACTTCTTCAAGAATTTTGACAGCGACCGCACCGTAATATCCTTTATGTCGCCTGAGCTTTCTCAAGGCAAGCATAAGGTTAAGATTAAGTGTAAAAAGAAGAACAGCAATATCGATTCGTTTGTCGTTTGGCAAGCGCCTAAGACAGAGTAATCTTGGCAGTCATTTCATCAATCAAGCAATGCGTTGCGATAAGCGGCGTATTGCTTTTTTGTTATCAGATAATTTTGCTACGGGGGGACAACGCCTAGCCGTGAAAATATAAACCCGCAGACGTTGGCGTATTTGAGAATAAAAGTTAAATACGCCGAAAAGTAATTCGGCAGTTTGCGCGTAAAAAAATACGGCAAATTTTGCCGTATTTTTTTACATTGCTAATTTATATTTTATAATTGAAGTCCTTTGAGATACTGTTTGAGCCCTTCTTTGAGTTTGTCGTCTCTCAAGCCGTATTCGACGGTGGCTTGAATATATCCGAGTTTGTCGCCCACGTCGTAACGTCTGCCTTCGAAATTATATGCGTATGCGCCCGTTGAATCGGCAATCGTTTGAATCGCGTCTGTAAGACAAACTTCGCCGTTTGGCATAGCGGGAGTCTGTTTGAGTATATCAAATACGTCGGGAGTGAGAATATATCGACCGATACTTGCCAACGTCGAGGGCAGTTTGTCGATAGGGGGCTTTTCTACAAGCTTAATTACTTGTGTATACCTTCCTTTGCTTGCGCCGGGTTGGACTATGCCGTATTTGCTCGCTTCTTCTCTCGGTACGTCTTGGCATCCGAGAATGATTTTTCCCGTATTGTCGTAGGCTTCGATAAGCTGTTGAAGACACGGCTTTTGGGGATTGTATATTATATCGTCTCCGTAGAGTACGGCAAAAGGTTCGTTGCCTACGAAGGCTTCGGCTTCGAGCACTGCCATACCGCTGCCGTTCATCTCTTTTTGGCGTACGTAATATATATGCGCCATTTTGGATATGTCTCTAACTTGCTTGAGATATTCGTCCTTTTTGGTGCGGGTGAGCAATTGCTCGAGTTCTACCGATATATCGAAATGGTCTTCTATACATTTCTTGTTTTTTCCAAGTATTATAAGGATTTCCGTTATTCCGCTTTTGACGGCTTCCTCCACAACGTACTGTAGGGTGGGGGTGTCTACGATTGGCAACATTTCTTTGGGTATAGCTTTTGTCGCGGGTAAGAACCTAGTACCGAAACCTGCGGCAGGAATAACAGCTTTTCTGATTTTTGTCATATTTCCCTCTGTCGACAAGACTCTGATTTGTATTTTCGGCGAAATCCAATAGTTGTTTGCCGACATATTCAAAGTCTTTTTTTATTTTATAAGTATTTGGGCTTATTAATATTAATTGTACATATTATATACTATTTATCTATATAAATCAATGTTTACACAAATTTTTCGAAATTTTTTGCATAAAAGGTCTTGACAACGTCAAAAATAATGTTATAATAAAGCAAAGGTCAAAGAAAGTCAAACATAAAAATTTGATTTATATTAGCTTTAAGACGCGTTAAAGAAAGAATAGGACTTCAAGCGTTGAGTAATCGGATAAAAGGAGGAGCGAGATGGCAAACGTATCGGACGAAATCGAACAGTTTATACTTTCTATATTTTCCGACGATTCTCTCAAACTGTCGCGAAACGATTTGGCGCATTACTTTTCCGTCGCGCCAAGTCAAATCAATTACGTATTGTCCACTCGGTTCAATATAGACAAAGGATACGTCACGGAATCCAAGAGAGGGGGCGGCGGATTTATAACGATTGTCAAAATAAGCGAAAGCAAAGTCGATACTCTTTCGGGAATTATTCAAGAACTGGACGCAATAGACGCGCTTTCGTTCAACAGAGCCAATTGTTTTTTGCAACGTCTGCAAAGAGAGGGATACGTGACGGAAGATGAATGTGAAATAATAAAGAACGCCATTGGGGACAGAGCTTTGAGTTTCGTCGCCAACAGCGCGAGCGTGAGAAAAAACGTTTTCAGAGAAATATTGATAGGATTGATGAGGAGATAACGGTATATGGTTTGTCAACTGTGCAGAAGCAGGCAGGTCGCCGCGATAGTCAAAACAGACGAGGGAAGCGCAAGTCTTTGCGCGGAATGTTTTCAGCGCTATAGACTTTATACGGATTTGGGGCAAATAGACGGGCTGGCGGATTTCTTTTTTATGTTCGACGAGTACAATCCCATTGCGGCTTACGTTAAAAATACTCAAAAGGTCTGTCCCGTATGCGGCTCGAGTCTTAACAGCATAGAGGAAGACTTCAAGTTCGGATGTTCTAAGTGCTACGAATATTTTGCCGATAAAGCCGACGGTTACTTCTACGAATTGGGAGGAAAGGAGTATCAGGGAAGATACGTCGGATATGAAAACAGAAAAAAAGGCAGACGGCTTTCTGATATGACTGTTGACGATTTGCCGTTTTTGTTAAAAAAGCTTCAAGAGGCAAAGGATAACGGAGAAGCTTCGAGAGCCGACGCGATAGATAAGCGTATCCGTCAGCTAAAAGGAGGCAAAAAATGAATCTTCACGACGTGGTTATTTCAAGCAGAATAAGATTTGCGCGCAATATCAATTCATTGCCGTTTCCGCATTTGCTTAACGGCAATGAACCCGATTTGCAAAAGTTTTTGACGTCCGTTAGGAATATATGCGCGCAAAAGTTCGACGGCGAGTTGTTTTGCGTCAACAGTATGTTGATTGGCGGAAAGTTTTACGAAAAGACTGACGATATAATCAAGAATATGCTTATCGAAAATCATCTGATAAGCCCCGCGCTCGGCAGAAGTAAGTTTGGCGGCGCGATAATAAGCAAAGACAGAACGCTGTCGGTAATGTTTAACGAAGAGGACCATTTGCGAGAGCAATGTATTCTCGAGGGATTCAGATTGGAAGAGGCTTACGAAAAGCTTTTGCAAGTCGACTTGGCAATGCACGATTCTTTGGATATAGCGTATAAAAAAGGACTGGGACATTTGACGGCGTGTCCTACCAATCTCGGAGCGGGTATGAGAGCGTCGGTGATGATGTTTTTGCCTGCGCTTGAGTTGAGCGGCGATTTGCGCAGAATAATCAAAAAGTTCGCGGCGGAGGACGTAACCATAAGAGGCGTATACGGCGAAGGAAGCAGCGCAAGCGGTTTTATGTATCAAATATCCAATCAGGCGGCGGTCGGTTGGAGCGAAACGCAAATAATCGATAAGATAGAGAATATAGTCAATCAGCTTATGATGCTCGAGGAGCAGGCAAGAAGAGCGATATACGCAAAGAAGGGCATAGACATAGAAGACCAAATTATGAGGGCGTACGGCACTTTGCTGTTTGCAAGAGTTTTGGGTTCCGACGAATTTATGATAAACGTCGCCAACGTAAAACTCGGCGTAGGATACGGATTGCTCAAACTCGATATGACTGCTATCAACAGACTGATTCCCAAAGTGTTGCCCTATACTATGATGGCAAGCGCAGGCAGAGAACTTACGCCTCGCGAAAGAGATAAAGACAGAGCAAAAATCGTAAGAGAAACTCTTATAAAAAGTAAAATTCAATAAATAAGACACTTTAATCTATGAGGGCGTCAGCCCGATACGGAGGTATATAATGGAAAGATTCGATGATGAATGCAACAAGATTTTGAAGACGGCTGAAATGTTGGCAATGAGATACGGAGGAGTCGTCGGCACGGAACATCTTTTGTGCGCAATAACATATCACGAAAGTTCGCAGGCGGCAAAAGTATTGGCAAAACAAGGCATCGACAAGAGTATAATTAAAGCGTTTTTCGGCAACGAAAGCACAATGTATTCGGCTTGCGAATATTCGCCCAGAGTTAAGAACTGTTTGAATACGGCAATAAATTTGAGCTATAAAATGGGAAGAGATAAAGTCAATTCGCTTATATTGCTCGTGGCTTGCATAAGCGATTCGTCCTCGTACGCCTGTCAAGGACTTATGCGTATGGGCGTTCAGCCTTCAGTCGTGGGAAACGACGCGCTCAATATGCTTATGGGCAACGGAAGACCTAGGAGCAAAGCCGCGCCGTCGCGCGAGAAATACGATTATCAAGACGGCGATTACGGCGAAGGCGAAGACTCGGAAGACGCTTTGGCAGGACTTGGCGAAGATATGACAAAAAAAGCCAAAGACGGCAAGCTCGACCCGGTCATAGGCAGAGACAACGAAATCAACCGTATAATAGAGATACTTTCGAGAAGAAAGAAAAACAATCCGATACTTATCGGAGAACCCGGCGTCGGAAAGAGCGCCGTTGTTGAGGGACTTGCGCAGGCTATTATAGAGGGCAAAGTTCCCGAACAATTAAAAAATAAACGCGTATTTTCGCTTGATATGGCAAGCTTGCTTGCTGGTACGAAATACAGAGGAGAATTCGAAGAGAGACTTAAAAAAGCAATCGAGCAACTCAACAAAAGAGGAGATACCATTCTCTTTATAGACGAGATTCACACGATTGTAGGCGCAGGCAGCACGGAAGGAAGTATGGACGCAGCCAATATACTCAAACCGCAACTTGCCAGAGGCGAATTGCAGACCATAGGCGCGACGACGTTGGAGGAATACCGCAAGTATTTCGAGAAAGACAGCGCGTTGGAGCGAAGATTTCAGACGGTGACGATAGACCCGCCGTCAGTCAACGATACGATAACCATACTGCACGGGCTGAAAAGCAAATACGAAGAGCACCACGGCGTGCAGATAACAGACAGCGCAATCAATGCGGCGGCAGTTATGAGCGACAGATATATCAACGACAGATTTTTGCCAGATAAGGCGATTGACTTGATAGACGAGGCGGCTTCGCGTAAGAGAATACACGGTTCGTCGCTTCCGCAGGAAATACAAAGCATAGAAGACGAAATCAAAAAAGCCGAAAGCGCGATAAAAACCTATGTGGATATGACGGAATACGGCAGAGCGGAAGAAGTCAAGAAAAACAAAAAAGAACTGGAAATTCAACTCAAAGAAGCAAAGAATAAATGGGCTATAGATTCGAGCGCCGACCAAATGAGCATAGACGAAACGGACATAGCCAACATAGTGTCTTCTTGGACAAAGATACCCGTGACAAAACTCACGCAAAGCGAGAGCGAGAAATTGTTGGGTATGGAAGAAATGCTCAAGAAGAGAGTTATCGGACAGGACGAAGCGGTTGAAGCGATTTCACGCGCTGTCAGAAGAGCCAGAGTGGGCATAAAGGACCCCAAGAGACCTATAGGTTCGTTTATATTCTTGGGACCTACGGGCGTCGGTAAAACCGAGCTTTCAAAAGCCCTCGCAGAAGCCATATTCGGCGACGAAAATCTTATGATAAGAGTGGATATGTCGGAGTATATGGACAAAGTCAGCGTGTCCAAATTGATTGGTTCCGCACCCGGTTACGTCGGCTTCGAAGAAGGCGGTCAGCTTACGGAAAAGGTGAGAAGAAAGCCGTATTCAGTGGTATTGTTCGACGAGATAGAAAAGGCTCATCCCGAAGTATTCAACATACTTTTGCAAATTCTCGACGACGGCGTTTTGACGGATTCGCACGGCAGAAAAGTCGACTTTAAGAACACTATCATAATAATGACTTCAAATATCGGCGCGAGCGAAATAAAAGCCACGTCCAAACTGGGATTCGGAGCGCAGTCGTCGCTCGACGATTACGAGAATATGAGGCAGGCGCAAATGCAGGCGCTCAAGAGAACGCTAAAGCCGGAGTTCATCAACCGTATAGACGACATAATTATTTTCAGACCGTTGCAGGACGAAGATATGACCAAGATAATAACCGTTATGACCGCGTCGCTCAAAAAGCGTCTTGCCGACAAAGATATCAATATCGAAGTAAGCGATAAGGCAATGAAGCTGATAGTCGAAAAGGGCGCAAATAAGGAATACGGAGCAAGACCGTTGAGAAGAGCGTTGCAGCGTATGATAGAAGACGAGCTAAGCGAAAGAATACTAAAAGGCGAATTTGCTATCGGCGACAGAATAGATATAGACGAAAAACAAGGCGTTTTGACCTTTGACAAAAAGATTGAAGAAGTCAAAACCGCAACGGAAGACGTAAGTTCTGAAAAACAAGACGACCAAAATAAGTAGAAGTAATCAAGGTAAAGCCCGTTTGGATACGGGCTTTGCTTTTGACGAAAAATAATTGTTAAATTTTGTTAAAATTTTCATATACCCCCTTTTATTCCGTCAATCTATGTGCTATAATATAATCAATAAAGTTATCGGAGATTTTTCCGATACAATTTAAAGGAGGGGCAATTATATGAGAATAGAAATAATTGCGAGAAATTACAAGTTAACTGACAATCTCGAGGAAATCATCAACAAAAAAATGGAGAAGTTCTCGAGGTATTTCGAAGACGACGCCGTCGCTAAAATTTTCCTCAAAGAGACGGGCAAAGAAAGATACGTTATGGAAATTACCATCTTCTTCGGCAACAATATGGTAAGAAGCGAAGTGTCGTCGGACAATATGTATAAGAATATAGATTTGGCGCTTCCGAAAATAGAAGGTCAGATAAGAAAACATCGCACTAAACTCGGCAAACTCAAAAAGAGCGCTTTGGAAGGCGACACGATGTATCCGCAAGCCGAGCAACCCAAAATGGAAATTATCCGTACAAAATCTATGGCGCTTAAAAAGATTGACATCGAAGAAGCCGTCGAGGATATGGAACTTGTAGACCACGATTTCTACGTTTTCCTCAACAACACCACGGGAAAAGTCAACGTGCTTTATAAGAGAAAAGCGGGCAATCTCGGTTGCATAGAGTTGGACTATTAAAAAATGTAATCAAGATAGATAAACAAGCGGCTTGCGTAAGCGGGCCGCTTCGATTATTATATTAGTCTTGCAGCTGATAAATTTATATTAATTTTAATAATTATTTTATTGTTTTTTTTTTATTTTTGTAGTAAAATTATTTTGAAAAATAGCATATTCGTGAAAAGAGGACATAATGAAGAAAAAAATCTTGATAATTGCAATGATTTTTGTCGTCGCCGCGACGCTTTGCGCGCTCGGGGCTTGTTCTACTTTGAAAAACGACGTTCATATTCAAGACGAGGTTGTTTCGCGCTTCGGCGACGGCATAACGGTGCTATCGGCAAACGCCGCTCCGAGGACGGCGACGGAATATAAAGACGTGCAACGAGTGACGGCGAAGGTAAACGTGGACGCAAGAATGAGCGGCTACCACGTCACGGGACTGTATTTGCCTGCGGGCGAGTCTTTGACTATAAAAGTGCCAAGCACCGTAAGGCTAAACTATTATTCGGTATTCGTGGACACCTATTCGAGCGAGACGAGAGTATCTAAATCGGTGTCTAATATTATTACGGAATTGACGTCTCCCACGGGAGGAATCGTCGAGATATTCGTGCCTGCGAGCAGCGACGATATGTCGGAATCGGCAAATTCTTCTTTCAATATGACAATAGAAGGCGGAATCGTCATACCGTATTACAGACTGGGAAGAGATTCTTTGAATCAAATTGACAGCGGCAGCGGAGCATTTGCCGTCCTCGACTGCGTCAACACAAGATTTTACGTTCCCACTTCAGTCATATATGACGAGCAGGCAAAGTGCAAGATAGACGATTTATACAACGTGTTGCTTTGGTGGCAGTCCGCGGTGTCTTTCGTCAACGAAACTTTGGGGATAGCAAGCAGCTCCAGAGATTACACTTCGAGCGTGGTCTTCGGGAATTACGACTCGATAGTTTACGACTCGTCGGTACGCGTTACTTATGCGCCTATTTCTTATTTTGAAAAGACGCTTTTTTATGAAAATTTGCTTGAAGGACAGGCGTGGGATATGCTGTATAATATCTGCGATTACAAGACCAAAGTCGCAGGCGGAGATATCGGCGGAATTATTTCTACAGACGCGTTGATAGAAGTGCTGTGCGCCGTAGACCACGTCGTAATGACAAATCCGAGCAAAGATTCTTCGATGGATATAAATTGGCTCAACGACGCGTATTCTTGCCTTAAAGGCACATTGGAAATACTTCAGCTTCCGTCGTCGGAGATTGAGCAAAATCATAAAAAGAATTTATTAAAAGCATTTTTTATCAACATACTTCACAGTTTTGGATTGGATAAGACGATAGAGATAATTTCGGAATATCGCAAGGAGACTCAACCTCTCGATATAGACGGCTTTGCGCTTTTGGCTAGCTCTGTGTTGCGGGCTGATATGAGTTTGTATTTCGATACTTTCCAAATGCCGCTCAAACAAGAGACCAAAAACAAAATGTCGGGCAATCATCTATTTGTTCCCGTGCAGACGCTGTTTACGGTCGGCAACGAATCCAACAACTACAATATGGGATATACCGTGGCTATGGGAGAGAGGGCGGTATTTGATTTTGAAAACAATACCGTATCTATTCTCGACGGTTGGACGGTGGAAAAAATCCAAGGCAAGCATCCCGGACTTTGGAGCCAAGACGGCGAAAAGAGCGGAGTTTATTATTATACTCCAAGCGAAAATGCGCTCGTCGACGAATTTGACGTCACGCTCACCAACGGCAAGTACAGCGTAACCTTATACGGAAAAATCAACGTCATAATAACGGTGGCAACTTATAAGATATACGAAGGTTGGAAATTCGACAATCCCACGACGGCATTGGCGGAAGCTATAGACAGCTATGAAAAAAGAACTCCCGACAGCGTGGGCAGTATAGATTTCGCAGGCGTTAGAAGACGCAGCGAGGTGGATTCAAGCGTATATGTTTTGACGGTGACAAGCGGCTGTATGCGCGTGCCCAAAAGCGGAAAATACCGTTTCTATCTGCGCAACAACGGACGTTGCAGAGTAGAATTCGGCGTGCCTAAATATATGTTTGATATGTTTGACATATCTATTCCTTTCCAAGAATTCACAAGGGGACACTCCTATGATATAGACCTCGACGCAGATACCAACTATTATTTCAATTTATATCTTTTATCGACAAAGGGCGGTTGCGACGCGGCGTTGGGTATTAGATATATAGAGGGCGAAAGCGTCGACGACAATCAAGACCTTGGAATCGTTGCGGACATAGTAGATTCGGATTTTCTTATCTACAACGGTCTTTCAAAAGATAAAATCGTGAAATTTACTCCTCCCGTTATATATCCGACGGGATACGGAACAAAAGAAGAATTCTATTTGCCGCACGTTTTGACAGAGGACAACGTCGTGTCTTATCCCAAGGCATTCGACGCGTCGAGAGAAATAGAATTTGCTTTTGACGACCTCAACAGTTCTTATTATACAGCTTTGAATAAAGGACAAGAATTTTCGTTTGTTATAAATATGAACGGCAACAAGCGAATGGAATACGTAAGGCTTTTTGTTCGCAGCGACAGTTCGATGATAGGAGCCAAGGTTAAATTCGAGTTTGCAAGTCAAGCCGACTTCGCGGAAGCGAGAGAGGTTAGCCCAAAAGACAACGAGATAAAAGCCGGACTCAACACCTTTATGTTTGACGCAAGGACCGATAGATATTTAAAAATCACTGTATTTGCAGAAAAAACCTTTGAGTGTTCGTTTACGGACTTGAGCGTCGGACAGCACTTTAACGAGAGTCAAATAGTTCCCAATACTTCATCAAGTATAGCTTATATGGGCGGTTGGTCGGACATAGGAGAATACGTCTGCGTCAACGGAAGCGTCAGCCAAAGCGTAAATAAGAATTCCGTTATTTCCTTTACGGCTCTCGCAAGACAGATATGCGTATACGGAATAAAGGACAGCCGTTACGGCAATATGGACGTTTATATTGACGGCACGCGCGTAGCCACCGTCGATTTGAGCAGCGAAACCACAATGACAGACCAATTGCTCTTTGCAATGGATTTTGATTTGTGGGCGGAGCATACCGTCAAACTTATGCCGTCTGGCGACGACGATATAATCAATATAGATTATATATCATATATAGCAATCGAAAAGGAAGAGATAAGAGAATATTCGGGCGTGCTTTATGCGGTATTTATTATACCGGCTATAATCATAGTAGCTTTGGTTTGCGCAGTAATAGCCGACTATCGCGAAAAGAAAAAGCGTAACGCCAAGAGATTCGAGAAGCCGAAAGCCGACGACAATTCCGAGGAACCTATCATCTAAACAACCAAAATCGCAGGGTAACGACCTGCGATTTTTATACACGATATTGCGTTGATTATTTTATATTATACAATATATTATATATATCGCCAAAATTTCAATCTTCATTTGGAAATATTTGCATAAAAACTATTGACATTTAAAATAATTGTAGTATAATAAATTTAGCAGTCGAGAGATGAGAGTGCTAACAGACTTTTCAATCGATTGCCAAGCGGGTGAAAAATGGAAGACAAACTTACCGACAGAAAGAAAAAAGTACTGCAAGCGTTGGTAGACAGTTATATATCCTCGGTGGAGCCTATATCATCTTCGAATATACAAAAGAAATATCTTCCTGACGTGTCAACGGCGACGATAAGAAGCGAGTTGTCTCATCTCGAAGAAATGGGTTATCTAATACAACCTCACGTCAGCGCGGGCAGAGTTCCGTCGTCAAAAGCGTACAGATATTACGTCGACAATTTTATAATAGACGACGAAATCGACCTTGATTCAATGAAAGATTATCTTGCGCGCAAATACGACAACGTTGCGGAGTTGGTAAAAAACGGAGCAAAGATAGTCAGCGACGCCACGAATTACACATCGCTTTTGATGATTTCCAACAGCGATACTTTGACTATAAAAGACGTCAAGTTGCTTAATATGTATGACGGAACCGCTTTGGTGCTTATCATAACGGACAACGGCGTAATAAAAGATAAAGAGATAAAATTGCCTTCGGGCGAAGACGATTATATAGATTCGGCAAACAGCTTGTTGGGCAAGTGTTTTGCGGGCAGAACTTTGTCGCAGATACTTTGCACTCCAGTAGATTTGGATTGCGAACTCAAAGCTTTCAAGCAGATATTCGAAGACGTTTTCGATTTGCTGGGCGAATATAAAAAGAGCAGAGAGGGACAGTTGGTCGTCGAGGGAGCGGATAAGATATTCGATTATCCCGAGTCGAAAAATTACGACAACGTCAAGAACTTTATGACGATTGTCGGCAAAAAAGACAAACTCAAAGAGCTTATGCTCAACGACGGCAACATAGAGTTTTCCATAAAGATAGGCGCAGAAGAGGGCGCGGGACTCGACAATATGGCGTTGATAAGCGCAAAATATCATATCAAAGGCAAGGAAGTCGGACAGCTCGGCGTCATAGGACCGGAAAGAATGGACTATAAAAAAGTGCTCACGGTGCTGAAGCAGTTGAGCAAACTTATAGATAAATTAGACGATTAAGCGGAGGAGTATATCGTGAAGTTAAAAAAAGACCACCACGAAAACAACGAAGAAGAGGTGTTGGAATTCAATCCCAATATACCGCAGGACGAACAGGAACATCCCGAGAGCGGAGACGCGCGATATGACGAACTGTATGCGCAGTATGTAAGATTGCAAGCGGATTTCGATAATTTCAGAAAGCGCAATACCGCAACTGCGAGCGTGATGTATATGAGCGGTATCAACGATATGATTATCGACATTTTGCCGGTCATAGATTATCTCGATATGGCAATCAACGCTCAAAAAGACGAAGAGCAGCGCAAGGGTATCGAGCTTGTCAAGAACGCTTTTATGGAAGCGCTCAAGAAGAGAGGCGTAGAAGAAATGCAGTGCCTCGGAGAGTTGTTTGACCCCAACGTACACGAAGCGGTTTTCAAAGTACCCGACAGCGAAAACGCAGGTAAAATCGTCGACATAGTAAAGAAAGGCTATTATAAAGAAGACAAGATATTGCGTCACGCAATGGTTGTCGTAGCCGAATAAAAAATCAACGCAAATCTTTGCGTATAAATTAAGAAAAACATTTTAAGGAGATATAATAATGAGTAAGATTATCGGTATCGACCTCGGCACTACGAATTCTTGCGTCGCCATTATGGAAGGCGGAGAAGCAGTAGTTATTCCAAATCCGGAAGGCGCGAGAACGACGCCGTCCGTAGTAGGTTTTACAAAGGACGGAGAGAGACTTGTAGGACAGACGGCAAAGAGACAGGCTGTAGCCAATGCCAACAGAACTGTTGCATCTATCAAAAGACATATGGGTAGCGATTACAGAGTAAAAATCGACGATAAGTCTTTCAGCCCCCAAGAGATAAGCGCTATGGTACTTACCAAGCTCAAGCAGGATGCTGAAGCTTATATCGGAGAAAAGGTCACGCAGGCGGTTATCACCGTTCCCGCATACTTCACAGACTCGCAAAGACAGGCTACGAAAGACGCCGGCAAAATCGCGGGACTCGAAGTTTTGAGAATTATCAACGAGCCTACGGCTGCGGCTCTTGCTTACGGACTCGATAAGGGCGACAGCAAGGGACAAAAAGTTTTGATATACGACCTCGGCGGCGGCACGTTCGACGTTTCCATTTTGGAAATCGACGGCGGCGTATTCGAAGTGCTTGCAACCAGCGGCGACAATATGCTTGGCGGCGACGACTTCGATAAGAAGATAATGGATTATATTACAAGCGACTTTAAGGCTAAAGAAGGCATCGACCTCACCAAAGACGCGGCTACTATGCACAGAATCAAAGAAGCTGCCGAAAAAGCAAAAATCGAGCTTTCGGGTATGACCAAGACAGCTATCAATATTCCTTATATCACTATGATGGACGGCGTGCCAAAACACATAGATATGGAATTGACTAAGGCAAAATTCGATTCCTTGACGAGCGACCTCGTGGAAAGAACGCAGATACCTCTCAAGAAGGCTTTGTCAGACGCCGGCTTGAGCGCAAAAGACCTTGCAAAAGTAATACTTGTCGGCGGTTCTACCAGAATACCGGCAGTTGTAGAGTCTGTTCGCAAAGTAACGGGAAAAGAGCCGTTTAAGGGTATCAACCCAGACGAGTGCGTTGCTCTCGGCGCGGCTATTCAAGGCGGCGTGCTTGCAGGCGACGTAAAAGACGTTGTGCTTTTGGACGTAACTCCGCTTTCTTTGGGTATCGAGACAATGGGCGGCGTATTTACAAAACTTATCGAACGCAATACCACGATTCCGACCTCCAAGTCGCAAGTGTTCTCAACCGCGGCAAACAATCAGACTGCAGTTGACATAAGAGTTCTCCAAGGCGAGAGGTCTATGGCAAACGACAATAAAGAACTCGGAAGATTCCAGCTCGACGGAATTCCGCCGGCTCCGAGAGGTATTCCGCAAATCGAAGTTACTTTTGATATTGACGCCAACGGTATAGTCAACGTTACGGCAGTAGACAAGGGCACGGGTAAAAAACAATCCGTCACAATCACCTCTTCTACCAACCTTTCCGAAGACCAAATCGACGCTGCCGTAAAAGAAGCGGAGAAATATGCCGAAGAAGACAAGAAGCGCAAAGATTTGGTAGACGCTAAAAATGATGCTGACCAAATGATTTTCGCAACCGAAAAAGCTTTGGAAGAGAGCGCGGATAAATTGACCGACGACGAAAAAGTTACGTTGCAAGAATCCGTTGACAAGGCTAAAAAAGACCTTGCGGAAGCAAACGACGCAGAGACGGTAAGGGCTATTACCGACGAGATGACAAAAGCCAACGCGCCGATATTTACAAGACTTTATCAAGCTGCGCAAGCGGAAGCTCAAAGCAATTCGTCAAAAGCTAACGAAGACGGTTCGATAGACCCCGACGATATAATAATCGACAACTAAAAAACAGTAATCGTAATGCAATTTTTGCCACAGACTCCCACGGAGTCGGTGGCATAGTTGCGTAAAGGAATATATGGCAAAAGGAAAAGATTTATACGAAATATTGGGCGTGAGCAAGACGGCGAGCGACGAAGATATCAAGAAGGCTTACCGAAAGTTGGCTATCACGTTGCACCCCGACAGATTCGCCAATGCGACCGACGCCGAAAAGAAGGCTGCGGAAGAAAAGTTTAAAGAAATCAACAAGGCTTACGAAGTGCTTGGAGACAAGGAAAAGAGGTCCAATTACGACAAGTTCGGCACAGAGGACGGTTCTCAAGGCTTTGCGGGCGGCGCAGGATTCGACGGCGCAGGCTTTGGAGGTTTTGAAGACATACTTTCTTCGTTTTTTAACGGAAGCGGCGGCGGTTTCGGCAGACGTAATCCCAACGAGCCAAAACAAGGCGAAGACATTCACGTCAAAATCAATCTTACTTTTGAAGAAGCTTACAACGGCGTGACGAAGACCATAAGACTCAACAGAGACGAGACCTGTTCGACCTGTAAAGGAACGGGAGCCAAGGACGCTTCGTCCGTAAGAATATGTCCTTATTGTAAGGGATTGGGAACGATTCGCAAAAATCTACAGACGCTTTTCGGTCAGCAAGTAGTGCAGACAATGTGTACCAATTGCGGAGGCAAGGGCAAGATTATAAGCGAAAAGTGTGTGACTTGTCGCGGCAACGGATATGTGCGTAAAGAAGCCAACGTAAAGGTCAACGTGCCTGCGGGAGTTGACAACGGCGTATCTATGACGTTAAGAGGAGAGGGACACAACGGCCAAAACGGCGGAGCAAAGGGCAATCTTGTCATTGCGGTCGGCGTAATACAAAGCGACAAATTTAAACGCGTAGGCAACGATTTGTATATGAATTTGCCTATCGGTTATTACGACGCGGCTTGCGGTTGCGAAATAGCTATCACCACAATGAAAGGCGAGGCAAAGTGCAAGATACCGGAAGCTACTCAATCGGAGACCAAAATCAGACTCAAAGGCTATGGAATGAAAGTCTTGCAAAAAGATGCGTACGGAGATTTGTACGTCGTAGTCAAGGTCGAGACGCCAAAGGGCTTGAGTTCTAAACAATTCAAACTTCTCAAGGCTTTTGAAGACAGCCTTTCGGATTCGCAATATCCTCAGCTCAAAAAATTCAAAAAAGGGATATTCGGCAAATAATAAGTTAGATATTACATATCAACATATCAAAGTTTGAAAAACTATTGTAAGTTAAGAATTAGCAAATATTAATAAATCGAAAAGCCAACGATAATTTTCGTTGGCTTTTGTAATTACTCTTAATGTTTCTAATTTAATAAAAATTTTATAAAAAAATATACAAAATATGAAATTTCCAAAAAAAGTATACTTTTACTGACTGCCGTTTTATGTGTCGTGAAACGGCGTATTTTGTCAATAATATTATAGTTCGTGTCACATTTTTTTGCAATAGCTTTTGGTCAGTAAAAGTATACTTTTTTTGGAATGGAAAAACTTTTTTACAGTTTTGACTGACGGAGCGAGTAGTTAAGATTTAAAAAGTATACAAAATGAGGTAATCTAATGAAAACTGTTGAAAAAAATATTGGACATTTTGCAATAGTCATTGCAGTATTGTTATCTGTGGTTATTGCGGCTGTTTGCGGTACGGAGTCATTAAACGTAATTGAAAATGCTCCGGTAACGCCGACGACAAACGCGCAAGTAAATTCTACGTACGGCGCTTTATTTAACGGTTCCACATACAGATACACCGACTATACCAAAGCCGAAGATATGCATAACGGCGTCGTTACAGACGATACGACTTTAGTTACGGTAGACAGCAGTCAACCGCACGGTTCTATAAGCAATCCGTACGTTATCGATTCTGTATCGAGGTGGAATGATTTTGCCAACGATATGAACACAACTACTAGCGGTATTACAAATCACGGCGCAGGTTCATATTTCGTACTTGCAAGAGATTTGGATTTTAGCTCTTCGACGTTTGTTCGTGTCAATAGTTTCAGCGGAACGTTTTACGGCTTGGGACACACTATTAAAAATATCGATTTGTCTTTAGGCGACGCAGCTGAAGGAGGCGTATTTATAACTTTATCAAAGAACGTAGTTTTGGCTGATTTAAACGTAAGCAACTCAGTATTTAAGGATATAAAGTCAAATGCCAGTCTTTTGGCGGTTTATTTTAGCGGAATCGGTATTTTCAACTGTCATACGGAGGGAAGAATAGAAAGAGAAAATAATTTGACTTCTGCTATCAATAACGTAAGCGGTATCGCGGCGGCTGTATCGGTTGGAGCATTGATTTACAGATGCTCTTCAGACTTGAGTATTAAGGTTAATCAAAAATCAAATATAGGACCGTTCTTTGGAGGAATCGTCGGCAACGCTGCGGGAGACTATGAGTTAAAATTGCTGAATTGTTATGCAAATCTAAAATTGTTGGTATTTTCATCTCTTGCCGATTGTCAGATAGGTTGTATGATTGGAGCGGCAGGCAATAAAAAAGGAAATATCAGATTTGAAAATTGCGTGGGATATATGTTGCATTCGGATACGCACAATATTCCGTATGTTCACAGCGGCGCGCTTATGGGATTTTGGGCGTCCGATTACGCGCCGTCAAAAATTATTTTAAAAAATATGTATTTGAGCGGTATGACCACTCACAGCGGTTCAAGTTACGGTGTTTATCCTATGACCTATTATTCAGGACAGAGTACTGTTGTGGAAAAGATTACGCTTGATATGAATAATTTTAATTGGTTTGCTAATTCAAGCGCAAGAGTTTGCTATCCAAGCGGTCAGGGAAAGGATTTGATAACAACAAAAGTTGCTTCAAGCGCTTATAAACGTTATACCGCCAATGAAAACGAATTATGGCAAGCGGCAAAAGATTCTTCTTCGTTGCCGACCTCTATATGGACAAACAAAAGTTCTATAGGCGGCGCATATACGGTAGAAACGTCGCCATTAATTAACAAATTAATCAAAGAACAATTTGACGCAGAGTTTTTTAATTACAAAAATAATTCCGACGAAAGCATAGGAGTAAGCGCAATAAAGTACGATTACGGCGACGCCGGAATAACGTTGGCAGAGCCTACGGCGCCCGACGCCAACCATAAGTTTGTCGGTTGGACCATAGACAATAGCGGAGAGGGAGAAGTCTTCAAAATTTTGCCCGATAACGTATACGGTAATATCAAATTGTACGCAGTGTGGGACAATCCCAACGCTACTGCCGTAATAAATTTGTTTAACAGCAAGACGCAAGATTCAACTGACACTTTGGAATACGGCACAGGCAATATAAAGCTTACGGGGTCGTGCGAAGGAAAAGGTATGAATAATCCCACGAAGTCCTTCAAATGGTTCAAAGACAACGGCAGTTCCGCAATTGACAGCGGCGACTCTTTGACGCTGACAAACGTAAAACAAAGCGGAAGTTATACGTTGGAGTATGAATTGAAAGACAGCGAAGAACCGTTGTGGAGACATAAAGAGAAATTGACTGACTCGCAGAACGTAAATATAGAGAAGGGCAAGCCGACAATCAAAAAGTTTGAATTGGATGCGGTAAAGCCTGCGTACGTAGGAAGAAAGGTGGGAGATTTGGACTTTGTTTTGGAAATAAAGGACGGCGGAGATAATCTTATAAATTATAGCAGAGCTGTTTGGCAATCGCCTAATTCCAAAATAACAGCGGGTACCAACGACAGTTTTAATATATTAGTAACGCCTAGCGATACGGATAATTATGAAACTGCCACACTGACAGTCACGTTTGAGTCGGAATATCTCAAAATGACTTACGATATGGACGCAAGTATAGCCGGCGAGAAGATAGAAGCGAATTTGGATTACGGAGAAACTTATTCGGCGACTAAAATTGTAAATATGTTTTTGGATGAGTTTAGGAGTATAATTGACGACGATACCAATCCTTTGCAACCGCTTTATAAAGACGTGGAGAATATGACGCCGTATTTTGACGGAGTGGAGATATCTCAATATAATAAAAATTTTATAGACGTAGACGCTCCGCAGAAGATTGAAGTAAAGTTTGAAGATAAAGATTATACGATAACAATAAAACCAGACAACGGAAGCGCGGATATAACACAGACGCGCAAGTTCAACCAAAGACTGGTGCCTGTGACAAATCCTGTAAAAGCAGAACACGTTTTTAAAGGTTGGAAGTATGACGATGTGGACGACAACGGCAATACGGTGACGAAGTATTGGGATATGGACGAAGATAGGGTCAAGGGGGATATGACGTTGACGGCAGATTGGTTCAAAGCCAAACTTACGTTGGTTGGAATAGACGTGACGGTCAAGGCGGGCGGCTATGAAGCGTTGACGGTAATGCAGGACGGAGATTTGGAGGTAATAGCGCATTATACAACTGATTCGGCAGATTATCCAACCTATGACCAAAAACTTAAGTTGGACAATTTGACTGGATATAAACTCACTTATTCTAGCAGCGACGGTAAGTTGCACGTCAATAATCCCGAGATAACGGTGACCTACTCGTACGACGGAGTTACTGAAACAAAAACATTGACTCTTAATGTAACGCCCAAGTCTTTGGACGCAGAGATGAAAGCAAACGGAGTAACGTTTGAGAATAAGACGGTAGTATACGACGGAACGGCGAAAGAGATAGGACAGGTGAAGGGGGAATTGCCGGTACAGATAAGCGAAGTGAAGTATGAGTATTGGATGGGCGGCAAATTAGTAGATAAGACCGACGTAGTAAATGTTGGACAATATACTGTTAGAGCGAAGTTTATAAGCAGCGACCCCGATTTCAATGCAAGCGATATGGAAGCAACGTTGACGATAAGCAGAACGGGAAGCGGAAGCGGAGACGAGACCCCTAGCGGAGACTCAAGCGGTAACTTGCCGAACGGAGACAACGACGGAAGCGGAACGTTGGACGAGTTGCTTGCAAAGCTCAAAGAATTGCCGTTATGGCAGTTGATAGCTAGCGGTATTAGCATAATATTGATAATAGTATTCTTGTCCAAAACTGCGGGATACGAGAGCAAAAGAAAGAAGTATAACAAGAAAGCCGAGAAGTTTGAGAGTATATACGCGGCGGCGCCATTCTTGGGATTAGCAATGAGCGGTTGGACAGCGATAGCGTGCGTACTAATGGGCTTGGCAGTTGCAAGCTTGGTAATAATGCTGATAGCCAAGAGCAGATACAATAAAGCTGAAGACAATTTCGAAGAGGCAAGAGAAGAGTATACGAGAAATCAAAGCGCAATGGACAATAATCGCCGCGACGACGATTACAGAAGAAGAGAGCAAGAAATGCTACGCCGTGACGATGAAATGATGAGACGCGACGAAGAAATGCGAAATATGTTTATGCATTTAATGGGCGGCAACGGCGGTAATATGCAAGGACAAGGCGCGTATATGAGCAGCGGTTACGGTATAGGCGTTGAGGATATAAGAGGCATAGTGTCGGAGACAATGACGGCAATGCTACCCGGTATGCAACAATTGTTGCCGCAACAGGCGTCTATGAATGACGATTTGATGAAAAAGTTGATAAAAGACAACGCAAAAAATCAAGAGGTAATGCAAGATATAATAAAAAAACTTGCAGAACAGCTAACTGAAAGAATTGTTGAGCGTGAGGTTGCCGCAAGCAACGTCAACGACGAAACGCTAAAGCAGATGATGAAGAATCAAGAAGTTCTTA
>CAJUOK010000002.1:86559-169411 GCA_910588015.1 uncultured Christensenellaceae bacterium | reverse complement strand
AACGGAAGTAATAATCGACGACGCGCAAGCGTATGCGACTGCAAAGAAGATGATAGACTTGAGAGAAGACCAGATAGAAAGATACGCAGAATATCTCAAAGAACAAAAGGCAATGAGATAAAAAATTCTTGCCTTGTCATATAAAACTTAAATAATATGTCATTTCGACTGAAGTGTAACGTAATGGAGAAATCTAAGCAGTATAAAAAGCGGATAAGACCTCTCCGCTACGGTCGAGGTGACATATAATAATTTGAGGTTTCTCATTTGTATAATTAAGTTAGTGTAAAATTTAGGGGACTGATAACCAGTCTCTTTTATCTTTTTCTCGAATAATATTTAGTTAATTTTTTTTATAAAGATTAGAGTATAGATTGGTTATCCGTCACTCCTTATTATTAGTAGGGAGTTAATAAAGGGAGTGACAAGTCAATATCCAAGTTTTTCACAGCACTGGGCTATTTGGCTTTCAGTGCTTTTTTGTATTCTAAAAAATGGGGGTGATAGTCCTAGGGGGCTTGCCCCATAAGGACAATTAAAAATATTAAGGAAGATAGAATATGAGTTTAGATACGTTAATTCGTCGTAGAACACAAGCTAAAGAATTGCTATTAGCTGGAAATCTGGCAATGACGAAAAATGAGTGGTTGGAAAAAGATGGTATATATCGTGGTACTTTAGGAGAAGCCAAACAACAAAGATATTTTACCATAAGAGTGTGCGAGAAGATGGGACAAGCAGTTAGCGCAGAGGAATTGCAACAAGCAAAAGATTTTGCTTTATGTAAATCTTATTATTCTGAGTACTTAATTAAAAAAGATGGTAGGAGATATGTTCCGTGTGTACCTGTATTTTTTAGAAATATAAACTAAGGAGGCTATTATGGGAAAACTTATAAATGTCATGAGAGGTAAGTTTGAGGTATTGCCGAAAGAGATATTCACAGATAGAAGATTAGATTTTCGGTCAAAAGGATTACTTTGTACTATTTTTTCATTGCCAAACGGGTGGAATTTTTCGGTTAAAGGTCTAATGGAGTTGGTTACAGTAAGAGATGACGAAGGCTGTAAAATGCAAAACTACAGTAGAGGAGAAGGTCGAGAAGCTATTGAAAATGCAATTAAGTATTTGGAAAGATTGGGTTATCTTGAACGCATTCCAATTAAAGACGAAAAAGGGAAGTTTGCTGGATATGATTACAAAATAAATATTCCGCCTTTACCTATGGAATCAGAATATCCAATTACGGGTTAGCCGTAAACGGACAAGCCGATAACGGGTAACCCGACAACGGATAAGCCGTAAACGGCGTAAATAAGATAGTAATTACTAATTAGTCATTACTTACTTAGTAATAAATATTTAAGTGAGCACAAGAAAAAATTAGAGGAGATAATATGCTCCAAAAGGTTGGTAAGTAGAGCACGTCGTCCATTTTTCTTTTGTGTCTACAATTACAAAACGAGCGTCAGTCGGCATAGCCGAACGCAAATACAAAAATCTAAGGAGACAAAAAATGTTAAAAACGTACGTAATTGGAAGGTTAGTGAAAAAACCAGAATTACAAACAGCTAAATCGGGCAAGTCAATCTGTGAGTTTGACATTGCGGCAACAAATCGAGGCAACGATGACCAGGTCAACTATTTGGCGGTGGTAGTATCGGGCGTTATGGCTGAGAACGTAGTCAAATATCTTGATAAAGGCAGCAAGGTTGCCGTATCGGGTGACTTGCTCATAGAAAAGTATGAACGTCAAGATAAGAGCAAAGGAACGAGCGTAAAAATTCAATTCCCGGACAACGTTGAATTTTTGGACGGAAAGAAAAGCGCAGTAAATAAGTCCGAGGATTTCGCCGACGATGGTGCAGCAGACGATGAATCGTTACCGTTTTAGGAGGTAGATATGAGTGCTATTAAAGCCGATAAAGATTTGCATAAAAACACGCTTGTAGTAAATTTTTACGCCGGTCCTGGAGCATGGAAGACTACGGCTGCGCTAGAACTTACCGCAGCGCTTAAGAAAGTAGGCTACGATGTAGAGTACGTTTCGGAGTATGCAAAGGAACTAGTCAGAGAAGGAAAACTTGATGTTCTCAATGACCAAAAGGCTGTGATAGAAGAGCAGTATAAACGTCTTCATAATATGGCAATTAGTGGCGTGGAAATAATAGTCACTGATTCGCCGTTGTTGCTCGGCCAAGTGTATGGACAAGGTAAAATAGATGAAGCATACCATAAAAAAATTCGCGAGTATTATGACAGTTTTGACAACTTCAATCTGCGTGTTGTACGCGCAGAAGATGCGACGTATCAACAAGAGGGCAGAGTTGAGAATGAATCTCAAGCAAAAGACCTTGACGAACGTATCAGAACGATGCTCATAGAAAACAAGGTCTTTTATGGCAATTATCAAAGAGACGAGATAGAAAAGACTGTTGAACGTATCAATCAGACATACAATCGTTTGTATGGTGAGCACAAAGAAAAAATAGAAAATAAAGACGAAAAGGAACAAACCTTTGATAGAGCCGAACATATAGACGCAGCAGTGGCCGGCTATATGTTGGATAATACTAATAAGTCTTTACGAGAGAGTATGTACGACGTTGTTCAAATGTCTGATAAAGATGTCGAATACTATGCGAATATATACCGCAAAGAGAAAATAGGAGAATCTAAGCCTACACCTAAAGAGATGGAATATGCAAGAGCTGGCTATTCTTTGGAGAAGCCTAATTTATCTTATCGTTATCTCGTGGATTACGTGGATGAAATGTCTAATGAAATAGTCAAAGAATATGCGACTAAATATCTTGAACATCTATATGCCAGTGTGGAAAGGGAACGTCGAGAAGAGCAAATTCAAAAAGAAGTTCAAAAAGAACGAGAAGAGCAAATCGCAAGAGAAGATTTCCCACGTGACTTTGAAGACGCGTTTACTCGAACTTTGCTTGATTCAATCGAAGAAGAGCAAAATAATAAGCGTAATAAAGAACCCATAATGGTTCCGAGTCAACTCGTAGGTTGGTCAGATTGGTCTACGGATAAGATAAAGAATGAGGCTGCAAGAGAGGCAGCAGAGTGGCTTATAAATAACAATTTGACTGAAGAGCAATCAGTTAAGAGAGCATTTTATCAACGGCAAACGTCGGATATGTCAGATGACCCACGTGCAGAAGAAAATGATGAAGAAGGAATTATCAGTGTTGCAAACGAATACAAACGCAAAATGGGCATATTGGATAAGGAACCGCAACAATCGTCTAAGCCACAAAATCAAAGTGAAGTAGGGCAAGCGATTTCTAATAAAGAAAACCTACTATCTCCAAAGGAGTATTACGCTCAAAAAAATGCCAGAAGATTAGAATCTTTGGAAGCTAATGTTCCAGCCGAAATGAAACAAATGAAAAATTGGTGCGCCTTTAAGACGTACTACGATGGTGCAACTGGCAAAAAGAAAAAAATTATCCTTTCGCCTGAGACCGGTGCATGGGCTAGGTGTAATGAACCGGCAACGTGGTCAACTTATGAGAAGGCAATGCAGTTCGCCAAAGAGCGGAACTGCGAGGGTCTCAGTTTTGCGTTGGATACACAAAACCGTATTGCCTGCGTCGACTTAGACCATTGCATTGGAGATAAGGGAATGCGGTCAGACCTTTGTTGGGATATATTGAATGCAGAACGGAATACTTATGCAGAAAAAAGTGTGTCTGGAAAAGGTGTACACGTTTTTTTTAAAGGAGATAATGTTACACTTGGATGCAATGTTAAAGACGATGTAAAAGGGATTGAGTGTTATGATAAAAATAAATTTATATCTATGACAGGAAATATCATTAGCAAGACAAACAATCTTGTCGATAAGCCAAAAAAACTTATCGACTGCGTGCGTACGGCATTAGGACCACGAAAGGAGGTTTCTAATAATCAAACATCATCCTATTTAAATTTAATTGACATATTTATGTCAGATGACGAGGTCATAGAATCAATAAAGAAAAGTAAGGTTGGAGGAACTTTTGAAAGATTATATAGTGGAGAGGATATTTGTGGAGATAAATCAAGGAGTGATGCAAAGTTAATGAGTATGTTAGCATTTTTTACAAATGGTGATGCCGTACAAATGAAATCTATTTTTGAAAAATCTGGCTTATATAGAGAAAACAAGGGAGAGAAGTATATAGAAAGAACTATTGACTTTGCGGTCAAATCTTTAAAAATCCATCCATTGTATTTGGGAAAGAAAAAAGTAAAACAACAAACTAAATCAAGTGATAGTCAAAAACAAAAATAACTAATTTTTTCTTGTGTTCACTAGCCCGCTTAGCGGGCCAATCGCCGACGCTCGGTTATTTGCCGAGTGTCGGCGCGGCAGTGTGGACACAGGTAAGCAAAGGAGAGAAATGATGAAAAGAGGAGTATTGGTCTTCGACAAGGAATCAAACAGATATGATATCTGCTTCGGCTTTGAAGACTATTATGGAGGATTACATTGTGGCGAGAGTTTTGAAGTATTTGTGGATGGTAAGTGGATGCCAACTCGAATAGAAATGAACGGCGCAAATAATGATTGGTATTTAGTTGGTATCAGTGTTGTTGACCTAAGAGGATTGGGTGTAAGGATATAGACACAGATAAAAGTAGAACAGCGTATGCGCCAAATGGCGCACTGAATGAATGTAAACACAGGTACACCTCAAGCGAGGTGTAAAAAAAGGCTGTAAACAACAGGAGCAGGATAAACGGGTGTGACACTTTAGCGAATTTTCGCCACATTATTACAAAGTAATAAAAAGGTGTCACAGCCCTTGTGGGAACTGTCACTGCGAGTGACAGTAAGAAAACAACTTGGAAACCAAGTTTTTTTGGAGTAAACACAATGGAAAATAGGAAAGTTCAACAGCGAATTAGAATTTACGATGAGAGCCTATGGCAATATATAGATAAACTCGAAAGAGCCGAGTCCTTCGATGGAAATTTTAATGAGGTAATCAATCAAGCACTAAAAATCGGATTGCCACGACTGTATGAATTAACTTTCAATTCAAAGGAATATTACAAAAAAATCAGAGACGAGGAAGGAGAGACAGAAGTCTCGAGAAGATTAAGAGATTTGTCAGTGACGGTAGACGAGGTAAGTGTCCAAGTCGGTATTATAAAATACTTAACGTCGATATTGTTTAACGTCGAAGGACACAAACTCGAGGGCAAGGCTTTGACTACGGATATGCTTGAGAGTGGAATATTCGCAACGTTGCCAAAGACTTTGCAAGAGATAGAAAATACGATGATTGAGAGCACAAGAAAAAGTAGGAGCAATAAAAAATGAGCGTTGTATTTAATATAGTATATACGCCAGCGCAGGCGAGAAAGAACGCAAGTGAGTTCCAGAAGGCAGAGTGGAAGAACGAGAGAGCCTTCTATGACCTTACAGCGACCTATAACTATGAGACGTACTCTCTTAATGGAAAAAAGACAGCGAAGCATAAAGATATTTTGGACTATATGCAGAAAGACACTGGCGCATTTAATCTAGAGAGACCTTTGACGGCACAAGACGTAAAAGACATTAAGGAACGTCTTGCTAAATCGAAGTCTATAATTTGGCACGGTTTTATATCTTTTGACAAAGAGACAAGCGCCGCATTTACGACACCGGAACAGGCGCGAAAATACTTGAAGCAAACAATGGGAGCATTGTTTGAAAATTCGCACATTGACAAGAACAACGTGGAAATTATGGCGAGTTTGCACATTGACAGGGCTCATCACCATCATATTCACTTTTCTTTTTGGGAAAAGGAGCCGAAACGCTTTGACAAGAACGGCGAAAGAAAGTTCACTCAAAAAGGATGCTTTAGTCAGAAGTGTATAGATAATTACTTGATATCCGCTAGTCTTGCGCTTGAGGATAACAAAAATGATTTTCACATTGCTCGAGACAAGGCTTTGGCAAGGCTCAAGGAACTTATGCCACAGCATAAGAATACGCAAAGCGAAATCGGCACTAAATTGGCGGACGTTGCAAGCATTTTGCCAGCATCTGGAAGACTTGGCTATATGAGTGACAATATGGCAATCGTGCGAGAGAAAATCGATAGGGCGGTAGACTTCATTGTGGCAAGGGATGACAAATTGAGAGCCTACGTGCGCGAAACTTTTAGCGAAATAATTAAAAGAGAGAGCAAGGTCAAAGAAATTGCGAAGGCAAATAAGATTCTTTGGACGCAAGGCGGTAGACTCAAGCCAGAGGAGATTGAGGGCAAGTTGACTCCAGAACAAGTTAGCAAGTTGGGAATACAGGGCAATAAATTTGCTTGCATCGAGAAATTACGTCCGGAATTTAGAGCAAGGCTAGGACAGATTGTAATAAATGCAGCGAAGGGAATTAAAGACAGGAAGATGACAAATGCAAAGAGCAGTCAAAAAGCCGGCAAAAATGCAATGAGAATTGCGGCTAGAAGGGATGCAGCAATGTTGAGGCGAAACGTTGAGAAATTCTTATACAACATCGAAGCGTCTATGTTACGTATCCGCACTGATTTTAGGCCATTGTTACATCAAGCGGAATTTGAAATAGAACAAGCGCAACGTGAACAAGCACGCAAGTATAAATAGGAGGAGCAATATGAAGTCAAAATGGAAAATTAAACTGATTTTAGCAGCAGTTCTTGGAGCAATCATATCAATCGTTATCGCGGCAATAATGACGTTGATTACATACAAGGGCAAAATCTCAATGCAAGCGTATTTTTCAACGCTTGGACAGGGTAGTTATTGGCTTATGTTACTTGTAGCGTTTATGGCTATAGGTGCTTGGTTTTTAGCGGAGCATCGCATAAGTGCTGATAAAGACGTAGTAAAAGACAATGAAGGTGAAACGAGCGAACTTATGAGCATAAAAGACTTAAAAAGGAGCAAGGACTTTATTGTAACGGACTTCGATAATCTTCCCAACGTCAAGGACGGCGTTGTATTGCAAGCAAAGAAAGAGGGGAGTAAGTTGAAAGTTGTTATGACAAGCAAACCGACCCACGTCGAAGTAGTAGGTACGACAGGTGCCGGTAAGACGCAAGGTTTTATAAATCCCACAATACAAGTATTGATGCAAACGAAAACTAAGCCGTCAATGGTCATTACTGACCCCAAAGGAGAGTTGTTTAATACGCACGCTGCAGCGTTCTTGCAAAAGGGGTACAAGGTTTTAGAGTTGGACTTGGACCAACCGTATTACTCTAGCAAGTGGAATCCGTTTGACGTGCTTAGAGAGAGAATAGATAAAATCAATAAATTAAGCGTTGATTCAGAGTCTGAAGAGACCATGGTGCAAATTCAAATATTGCGAGACGAGATATATGAATTAGCAAAAGACTTGACCGATGCAATCTGTCCGCTTGAAAAATCAAGTGACATGGGGTGGCAGTTAGGCGCCAGATCTTTGATCAACGGTATAATCCTTGCATTATGCGAGGATTATGAGGAGGGATTGTTTGAAAGCAAACAACTCGGCTTTGCGACACTGTATCACATTGTATTCGATTATCTTTCAGCGGATGATACAGTATTAAAGGATTACTTATATGAGAGTAGAGATCCTAGTTCGAAAGTCAAAGGACTTGCTAAACAAGTATTGGAGACGCAAGAAAAAACTTTGACGAGTTATTTGTCCGAAGTTTATAAGCATGTCGAATGGCTAAGTGACAGCGGTATTTTATCGATGACGTCTGGCTCTGACATTGATTTATATTCAATGGACGAGCAGCCAACGGCGCTATTCTTAAAAATACCGGACGAGAAGAAAACTAGACATAGACTTGTAACTCTTTTGATTACGCAAATGTACAAGACTCTTGTAGATAAGACGAAGCGTAATAAAGTGAGTGGCGAGACTGATGAATTGGAATTGAAGAGGACCGTATATTTCTTGTTAGACGAGTTTGGTAACTTGCCGGCGTTCAACGATCTTGCCGGAATGATTACCGTCGGCCGTAGTAGAAAAATGTTTTTTGAGATGGTCATACAGAATTATGCGCAGTTGGCTAATAAGTACGGTAGGGAAGTTGCCGATATAGTCAAGTCAAACTGTCCAACGAAAATATTTCTTGGCTCAGATGACCCAAATACAGTCAATGAATTTAGTAACCTTTGTGGCAAAAAGATTGTTGCCAATTCAAGTCTTACAACGTCGTATCAACAAAATACGGCGTCCACAGGAACTGGCGTAAAAGAAATACCGCTTATTTATCCAACGGAATTGAAAAATCTTAATTCTGGAGATGATTTTGGTAATGCCGTAGTTCTGCCGTTTGGACACTTTGCGTTCAAGAGTAAATATACGCCATCGTATCAATGCCCGAAGATTTATACGATGGAAGCTTCGATATAAAAAGCAAAATAGCAAGAGATAATGCTATTCGGGAAGAGATGAGAAAGATGGAAGAGGAATTGCGCGCAATGCAAGAACAACAAGTGCCGAAGCCTGGCACAACGTCATCAGAAAATAAGTCCGATATTTTGCTTGAACAGGTCAATGTGTTAAAGCAATTCTTGCCAGAAGAGATGGCCGATTTTGAGACGTTAGATTTGCATGCGCAATTAGAAAAATTGGCAGAATTAAAAAGCAAAGCGGGAAGCATGGACTTGATATTTAAAATAACCAATTTGGAAGTATTACTTAAAGGAAGTGAGGTAAAATCAAATGACAAATAGAAAAATTAAAGTAGCAACAAGCATATTGTTATTAAGCGTGGCACTTTGTTTGGTAGGAGTGATTTCTTGCCAATTTGACCAATCGCAGATTGCCTTTGCTGAACAAACTACTACTATGAATATTAACTCTGTATTAACAGGGGTAAATTCATCTAAATATTTTAAATTCAATGATAGGTATAATGCAAACGGTTACAATAATGTAGGGAATTATTTCAGTGGAAGCTTAGTACAAAAGAATACAGGCGTTTTTATTGATTATTCTTTGAAAATTACGTGCAGTGACACGAATGCTATCTCGAGCGCTAACAATGGAGATTATTATTATGATGAAGATTATCTGGTTTCTTCAAATCCAAGTGATGAAAATGCGTTAATTCTAGTTTTTGGCAGTAATAATAAAAGCGACTATCAAGGATTATTGTCTTATAAAGAACAATCTTCAACGAATTTAAAGGGGACGGTTATTGAATCAGATAAGACTATTACAAGAGGCGGTGATTCGTCTGTCACAATAAATTTTGATACTGGTTACGATTATATATGGTATCAAATTGTATATCAGTGGTGTACTTGGGCTGCTCACAATAACTCATATCTCGTTGCTGGACAAAGTGAGTTGTTTACTGCAGACAGAACTGCCCCTTCCGGGACCCTTATAGGAGTGAATGAAGGTGGTATAACAAACTCTGACGTAAGATTTACATGGAGCGAAGAAAATTGCAGTGCTACTTTAAATGGCAATTCGTATTCTTCAAATAGCAACATAAGTGCCGAAGGACGTCATACGATAGAATTGACTGACGCTGTCGGGAATTCAGATAGATACTATTTTACTATAGATAAGACTAATCCTGCGCTGTCTTGCTCTGATGGTGTAGCATTGTCGTCTTATACAAATAAGTTGGCAACGGTATCGGCAAGCGACACGCACTTTTTAAAATTGTATTATAAACAACCGAACTGGACTGGATGGGAATCTACAACCTCGAGTAGTTATAAGATTAGTGCAGTAAATGGATTATGGCAGTTTTATGCAACTGACACTGCGGGCAACAAATCGGATGTATTTTCATTTACATACGATAACGTGGCGCCAGAAGTAGGTATGCGTAAAGCAGACGGTATGGCTTTTGCAGACGGAGCGTGGGTAAACCAGGGCGTATATTTTGACGTTAAAGACAGTGTTGGGATGAAGTCGACTAAACTCTATGAGCAAATTGGCGGTAATTGGCAGGTCATCAACGGCGATTACATAAGCGGCTCTATATATTTCGACAACAGAAATCCCGGCGTCCTATACGGAAGCCGTCAATCGGCGCTTAACGCTATAATCGATGCTGAGAACAATCGCTTGAAGTCAAAGTCGAATTGGGAAACGATAGCGAATGATAATAGGATAATCGCGCCTGGACAAATTGATTACGTTATGAACGGAGCGGATTATTGGGAGTATTGGACTAGTGGGGGAGAAATCTATGTGTTTTTCATACAGTCTGATATTAAGAGTTTTATACAGTCGCGCGCTTCAAATTATTTAGGTAGTTCGGCGAGAGATATGTTTCAAAAAGAAGGTTATTTTAAGATAGAAGGCGAAGACAGGGCTGGCAATATAACGAGTAAGACCTTCCATATAAAATTGACGGCACCGACGTTGGAAATTGAGCCGTCAGGATACGCGAGTAAAATTCGATATAAGGCATCGGATGAAAGCGGTTTGACTACTTACGTAAAAGTCGACAACGGAGATTGGATTCGTCAGAGCGGTAATGATTTGACTTTTGGGGAAGAGCATAAGGACGGCACGTATTATTTTAAGACAATTGATGTAGCGGGCAATGCAGTAACTGCGTCAGTGGTATTAGATACGACTGCTCCGACATTGATGCTTAAGAAAAACGGCAATATCGTGGTAACCGATTTATATGTCAACGCACGTGATATAGTTGTATTTGCAATCGAGGATAAAAATAGCGCTGGTCGAGTGGAACTGGACGGCGTCGAGTATTCATCGTTGCCAACGATGTCGACACTTTCCGACGGATTGCATGAAATTTTTGCGTTGGATAAAGCCGGAAACAAAAGTACAGCGTTTAGATTTATAGTAGACAACGTCGCGCCGACGTTGAGTATAGAAGAGTTGGACGGTACTGCAATTTTGCAGGATGAAACAAGTCTTGGATATTACACGAACGAAGCAGTCAGATTTGCATCGGAAGATCCGAACTTCGCTTTTCTTTGTGTTTACCTTAATGATTCGCTTATTTATAAAGAAAATGCTGTCAGTATTGATTTTCCTGCGATTGAGACAAATTTCGGTACATATAGAATATATGCCGAAGATCTTGCTGGTAATAGTTCGGAAGAAAAGTTGTTGATCATGCAAGTAATTTCCGATTTTGGTAACTTACAAAATGCATATAAGAGTTTTAAGATAAATGCTTGGTATGAAGTTACGTTGCCGGCATACATCTTTGGGACAAGCCCAACGGAGGCGGATATATCCGGAAGATATTCGTTTGAAAGATATGACGATGCTTATTCCTGGAGTTTAGCGATGGAAGAGCGCTATCGTGTTCAAAAGGTATCCAATGGTTGGATATATGTATCGGCAACAAATGAAAGCGTATCGCAAGTATATACTGCGCGTGAAGATTTAAATAAAGTACTGACTAAATATGCAAGTCGATATGTAAGCGCAAGAAAAGTGGCATCATCGTCCGGAAACGATAACTATTATACGATTAAAGATGAGGATGGCCGCAATGATGAGTATGCATTTGTGCGACAGTCCTTGACGTTGCCTGGATATATGTTTGAGTATGAAGATTATGAATTGTTGCAGATTCGCAGTGCTTTTGCGTATAAGCGCACTGCAGCTGCATTAGCTCCTACCTTCACGACTTTAACATATTTAGCGGATGATTTTGCATTGCAAGAAAATAAGACTATTAGGATTTATCCTGGAACGTCAATTAAAGAAGCCTTGGAAAGCAATAATATGTATAAACAAGGTTATTATTTGGTAAACGAACAGGACTTATGCGGAAACTCGCAGAAGTATGTCGTTTACATTGATATTGAATCGCCGAAGATCCGCGCAGAGATTGAGCAAGGTGATAGCACAAAGAAAGAAGTGATATTTGATAAAGATTTTGCGGAAGATAACGCCAATGTCTTTTATTACTTATCTTTTAGATTTGACGGGGTATTAGACAACGTTGATAAGTTTACTACTGTAAAAATTGAAGGAAGAGGCTTGACAAATGCAATATTTGTGCAGGGCGATGAGTTGCCGGTGTTGGACGCTGCGCTTGGCGGCGGACAGTACACAATTACAGTCTATGACCGCTCTTGCAACGTATTTCAATTCAAAGTTAATATCGCAAATAAAGAGCCGACGATGGAATATAACAGTCTGCGGCCTACTAACCGACAGTTGACGTTGTATTTTGCAACAAACGATAATCTCAATCAAATAGTCCGTCTTGAGATATATAAAATCAACGGAGCGGGCGAGCGTATTTTGATAGAGCAGGACGATTTAGGTAAGCAGATTGATTTCACGACATTGGAATACAACTTTACAACGGGCGGTAAGTACTTTGCAGTGATTACGGATAGATACGGAAGAGTGATTGAAACAGAGCCGATATTTTATGAACGTGGCTTGCCAAACGGCAATCTTACGGCAGCGGCAGACAGTATAACAAATAAAGACGTGTACTTTACTTACTCTGTCGGCAATGGCGTAGTTGTGTATACGTACGACGAGACCGGGAAAGAAGTAATATACACCGATTATCTTATCGAATACGACAATCTGAATAAAGAGTATTCTTTGGGATTTTTAGCTGGCGAAGGCGTTGAACGACAGTTTTTGATACATCTGTACAGCGAGTCTGATGACAATCTTTATATGGAATATAAATTTGGCATCGATACTGTAATCGCTGTTGTCAACGTAGTGGATTCCAACAATGTTGCCGTAGAGAAGGGAGGATATACAAATCAATCATTCTCATTGAACTGGACAGAGGCGAACGTAAGAGTCAAATATACGATTGGATCAAGTGCTATAAGTGCTACGTACGCTCGAGGGGACGTACTCAGCGGCAACGGTATGTATACGTTCACTGTAACGGACAGAGTTGGCAATACCGAGACGTTTACGATATATCTCGACAATGTTGTAGATTACACGCTTGACGGCGGTAAGATTGTAAACGTCGGCGGAAGATACTTGACGAATTCGCCGGTTGCTTTAACGATTAACGAGATGATTTCAGAGTGGAATGTCGCAGACGGTAAGCAAGTTGTCAACGGAGTTCCGATAACTGAAGAGGGAATTTATTCGATTATGGTATCCGATAGATACGGAAATACAATAACAATAGTAATTGAGTTGGATTTGACTCCTCCTGAACTGGAAATTAAAGGAGCCGAAGATGGAGGCGCAACGAAAGAAGATGTTACTGTAACGTTTGAAGATGGGGCGAAAGGATATCTAATGAAAGGCAATACCGTTATCAGAGAAATTAAAAGCGGAGAGATATTTACTGAACACGGCTATTATGCTGTTCGCGTAGAGGATCTTGCTGGCAATATAGTCAATATAAAATTCACTATAGACCGCAATATAGATTTTGAGTCCAATATTATAAATCGACAAATCACTACGGAAATTGTCGCATTCTCATTGTCCGAGGAAGGTGTCATTGAGATTATGAAAGACGGACAAGCTATCGACGTTGCAAAAAATTATTCAGAGTCGGGAAAATACGTGCTGACGGCAACGGATGCAGTCGGCAATGCACTTGTATTTACATTTACAATTTTGCCCAAGAATGCGCAATCTTTGAATATAGAATTGGATGGCAAGCAAATAGTATCTTCATCAAAGTTTAACGGCGAAGACATAAAACTTGATTATTCTGACGACACAAAGAAAAATATAGTTTTGGACAAGACAGGTCGATATACATTGACTATAAGCGACATCGAGCAGAATCAAAGTTATACAGTATATTTGAATATTGACAACGTTACGCCAGACTTGGAATTGATTTGGTCAAAGAATACGGTGTCTTTTTCAAAATTAAATAAAGACGGAGTAACGGCAAAGTTTACCAAAGATGGAGTAGAAATGAAATGGTCGCAATCTTTGGTCATAAAAGAGCCGGGACATTACGTGCTTGAATTAGTCGATGAATTCGGTAATAGCAACATGATTGAGTGGGACATCAAGTACAAACTTAATGGACTGTCTATTGCGTTGATAGTTGGCGCGGTGGTCGTTGTCGTCGGAGTAGTTGTATTGATACTAGTTAAGCGCTTAAAAGTACAAGTTAGTTAAACAACAATGCGGGTAACCGCTGGATATAAAAATTAAATATGGAGGATTACCTATGAAAATGAAAGTTTTTTCACTTTTTTCAATGCTCGCTGCTGCGGGCGACACCGGAACGTTAGAGAACAATCTCACAGATTTCGGTTCACAACTAAATAGCTTGGTCGGAGTTATTTGGCCTTGGCTTCTCGGTCTCGGATTAGTTTTTATAGGACTATGGGGCGCATTTATAGGCATTAAGATAATTAAGGCAAAGAAAGCAGAAGAAAAGCAAGAGGCAAAGGCTTACATAAAACAACTCGTTTTGGGTATTGCAGTTATTTTTATAATAGCGGCAGGATTGCCTTTGGTTGTTTCAGGTATAGCTGCTTGGGCAGGTACGCCTATCACAAAACTCGGATGAGCATTTAATATGTCTTGAGCGTCATAAAGAATAGGACGCTCAAGATACTGCGATTATTGCAAACACAAGAAAAGAATACAAGTGGTTGTCTAAATAGGAGTAAAAATATGAGCGAATTAAAAGGAAAGTGGGTATTGAGTGCAGAGTATATCGAGGGGAAGCGATTGGTTTTCGACATAACGTTTGTTAAAGAAGATGTTCTTGAACGATATCAAGCGCTACATCAAAGTACCAAACATATACTTGGCGAAACAAGATATGAGTATATTGATGAATATTCAGAAGTATGTGAAATGTTAGATGATATAGCAAAGAAGTATTTGAGTAGGTAAAGACAAATGGTAAAGACGCATATATTTTTTCTTGTGCTCACAGCATAGAAAAAGCCGTCCCCGATTAGGGAACGGCGTAAAATCGAATACGACGCTTAGTTATTAGGGATATAGTCAGGCCATTCGGAATCTGGAATACGTTTGTATCCTGATGACGTATAATCTGGGTTAGCAAATTTAAGATTGCCATCGACCAATATTCTTTTATCGGAGCCACTGCTTCCAGGGGAAAGGTCAATGAAAGTATAGATTTGGGTTTCTTTATCGAAAGTCCAAGAATGTTCGTCTCTACGTTTCAATTCAGATGTATCTTTTGTAAAAACAAATCTAGTTGCTGTTCCATTAGAACGAACTTCAAAAAATACATCAATGTCAGATCTAACTTCAATATACTTACCGACAACAGGGTCGACAGGATCGGTGCAGGCAACGAAAGAGAAAACACAAGAAAGAATTAAGATAAATAGCAAACAAATAGCGCAAGTTTTTTTCATAAAACATACCTCCTAAGATGTAATCATTCTAGCATTCTTTGGAGCAGAAATCAAGAGGAGAGGATATATGAAAATATTTTTTCTAAAAATTTTAATGTGGTTGCAAATTGGTCTATCGAGACTTGTGGATATGGTAATGCAACTATTTTCAGTTTTTTCGGGAATTAGCACCGTCAAAGTAGATAATCAGGAAGAGTCGCTTCTTCTTTATTTTCTCGGCAACAAGACAGTAATCAACGTCTTTTGGGCAATATTGGTTATTGGAGTAATATGCGTATTCATATTCACCATAATAGCGATAGTAAAGAATATGGTTGTAATTAAAAAGACTGTGTCGCAGATAGTGAGTAAGATGTTTATTTCAATATTTTCAATGATTGTCGTGGTAGGATGCCTTTTTAGTTTTGTTATAGGAGCAAACTGTATATTAGCTGAAATTGACGTCGCATTTAATCAAGGAGCGAATTTAACTATTGGGCAACAACTTTTTGAGGCGTCTATCACTAAAGATGCATGGGCAGAAAATACAGATTTTTACGTGAAAGACGAAGACGGAGTATCAAGAGGTATGAAAGAAATTTTTGGTACTAATGAAGATGGCAGTATAAAAAATAGTTGGGACGGCGTAACTCCGGATAAAGTTTTTGGTAAATGGGATACTTCTTGGATGTTTGAAGATCAAAAAAAAGAAGAGATAATTAACCCAATTGTTCAAATTGATAAATACGACTTCTTTATCGGATTGCCGTCATCAATAATAATTTCTATTGTAATGTTTATTGCTATTATGGGACTAGTTACAAGACTCTACGACCTTGTGTTTATCTTTTTGACGTCTCCGCTAATAATGTCTACGCTACCGCTTGATGATGGCGCCAAATTTAAGTTATGGCGCGAAACTGCCATATCTAAGACTTTGCTTGCGTATGGCACGGTATTTGCAGTTAATATTTACATTATTCTGTTGCCGATTGTCAACAGTATTGAAATACCCGGCAACAGCATTCTGACAACTCTTATGAAAGTTTTGCTGATAATCTGCGGAGCGCTTACTATATCTAATGGACAAGTATTCTTTGCTCGGTTGCTTGGAACGGATGCGCAAGAGAGCAGGCAGGCCGCACACGGATTTAGGACAATGTTTGCCGGCGTGATGGCGACGTCGCGGGCAGTGAAAGGCGCAGCGCGGATGACGTTCGGTCAATATAATGCTTATACCGGGCATCGAGAAAGAGGAATAATGCAAGGAGCAGGAAAGTTGGGCGGAGCAGTCGGCACGATGTTGACCGGCGGATTTAAGGATAAGGACGGTAAGGCGATAGGTTTTGGCAAAGGTTTAGGAAATAAGATGAATGGAATGAAAGACAAATTGCGAACGAGTTGGCAATCGAATAACGGACTTGCCGGTTCAAGCATCAAAGCCGCTCGCGCAGGTGGCAGGGCTATAAAAGGCTTGCACAATCTTCGCAATATTAAGCGAGACGGATTCGATATGGATATGTAGTAAGGAGATAAAATATGTTAAAATACATACCTAAAAAGACAAAGATTAAGAGTACGATATGGAAATCATATTCGTTGAAAGACGTAATGATTGTCGGGATTATGTTTGCAATAGTTGTGGCAATATTGATGAGTAATCTTAAAGGCAAGTGGTTTATCGGCATAGGCTCGGCGATAGTATTTCTATTTATTATGTTGCCGTCGAGCAGGGAGACGTTAATATACGAAGAGATTCTCAATCTTGTCAAATATATTTTTAGTAAGAAAAAATATACTGACGCGCAAGTGGACAAGTTGGTGCCGTATACTCGCTTTGAAGAAGACGGTACTATAAAATATCCGGATTATTACGGCCGAGCTATAAGAGTAGGAAGCAAGACGTTTGCGCTTGAGACAGAATATGCACAAGAGAAAGATATAGAATGTCTTGCCAGAGCGCTTACATGTCTCGATACAGGCAAGGTTATGGATATTGTCAAGATAGATAGACCTATAATATTTGACGATTTTATAAAAGACCTTAAAGACAAGTTAAAGACTGTTGGTAAAAAAAGCAAAACAAATCGAATACGACGTGCGATACTCGAGTCGAGAATTGCTCAGCTTGAATCTATGAACTTGCAAGACCCGGTATATCGTGCAGAATACTACATTGTGATTTATGACGGCATAAAAAAGGAACTTGACAGAGTTACTACGCAGATCTGCTCATACTTACGAAATGCAGAACTCGAATGCGAGATATTAGATAATCCTCGCGACGTTGCAGTATTTTTGAAGTATTGCAATGAGAGATCTTTTGACGAAAGAGAATCCGTAGGGAAGACTGCGGAAGAATTGCTTGCTTGGGTAAAGCCCAAGGAAATCAAATTTCATAGTAATGGATATGTAATAAACGGTATAAAAGCGTTTAACTACGCCATTTCTGATTATCCGTTGACCGTCGACGCTGCATGGGGTGCTGAAATCTTTAATATGGATAAGACAAAGGTTGTGATGCATATTACTCCGGTTGAGCAGAATAAGGCCGTGGCAAGAGTGGATAAGGTATGCAGAGAGCTGCTTGCGCGAGAAGAAGCGTATAAAGCAAGTGAGGTTCTTGAGCAAGAAACTCATTTGGATAGCATGTCAGCATTGTTGACGTCGCTGCAAAATGGCGGAGAAGGACTGTATGATATTTCTACGGTCGTAACAGGCTTTTGCTATGAAGACAATGAAAGAGCATTTAGAAAGAGCGTCAGCAGTCGTATACGAGTTAGAGGATTTTCTACAGACAACTTGTTTGTTCGTCAACTCAACGGATTTGTAACGTCAAATATATCTAAACGCGGAGCATTGAGAAATCTTGAACGAGGTATCAACGGTGGCAGTATTGCATCAGTATTTCCTTTTGTGTACACATCTATGATTGAACGCGATGGAATACTCTACGGAACAGGTTCATATCCAGTGATTTGGAATATGTGGAAAAAAGACGGTACGCACAGAAACGCAAATACCATAATTGTTGGTCGCCCTGGTTCAGGAAAAAGTTATTTTTTAAAATCACTTTTGGCACAATCATTAGGTGATGGTTGTTTGTGTTTTGTAATCGATCCAGAAAACGAGTACGGAGATTTAGTACGTAACGTCGGCGGAGAGATTATAGACGTCGGATCGGCGAGCCAGGGATGCCTAAATCCCTTCCATATTTATCAGATATTGACGGAAGATGGCAACGTGGCGCCGCCAAGCCAAGTCTATTATTCGCACTTAAAGACTTTGGAAAGTTTCTTCAAAATCATACTCGAGGGTTGCGATGCAGATACTCTCGAATTGATAAACAATATTGTAAACGAAGTATATGCCGAAAAGGGAATAACGCCGGACACGGACGTATCACAATACGATGCGACTAAATTCCCTGTATTCGATGACCTTTATAGAGTGTTGGCTAAAAAAGAAGACGAACAGATAAGCGATAATGTAATTGATACGTATATGAAAGCGCAAAACTACATAAAGAAGTTTACTACGGGCGGTCGATATAGCGACCTTTGGGGTAAGCCGTCGACGTTGACGTCTGCTAGTGTGATGACGGTATTCAACTTCCAAAGTTTATTTGCAAATAAAAATAACCTTGTTGCAAATGCCCAAATGTTGCTTGTATTCAGATTTTTGGAGCAACAAGTAATCAATATAAGAGAGCGCAACCGTAACGCAAAAACACCGCATCGAATTGTAATTGTTGCTGATGAAGCTCACTTATTTATTGATCCAAAATATCCTATAGCAATAGATTTCTTCTATCAAATGGTTAAGCGTATCCGAAAGTACGATGGTACGTTTATCCCGGCTACGCAAAACATATCGGACTGGATGGCAAATGAAGAACTACAAGCGAAGACGTCAGCGGTGATAAAGAACACTCAATATACTTTTGTGTTCGCGCTCAATCCGTCCGACGTCGAGGACCTTGCAAAACTTTACAAAAACAATCCTATCAATGAAGAAGAGCAAAATTTAATAATCTCGGCAGGTATGGGCGAGTGCTTCTATTTAGGGGCGTATAATGAGCGTTTTACATTCGGCATAGTTACCAACGAACTTGTGGAAGGAGTATTTACGGACAAGAATTTTGTGCGGAATTGGCTTGATAAGAAAAAAGAGAATCCTTCTGGGGAGAATATTGCGCAAGATAGCAACGGCGCCGTTCCGCAGATGGAAGATAATGCGGAGTCAAGCGCTGATGCATCCACGCAAAATAATGCGGAAGTATCTCAAGATACGTTCGAACGGCAACTGCAAGTTGCAGAAGATAATCAAATACAAAATGAGGAGGCAAATAGCAATGAAAGTAATAGGCTTGGTTAATCAAAAAGGTGGAGTGGCAAAGACCACTACTGCCAGCGCCCTGGCGTATGGCTTAGCGCGACACGCCAAAAGGACACTTTTAGTGGACTTTGACCCACAAGGCAACTTGACCGTTGCATGCGGCATCTTAACAAACGAGGGAAATCCTCCGGCATTGGCGTTTACAGAGCCTAAGGGCAAAATAGACGTTCAAAATTTAGAGCCTAGTCTTGATTTCATTGCTTCTGGAATCGGGCTTGAGACCGCTAACATGATACTTGCTGGCAAACCGTGCCGGGAACTTTATCTCAAGCGCGCTTTGCAGCAGTTTGAGAGCCGATATGACTACGTAGTTATCGATAGCAATCCGTCTTTGTCAATTATCACGTTAAACGTGCTGTCGGCTTGCAACGATATTATTGTGCCGTTCAAGCCAGAATTTAATTCGGAAAAGGGTGTCAATCTTTTAATCGAAACTGTTGACGAGATACGCCAGATAAACAAAGATTTGCGTATCAGGGGCTTTCTCGTAACTATGGCTGACCGTCGTCGACGTTCGACTAACGAGAGCGTCGAGTACGTCAAGGGGCAAGCGCAAGGTTGCCAGAGCAAAGTTTACTCGAGTTGGATCCGTCAGTCGGTTGTTGCTGCAGATGCACCGAAAATCGGCAAGAGCGTCTATGACTACCGCCCGGGTAGTCCGCTTGTAGCAGACTACGAGGCGTTTGTTAAAGAATTTTTGGAGGAAGAAGAAAATGCAAGCACAAGAAAAAAATAGCAGTAGTGGAACGGTCTTGAGTTTACTTTCTATACATAAGATAGTAGATATTCCGCCAAAAGATAAGATGAAAATTGTAAACTTTAAAATGAAAGAGAGCGAAATTGAAGCATTTGACCTATATTGCGCAGCAAACGGAATAAAAAATAAGAGTGAACTAATACGTGCTTTAATTTGCAATTTAATTAAATAAGTAAAGACGATTTGTCTTTACCGAAAAAGATTTCAAATAGATATTGCCAAAACATATTGACAATATAAATAGATAGGCGTATAATAGCAATATACAAGTCAGCGATGCCCCGCTAGAGAGGGCCTTTGATAATCGGTGATGCCCAACCAACTTAATAGGGCCTAGACTTGTAGAGTACAGACGCCATAAAAAATGCCGTCTGTTTTGTTTTTTGGAGAAAATAAAAATGAAAGAAAGGATGAATATATACTATCTTGATCAAGGATATCAAGATTACATAAGACCGCATACAAAATATGCGGCGCAAGCAGCAGGGAAAGAAGAAGGCAAAAGACGCACATCGGGTGTGGTGTTGTTCGGCTTTGGCGGAACAAGGAACTATTTTGTGCCATTGCGAATTGGCGAAGAAGAACAGAAGAAGTCTGAAATGGGATTAACGCATGGTCTTAATAAAGGCAAAAACGGTTATCTTGATTTTAGCAATATGGTTCCGGTGCAGAACAAAGATTTACAGTTGTTGGATATATCTAACTTGCCAATGTGCAACCTCAAGAGAAATTTGCAACGTCAAGCAAGGTATATACAAAGAGAGCAAAGGAAGATAATGGAAGGCGCGGCGGAAGTATATTTGAATTGCGTACATTATCCAGGGAGTAAGATTGCATCAGAATGTAATGACATTCTTGTGCTGGAAGAAAAGGAGCGCTTGTGGAGAGAAGGAAAAGTCCAAAAGACGGAGAAGAAAGCAGTAGTAAAGCCAACAGAAGAGAAAAAGACAGAAGACGCGGCGACTAAGCCTACGGAGAAATCCTATAAGGAGACGAGTACCTATAAATTAGCCGTGGAAAAATACGGACAAAAGGTAGCGGATAAAATGATTGCTGATGCTCTCAAGCAAGCGATGACACAAGAAAAAGAAGATAAGAAGACGAAGAAAAAACAAGCGGTGGCAACGACGAGCAAAAAGACAGTAAAGAAAGCAGTTATGCCGTCTTCGAAGAAATCAACGTCATCGGAGAAAGGCACCGTCACAACCGTAACAATTCAAAGTTCGCCCGTAAAGGGGAAGTAACTCGGTAAAGACGATTTGTCTTTACCCAACAAAACAAATCATAAATAATAGGAGAAAAACTATGCAAAAAATGCTAATTCAATTAGACGTAGAGAAGATTGAAAGAGAAAATAAGTATAATATTCAAGAAATTTGGAATTTAATTGATGAAATATTTTCAAAAGGTGAGTGTATAAAAGAGGTTCAAGGTGATGGTTCCGTAATGTATTATGGAAATCCCAAGAGAGGAAATTATTTGGCTGATTTTGGTCTTGCATACTTACTTTTACAAAAGCGTGATTGGTTCGTAGACAACGCCAAAACTTGGACTTGGTATGATAACGATGACAATGAATCTTTGCCATTTCAGGATACAGATTGTTTAAAAAGAGTAATGGGCTTTAAATAATTGGTGAAATCATGGATAGACCGAAAAGAAAAGCAATCAATTTTGATTTAGATACTACGAAGATGAAAAGTCTAGATGTTTATCCAAATGGATATAAGCAGATAAAGAAAACTTTAAAAGATTGTGGATTTATTCATAGACAAGGATCCGGATACGTATCAAAAAATGAAATTATTCAAGCCGATGTTATGGACACTGTAATGACATTAGTTGATAAACACTCGTGGTTTGTCGATTGTGTAAATAAATTGGATGTTACTGATGTAGGAAAACAATACGATTTAATTATTATGGTAACTGATTTTGCTAGTGATGACGGCAAGAGACCCAAAAAGAGCTCAAATATGAAAGAAGATAATTTATCAGCACAATTCAAGCATTCGTCTATGTATAAGGATAACGTTGAGAAGTTCGGACAGAAAACCGCCGACAAGATGCTTGCCGAGTCAATAAAGAATTTGTCAACACAAGAGAAAAATGGAAGATGGTTGTCATCTATAAAAGAAATAAATAAACTACCTTCAAAGAACCCAGAGAAAGTTAATTCTAGCAAATCAAAGTAAATCGGTAAAGACGATTTGTCTTTACAGTATAGAAAATTTTAGACGTCATATCTTTTTAATATGACGTTTTTTATTGAAAATTTTTTGCTAAATGTGTTAAACTCTATTAGTAAAAAAATGGCGTTTTTACGCAATAAGGGGCGAAAAATGAAGATGAAAGAAAAGATAAAAACAATAATAGGCGAATGCATCTCAGGCATTTATTCAATGTTTGAAGAAGCGTTAAATCAAAAATCGTTTGTATTTGCGGTTAAGAAAACAAAGAACTTGACGGATAACTTAGGCGCTAGAATATTAGAGACATTATGTGAAAGGGCTGATTTTATATTTGAAACGCAACGTGATAAACATCAAGTTACTATAAAAGATAGGTCAAAGACTAGACGCTTGATCACTGAACTCGGAGAAATTACACTCAATAGAGTATGCTATTTTGACAAGCGAAGAGGTAAGCGTTTTTTTGCTGTCGACGATATGTTGGGTATAGAGAAGCGTAGTCGGGTAGAACAGGGATTGCAAGCCAAACTTATTGAGCAGGCTACTTTGACGAGTTTTGGAAAGTCTAGTGCAGCAGTAAATAACGCAGTATCTCGACAGACCGTTTATAATCTTACAAAGAAGTTGAAATCCGTTGAGACCAAATCACATTCAAAACGTAGGGAAGTGCAAGATATTTACATTGAGGCGGATGAGGATCATATCCATCTCCAAAATGGCAAAAGCACGGAAGTTAAACTAGTTTATGTGCACGACGGCGTAAAGACGATTTGTAAAGACCGAACTCAACTTGAAAATGTTCGATACTTTGTATCGGTTGACGATGACCCAGATAAGATTTGGAATGATGTTGCGCAGTACGTTCATCAAAACTATTCAATGCGTAATTCTAAAATACATATCTCAGGTGACGGCGCGTATTGGATAAAATATGGTCAACGTATTTTTCATAAAGCTCAGTACCATATAGATAAATTCCATATCCAAAAATCCGCTACTATTGTAGCGAAAGGCAACAAAAAAGTGCGTAGTAAAATATTGCTTGCAATGAGGCAACAAGATTCTAAAAGTTTAAAGGCAATTTTTCAAGAACAGTATTTTAAGTATATCGAGAGAACAGAACGTCGCACGATTACAGAGCAATATTTCTATCTGTTAAACAATATTGACACATACGGTATCAAAAACAGATGTAGCGCTGAAGGACATGTTTCGCACATTCTTTCTGCTCGGATGAGTTCTCGGCCGATGGGATGGTCTAAAATCGGCGCAGAGAAAATTGCGAAACTCCGCGCTTATTACTTCAATGGCGGCGACTTTTTAGATTTAATTCGAAATGGCAAAACAACGATGGAGAATATGCAAGAAATATATACCAATAGATTTAAAGCGCAGAACAATATTGTGAAGACAAGCACATCATCGTCAGTGTATGAACCATATCGAGTAGTAGGGATTGAGGGACATTTAACGCCAATTTCGAGGATTTTACGTGGTTTATTAAAATAAATAAAAAAAATATGCCTAAAAAACTTGACACTGTCTATAATTAATTGGCTCTTGAAATTAAAGTTGAATTATGGTATTATATAAGTAATTTTATAATATCGTAAGGGAAATTATGCAATTCGAATCAGAAAAAGTTTTAAAAATCGTTGATATTAAAGACGGAAAAATCATAGGCGCGAGTGTAGTCAATAAAATCACAGGCAACAAAATCAAGCAGAACGGCTATGAATTCGGAGTTTCGTATTTTGTAAAGAGCGGAATTTTAAAAAAGAAAGCTTATTTTGACAGTTCTATGTCAAAAGTTATTTCCACTTCGGATGATTACATAGAATTTGAGATTGACCACGGCTGTATAAATTGGAATATCAAAGTCAATTACGTTGCAGACGATAAATCCGGCGTTTTGAGAAAGACTTTGGAATTGAAATCTTCCAATCCCAATGTTAAGATAGACTTTATTGCTTTGGACGGGTTTGACGCAAGCGGATTTGAGTTTTGTTGGAGTATTCCCAAGGTCAAGAAGAGGGTTTTTATACCTGCTTACGTCACCACTATGGGACAGCCTTATTACGTGCAAGATATGTTTTTCGGCGGAGAATTTCCCGTTGCCGACAACAGGATAGAAGACGGAACGGCTTATTCCAAATATTATATAGGCAGAACTTTCAAAGATATTGCAAATGACGGAACATACGTTAGCATACCTTTTGTTATGGGTAGCGGCAAGCACGCAAAGTTCCATTCAATGCGCGCGGATTTCTTTAAATATATCGCGACTATTTGCGCTCAACCTGCAAAATTCAGATTGCAATTCAACAGCTGGTATGACAATATGCTTGACATAGACAGCGATAAGATAGAAAGGTCGTTTACGGAAATAGGCGAGGGATTTGCAAAAGCGGGATTGCGACCGCTTGACTGTTACGTCGTGGACGACGGATGGACCGATTATAAAGTCGCAAAATTTTGGGAGTTTGACAGCAATAAATTTCCCGATGAGTTTTACAGAGAAAGTCAGCTTACCAAAAAGCTCGGCTCGACGTTCGGAGCGTGGTTCGGACCTAGGGGCGGATATACTTCCCAAACCGTCAAGTACGCGGGATTGTTGGAGAGCATAGGTTATCCCAAGTGTCGGCAGTCATCTGACATTTGCACTTGCAATCCGAAATATATTTCCGATTTGTGCGACAAAATGGCGCAATTTTGCCAAAACTACAACGTAAGTTATTTCAAAATAGACGGCTTTGCAATTACGCCTTGCAAAGCAAAAAATCACGGACATCCCAAGGGCGCGGGTATAGGACTGTACTTTTATACTTTTCTTTGGAAAGAATGGACAAAAGGCTTTGAGAAAATTCGCAAAACGCGTCCCGACGTATTTCTCAACGTCACTTCTTACGCGCACTGTTCGCCTTGGTTTTTGAAATGGTGCGACGCCGTGTGGCTGAATAATTGCGGCGATATGGGATATGCGGGAAAAGGCGACAACCTTTCGCAATGTCTAAATTATCGCGACGGCAAGTACAGAGACTTTTTTGAAGTCAGACAATTGCAATTTCCCGTTGCCAATCTCTACAATCACGAACCTTGTTATGCAGTTCGCAATTGCAATCCTCCGATGACAAGCAATTTGCAAACGCCGGGACCTGCTCATCCAACTGTAAAATACGATATAGAACAGTTTAAGACTTATCTTTATATGTGTATGATGAGAGGTACGGGATTTATCGAGCTGTATTTTTCTCCTCAAATGTTCGACGAGGAGCGCTATGCCGCGGCAGCGGATGTGCTTAAGTGGGCGGAAGATAACTTTGAAATAATACGCAACAGCGTATTTTTCGGCGACGCGCCCGAAGACGGCGGAGTATACGGCTATTATGCGTTTGACGGCAGAAGAGGTATTTTGGCGATACGCAACAGCTCTGACAATAGCGCGGAATATCAGTTCGACCACAAATCTTTGACTTTTGACGACAGCGCGTATTTGATAACGCAATTTTATCCGGTCGCAGGAGAGACTGAATATGTCGGCGGCGCGCAAAAATGCGTTATTTCGCTCAAACCTTTTGAGGTAAAACTGTTCAATATCGGAGAGGATAGCGAATAGAATATAAAATAATAGACAGATGCGCGGCGCGTGTGCTATACTCATAGCATAAAATGTCAGATAATGGGGTATTATGAAAAAAGAAAAGACTGCGGAGCAAAAAAGCGATACGTTGCGACTCGACTATAAGAGAACTATTCTTGTCGGGTTTGCATTTTTCGGCATAATGTGTTTTTGGGAAGTATACGATTACATAATGCCGCTCATACTCAACACGCGTTTTGGACTCAATTCGTGGCAATACGGTTTGATAATGGGACTAGACAATTTGTTGGCAATATTCTTATTGCCGCTATTCGGTTCTATGTCGGATAAATCAGTCAACGCCAAAATGGGCAGACGTACCAAATTTATTTTTTGGGGTTCTATCGCGGCGGCAGTGTCGTTGATAATATTGGCGATATTTGAAGTTATAGAGTTTCAAAAGATAATGGCGGCAGGATATGCCGACACTGCAAAGTTGGTAGAAGCTAGCCCCGACGGCGTTTTGGGAGGTTTGCTTACCGACGCAGGTTTAGCGTTTAACACTCCTTACGAAGCCATTATCGCCACCAAAGATTCGGCTATTTTGACGGCTGTAAAACAATCCCAGATAGCTATGGCGGCAACGGTTGCAAAACAAAACGTATGGGTGCTTGTTTTGTTTATAATCGCATTGTTGTTATTGTTGGTATCGATGTCGTCTTACCGTTCGCCCGCGGTTTCGCTTATGCCGGACATAACGCCCAAGCCCTTGCGTTCGCAAGCCAACGCGCTTATCACTTTTATGGGCGGAGCAGGCGGTCTCGTTGCGATTATACTGTATAAAGTATTTGCCAACAAGGAGACAAAGAATTATATTTGGCTTTTTGTTGCAACCGCAGTTGTGTTGCTGTTGATACTTCTTGTCTATATGCTGACGGTAAAGGAAAAGAAATTCGTCGCGTTGAGAGAGCAAGAGGAGGAAAAATATTCAGTCGTAGACGAAGAGGAAGCAGAGGGTACGGATAAATTGCCTAAAGCAAAACTCGTTTCGCTATTCTTAATACTTATGACGGTATTTTTGTGGTTTATGGGTTACAACGCCGTCAAATCGCACTTATCGACTTACGCTACGCAGACGTTGCTTTTTGACCAAGGTTACGTCGGTACGATTTCCATACTCAACGGCGCGGGCGGCGCAATCGCACTTTTACCAGTTGCGTTGCTTGCCAATAAGCTCGGCAGAAAAAAGACGATAATTATAGGCGTAATAGTCGCCGCATTGGCATTTTTCCCTTGCTTCTTTATGACGGCGGATACAAAAGGCGTAAAATATCTTTTCCCGCTTTGTTTCTTGCTTGCGGGATTCGGAATGGTGTGCGTCAACGTCAACACGTTGCCAATGGTAACAGAGCTTTCCAGAGGCAGTACGGTAGGAAAGTATACGGGATATTATTATGCTTTTTCGATGTCGGCGCAAGCGGTCACTCCTGCGTTTGCAGGCATATTTATGGATAAGATAAAGCAAAGCACTGTATTTATATATGCTTCTGTGTTTATCTGCCTTGCGCTTGTCACGACTGTATTTATCAAATACGGCGACAACAAGCCGCCTAAAAAGAAAAAAATGTTGGAGTATTTCTCTGACGAGGATTGATTTTTTAAAGGAGTTTTTATGGCAAATAGGAAGCCTTCGAAATCAAAAAAGAAAAAATCTAATAAGAAAAAGATTATTGTCGCTTTGACGTTAATCGTGGTAATCATTTTGATAATAGCCATCGTGATGATAAGTATCAAAGGAATGTGGAAGGACATAATAGACTTTGTCAACGGCTTTTTCCAAGAAGACTTGCCGTCGGGAGAACAGACAAGCGGTAATAATTCAAGCGGCGATATGCCCGAAAATTCCGTGCCCAACGGAGTGGCTCAACTCAACGGAGCGATTATGGAGATGCGTGTGCTTGACATAGGACAGGGCGATTGCATACTTTTGCTTTTTCCTGACGGTCAAGTAATGGTTATGGATATCGGCAGCGAATTCGGCACGACTTCGCCTTGGAACGTCATAGACGGCGCGCTCAAAGAATTGCAAATAACCACCATTGATTATCTATTCCTTACCCATACCGATTACGACCACGTCAGAGAGACCAAGAAGTTGGTTGATAATTATCAAATCAAAAATTTCTATCTGCCGAGAGCTGATATCGAGACCAGTTCGACTTGGAAGAATTCTTACAATGTAGCATTGAACGAAACATATGTCGAAGACGGAAAGACCAAAAAAGCTACGATAAACGAAAACATAGGCGCATACGAAATAAAAGGCGAAAATTGGGTTATGAAGTGTTATTCTTTCGACGAGGCGGATTATCCGTCTATCAAAAAGAATTCTTCCGCCGAGAACAAAAACGCGGTATCGCCGATGTGCTTACTGGAATATGCCGACAGAACTATTGTGCTGACGGGAGATTCCAATGAGAAGTCTGAAAAGTATCTGATGGGCAAGGGATATTTCGACGACGTTGACGCAGACGTACTCAAAGTTGGACACCACGGTTCGAAGTCGTCGACAATGCCCGAATTCCTCGACAAAGTCGATTGCGAATACGCTATTATTTCTTGCGGAGCGGATAACGATTACGGACATCCGACTCCCGAAGTTTTGAAAAGATTGGAAGATTATAAAGATATTGTTCCGGATGACGATTACAACGGTTTTGCGCAGGTATACCGCACAGACGAGGACGGTACGGTAACAGTGCAGATAGACAAAGAAGGCGTGATTAATCTCATTGCGGAAGAGAATGATAGCAAAAATACTACTACGGGTACGCCCGTCAACGAGATGGAAAGCGGCGAAATCGAGCAGTCGGGGGAGACGGCTATGATTTACGGCAGATTTGAGATAGATTACGAGTCGCTTTTTACTGCGGCATAATTTAGGAGAAAATCAAAAGAGGTTGGCATTATGAAATTCGATATAGAATTGGTTGGAAAAGTAGGCTCTATGGCGCTTGTTAATAAGGCGTGGGGAGATATAGACTACAACGCTATAGCAAGAATCAGCAGAGAATTGAAAGCGGGATATATATGGGTGTCCAGCGGAGCTACGGAGATTGGCAGAATAGATTATATAAGACGCAACGGCAAGGAGATAGACGGCGATTACGGCGAAGTTAAAGTCGACTATGCGGCGCAGGGGCAGACTATCTTAATGAACAACTACCGCCAATATATCGACCCAAAGTATTCCGTAAGACAGATACTTGTTGAACACAGGCATTTCAACGACCCCGCAAAAAAAGAAAATCTCAAAAAATTGCTTTTGAGATGTCCTTCGCAAGGCGCTATACCTATTATAAATTACAACGACCCGCTATCTTCGGAAGAGATAGACAAAGTGGAATTGCAAGAGCTTGCCAAGTGCAGAAAAGACGTGGTGCATTGTATGGACAACGACGAAACGGCTTCGCAGATAGCTTGTCTCGTCAAGTGTAAAACGCTTTTGATTTATACTTCGACGTTGGGCATCTATTCTAATCCTTCAGACGAAAGCACTTTGATAAAGAGCATTACGGGCAAAGACAGTTACGAAGTTATCGACGCAGTATGCGAGGCGCAAGGTATGTGCAAAGGTTCTTCGAGAGTAGGCGCAAACGGCGCCGTTGCAAAGCTCGAGTATATCAAAGAGCCTCTCAAGAACGGCAGTCAAGTATATATAGCCAATCCGCGTTTTTCCATATCGGAGGTGCTTAACGGACAAGCTCCGTGCACAAAGATATTCATAAGCAAATAATATGATTTATTCTTTTCAACCGATTTATAATCAAAACAGCAAAGTGCTTATTTTAGGCAGTATGGCTTCGGTAAAATCCCTTGAGATGGGATTTTATTATATGCATCCGCGCAATAGATTTTGGAGTATTATAGCTAAAGTCGCAAATTCGCAGGTTCCCGAAAGTATAGACGGCAAAAGACAGTGGCTGCTTGACAACAATATCGCTCTTATGGATATAATATATTCGTGCAACAGAAAGGGTTCGCTTGACAGCGATATCAAAGATATCGTGCCCAACGATATTGAAAAAGTGTTGGCGACTGCAAATATAAGAGCGATTTTTTGCAACGGAAGGAAATCATATGACACCGCTTGCAAGACTTATCCGCACCTAAAATTCAATTATCTTCCGTCTACTTCTCCTGCCAACGCGGGTAAGTGGAACGAAAACGAGTGGTTGGAAGTAAAAAAGTTTTTGGACTCAGACGCTTATAAAAAACGGTTTATTGATTAAGCCGTTTTTTCTTTGTTAGAAAAATATATATTGTTTGATGCAGAAGCGATATTGCCAAATTAATTTATGACAACAAAAACAGTATATTATATGGTATTTTCCAAAAAATGTATACTTTTTTTGAAAGAAATAATACGTCTTAAATCACGCATTTTTTATTCTATTAGATTATAACATATGCAATATCTTTTTGCAATAGTTTGGTCAGTAAAAGTATACTTTTTTCATAATTTTATATCGTAGAAAGATTGGATAACGACTATGTTTATTACGTAGTTATGAATCTAAAATATAAAAATAAGGAGAGGAGAAAATGAAAAAGAAAATTATTGTGATTTTGAGCATCGTTGTCGTAATTTTATGCATTACGGCTCTGGTCGCCTGCAAAGATTCCGATGATAGCGGTATGTATGACGGTACATATTATCTTACGCTCAACGGGCAAGCCGACAAATCGGACTATATTATTTTGAAGGGTGACAAATGGTCAAATAGCTTGAATTTGGGGGGAACTTTTAAGGTAAAAGACGGCAAGATAGATTTTTATCTTGACGCTTTGGGACAGAGTGAATTTTTGCATAGCGGAACTATAGGCGAAGGTAAAATAAAAATAGACGGACTTGGCGACAATTTATATTATTGTCTTGAGAGCAAACTGCCGTCGGGCGACAGTCTTATTACCGTAACGTTCGACGCTGTCGGCGGCAAATTTGCCGACGGACAATCAATAATGTCTCAAAAGACGTCGGCAAACAGTTATATCAATGAACCAAATGCTCCCGTTAGAGACGGATATACATTTATATGTTGGTCCAAAAGTAATACCGAAAAAATAATTTGGAACTTTAAAAAGGATAAAACAGACGCCGATACTACGCTTTACGCAGTTTGGGAAGAGGTTTGGGGTCCTAGCCCTAACGTCGTTACGGTAACGCTCGACGTCAACGGCGGAGAAGCTCTTGAAAAAACAACTTTTGAGATTAGCGACGTTGAACTTTATAGGCTGCCCGTACCAAAGAGGAACGGATACGCTTTTACAGGTTGGTACAATAAAGACAAGAAAATGACAAATATCTTAGGCATAGGAATCGAAAGCGCGGACGGTATGGACGGCGAAGTATTTACCGCGCGTTGGCAACCTAATAGTTGTCGCGTTTGGCTCACCAATTTAAATCCGTTGATGGGAGAAATCGAGGGAAGCGGTTTTTACGATTTTGATTCTGCCGTTACTATAACGGCAACACCCATTAACGGATACGATTTTGTAGGTTGGTATGACCAAAACAATCAATTGGTTTCCGTTGAAAAGGAATATAAATTCAATATTCAAGGCAACGCAGATTTTACTGCTTTATGGAAAGTAAAAGACGATATAAAGCCGTTTGAGTTCTTGTCGAGTAAGACGGAGTGCGTTATTACGGGTATAAAAGATAAAAATGCAATTGACATTTGCGTGCCTGACTATGTAACGGGAATTAGCAGAGGAGCGTTTGCAGGGTGTAACAGTATAGAAAGTTTGACCGTTCCTTTTGTAGGAACTTCCAACGAAGATTTACAAACAGCATTTTTAGGAATGATTTTCAACGCTGTGTCTTATAATAATTCTTCTGTGCCAAATTCTCTAAAAACCGTCAAAGTCTACGGAAATACCGTGATTGGAAGGCAGTCGTTTAGAAATTGCAATAATATTACGGCTGTAGAGCTTAATAACGATGTCAAAGAGATAAGCAGTTATGCATTTGAGAATTGCTCGGCGTTGAAAAGCGTAACATTGTCAATAGGAGTCGACGTTATCAACGCGCAGGCATTCAGCGGTTGCGTAGATACGGTGTTTTATTGCGAACCTGCAAGCAAGCCGAACGGCTGGGCAGAGTCTTGGGCGCCGAATACGGCGACAGTCGTTTGGGGATACCGCAACGTAACTTCCGATTCGAATTACGATTACGTCGAACGTCAAGGCGAAATATATATTACGCGTTTTAAGGGCGATGATGAAAATATAGAAATCCCTGCCCTTATAGATAACAAACCGGTAGTTTCTTTGTTTGATATTTTCAAAGGCTCAAATGTAAAGAACGTTACAATACCGAGCACGGTAAGAATAATGGGGGAAGAGATATTTTACGATTGCGCCGCTCTTGAAAAAATAAACGTAAACAGCGGCAATAAATATTTTAGCAGTAAGGACGGCATACTGTATGATAAAGGTATGACAGAAACACTGCATATTCCTCAATCGCTTCAAGGCAACGTAGTTATCCCCGAAGGCGTAAAAGTAATAGCCGACAATGCATTTGAGGGACGGCGCGATTTGCACAGTATCTTGATTCCCTCAAGCGTCGAAAGAATCGGGGCAAAAATTTTTAAAAATTGCAATGCCATTGTTTATTGCGAAGTAAAAAGCAAGCCGAGCGGTTGGAGCAACGAATGGAATTATAATTTCAACCCTTTGGTTTGGGATTATAAATCGCACGGAGAGACGGCGAACGGAATAGAATGGGGATTGACGAACGAAGGGACAATAACTATTGTCAGTTATAATATAAACCGCATTACCGATTTAGAACTTCCCGAATTTATAAACGGTAACAGAGTCACCGTAATTGCAGACAACTCTATTATGGGAAATATGGAAAGTATTGTATTTCCGTCTGGAGTGGTCAACATAGGCAGATATGCGTTCGAGCGTAATATTTCGTTAAAGAGCATACGGGTAAATGCAAACAATGCCGTTTATTCTGACCTCGACGGTATTTTGTACGATAAATTACAGACGTCTATTATTTACGTTCCAAAAAAATAGAAGGGGAAATAAGAATTCCCGACGGAGTGACCGTCATAGAAGAAGATACATTTTATTGGAGAGAAAAATTGATAAAAGTGATATTCGGTAAAGACAGTAATCTAATAGAAATAGGAGCAGGTGCTTTTGAGTATTGTCGAAGTTTGACAAGTATAAATCTGCCGAACAGCGTGGAAAGTATCGGAGTTTGGGCGTTTGCATCTTGCGCTTTGACAAGCATAGAACTTCCTAGCAAGCTGAAAACCATTCACTCAACGTCTTTTAATTACTGCGATAATTTGACGAAAATTACAGTTCCTACAATTGCATTATTGAGTTTCAGAGGTAGTAGTCCCGCGAATAATTATATAAATAATGTGAAAGAGCTTACAATAAACGGCGGTAAGGTTATTTCTGAAAATAATTTTAAAAGTTTCAGTTATGCCTTTTACGGTAATCTTACTCGCGTAGAGATATTGAACGGCGTAGAGAAAATAGATATCAAAGCGTTTGCCTCTTGCAAAAAGTTGGAGACGGTCATAATACCTTTAAGCGTTACGCAAATCGCCGATTCGGCATTTTTAAATTGCGGAAATTTGACCGTTTATTGCGAGGCAAGCCAAAAGCCCGACGGTTGGGGCGACGATTGGAATATCACGGATATGTCGAATAAAAATTATGCGTCTGTCGTATGGGGGTACGGCGCAAGCGAAACGCGCTTATAAAATTATTGTGACATTGTCACGCTTATACCTAATCTCCTAGACAAATGGCTACCGCAAAAGCGGCAGCCATTTGTTTTATAGATATAAAGACTTTAATTTTATAGGTATAAGGTGTCGATTAGGAAAATTATCGCAAGTTGGTTTTGCCGAGGTTTTGTTTATACGTTTCAACTACTTGGAGGAACTGTATTTTGTATTCGTCGTTCAATTCCAAAGACTTTAATCTTTCGATAACGTTGTCGAGATTTGCGTCGGATTTGTATCTTGAATCAAGAAGAATCAAAGCAAATTCTATTACGCTTGCCGCAAATTTGTCGTCTTGCGACGGCGTTGGGGTAATGCAATCTGAATTTATCGGCAAATCGATTTCTTTCGAAAAATCGTCTTGGCTTGCTTTTGCGTCTTTATATCTAATGTTGACATTGGCAATATTTTGTATTTGAGAAAGGTCTGCGTCTTCAGCAAGCTGTATTTCGAAGCACAGCGAAAGAGTAAATCCGGTGCCTATTTCTCCCGCGTCAGTCGTATTGTCTTCGTAATCGTCGCTGGAGAGCAGGTTACTTTCGTATCCCAGTAATCTGTAATTTTTTACTGTGTCGGCATTGAAAACTATCTTTGCTTTTACGTCTTTTGCGATAGTAATAATAGTTGAAGACAAATCGTCGACTAGCAGTTTTTTCGCGTCGTCCATATTATTTATATATCCCCAATAACCGTTGCCGCTCTTCGCAAGCGCTTCCATAGTGGAAGAAGAGTAGTCGTAATTTTCTCCCAATCCTATGCAGGTAAGATATATTCCGTCGTTGCGTTTTGACGCGATAAATTCTTTAAGGTCGCCATATGAGCTTATGCCGATATTAAAATCTCCGTCTGTGGCAAGAATAACTCTGTTGTTACCGTCTTCGATGAAGTGTTTTTTTGCCACTTCGTAAGCCTTTTGGATGCCGCCTTCGCCGTTGGTGCCGCCGTCGGCTCTCAAATCGTTTATTTTACGCGTAAGTTCTTTGAGGTTTTCGCCGACTTTCAAGCCGTCGGCAACGACTCTTGTTTTGTGGCTGTAAGTAACTATAGATACGCTATCCTCGGGATTGATATTGTTCAACATTTGTATCATAGCTTTTTTCATAAGTTCGATTTTATTCTCTCCGCTCATAGAACCGGATACGTCGAGAAGCAAAACTACGTTGTTGCGCATTGCGGCGAGTTCGACGCTCTTTGACGTCAGTCCCACGCGAAGCAACTTTTTCTCGGCGTTGTAGGGGCAGTCGAATACGGAAGCGTTGATTGCCAAAAGTTCGTCGTCTTGCGGAGCGGCGTAATCGTATTTGAAGTAATTCAACATTTGGTCTATCTTGACGTATTGAGCATACGAGCCGTAATAACTTCCGTTGAGAATCATATTTTTTAATTGCGTATACATAGCTGTATGCGTGTCTACGGAAAAGTATAGGTCGTTTTGCTCTGCAGTATCAATTATCGGATTTTCTCTTATTGTTGTGTTTGGCGCGTCCTCTCCGCCAATTGTTCCGTCGTCTCCGGCGCTGGGAGGCGGATAGCCGTCCGGATAATATTCACCTTTGTCGTTGTGACCCGGTGTCGAGCAAGCGGCATATGCAAACAGTAAGCAAATTGATATAAGCGCGACGGCAATAGTTAAAGTAATTTGTTTTTTTCTCATAAAACGCCTCCTAATTTGTGTTCGTCTAATACTACACAATAAAACGCCGTTTGTATCGCTTTGATTAAAACTTTTTTTAAAATCGTATATTGACAACGCTTGGGAATATATGATACTCTCAATATATGAAGGCAACTGACAGAAATATCGACGACGCCGTCGGCAAATGCTTAATAGATATTCGTCAGGGCAATACCCAAAGTATTGCCGAACTTTTTGAACTTACTTACAGAGGGCTTTTCAGCGTGGCGATGAAATATTGCCGTCACACTATGACCGCCGAAGATTTGGTTGCGGAGATATTCGCAAATATTCAATATATTGCCGAGCATTACAAGAGCGGATACAAAGCTTTTAATTATCTTTGCAAAGCGTTAAAAAACAAATATCTCAATATGAAGAGAGGCGAAAAGGTACGCTCTTTTGCGCCGCTTAATGAAAATATTATTGCCACCAAAGAAAATATTGACGAAAAGGTAAGTTCGATTGCCGTCAGAGAAGGTTTGAAATTGCTCAATGAAGAGGAATATTTGATAATATATTATAAGTTTTATTTTGATATGACTTTTAGAGAAATTGCAAATAATACCGATAAATCGCTTGGAGCAATTCAGAGAATATATAAAAAAGCCGTAGCCAAGCTCAAAGATTATTTGTAATATTATCATTAAGACGCGATACAAAAACTAAACACGAGTGTATTAAATATAGAGGAAAGAATGAAAAAACAACAAAAGGATAACTTAATAAAGGCTTTGGAAGAGCTCAATGCTCCCGACAAAAACGTCTTGTTGCAAAAAACGCAAAGCAAAAAGGCGCTTGGCGGCGAGTTTGAATCTTCAAGTCGAAAAGAGTATGTAAAAGCAAAGCGTAAAAAACGCGTTGCTTGGACTTCGTTTGCTTGTTCTTTTGTAGTAATCGCGCTGGCTATTGTGTTGATTTCCATATCTGTCTTCGGTGGAAAAGACGGTTCTTCCGGTAACAATAACGACGGTTCCAATATCGGAGCAGACGTGATAGATTATCGCTATAGTTGGCAATTTGATATTGATTACAATATATCATTTGCGCTCACCGATAAGAGTATCAAGGATTCGGGCATAAGTCTTATCTACGGCTATAAAGAAGGGTGGACGATAGCCAAGACTCAAGTTACGCAAGACGAGAGCGCATACAGGGAGTATTACGTCAAAGACGGAGTCACGGTCGAAGTGACCGTATTGCTTGAAGAAAAAGTCACGGGTATGGACGGCAGATATAACGCTATTTTGCGAAACGCAGACGACTCTTTTGTTCACGGCAAATATTTGGTATACACCAACAGATATTCCGTCAACGGGTCGTATAAGCAGGCATACGTTATATATCTAAAAGACCAAGTTTATATCTTTACTTCCGACGCGGATTTAAAACAATTGATATAAAGTATTAATTAATTATTTAAATATAAACAAGGGAAGCGTTTGCTTCCCTTGTTTTGAATTTTGCTTTATTTGTCTGTTATTCTGACAGCTTCTTATAGCCTTCGTATCTTTCCTTTGCTTCTTTTTCGTTGATAGCGAAGAGCTTTTCAGCCACTTGCGGTTTTGCCTTTGCAAGTTGAGCGTATCTGTTTTCGCCGAGAAGGAATTCTTTGTAATCGGCGGTAGCCTCTTTGCTGTCGAGGGTAAACGGATTTTTACCTTGCTCTGCAAGCGCGGGATTGAATCTATACAACTGCCAATATCCCGCTTCAACGGCTCTCTTTTCTTCGAGCTGCGAGTTGGACATATTGATACCGTGGTTGATACAAGGAGCATAGCAGATGATGAGAGACGGTCCGTCGTATTCTTCAGCTTCTTTCAAAGCCTTGACGTACTGGTTCATATTTGCGCCCATAGCAACTTGAGCAACGTAAACGTATCCGTAACTCATTGCCATCTTGCCGAGGTCTTTTTTCTTGGTGAGCTTGCCGCCTGCCGCGAATTTAGCCACAGCGCCGGTCGGAGAAGACTTGGACGCTTGACCGCCTGTGTTGGAGTATACTTCGGTGTCGAGTACGACGATATTGATATTTTGACCTTGCGCAAGAACGTGGTCGAGACCGCCGTAACCTATATCGTAAGCCCAGCCGTCGCCGCCGAACGCCCATACGGACTTCTTGACGAGACAGTCGGTATTCTTGGCGATATTTGCAAGCAAAGCTTTCTTTTCTTTGTCCTTTTCCGCCTTGGCAGCTGCTGCAATCGCGTCTTTGATTGCTTGGCTTGCGCTCTTGTTGGCGATAGCGTCGTTATAAGTCTCCATCCAAGCGTTGAATTTGCTTGCAAGGTCGGCGTCTACGCCGAGCGCCATAACGGCTTCCATATCTTCCATAAGTTTGACTCTGCGTTGATTTGTTGCGGTAAGCATACCAAAACCGAATTCTGCGTTGTCTTCAAACAAGCTGTTTGCCCAAGCCGGACCTTCGCCTTTCTTATTCTTGCTGTAAGGACAGGTCGGAGCAGAGCCGCCGTAAATGGAGGAGCAACCCGTTGCGTTGGCAACTATCATTCTGTCTCCGTAGAGCTGTGTGATGACTTTGAGGTAAGGAGTTTCGCCGCAACCTGCGCAAGCGCCGGAGAACTCGAAGAGCGAACGGTTGAACTGGCTGCCTATCACGCTGTCTCTTGCGATTGGCACGTCGCTTTCTTCAAGTTTGTCTGCAAATTCCCAATTCTTTGCCTGTCCTGTTGCGAGTACGTCTGCAAGAGGAGTCATAACCAAAGCCTTTTGTTTAGCAGGGCAGATATTTGCGCAATTGCCGCAACCGGAACAATCGAGCGGCGATACTTGAATTCTGAAATTGTATTCTTTTGCCTTTGGATTTTTCATAGGCACGGTTTCAAAAGTCTTAGGAGCTTTTTCGAGAGCTTCAGGCTTTTGAGCTACCGGTATTATACAAGCGTGAGGACATACGAAAGAACATTGATTGCATTGCAAGCAGTTCTCTTTTATCCATACCGGCACTTTGACGGCGATACCTCTCTTTTCGAATCTCGTCGTTGCGGTCGGCACAGAGCCGTCTGCGTGGTCTACGAAAGCCGATACCGGAAGCTTGTCGCCCTCTTGAGCAAGAATAGGCGCGATAATATTGGTGAAATAAGAATCTTTTGTGACGGGTTTTGTAACTGCGCCGTCGGTCGTCGAAGCCCAAGACTCGGGGTAGTTTACTTCTTCGATATTTGCGATAGCGTTGTCAATAGCCGCAAAGTTCATATCTACGACCTTCTGTCCTTTTTTGGAGAAGGATTTGACAACGAATTCTTTCATATGCTTTTCTGCGTCGGCATAAGGAATTACGTTGGCAAGTTTGAAGAAACAAGCCTGCATTGTCGTGGATATACGGTTGCCAAGTCCTATTTCCGTAACTACCTTGATAGCGTTGATATTGTAGAATTTGATATGCTTTTGAGCTATCATATTCTTCATTTTGGCAGGCAACTGTTTTTCCATTTCTGCCAAAGACCAAGGAGAGTTGAGCAAGAAAGTGCCACCGTCCTTGAGGTCGGAAATCATATCGTATTTGAGAACGTAAGAAGGATTGTGACAAGCTACGAAATTAGCTTGGTCTATAAGATAAGAGCTTCTTATCGGAGTATCGCCGAATCTCAAATGAGACACGGTTATGCCGCCCGATTTTTTGGAGTCGTAAGCAAAATATGCTTGCGCGTATTTTTCGGTATAATCGCCGATGATTTTAATTGAGTTTTTATTACTTCCGACAGTTCCGTCAGAGCCAAGTCCGTAGAACTTGCAGGAGATAGCTCCTTTTGCAGACGCGTCTATCTTTTCGTTGACATCGATAGACGTACCTGTAACGTCGTCTACGATACCGACGGTGAAGTGATTTTTAGCTTCCTTGCTTTCCATATTTTTATAGATAGCATTGACCATAGACGGGGTAAATTCTTTGCTGCCCAGTCCGTATCTGCCGCCTGTGACGGTAATATTTTTTCTGCCGCATTCGTTAAGCGCGGTCACAACGTCGAGATAAAGTGGTTCGCCTGCGCTGCCGCATTCTTTGACTCTGTCGAGAACGGCGATTTTCTTTACGCTTGCAGGGATTGCGTCGGCAAACATTTGAGCCGCAAACGGACGGAAAAGTCTTACCTTGAGCACGCCGTATTTGCCGCCTTTTGCGTTGAGATAGTCGACGGTTTCGCTGACTGCTTCGGCGCCGCTGCCCATAATTACGATGATAGACTTAGCGTCTTCTGCGCCGTAATATTCATAAGGTTTATAAGCTCTTCCGGTGATAGCCTTGACGTCTTCCATAGCCTCTTCGACAATTTGCGGAACGGCGTTGTAATATCCGTTGCAAGCTTCGCGGTTTTGGAAATAAATGTCGGGATTTTGAGCGGTACCTTTTTGAACGGGGTGCTCGGGGTTGAGAGAACGCTTACGGAAAGCGTCTATGTAAGGCATATATTTTTTGTCGACGGTGTTTTTGATGTCCAAATAATCGATGACTTCGATTTTGGATACTTCGTGAGAAGTTCTGAATCCGTCGAAGAAGTGCAAGAACGGCACTTTGGATTTGAGAGTTGCAAGATGAGCGACGAGCGCAAGGTCCATAACTTCCTGTACGGAATTGGAACACAGCATAGCAAAGCCCGTTTGACGGCAAGCCATTACGTCGGAGTGGTCGCCGAAGATATTCAGCGCGTGATATGCCAAAGCTCTTGCGCTGACGTGGAATACGCAAGGCGTGAGTTCGCCTGCGATTTTATACATATTGGGAATCATAAGGAGAAGTCCTTGACTTGCCGTAAACGTGGTGGTCAAAGCTCCCGCCATAAGCGAACCGTGTACGGCGCCGGCAGCTCCCGCTTCCGATTGCATTTCCGCAAGTTTAAGCACTTGTCCGAAAATATTCTTTCTTCCGGCAGTTGCCCATTCGTCGCAGTTTTCCGCCATAGGAGAAGAAGGTGTGATAGGGTAGATAGCTGCAACTTCACTCATCGCGTATGCGACGTGAGCGGCTGCGGTATTACCGTCGATTGTCATTTTCTTACTCATTTAAAATTTTACCTCCGTTTAGGAATGATTGTTTAATCTAAATAATTATAATACTTCTATATAGTCAAGTCAATAGTTTTTGCCATATTTTCCCTCAAAAAGCCCTGCGCTTTGTATTGTTTTGGGTAATAAAAAAAGTGTCGGCATATGTTTGTAATCTCTTAATTTTTATGATATAATAAACAAAATATTTTTAAGAAGAGACGCGGGAAATGGCTGTTTTATTGGACAACGTGACATATTCTTACAATATCAACGACACGCATCGTATCGATGCCGTTAAGCAGCTTTCTTTGCATATCGAAGAAGGGACGTTCGTCGCGTTGGTCGGTCACAACGGCAGCGGAAAGAGCACTTTGGCAAAGCTTCTCAACGGACTTTTACTGCCTACTTCTGGCGACGTCAAAATATTCGGAAATTCCACTCTCGACCCCGAAAAAATTTACGAAATAAGAAAAAACGTCGGTATGGTATTTCAAAATCCCGACAATCAGATGATAGCCTCGATAGTAGAAGACGATATTGCGTTCGGTCCCGAGAACCTCGGCGTGCCGCGCGAAGAAATAATAGAGAGAGTCGAGTGGGCGCTGTCCAAAGTGGAGATGTCGCAATATCGCAAGCGCACTCCTTTCAAAATGAGCGGCGGTCAAAAGCAACGCTTGGCTATTGCTGGAGTGCTTGCAATAAAGCCGAAGATATTGGTGCTTGACGAGTCTACGGCAATGCTTGACCCGCAGGGCAGAAAAGAGGTGCTCAAAGTTGCGCACGAACTTAACAAAGAGGACGGAATTACCGTTATTCATATAACGCATTTTATGGAAGAAGCGCTCGACGCCGATAGGCTTATAGTTATGAATGGCGGAAAAATAGCTTTCGACAGTACTCCCAGAGAAGTCTTTAAAAAATATGAAGACCTAAAGGCTATAAAGCTTGCCGTGCCGTGGGAGACGCAGATGGCGATATCTCTTAAAAAAGCAGGCATTGATTTGGGCGAAGGAATAGTAAACGAAAAGGAGCTTGTGGACAGCTTATGCCGATTATTGTAAAGAACCTTACGTTTACTTACAGCGCGGGAACGCCATATGAGAAAAAAGCGCTGGAAAATATCAATTTGCAAATCAACGAGGGAGATTTTCTCGGTATCATAGGGCATACCGGCAGCGGAAAGTCTACGTTTATTCAACATATCAACGGACTTATTAAGCCGCAGTCGGGAGAAATAGAAATTTTTGATATCAAACTTTCTTCTGCAAAGAGACCCAAAGTGGATTTAAGAGCGTTGAGAAGTCAAGTCGGTATGGTGTTTCAATATCCCGAATATCAACTTTTTGCCGACACCGTCGAAAAAGACGTGGCTTTCGGTCCTAAAAATCTCGGATTGAGTTCGGAAGAAATAGACTGCAGAGTAAGACGCGCAATAGAGATGGTCGGACTTGATTACGAGGCGGTCAAAGACAGAGCGCCGTTTGAACTTTCGGGCGGTCAAAAACGCAGAGTTGCTATTGCGGGCATAATTGCTATGCAGCCCAAAATGCTTATCTTGGACGAGCCTACCGCGGGACTAGACCCGTTTGGAAAAGAACAGATACTCAATCTTATCAAGTATCTTAAGACGCACTGTTCTCCCACTATTGTTGTCATATCGCACGATATAGACGAGATTACGCGTTTTGCCAACAGGATTGTAGTCTTCAACGATTCGCGTATAGTTTACGACGAGCCTATGCAAAAGCTGTTCAAACATACCGCCGATTTGCAGAGAATGGGATTGGATATTCCGCGTGCGGTCAAAGTCGTCAACGCATTGAGAGCGGGAGGCGTAGACCTCGGAGAAGATATTGTGACGGCAGAAGAATTGCTTCGCGCAATTATAAATAGATACAACGAAAAATATTCTACGCAGATAGACGAAAGCGCGGGAGTTTTCGATATGTACGATTTTTCGCAGAAATGGCTTACGTCGGAAGAGCGCGCGGAACTGGGGCTGTCGACCGCTGTGCCAGTTGAGGAAGTTAAGGAAATTTCTAAAAAACCAAACAAAAAATTCGGTTCCAAATCAGATAAAAAGTCCAAGCTATCGAAAAAGAACGTCAAGAGCAAAAATTCCCAACAGGAGGACAAAAAGTGAGAGATATATCCTTCGGACAGTATTATCCCGTCAGGTCTTTCGTCCATTCGATAGACGCGAGAATAAAGATATTGATTACGCTGATGTATATGGTGTCGGTATTCTTTATCGTGTCTTATACGGCTTTCTTTTGTATGTTCTCGCTTTTGATAATAATAATCGCAGTCTCGCACGTTCCTTACAAAATCGTGTTCAAAAGTATAAAAGGACTGTTGTTTTTGCTGATTTTTACCGCTATAATCAACGTCTTCTTTACTTCGTCCGGCAACGTGCTTTTGCCTATAAAAATAGGTCAGCTTGTTATTACCATAACCGACCAAGGAATTAATTTTGCAATAAAAATGGCTTTGAGATTTACGCTTTTGGTATTAGGCTCTTCGATACTGACGTTTACCACCACTCCCACCGAATTGACGGACGCCTTGGAAGTGCTGCTCAAGCCTTTGACGTATATCAAGATACCGGTGCACGACTTGGCTATCATAATGTCGATAGCATTGAGATTTATTCCCGGACTTATGGAAGAGACCGATAAGATTATGATGGCGCAAAAAGCCAGAGGCGCAAATCTCGACAGCGGCAATTTTTTCAAAAAAATAAAGGCTATGCTGCCTGTGCTTATTCCTTTGTTTGTCAGCGCGTTTAGGAGAGCCGACGAACTTGCCGACGCTTTGGATGCAAGATGTTACAACGCTTCCAATAAGCGAACCAAGATGAAAGTATTTAAGCTCAAATCCACCGATTTGGTTTCATTTTTTGTATTTACGGCTTTGATGGTGTTGATATTTTTGGATAAATATTATATAGGCGCTATGGTCCCGTCTCCCGACCTCGGAGGCTTTGAGGTGCAGGGATTGGATATATTCGTTTACAATCTTTTGACGCGCGTTTTGGGATATCCGGTATAATTATGGCAAGATATAAATTGACGGTATGTTACGACGGGAGCGACTATTACGGTTTTCAAAGACAAAATAGTTTGCCGACTGTTCAACAGAAATTAGAAGAAGCGCTGTCCACAAGATTTCAGCAGCCTATCACAGTGCATCCAAGCGGCAGGACGGACGCAGGAGTGCACGCTATAGCGCAAGTCGTGCATTTCGACGTTGACGCAGAGTTGAAAACAAGCAGTTTCGGATACAGTATCAATACGCTGTTGCCAAAGGATATTGCCGTTACGTCTTGTGAAAAAGTCGACGATAGTTTTCACGCGCAATTCGGAGCCAAACGCAAGACTTATCTATATAAAATTTGTCTTTGCAAAATTCATTCTCCTCTCAAACGAAAATATTACCATATCTGTTTTTATGATTTGGATATTGCAAAAATGAAGCAGGCGTGCGGATATTTCGAAGGAGAACACGATTTCAGAGCTTTTATGCTTGCCAACGACGAAAAAGAAAACACAATCAGAACCATTTACTCGCTTAATATTGAACAATGCGGAGACGAAATATATATCAGAGTAACAGGCAACGGTTTCTTGCATAATATGGTGCGCATAATTGCAGGCACTCTCATAGACGTAGGAAGAGGAAGATTGAGTCCGCAAGATATATCCAAAATAATCGATTCAAAAAAACATATTGGCACAGGAAAAACTCTTGACCCGCAAGGACTTTATTTGGAATCGGTCATTTACGATTGAGTAAAATTTGCCAGTTTAAGTTTGATTTTAAATATTATAATTTAAAAATTTTAGAGGGATAATATGTTGAAGATAATGTTCGTTTGTCACGGTAATATTTGCCGTTCGCCTATGGCGGAATTTGTAATGAAAGATATTGTCAAAAGAGAGGGCAGAGAAAAAGATTTTTTTATCGCTTCTTCTGCTACAAGCTGTGAAGAAATCGGCAATCCCGTGCATTACGGAACGGTTGGAAAACTTTCGCAATACAAAATTTCTTGCGACGGAAAACGCGCTGTAAGATTGAGAAAAGAAGACTATGACAAATACGATTTGTTTATAGGTATGGACAGATACAATATAATTAATATGATGAAAATCTTGGGAGAAGATTCTCAAAAGAAAATACATACGATGCTTGAATACGTCGGCTCCGACAGAGACGTTGCCGACCCTTGGTATACGGGCGATTTCGACAAAACTTATGACGATATAAAAAGCGGATGCGAAGCGCTTTATAAAATTCTTTGTCATTGAGTATTGAAAACAACCGTTTTATCTGTTATAATGGTCTTAAACAATTGTTGAAAGGGGTTATTATGAAAAAGAAGTATGGAGTAATAGCAATTATTTCAGTCATTGCGTTGACGGTTGCTATTTTGTTTTCGAGTTGCGCCTGTTATGATAAATTTACGCTCAACGGTTGGGAAAAAATTGCGCTCGAGAGAATTGGAAAATCGGCAAGCGAAGTTGATTTGACAAAACTCAAAGTAGAAGATTTTATTGATTTGAGCGGTTTGACTACCGATACTTATCTTTATTCCGACGGAGATAAAACCGTCAACGAAGAAGGTTGGTACGCCACGCTTATAGATAATTTTGACGTGGTTTATAACGAAAATCGCGGATTGAATCCGCAGATTTGGACTACGTCGCGTCACGACGTCAGATGGGCAAGTCAAAAGAAAAATCATCCCGAATATGCAAATTATTGGTGTAGCGAAATGGTGTCTGTCGAAGACGGAGTTGTCAAGGTTAAGGCGGAATACGATTCCAATCACCAATGCGAGATATGCAAATCCTACGGACACACCGACGGACGTTTTACCGGCGGATTTGAAAGCAGAGCAGAGGTGGTAAAACCCGACGGAAAAGGCGGCAGGGCATACGATAGCAATATAATATGGGCGCAAGCGTTTGGTTATTATGAGGCAAGCGTAAGGTTCCCCAATGTCGACGGAATGTGGTCTGCGTTTTGGTTGCAAGGCAACGAAATGAGAGAGATTGGCAACGACGGTCTCGACGGTACGGAAATCGACGTGTACGAATCTGCTTTCAGATACAACAACGACAAAGTTTCACGTATGGGACACGCTCTTCTGTGGAACGGATACGGAAAGAGCGGTAAGGTAGACGACCAAATTGTCAAGCTTGAACAAAATCTTTACGACGGCAACTTCCATACGTTTTCGTTGTTGTGGACGCCCGAGTGCTACGTGTTCTTTATCGACGGATATGCAACGTGGGCGACAAATGCAGGCGGTGTTTGCAGAGTGCCCGAGTTTTTGAGATTTACTAATGAGATAGACACAGGCGACGGCTATGGACCGCACGGACAAAAAATAGGGCAGTTCTCCCACGACAAAAGCGCGTCTTTTGATATAGAATACGTTAGGGTTTATCAAAATACGAATTATTTGAGTCATATAGCTCCGAGTATAGACGGCAAGCCTTATTCGCAAGCCAACAACTTTGAGAGCGCTTACGACAGCCCTTACGATACGGCGAACTAAATTAACCAAACGGCTGTAGCTATTTAAGCGACAGCCGTTTGAATTTTGTTGCAACTGCAAATCAAATATATTAATTTTAGATAATTGCAAAAAATCAGTTGACAATATATTTAATTTATATTATATTGTATTAGCGTAAATTAAATATGGCTCCATGGTCAAGCGGTCTAAGACATCGCCCTTTCACGGCGGTAACTCGGGTTCGATTCCCGATGGAGTCACCATCTCAATAATTGGACTGTATTATTCTAAAATGTGGCAATTTTTGAATAATACAGCCCTTTTTTTATAATCTAGCTTTAAAAATTTGTGTCAAAATTTGTGTCAATCTATATCATTCTTTTTCTTTATATTTTCTTTCTCAAATGCGGTCTGTATACCTATATAATTATTTAAAGTAGTATGAATATCAGAGTGTCCCATCCATTGAGCAGTTTGTTTGACGGATATCCCGGCTTCTTCACAGCGTGTAGCAAAGGTATGACGTAGAGAATACATTTGCTTTGATATGTTTGTAGCCTCTTGAATTGCCCTGTATTCCTTGACGGCGGTGTGCTTGTTGACTTTGCCAAGGCAAGGGGTAGTGGCAGTTCCGCGGTACTTGTCGGCGTAAGTCTTGAATTTGTCAAAGATTGGTACGATTCTTTTGTTGTTGGTCTTTGTCGGCACAAAGTCGCCGTAGTCATTGATAGATTTGTCAACCACGATATAGTCGTCTTTTATATCCGCCGGAGTGATTGCCTTGGCTTCCGACGTTCTCAATCCTTCGTAAAGCATTAGGAAGAATATAAGCGCGCAATTTGATTTCTCTGCTTGTTCAATGAATAAAGCTTCTTCTTCGTGAGTAAATGGCTCTCTCGGTTTGTCTTTATGCTTAAAGTGGGTAATTTTCTGCATTACGGATACTTGTATTAAATCGTAGTTGATTGCGTGACGGAAGATGTCTGATAATATAATGTGACAACGGTCTTTTGTGCAAGTTGAAGTAATTTCATTTAGAAAAGTTCTTATTTCGTTTGTAGTAATTTCGTCAATACGTCTGTCTGCCAGTTTGTAAAAATAATTTTTATATATGCTTTTAAGTCCTCTTATGGTATTTGGTTTACATTTTGGTATTTTTTCTTGTTTGAGCCACGTTTCAAAAAACTCTCCAAAGGTCGGCTTTGGCGGCACTTTTGGAGTAGTGATTGCTTGGATGCACTTCTTCACTAGCTTTTTGTTGTCGGCAAATTCTCTTAATTTTTCGTAACATTCAAGTTGTGTTCTACCGTAGATATATTTGTAGATACCGTTGTAAAGTTTGTATCTTGCGTACCACCTCCCATCATTTCGCTTTTTGATTTCAGCGTTTTGATATTTCATTTGTTCAGACTCCTTTGCTGCGGAATCTCTTGAATTTTGTTGTTGTTTGGCAACGTCTTCTTGCGCTTGCAAGTAGCCTAAAAAAGCGATTGAGTCAGTTGCTTTGTTAAGGTGTTGTTGCAGTTCTGATAAAAAAGTTATCATTTCTTTGTTGTTCATTATAATATTCTTCTTAGTTTAGTAAGGAGTATTATAATTAACTTTTAAGTGAAAGTGAATTATAATGTATTATTCATCACCATTTATTTGGTTTTCTATCTAAATTTGTTTCAATTTAAACTAGTTTAAACAGTTACAATAAAAAAGTCGAACGTATACTGCCGTTCGACTTGAATTTTATAAATTAATTTCGTTATATTCCCAAACTACGGGACGGTTGCCGTCGTTCCACCAACTGTTCCAGCCGTCGGGTTTAGTTGCCGCTTGGCAATAAATTGTTAGGTTATCGCAGTATTTAAAAGCCGACATATCGACGTTAATAACGCTGACGGGAATTACGACTCCTGTCAGAGTATGGCAACTCATAAATGCGTTGGCATTTATTTTTGTTACCTCGTAATCGGTACCTTTATAGACGATAGACGCGGGTATGGTTTTGTTGCCGCTCAAAGATTGGGATTGAAGAGTCAATGCGGCTTTGCCGTCCGCTAATGCGTATCTTAATCCGTTTTCGTCGACAAAGTAAATGTTTCCGTCTTGTGCTATTTCGTTGTTTTTGCAATCCCATACGACTGGGCAGCTATTGTTCCAAGCTTCCGTCCAATAGTTGGGCTTGCTTTCTTCCTCGCAATAAATAGTAAGCGCTCTGCAATTTGCAAAAGCTAGCGAGCCTATTTCTTCTATTCCTGTCGGCAAAGTTAATTTTGTCAACGAGATACAAGAAGCAAAAGCGCCTTGGTCGATTTTTTGAGCGCCGGAGGGTATTTGAATTTCAGTTAGGCTTTCGCAACCGTAGAAGACTTTCATACCTATGGTTTTTATTCCTATCGGCAAGTTGATGTATTTTAAGTTGTTGCAGTTTTGGAAAGCTCCGTCGTAAATATAATTTAGCCCTGCCTCTATTCTAACGTTAGTCAAATCTTTACAACCGCGGAAAGCGTCGAATCCTATATATTCTACGCTAGACGGTATGACGACGCTTGTCAAGCCTTGGCAGCCTTCGAACGAAGCGGAACCGATACTCGTGACGTAAGAGGGGATAATGCTGTTTTTGCAACCGAATACCAATCTGCCTGTTTCTTTTTCAATCAAACAGTTGCCGTCGCTTTTATATTTTGTATTTTCAGCTTCGACGGTTATGGCGTTCAAATCAACATAGTTATATATGGAGAAAATATTGAAATTGGTGATATCTTTGGAAATATTCAGTTGAGTGACCAATTGATTGTTGACGTAAAGCTTATGCGCATATTGCAGAGGATTGGAGCAATCGCCTTGGAATTTTATATTCAGCCAACTTGCCAATTCCGTTATATACACGCCTTGCAAGCCTTCGCAACCGTCAAAAGCAAACGATTCTATATAAGAAATACCAGAAGGCAACGTAACGCTTGTGATGTCTTTGCGGTCTTTGAAAGCATTCTTTGCAATTCCCGTTACGGGCTTGCCATTGTATGTCGACGGAATGTCTATTTGAGTTTTTGAATTGTCTTCTTCCAATCCCGCAACGCTGTAAGAAGCGTTGTCGGAGTTTAGTTGGAATAGAAAGCCGTCGGAAAAGCAATAGCCGCACGCAGAGCAAATATTGTCGGTATTATAGCTATGGGGTGCTTTATCGATTATTGAATCGTGTCCGCACGTCGCAGCTCTCCAATGATGGTCTTTATCTGTCGTCCATACGTCTGCATAGGTATGGGAATGCGGCTTGTTTTGTTCGTCTCCGCTTGTTATTCCGTCTTCGCCGGAGGATAGGTTGCCGCTGCTAAAGTTGTTGTTATCAGAATTTCCGTCCGCATTTTCGTTGGAGCGCCTGTCGCATCCTGCTACTAGCAAAAGCGCAAATATAATAGTAAGCACCGTCAATAAAATAAATATTTTTTTGTTCACAGTATCTTTCCTCCACAAACAGTGAATTAATATATTATACAATTATAATTATAGCCTTTGTCATATAAAGGTGCAAGTATTTTTTTACAACTGTGATAAGCGTTGAGCCTTTTTAAATATTAAAGTTATATTATACCGGTATGAATTTATAGAAATGCTTAATTATTTACAAAAAGTTTAAAAATTTTTAATAATCTTGATACATTTTGGACTTTATATGTATCATTTATTTAGTACGGATTTTAAGAATTGTACGGTTAAAAAAGTTTTACAAAAGAAAAAAACGGAGGACATCAGGAGAATATGGAAGATATTAATATTCTGTTTGGGAATTGGCTAAATAGTATATTGAAAGATTTTAAAATCGACTCAAATGCATATTGTTTTAATATTTATAAAGAAAAAGCCCACTGCGTTTATGCGCTAGAACTTACCGCATTTGCCGAATATGACGAAAAAGACGACGATTGGGCGTGCGAGGGCGAAGAGCTATATGCAAGTCGAAACGAAAATCACGTTTTTGTTTTTTATGTTGAGGGCGGTTGGAAAAACTGCTTGCATCTCGTTGGTTCTTTGATAGAAGAATATTTGAAAAACGGTAAATATTCTTCGTTGTTGAAAAATTCTCAAGCCGTCGCTTTCGGTTTTGTCGACGGAGCATTGAATATCGCATATAGAAATTTAGGTTGCGAAAAATTTTCGCAAAGCGTATAAAATCATTTTATTTTAGTTTGCCCGCCGTCCAAATCGCTTGATATGGCAAAAATAAATTTGTTATAATAGTCATAAAGTTATAAAATAAGATGCGGCGGACGGTGAGCACAAATGAAATATGGCGTTATAGATATAGGTTCCAATTCGGTCAGACTTATGGTCAGCGACGGAATCAAAAGTTTATATAAAAAAATCAATACGACGAGGCTGGGTAGCGCTCTTTCTTTGACAGGAAGGCTTGATAAAGAAAGAATGAAAGAAACGGCGGAAGCAACGGAGCAATTCGTTTTGGAAGCAAAACGCGAAAATTGCGAAAGTATTTACGTTTTTGCAACCGAGGCTGTGCGTAGCGCTCAAAATAGAGACGAGTTTTTGCAGTTGCTTTCAGAAAAGGATATACAAGTCGAAATAATTTCTAGCAAAGACGAGGCGAAGTTGGGCTTTGTAGGGGCTTATACTGACGGAGTATGCTGCGTGTTGGATATAGGCGGAGGAAGCGCGGAGCTTGCAGTAGGCGACGTCAACGGGTTGACGTATGCAAAAAGTCTTCCTATAGGAGCTGTGCGTATTTTTGACAGTTGTAAAGAAGACGTTGTCGCGATAGACGAATTCATATCTTGTAATTTAAAAGAATACGGCAAATTGCCCAAGTTTGACAATTTGATTGCGATTGGCGGCACTGCGACGACTTTTGTCGCAATAATGGAAAAAATGACGGTATACAATCCCAAAGTTGTCGACGGCTACGGATTGACGTTGAAATCAATAGAAGAAATTACGAACGCAATACATAATATGGATATGGCGGCAAGACTGCAATTGGCGGGACTTGAACCCAAGAGAGCAAATGTGATAGTTGGCGGAGGAAGACTTTTAGCCGCTATAATGAGAATGCTGGGCTGCCAATCGGTCACGGTCAGAGAAAGCGATAATTTGGAAGGATATCTCAAATTGAAGTTGGGGGAGTCGCAATTGCAATAATGAGATTGACCGCTGGGCAAAATATTTTAGCAAATACTTCAAAATGTTGTTATAAGATAGGTTTGCAATTCAAAAGCAAGCCTATTTTTTATTACCCATAAATCTCAATTTAATATGGCTTGGGTTTGCCTTTGAATGGCAAGCCCATTTTTTATTTTCAAAAGGAGGTGTTAGGAATGGCGAAAGAGCGTAACGAAGTAGCCGCCGACAAGCCGAAGAGATGTCTTGGGTGCTATATCGCAAGAGAACTCTATGCGGATTTAGCGGAAGTGGCGAAGAAACGAGACGTGTCTTTGACCTTCGTGGTTAAAGAAGCGCTCAAAGAGTATGTCTCGAAAAACAAGTAAGGAGGAGGCGATATGCTTTCGGAAAAAGAACGGCTCGAAATGGAGCAATTACAAAAAGACCCTCTCGTTCAACTTGCAAGAGACTCGTTGAGCAAGAAGGTAGACCCGGAGAAGAAGCGTTTGTATCAACTCCGTTGGCTGCAAAAGCAAGGCAAGAAAATAGTCGATGAGACGAAGGAGGTGTAACGGTGCAATTACGAGCAATGCGAATCCGTAAAGGAAGGCAACAAAAGGAACTCGCCAAGGCTATCGGAACGGACGAGCCTATGATGAGCAAATTCGAGAATTATAAATGCCTTCCGATTCCCCCGATGATGAAAGCATTATGCGATGAGTTGGGTTGCGAAGTTGGAGATATTTATGAGCCTCACGAAATCTTCTTAACCTCTCCCAAGGTTACGGTCAAAGTATCAAAGGGAAGCAAGAAGAAAAAAGAGTTTTATCATCTCACGGTCAACCTTCCTCCGGAAGCGCGAGAGTTCTTCAAAGAGGCTCTCGGCAAATGCGGATTCAAGGATATTACAAGTTGGGTCAATCATTGCTTCGAGAGATTGAAGGCGAAATACTCTCAAATCCTCGAAGATGAAAAAAACTCCGCTCTCGCCGCCAAGCATAAGAACGAAGTTTAATCACGAAAAGGGTTTAGGTATGTTACCCTCCCAAACAATATACCACAATAAAAAATCTTTGTCAATAAAGGAGACAATCAAAATGACGGAATATTATTTGGAACAAGTTCGAGACCTTGAAAGGCAGGTTGCGTTTGCCAAGGTCGGCTACGAGCAAAAAATCAAGGCTCTCGGAGAGCAACTCACGAATTGCACTCTCGAAGAATCGGAAGCAATTATCAAAGAAATCGAGGCTTCTACCAAGGCGATGAAGGCACTCGAAAAATCCTACGAATACAATCTCAAAGAATACCAAAAGGGAGGAAAAAACTAATGGCAGACAAACTCAAAAAGGTTACGAAGGCGCACACCAGATACTATCTTCAAGACGGAACTCTCGTTCCGGGGTCTACAACGGTTACGGGGCTTCTCAATAAGCCGGCGCTCGTTAAGTGGGCTAACAATCTCGGACTTCAAGGAATCGATTCCTCGAAATATGTAGACAAGGCGGCGAGGGTTGGAACTCTCATTCATGCTTTGGTTGAAGCGCATATCACGGGCAATAAAGCCGACCTTTCGGATTATACCGACCTCGAAAAAGAAATGGCGAATGTCGGATTCAAAAAGTATCTCGATTGGGAGAAGCAACATAAAGTAGAGCCTATCTTCAACGAGAAGAAGTTTGTATCGGAGAAATACAAATACGGCGGAACGCTTGACTTCTACTGCAAGGTTGACGGAAAACTCACGCTCATCGATTTTAAGAGCGGCAAGGGAATCTTCAACGAACACTTCCTTCAAGTCTCTTCCTATGCGAATCTCTTAACGGAAAACAAATACAAGGTGGAGCAAATTATGATTCTCAATATTGGAAGGAACGAGGACGAGCCTTTCGACCACAAGGAAATCAAAATGCCTACCGTGAAAAAATACTTCAAAATGTTCCGTTCGTTGTTGGACGTCTACTACATAAAGAAAGACCTTGAATGGAGGTAAAGGTTATGGGGCTTAACGTCTACCAAAAAATCAACGAGGTTAAAAAGACGGTCAAGGTACTTACGAAAGACGCCGAGACTTCGGGCAAGGGCGCATATTCCTATGTTTCCGGCTCTCAAATCCTCGCTCTCATAAAAGAGAAAATGGAAGAGGTATGTTTGCTCTTCCTCCCGGTGGGAACGGAACATCGGAATTATCAAACATTCGACTATAAGAACTCTTACGGCGATACCAAGACGGATTTCCTCGTTGACGGCAAACTCACTTACGAGTGGATTAACATAGACGAGCCTTCGGATAGGCAAAGAGTAGAGTTTGAGTATTACGGGCAGCAAAACGACCTTTCCAAGGCGTTCGGAAGCGCATTGACCTATTCGGAAAGATACCTTCTTTTGAAGAGTTTGGGAGTGCCTACGGACGAAGATGACCCGGACCGTGAGAATCAAGACAAGCAAAAGAAAGGCAAGGATAATCCCGCTCCGTCTTCCGAAGGGAAAAATAAAGGACGTGAGGCGAGAGAGAAGTCCAAGTGGGCGCAAGTCAACGACCTCCTTAAAAACTCGTCTATCGAACTTGCAAGTGTCAACGAATGGATTGCCAAGAAGTTCGGAAAGCCTATAAAGATAAACGACCTCACGGACGAGCAATTCAAATCTCTCATCACGGCGCTTAAAAAGCAAATAGAAAAGGAGGAATCCGATGAGTAAGTTTATAGCGGAAAAGACCTTCCGAATGACTAACGAAAACAATGACCTCGTGATTAGTTATGTGGTTCACGGTCTCGAAAAAGAAGCCGCTATGCTTGCCTACGAGGAAACAAAAAACTCCGAAAAGAAGTTGGAGGTGGAAGTAAAACCTTATAGGTCGAAACGAAGCCTCGAACAAAACAAACTCTTGTGGGTGCTGCTTGGGAAGTTGGCTATGGCGATGAGTGGGAGGAAGAACAAAGTATCAAGCGAAGAGGCGTATGCCATTATGCTTGAAGAAGCAAATGTCTCCTACGATTATCTATTAGCCCTTCCCGAAGCCGAGCCTATGTTAAAGAAATCGTTCCGTGTCGTTCGCAAAATGGGCGAAAGAGAGGTAAATGGAAAGACGCTCAATGTCTACCAATACTTCATCGGCTCATCAAAATTCGATACGAAAGAGATGACGGAACTCATAGAGGCAACACTCGATAAACTTGCCGAACTCGGAATTTACGATTCGGAGATAGAGGTTGCAAGGAGGGAATATCGTGGCTAAAAGCATTATGCAAACCGAAAAAAGGTGCTATGTATGTGGAACTACATATAACCTTCACGACCACCACATCTTTTATGGCACGGCGAATAGGAAGCAAAGCGAGAAGCACGGATTCAAAGTGTTCCTTTGCGGAAGACATCACAATTTATCAAACGAAGGCGTTCACTTCAATCCCGACCTTGATATGAGGTTGAAAAGGGAGTGCCAAGCGAAGTTTGAAGAAACTCATAGCCGAGATGAGTTTATGAAAATCATCGGCAAAAATTATTTAGATTAAGGAGAATCAACTATGTTTGAAAGAAATACAACGGTCAAGTCGGAAACCCACGACAACAAAAAGGGCTTCCGTATCATCATCAAGAATCTCGACAACGGCGAGGAAGTGGTGAATAGCGTTACAAAGGCTATCATCGGTGCTTATGCCGGCGAAAATCAGCGGGGGGGGTCGAAGCAAACGGAATTGTTGTAACCTCTTGCAACACGTCCACTCTCATCGGAACGATAGAGGCGGCGGACAAGGCTATCTCGGAAACGAAGAAAAAAGTCATAGAGGGGCTTCCTCCGGAAGTGCTTCTTGCCGCTTTGCTTTCGGGAGGTAGCCGTGAATAAAGTAATCCTCATTGGCAACCTCACGAGAGACCCGGAACTCGAAGAGACGAGAAGCGGAATTTCTTACGCTAAGTTATCAATCGCCGTAAATCGGAATTATACAACCGAGGACGGCGATAGGATAACGGACTTCTTTGATTTTACCGTATGGAGGGAGAGAGCCGAAAATTGTTGCCGTTACCTCAAAAAGGGTAGCAAGGTGGCGGTCATCGGAAGCATTGAAAATCGCACTTGGGAAGACGATGACGGGAATAAACGCAAAGTAACGGAAGTGAAATGTAGTGAGATAGAGTTCCTTTCATCGAAGCGAGATGAAGATTCGGACGAGCCTCCCAAGAGAAGCAAAAAGAAGCCTCGATTGGAAGAGGTAGACGATGACGATGATGACCTTCCGTTTTAGGAGTTGAGTTATGTCGGAGAAAAAATTCTATTGGTTGAAACTCAAAAAGGACTTCTTCAAAAGGCACGATATAAAAATCATCGAGGATATGGAGAACGGAAAGGACTACATACTCTTCTACTTGAAGTTGCTTTGCGAGAGCGTAGACCATAGCGGGAGTTTGCGATTTAGCGACACAATCCCGTATAGCGAAAAAATGTTGTCTACTATCACGGGAACGAATATCGATATTGTCCGTAGTGCTATGAAGGTATTCACGAGCCTTGAAATGATTGAGATTCTCGATGACCAAACAATTTATATGCGAGAAGTCGAAAAAATGATAGGTGGCGAATCCGATAGTGCGGAGCGAGTAAGAAGGCATAGAGCCTTGCTACAAGCCCAAGCGTTACAATGTAACAGCATTGTAACAAAAAGTAACGGAGATATAGAGATAGATATAGACCAAGATATAGACAAAGAGAAAGAGGTATGTGCCGATGAATCGGCAAACACACCTCAAACGAAGCAAGCCAAGCGGTTTTCAAAGCCTACCGTGGAGGAAGTAGCCGCTTATTGCAAAGAACGAAACAACAAAGTAGACCCTCAACGCTTTTGGGATTTTTACGAGGCGAAGGGCTGGAAGATAGGCAAATCCCCGATGAAGGATTGGAAGGCTTGTGTTCGCACTTGGGAAAGCGATGAGCAAAAGACTACACCGAAAAAGGGAGCAAAAGCCTCGAAATACGATAGAAGGGAGGACGAATAATGGAGCGATTCAAATTCGGATATACACTTGAAGAATTGAAAGGGAGATATGCTTCCGGCGAAGACAAACTCAAAGAAGACGAATTTCTCGGCGATGACGGACTCCCTTATTGCAAGAAGTGCAAGACGAGAAGGTTTTGGGTTCTCGATGAGGGTGATGTGTGTATGCACGGCGCTTGTCAATGTATGCAAGAAGCCGCCGAGAAGGAGCGCAAAGAGGAAGAGGCTCGGAAAAGAATGGAAGAGTTTAATCGCCAAAAAGCACTCTCTCTAACGGGGGCGAGATACCGAAATATTATGTTCGCCGACGCAACCATAACGGAGCATAACCGAAAAGCCTATGTCAAAGCAAAGAACTATGTAGAGAAGAGCAAAGAGGTATTGGAGAATAATATCGGGCTTTATATCTATGGAGACAATTCTTCGGGCAAGACGTTCCTCTTGGCTTGTATATGTAACGAGTTGGTGTGGAAGGGATATTCGTGTATCTACACAAATCTCGCCTCAATCCTCAACGAGATACGAGCCTCGTATGACAAAAACGGTATGGGCGAATGTGCAATCTTGAATCATTTGCAATATTACAACTTCGCCTTTATCGATGACCTTGGCAAAGAGTTCCTCGGAAGAGAATATAATGCCGCCTCTTCAAAGTGGGCGGAGGAAAAATTCTTTGAGGTTCTCAATGCGAGGTATAACGCACAAAAGCCCACTATTTTTTCATCGAACTACTCAATCTCGGAATTGGCGAGTGTGCTTGGGCTTGATAAGGCGATTATCGAGCGCATAAACGAAATGGCAACGAGGGTTATCAAATTGGAAGGCGATGACTTCCGAAGCGTCGTGCGAGACGAGAAGAGCGATATTGCGAAGAAATTGGGAATTTAGGAGGGCGAATGGATAATCAATACTCGATATTCGATATGCTCCCCGAAGATGACCCGATGAGAATTGCCTTCCAACCTCAAAAGGCTACGGATTGGAAATGGTCTATGAGGGGGGGCTATCCACCGAAAAACGGATTGAAAGTGTTCTCTTGCTTCGCTTGCGGAGGTGGTAGCACTATGGGCTATAAACTTGCCGGTTGCGAAGTGTTGGGGTGCTGCGAGATAGACCCTCGAATGAATAAGGTCTATGTGAAGAATCACAATCCGAAGTATAACTACCTTATGGATATACGAGACTTCAACAAACTCGATGACCTACCCGAAGAACTCTACCACTTGGATATTCTTGACGGTTCGCCTCCTTGCTCAACCTTTTCAATGGCTGGGCAACGAGAAAAAGCGTGGGGAGTAGAAAAGCGATTCAAAGAAGGACAAAAACTCCAAACGCTCGATGACCTTCTATTTGTGTTTATCGATACGGTTGCGAAGTTAAAGCCGAAGGTTGCCATTATGGAGAACGTCGAAGGGCTTCTCCTCGGAAATGCGTTTGAGTATGTCAAAGAGATATATGTGCGATTCCGAAAGATAGGTTATACCGTTAGGCACGAACTTCTCAAAGGCGAGTTTATGGGGATTCCCCAAACGAGGCATAGAGTGGTGTTTATAGCCACGAGGCTCGACTTCGACCTTCGGAGCATAGACTTGTCCTTCTACTACGAAAAAGTTACATACGGGGCTTGCAAGGACGGATTAGGGAAGGCTTTTGGGAAAGATACTCATTCCTATTGGCTCGTTTCACAAGCAAAGCCCGGAGACAAATGCCTCGCCGATACGAGAGTGAGGCTCGGAGAGAAAGGGAGCGCTTTTCAAACTTACTACATACGAGACGATGAGGTGATTCCTACATTGCGAGGGAAGCCAGACGTCATCGATATTGAGAAGAAGTGCTACATAAGCAAAGAGACAATCCGAAACTCTCAAACATTCCCACAAGACTTCGACTTCGGAAGCGATTCCTATTCAAGCGTGGGATATATATGCGGAATGAGCGTACCGCCGATAATGATGAAAAGAGTTGTCGAAAGGCTCATAGAATCTAAAATTTTTGAAAAGGAGAAACCTAATGGATAAGTTGAAGTATGTCGCAAAGCGACTCAATATGCTTCCGTATAGAAGCGAGGCAAAAAAGGAAATCGTAGAATTTGCAAAAGAAAACGGTATCGTTATCGTCTATGGGGCAAGCGATGACCTTATGGAGTTAGACGGTGCAATTTACGATGAATTTGGTTGCTATGAAGGCGGTGTTTGCTGTCTTGATTCCGAGGGTAATATCTTGGAAGAGATGACGAATAACTGTCGCACAATAGAGGCGGTTTGGTGTGGCGAAGGCGAAAAATTCACTTGGACGTATAAGACGGATATTCCGCACGAAACCTATGAGATTTACGATGATACCGAGCCGTATTGTAAGGGTATTGTGTTTTACAAGAAAGACCTCATAATCGATAATGGAGCGGTGGCGGTCAATACCTACGAAGAGATGAACAATAAAATAGTTGGAATCCTTCGTTTAAGCGACCAACATTGCGACCTCTATGCGGCGAAGTATATAGAGGAGTTGCAAGCCGAAAACAAAATATTGAGAGCCGCCCTTGATAGGGCTTGTGGCGATATAGAAGAGTTGTCGGGGATTTGCGATGATTGCCACGCAACCGAGATTGTAACGGAATATTTTGAAAGTTCGGAACTTCCTACCGCCGAAGATTATATCAATCAAGCAAAGGAGGATTAACTTATGGGCGAGAAACTTTGTAAGAAAATCCCCTCAATCAAAATCCTTCCCGAATACTTTGAGGAAGTGATAGCAGGGAGGAAGAGAGCCGAACTTCGGCTTAACGATAGGAACTACAAGAAGGGCGATATATACGACCTTCGAGAATGGAATCCGACAAGAGGGAGATACACCGGAAGAAAGGTGAACATTGAAATCACGCACGTCCTCGAAGGCTTTGAGGGGCTGACGAAAGGCTGGTGTATGTTCTCCTTCAAGACCTATGAAGAGATATTCGGAAAGGACGATGAGCCTACTTGCAAGACCCTCTCAATCGACTACGAAGCGGAATATCATCGTTGCGTTGGAATGGTGGCGAATATCCAAAACGAGCGAGAGGAAGCCAAGAGTGCTATAATCGCTCAATCGGCTATCATCACCGAGCAAAGGAAGAAGATTGCCGAGTTGGAACGGAGGCTCGAAGATGAGTATTGGCAAAGGAGGGATTCAAAGTGAGCGAAATCGAATTAAAACCGTGTCCGTTTTGCGGTAGCACTTCTTTGAAGGTAGAAAGTAAACACAATGGGCAATGGAGCGATAGCGGAACTCATAGCGCCACGGTGCGTTGCAAGAAATGTTACGCAAGAGGAAGCACGGCAAGCAGCAAGGCGGGTAAGAATATTTATTCGGCAAGCGAGGAAGCAAAAAACAAGGCGATTGAACTTTGGAATAGGAGGTATTTAGAGTGAACATTTACAAAATCACAAATCCTTATGAAAACACCTGCTTCTTCGTGATAGCCAAAACAAGGGGAAGAGCGAAGGCTCTTGCCACCTACGATTTGGATATAGGCTTTCTCGAAGCGGAAAGCAATATCGTGAGGAAGAATATCGGAGACGAGTATGAAGAGCAAACAATCGACCTTGGAAGTCCTCTTCTCAAAGAGTTCGACCTTCACTATTACGATGAGAATGGGGAGGAGATACCGAATGAGTAAAAATTTAGACGATTGCAAGATACTTGACGCCACTTGTGGGTCTCGAACTATATGGTTTACAAAAGATAACCCGAATTGCCTTTACATAGACAAGCGAGTGGAACACGGAACGAGAATTTGGAAATCTACCAAAAACGATAGCGAGAGGAGAATAGACGTGGAGCCGGATATTGTGGCCGACTTCACACAACTTCCCTTCCCCGATAAGTCTTTCTATCTGGTGGTGTTTGACCCTCCTCATTTGGTTAAAATCGGAGAAAATGCTTGGCTTAAAAAGAAGTATGGCAAACTTCCCGAAAATTGGAAGCCTCTCATACGAGACGGATTCAAAGAGTGTATGAGGGTATTAAAACCGAATGGTGTGCTAATCTTCAAGTGGTGTGAGACCGATATTGCAACACGAGAGATTATCAATGTTTGTGGGGAAGAGCCTTTATTTGGGCATAGGAGCGGCAAACAAGCCAAAACGCATTGGCTTTGCTTTATGAAGGAGGAAGAACGATGAGCAAAAAAGAAGTTGATATATTCGATATTCTCCCCCCAGAAGCCTTCGCCGCTATCGATGAGTTGGGCTATAACTTTCTCAAAGAGCAAGGCTATGATACCGAAGGGGCGGCGGATTCCGAAGAGAAGAGAAAGGAAATCAAGAAGGCACTCGCCAAAGACGGAAAGAATCTCTTCTATCGTGGAGCGGTAGACCCGGAGACAAAGGCTATTCTCGTGTGGTACGAGATAGAGGTCAAAGGAAAATGCGTGGCGAGAAGTGGAGGTATTAAGTTTCTTCCGAAGCCAAAGGAGGAGGGCGGTGATTGATATAGAGATTATCAAAAGAGACCTTCGTCAACTCCGAAAGGTAACTCACTCCATAGAAGCCTTGATGACGATGAAGGATAAGCACGAGAAGAGACTCGAATATCTCTCCGGGCTTCCTCCTTCCGAGGCTGTGGACGAAGAAAAGAAGCGAATCGAGGAACTTCTCAAACGGATTGACATTCAAGGCTACATAGCGAGGGCAACAACGCTTGAAGAGAAGTATATGGCTGCTATCGATAAGTTAGACCCTCTCGATAAGAAAATCATCATTGACGGATATATCAATGGGAAGGCTTACTATAAAATCGGTTGGGATATAGGATTCTCTACGCAAGGAGTTCAAAATCGCATAACAATCATAATCAAAAAAATTGCTTCTTTGTTATAAATTCAATAGCAACCTACTCCGAAACTCTATTGTCCGGAGTAGGTTTTTTTATGGGATAATGTATCGTGAGGAGGAGAAAGGGGTAATTAAGGCTTGCTCCCTTTGCCGAGAACGCTCTATCAACGGAGAGCAAAATCGCCTCCTCAATATAGCGGAGTAGAGAAGAAGTATCTCGCTTGTCTCATACACAAGAGGTCGGCGGTGCGAATCCGCCCTCCGCAACCATAGAGGAGTAGCCAAGCGGTAAGGCAAGAGACTTTGACTCTCTTATGCGAATGTTCGATTCATTCCTCCTCTGCCAAGGATTATGGAGGTAGAGATGACGAGATTATTCTCCTGTATAAACTTGATAATCTCTATCTGCGTGATAATCCTTTTAATGATTTTATAAGGAGGTCTATTATGGACGAAAAGAAACCCGTTGACCCGGCAAAGGAAAGAGTAGAGAAGGAACTCGAAGAACTTAACGAGAAGATTGTTAAGTTGTCCTCGTTCCTTTACGGCAAGAAACTCGTTGAGGCTGGCTTGTCTTTCCGTATGCGTGATATGCTCAATGAACAATTACGCACTATGCAAAGATATGCCGAAATCTTGCAGAATCGCCTCGCTATCTGGGGTAAGACCGATGAGGAACTCTGCAAAGCCGAAAAAGTTTGCGGTTGTTATTAAGCGGCGAGAGGGGCGGAAAAGCCTCTCTATATGGGGTGGTAGCCTAATGGAAGGGCTTGTAGACTCGAAGGTGTATATTCTACCGAAACGACCTTGATGAATGTTCGACTCATTCCCACTCCACCAAAACCCATAAGAATCCGCTATAAGCCTTCGCCTCCCATAGAAGAGAGAGAAAGGGAGACGGAGAGGCGGTTGCGAAGAACTTCGGAGAGTTGATGAGTAGTGTAAAAAGGTTGTAACTCTCCATTATAAGACTTTTCAAGGAGGTGAGCGAATGGCGAAAGGTCAAAAATACAACGATGACATAAGAGAGAAGGCTATCGCTCTCCTCACGGTCAATAATAGTGTCTCCTTTGTGGCGAGAGAGTTAGGACTCCCTCGCTCTACTGTTAAGAGTTGGAAGGAAGCCTTCGATAAGGAAGCGGAAGAGAGTGGCGAAGATAATATCGCCAAACTTCGCCAAAAAAAGAAAGAGGACTTCATCAATGACGCTTGGAAACTCATAGACCTCTCCAAAGGCGTCCTCGAAAAGAGACTCACGAGAGCAATGGATAACGAGGAAGCCCTTGACGAACTCGTGGAAGAGATTTCCAAGTTGGACTACAAGACCCTCACGAGCCAACAAAGGCAAGCCCTTTATATGAAACTCGCCAAGATAAAGGTTGATGACGTGAAGAGCCTTGCAACCGTCCTCGGAACACTCTACGACAAGCAAGCCCTCGCCAACAAAGAGGCAACGGCGATTGTGGAAGGGTCTATCACCGTGAAGAAGTTTGAGGATTTCTAATGCTAACGGTATCGGATATAATCGCAAAGCGGAAGCGGATATGGGAAGAGAGGCACGATATAGACTATGACCGGGAACTCGTGAGAGCCTCGGCTATTCGGATATTATCGGACGATAACCTCGTGAGGGAGGTGCAAGCGAAGCCCTATCTTCTCATCGAGGTTGCCTTCTACATAGTCGATAAGAAGAAAAAGACCGTTCCCTTCTTCCTCAACGAAGTGCAAAGAGACTTCATCTCCAAGTTCGAGGAATGGGGAACGAAGAAGCCCTACTTCATTTTGAAGGGAAGGCAGCAAGGATTCACAAGTCTCATAACGGCAATGCAACTCGCCTTTGCGATAGTGCAAAAGAACTTCTCTGGCTTCACGCTTGCCGATAGTGGAGACAATACGAGGGCGATATTCAACGATAAGGCGAGGGTGGTATATAACCGCCTCCCGGAAGAGTTAAAGCCTACGGAGAAGTTCAACTCGGTCAACGAACTCTTCTTCGATAAACTCAATTCATCGTGGCGTATCGCAACCGCTTCCGACCAAGTAGGACGTTCACGCACCTTGAACTTCGTACACTTCTCCGAGGTAGCCTTTTATGAGTGTAGCCTTGCCAACCTCCAAAAGTCGATAGGCGAAGCGATGACCGAGGACGCCTTCCGGGTGTACGAGACAACGGCGAACGGCTTCAACGAGGCGAAAGACCTTTGGGATTCCGAATCGTGCAACAACCTCTTCTATGAGTGGTGGAGGACTTCGGAATATCGAAGCACCGAATATCAATACCTCGAAACGAAAGACCCTTGGCTCTTGGAGAGGATAGAGGTATTAAAGGCGAAGGGGCTTGATAAGGAGCAAATAACTTGGTATTGCAAGAAGTATGACTCCTATCTCGATAAGAACACTATCAAGCAAGAGTACCCTATAACGCCCACGGAAGCCTTTGTTTCGTCCGGTGATTGTGTCTTTGACAAGGAGGCACTTAACAACCAATTAGCGAGAGTAAGCACCTTGCAAGCCGTTAAGAAAGGCTATTTCAAGTACGACAAGGTAGCAACTCCGATACAAGATTCCAAGGGCGAGATAGTCGATACCGAATGGCACTTGAAGAATGTAGAGTTCGTAGAGAGCCGAGACGGATATATCACGATTCACGAAGAGCCGAAGGTCAAGAGGAATGGCGAAGGAGTGATTGTCTCCAAATGCCCCTATGTCCTCGGAGGCGATACCGCCGGGAGTGGAGAGGACTACTACACGGGCAAGGTAATCGATAACACCAACGGAAAGACCGTTGCGACTCTTCGGAAGCAACTCATAGACGAGGACTTATACGCTGAACAAATGCTTTGCCTCGCTATGTACTACAATAACGCACTCATCGGAATAGAGACGAATTATAGCCGATACCCGACAAGGGTCATTCAAAAATTCGGCTACACCAATCTCTATATGCGTGAGAGGGTGGATAAAATCTCCGATAAGGTTGAGACCGTTCCGGGATTTGAGACCACTAAAAAGACCAAGCCTATCATCATCGGAGAACTCGTTCTTCTTATGCGACAAGACCCCACGATTGAGGTGGACGTTGAAACGCTCAAAGAGATGACTACCTTCGTCAAGAAAGAGAATGGCAAAATGGAAGCCATTGAGGGCGCTCACGATGACTTGGTAATGGCGAAGGCGATTGCTCACTTCATCTCCTCGCAACAATCCAACCTATGGGTTGAAGCGGAAGCGGAGGAAGATGACTTCATCGAAGAAAACTTCACGAGCGAGAGCGATGAAGGGAATGGATTTATGAATTGGGAGGACTTCTAATGTTCGGATATAAGAAACGAATCAAGGCGCTTGAAGAGAAAAATGCCGCACTTGAAAAGGAGATAAGCGAACTCAAAGATTGCGTAAAGGACTTGAAAACCATATCGGCAAGAACTTCGCAAGAGGACGCACCCGTCTCCGCCTCTCAAATCCTCGATGAGTGGCTAAACGGAGCAAAGGAGGAAGATGAGAATGGCTAATCCAAACACGCAAACAACCGAAGCGAGAGACAGCGTTTCGGAGGTTACGGCTCTTTGGGAAGATTATGAGAACGGTTTGACCTACCAACAAAGTAGCGGTCTCGCCAAAAACCTTCCGACCTTCGTCAACTTCTACGAAGGAAAGCAATGGGCAGTGCCCACGAAGAACACCAAAAACCTTCCTCGCCCGGTAGTCAATATTATCAAAATGATATGCCGGAACAAGAAGAGTGCAATCCTCGCTACTCCCGTCAAAATCATCTACAAAGCCGAAGATGAAATGGCAGACGTGGAGAAGTTCAATAACTTCGCCGCCTATATCCAAAAGGAAATCGGGCAAGAAGCCCTCGACAAAAAGGCGATTGATGACGGAGTAAAGAAAGGCTCGTACTTCTATCACTACTATTGGGATTCCGAAGCAAAAGGCAAGAACGGAATCAAAGAGGGTGGATTGAGGTGTGAGATTATAGACCCTCTCAATATCTTCTTCTCGAATCCCACGGAACTCGATGAGCAAAAGCAAAAGTGGATTCTCATTGCCTCTCGTGAGGACGTAGAGAGCGTGAGGGCGAAATGCGACAAAGGGGTAGACCCGGAGGCGATTGTCTCCGATGAGCCGGATAGCAAATACGGAGTAATCGAGCAAGAAGGAAATAAACTTTGCACGGTGCTTACGAGGTACTTCCGCAAAGGCGGAGAAGTCTATTGCGAGAAAGCAACGAGGACGGTAGTCATAAATAAGCCGTTCCCTCTTGCTCCCGACCTCGAAGCCGCCGCCAAGGAACTCGGATTTGAAGAGGACGCTCCAAACAATAGCCTCCCGGACAACGGAGAAGGCGAAGAGTTGACCCACGAAGGAGTAAAGGCTTCGCTCTACCCGATAGTCGTAGGGAACTATGAAATCCGTGAGAAGTCTATCTACGGACTCGGAGAGGTAGAGGGTATCATTCCCAATCAAAAGGCTATAAACTTCAACCTTGCAATGAGCCTCTTAAACGCACAAGAGGTCGCTTGGGGAAAGTATATCGTTCACCCTAACGCTCTCAAAGGGCAAGTGATAAACAACGAGCCGGGTCAAGTCCTCGTTGACTATTCGCTAACGGGCAACGGAATCCGCAAGATGACCGAGCAAGCAATGCAATCGCAACCGCTTCAACTCATCGACACCTTGACTCAATTAACGAGAGTAATGACCGGCTCTACCGAGGTTATGACCGGGGAGACGCTCGGAGCGAGTATGTCCGGTGCCGCCATTGCTCAACTTCAATCCCAAGCACAACAACCGGTAGAGGAACTCAAAGACGCCTTCTGGCTTGTCAAGGAGAAGCAAGGGAAAATCCTCGCACAATTCTTCAAACTCTACTACACGGAGAAAGAGTTTACCTATGAGCAAAACGCTCCCAAGGTGGACTTGCAAGGGCAACCGATTCTCGATAGTACGGGCAAGCCCCAAGAGGAAGAGGTCGAGATGACGGACGTGTTCAATAGCGCCGATTATCAATCCATTGACTTTGAGGTAGTGGTAGAGACAACCGCCGGAACGAAGTCGAGTGCGGCTGGCGATATAAATGCTCTTGATATGCTTCTCGGTAAGGGGCTTATTTCGATGAAAACCTACTTGAAGGCATATCCCAAGGACGCTCTCTCCAATCGCACGGAAATTCTCAAAGGAATCGAAGAGGACGAGCAAAGTCAAGTACAACAACTCACTCAACAAGTGCAACAATTAGGCGAGCAATTAGCGGAATCGTCCAAGGTTATTCAGCAACAAAAAGAGACGGTAGACAAGGTGGTCTCGCTCATTCAAGAGAACAACCACCTAAAAACGCTTCTCGCAAATCTATATGTGGAATCCAAGGCGAAGTTAAGCCAAGCGAACGAGCAAATCAATCTCGGAAACCAAGCAATAGCCGAAACGAGGCAAGACGCAACGGACTTCGCAACGGCTCTCGCAAGTCAAGGAGGTATTCAAAATGTTATGCCCTAAATGCAAAACGGCGGCAACGGTCAAGCGAATCGGAGATTTGAAGATTCAAGTGTGCCGGAATAAAAATTGCCCGAACTATGGGAAAGAGGTCAAGCGACCTACAAACAAAGATAGTAATTAGGCTTCGACCTATGCTATACAAAAATCTTACGCACGGAATAGCGGAAAAATCCAAAGGAGAAAGCTATGCCAGACGAACTCAAAACAGCGCAAACAAATGAGGAGGAGAACAATCCTTCGGTTGACGGGAACGCTGCCGACAACCAACAAGACACGGAGAAAGAAAACGAAGCGGAGTTCACCGATACTTCGGAACAAGGTGGAGAGCAAAAGCCTCAACCTCCGAAGAAGGAAGAGCCTTCGCAATCTCGTGAGCAAAACTCCGAAAATGCTCGCCGTAGGCGTGAGGCAGAACGCAAGCAAGAATTGAAAGCGGCGAGAGAGCAAGCCATTATCGAGACCCTCGGAGGAAAGAATCCATTCACGGGCGAAGAGATGAAAGACTCGGCAGACGTGGAAGAATACTTGACGATGAAGGAAATCGAGACCAAGGGCGGAGACCCTTTGGCAGACTTCTCGAAGTTCCACAAGGCGAAAGAGAAGGAAAGGATTGCCAAACAAACGAGAGAGGAGACCGAAAAGGAATGGTATCGCAAGGACTATGATGACTTTGCAACCAAGCACCCGGAGGTCGATATAAATACTCTTCTCCAAGATAAGCAATTCCAATCATTCGCAAGCGGCAAAGTAGGAACGCTTCCACTCTCGGAAATCTATGAAGGATTTGTGGGGTTGGTGGCGGAATACGAGAAGAAGGCGAGACAAATTGCAAAACAGACTCTCGCCAACTCAAAGGCTTCACCCGGCGCTCTATCCAGCCCTAACGGAGCGGATAGTGGCTTCTTCACAAAAGAGCAAGTTCAAAAGATGACCCAAGAGGAAGTCCATAAGAACTATGACAAGATTAGGGCAAGTATGCGAAAGTGGAAATAAACAAAATAAACAAAGAAGGAGGATAATTCTATTATGGCATACCAAAATTTTATTCCTTCCGTATGGTCGGAGGGTATCAACAGAGAACTCGAAAGACTTTGCGTTTTTGCGGAAGATTGCAACCGCAAATATGAAGGCAAGGTCAAGAAAAAAGGCGAATCCGTAACGATTCTGGGCGTAGGCAAGCCTACGATTAAAAGAATTGCGAAGGCAAGCCGCAACAACGACATTGACGCTCCGGAGGAAATTGAAGATACGTCTGTGATTATGTATATCAACCAAATCGCCTACTTCAACTATCTCGTAGGGGATATTGACAAGGCGCAAGCGGTTGACGGAATTATGGACGCACTCGAAGCCGAGACGAGCGAGGGGCTTGCAAACGAGGTTGATACCTATATCGCAAGTTTCGCAAAGGATTCGTCCGTTGCCTCGCTTTATACCGCCGCTCCGAAGGTTGTGGCGAAAGAGACCGCCGCCTCCGGCGAAGCATACGTCCTTGACGTGCTTGACCTCGCCATTCAAAAACTCTTCGAGAACGACGTCAAAGAGTCCACGAAAATCGTTGTTACGGTATCTCCGAGATTCTATACGATTCTCAAAAAGGCATATCGCTTCGAGGACACGAACAACAGCGAGATTCTCAAAAACGGTAAAGTGGGTATGTACGGCAAGGTCATCGTTAAAATGTCGAACAACGTCCACAAAACGGATTCCGGCGCTACGGACAACATTATGATTCGTACTCAAAGGGCGATTGCCTTTGCGAAACCTCTCACTCACACCGAGGCATACCGCCCGGAGAAGAAGTTCGCAGACGCCGTGAAGGGCTTTATCTTGTTTGACGCCAAGGTAGTCCGTCCGAAAGAAATCATCAATATCAACGTCAAATACGCATAAGGAGGACAAGGAATATGGAACTTAAAATGAGAAACGAACTCGCAACCGTGGAACTCGAAGCGCTTACCGCCGACACCGAAAAGGCGGTGGAATTTACGGAGAGAGACGATAAAATCGTTCTCGTTGTGGTCGCTACGGCGGCAACTACGCTTACCGTGAAGGCGGGCAACAGTATTCAAGGCGTGGCAGACCTCAACCTCACCGTTCCGGTAGGCACGAGCCTCTTGAAACTCGAAAGCGGCAGATTCAAAAATGTCTCCGGCGAGAACAAGGGGAAGATTGTCGTGGTATCTCCCGGCACTCCCAAAATCGGCGTTGCGGCGCTCGTATAACGAAACAAGAGCCTATCGCATAGGTAGGCTCTTTATGCAATTAAGAGTATAGGCGGTGCAACTCCGTCAAATTGCTACAAGGAGACGATTATGAAACTTGGAGATATTAAAGTCGAATCGTTGAAGATAATGTTTGTGAGTACACACACGGACTTGTCGATTGACGAACTCGATAATGCCCTTCGAGATGAGAATTACGGTAGTTATCTCGTCAATATGCCGGGGGCTATAAATCGGTGCTTCTCGGTCTTGGAAGAGAAAAGAGTGCTTCCTATCAAGGCATACACTTTGAACGCTTCCGAAGGGCTTGCAAGCGATTCATACATTCGCTTTGACCTCGCCACGCTTATTGAGGATTTTTGCGATATTGATAGGCTTGTATGTGAGAGAAGGGAGGAGTATGAGGGTAATGCGGAGTTCCGTATGGAAGGCAATGTTCTCGTGCTTCCATTGCTCGATGAGCATACGACTTATACGGTTTTATATTATCCCTCAATTCCGAGAGTTACCTCCGAGACCGATGACAATACGGAACTCGCCATTCCCGATAAGATAGCGACTCATATTCCGTATTTCGTCAAGGGAGACCTCTTCCGAGACGATGAGCCGGACGAAGCGAACGAAGCGAGGAATTGGTTTGAAATGGCAATGGAGCAAGTAGTTCAAACAAAGCAATCCCATTCGGGGAAGGTGTTTACCAAAATATCTCAAACGGAGATTTAAGATGAGAGCAAGTAGCCATATACAACTCAAAGAAAGGAAACAACTCACACTTGAAAATTTCAAGGGTGTGGATTTTTCAAGTTCTCCTTTAAGAGTACACTCGAATCGTGCCTCCAATATGCGAAACTTCATCAATGAGTATGGGGTCAATAGGAAGAGAAATGGTTGGAACGAACTTTTCCGAATCGAGGATATTGACGGTAACGCCCAACCTATCAACGGGATTTTTCAGTTCATCAAGGGCAAGCGAAAAGATTTGCTTGTTCACGCCGGGAATCGGATATACCGAATCGTAAAAGAGGGTGGAGAGTATTCCTACGAAGATATAACGCTCTCATCGACCTATCTCCCGGCAAAGGTGAATCCTTCGATATTGACGAATACGAGAAGCCAAGCCTTCGTCAATCAAGGGAAGTGCTACATTATCGGGTGTGGAGATTATCTTGTTTGGGGGTCGTGGAACGAAGGCAAAACCTATGAACTCCGAAGAGTAGTCAATAATGAGGACACTTATATTCCGACTACAACAATCTCTATCGATGATGATTCCATTTCGGACGATACGAGAGGAAATCTCGATGACGTCAATCTCCTATCGTCTTTGAGAAAAAATCAACTCCTCGGAAGAGCCTTCAAGGAAGGGGAGACTTCTCTCACTTGGACGCTTGATTCCGGCAAGGTGGACGAGGGAAGCAATTTGCTCATCGTGCTTGAAACAATGGAGGGAGGCTCAACCGTTACATATACGATAGAGAATAATTCCTCCGACAAGACAAAACTCTTCAAGACCAAAAAAGATGATGAGAGTGTGGCTGCCGAAGAGTGCGGAAGTGTAAACTACGCAACGGGTCAAATCACGCTCACGATTGATTCAACTCCTCAAATGGAGGGCAGAGATAATATAATCGTTACTTTCGAGTGTGCGGTAGAAGGCTATGCGGATAGAATTACCCAATGCCAATTCGGAATTTTATTTGGTGTAGACGGTAACACCGATAGGTTGTTTTTGAGTGGGAATCCGAATTATCCGAATATCGACTTCCATTCCGAAATGGACGATTACACCTACTTTGGAGACCTCAACACCGCTTCAATGGGTAGCGATAGTGTGGCGATAGGCGGTTATGCAAGACTTTCGGATAGCACACTCGTTATATACAAGCAAGAAAATAGCCAAGAAGCAAGTATCTTTTATCGGACGGGAACTTATTCAAAAGAATATGATTCCGCCGGGAATATCGATTCGATAAGAGGCATTTTCCCTACTTCCGCCGGGAGCATAGGCGAAGGAATTATAAGCCGTTATGCTTGCGTGAATTTTGGGGGAGACAATATCATTCTTTCTCGAAATGGGATTTTCGGAATCGTGCTTGCCGAGAATGTGGCAACCACGGAGAGATATGCCAGAGAGCGAAGCCGTTCTATCAACGAAAAACTCACAAGGCACGAAAATCTCTCGGAGGCGGTTGGGATTGTATATAAAAATCGCTATTATCTTTCGCTTGATGACGTTTGCTATATTGCGGATTCTCGATTCAAATACACAAGCGAGGACGATATTGACGGGTCTTACAATTATGAGTGGTGGTATTGGACGAATATCCCGGTTAGAGTGTGGGCGGTTGTAGACAATGAACTTTGCTTCGGAACGAGAGACGGTCAAGTGTGTGTTTTCGATAATGAATACACCGATAGAACTCACCAAACGAGTCAACCGGGAGACCTCTCTTTGGACTTGCTCAACAATCGCATTACCTATAACTCACACATAAGAGTTGACCTTGCCGAGAACGATATAATCACATTCTCAACGAGTGGGATTTATGCTCTTGCATTGAGAGACTTCACCGTCAAGGGAAATAAAATCTATGTAACCGAAGAAGAGATAGTAAACCTCACGGAAGGAACGGAAGTTTATGCCGACAATGTGGAAGGAAGCGGATTGAGTCTTAACACAAAATACCTCTTCCACGAGATAGACAAAGGTGCTTGCTGCTTCGGTCTAATCGATGACGAGGGAAACGAGGTGGAGATAACGGGCGAAGGTTTTAGGCTTTGTAAATATATCTCTCAGAAAACACTTTATCTCTCGAATATCACGGAATCGACCTTCCAACTCAAAGAGTATAAATCGGGCGAGGTATTAACCTTAACGAACTACAACGGCACACTTCCAACCTCTATCACGGCAAGGGTAACTCATAGAGAGAATGTGGTTGCCGAGTGGTACACGCCAATCTTCGACCTTGGAACGAACGAATCGAGCAAGACTCTTTTGAAGATGACAATATCGACCAACCCGGAGATAAACGGAAAACTTTCCTTTGGGTATGAGACGAGAAGCGTAAACAAACTCATCAATGCGAAGGGTATCAATGTTTTCTCATTCGATAACTTCTCATTCGAGAATTTCTCGTTCGAGACGGGATTTGCAAATAGTTATTCCGTAAAGTGCAAGGAGAGGAATTTTAACTTCATCATCTTCCGCTTCGTTTCGGACAACGATAGCGATTGCATAGTGAACACCTTCACCGTGCTATACAAAATCAATAAATCAAATAAAGGAGTGGAATAGTATGGCAAAGATTAAGAAAGTAAGTGCCGAGACCAAAGCGGCAATACGAAGAAAATCCGCCTATACCTTGCCGAATAACCCAACGGATTCGGGCTACAAGGCAGACGATATACGAAGAGCCTTTTGGCAACCGATAGCCGATATATCACAATCGGCAATAGCCGAAGTTGACCGTGTGGTTGACGAGGTAAATGAGATTATCGGACAGACCTCTACGGGCTACGATACGATAAGCAATGTAGCCGGCGAGTTCTATCATAGCACAAATGGATTCATCTTCACTTTTGCGGATAATGAGTTTACCATAACGGGCTATGAGGGCGAGAGCGACAAGATTGAACTACCTTCGGAAGTTCTCTTTGAGGGGAATAAATATCCCGTTGAGGCGGTTGCAAGTGGGGCTTTCGTAAACCTTTCTACCGTTCTCATTACAAAGAGATACACGATAGAAGAAGGTGCGTTCCAAGGCAATACAACCTTCGCCGTTCCCAAAGAACTCCTCAAAGAATATCAATCCTCTTTGAGCGGCTTCACCGTTTACGGCTATGATACTATCACAAGCAACGCCGAGAGGGTGGCGGCGCTCGAAGATAACAAACTCAACAAGGTTGTGGGCGAGAACAAACTCACAAGGGCTTATGTAATAAGTCCTACCGGGGCGCAACTCACGAAGGAAATCTCTACCGAGCCTTCCGAGGGCAAGATTGCCGAATATCGCTCCGGAGGAAGAATGGGAGTAGGCAATCCTACGGCTAACGATGACGCCGTTCCGAAGAAGGTAGTGTATGACGAGTTGGCGAAGAGGGCGGCTTATATCGAGTATTCCATAGACCCAACCACTTTCATCATCACACTTGAACTCAAAAACTTTGAAGGGAAGGTGCTTGATTCAAAAAGCGTTGACCTTCCTCTCGAAACAATGATTATCGGAGCGTGGTACGATGAAGGCACGGTGTATCTCAAAGTCAAGGGAGAAGAAGAGCCTCTTGCGGTGGATATATCCGACCTCATCTCCGGGCTTGTCAACGAGACAACCTTCAACGAGCAAGTGGCGAGAGTGGATAGGAGAATTGACCTTACCAATCAAGACGTCTCGGCAATCCGTAACGAGATTGATATTGCCGGTGTCTATGGCTTCGGAGCGTTCTATGCACAAGAGGCAGAAGGGGCGAGAAACTTCATAGGCGGAGGCTCTATTGACCGAGCCTTAAAAAAGCGTCCTACGGGCTTGCAAGTGTCTCTCGATGACAATTATATCCTCTCGGTTAAACTCACCAATCCCAAGGGGGAAACGCTTGTAGAGGACTCGGTAGACTTCCCCGTTGAGAGCCTCGTTATGAATGGCTCTTATGACAACGGAGTATTAACATTGACCCTCAAAAACGGCAATAAAATTCCTATCGATATTACAAGTCTCATAAGCGGTCTTGTGGCAAATAGTAGGAAGATAAACGGAAAACCTCTTTCGTCCGATATAACTCTTTCCGCCTCCGATATAGGGGCATACGCAAAGAGCGAGACGGATTCCAAAGTGGCAAAGGTAAAAACCGACCTTCAAGGCGAGATTGAGGAAGCGAAGGCTTGTGGCTTCGCCCTCGAAGCCGAAAAGACAAGCGGTGTTATAAAAGGAAGCGCCTTGGATAAGCGCCTCAAAAAAATCGAAAAAGCATTAAATCTATAAAATAGGAGGATAACAAAATGCTATTAGAAAAAGCGAGAATCTATGGCGTGGACGGAGTGGGTCAATCCAGCCCTTCGCTCACGAGAACGGACGGGGCAGTAGGTATGACCTACTCGAAGGGGGCAAGCGAAATCCATAGCGACTTCGACAAGTGCTTCCCTTGGAGCGATATGCACGAGGTAGTAGACGAATTTGGCAATGTGTTCATCTACATTCCCAAGTTCTACTCCAAAATCACGAAAAACGCAAATGGCACTTACAAGCACCAAATATCGGGCTTCCGCTATGAGGGCTTTTCTACGCTCTTTGTGGACGGAAAGGGTAACGAGATTGACTATGTTCTGGTCGGCAAATACGAGGCTTCGGGAGACAAAACAAAAGCCTACTCGAAGAGCGGAGCGACTTGCCTTGTCAATATCACACTTCCGCAATTAAGAACGGCTTGTATGGCGCACGGCGAAGGGTATCAACAATACGACTTCCTCATTGACGCTATCATCAAGGAATTGTTCCTTGTGGAGTTTGCAACTACAAACTGTCAATCCATTATGAGAGGTTGGACGGACGGAAACTCGGCGGCACTCCAAACGGGGCATACCGACAATGTAAAGACTCCCTCCGGGTCGTGGAATACAAATCACGAAGAGGGAGATACCGCTTGCAATACGGACGGACACCACGCTTGCAAATATAGGGGAATCGAAAATCCTTGGGGTAACGTCTGGAAGTGGTGCGACGGTATAACCTTCTCGGCGGAAAAAGTCTATATCTGCCTTGACCCTACGAAGTATAAGAGCGAGGACACAAAACCCCCGTATTTCTATGTGGGGGATAGGTGTAGCAATAACGAGGGTTATTGTAAGAAGATTGAATACTTCGATAAATTCCCTCTTCTTGGCTATACTACCGAAATTGGAGCAAGCGAAAACTCTCATTATTGCGACTATTACTACAATTATGGTGGCACTGTGCTGAATGTCGGTGGGCTTTGGTTCGTCGGGTCGGCTGCCGGTCTTTGGGTTTGGAGCGGTTTCTATTCTGCTTCCAACTCGGACTCGAGCATCGGCGGTCGCCTTTGCTACAAGCCTCTTTGAGAGAGGGATTCAAAGGGAGACCCCTCTCCCTTTGGTATGTAAAAAAATATAGGGTCTTGTGTGCAGCCTGTGCTGAATGTCGGTGGGAATTGGAACAACGGGTCGGCTGCCGGTCTTTGGTATTGGAACGGTAACAATTCTGCTTCCAACTCGAACTCGAACATCGGCGGTCGCATTTTAATCGAATAAATTATGTAGCATGCATATCCCTTGGCTCTTGCCAAAAAATACTTCGTAAGAGGGCGGTTTAGTAGGTTTCTCGAAAGACCGTGAGAAGATTAAAAGGACTATGAAAAGAATAGGTCATTTATACGAAAAAATGTGCGATATAGCCTTGATAAAATACGCTATTCACAAGGCGGCGCAAGGAAAGACTCAAAAATACTACATAAGAAAGGTGCTTGCAAAAATCGATGAGTATGCTTTGAGAATACAAGATATGCTCGTCAATGAGACCGTGGTATTGAGTCCGAATCGACAAATCGAGATATATGACCGGTCTTGCTCAAAGACAAGAATGATAACCGTGCCGAAGTTCTTCCCCGACCAAATCCTTCATTGGGTTTTAATGCTCGCGATAGAGCCTATCATTCAAAAAGGTATGTATAGGTATAGTTGCGGAAGCGTTCCGGGAAGGGGAGGAATGGAGGCGAAGAAGTTTGTCGAGAGAGCCTTGAAGGACGAGAAGGTTAGGTATGTGGCGAAGTTGGATATATCCAAATTCTTCAATAGTGTGAAGCCCAAATATCTTCTGCCTATGTTCGAGAGGAAAATCAAAGACAAGCGTGTTATCGGGTTGATAGGAAAAATCTTGGAGAATGGCGGAGATTGCCTTCCTATCGGATATTACACCTCGCAATGGTTTAGCAATTTCTTCTTGGAGGGTTTCGACCATTTTGTGAAGGAGGAACTTGGTATTAAGTATTACGTCCGATATGTAGACGATATGGTTTTACTCGATACCAACAAAAGAAAACTTCGTAAAGCAATCGCCCGAATGGAAGCATACCTCAACGAGATAGGGCTTCACTTGAAGCCGAATTATCAGATATGGAAGGTGAATAGCCGACCTATCGACTTCGTGGGGTTTCGCTTCTATAAAGAGAAGGTGGTGCTTCGGAAGAAAATCTTTTTTCGATTGTGCCGAAGAGTGAGGAATGTTAAGAAGGCTGGCTACATAACGGTCTCGCAAGCGAGAGGCTTGCTTTCCTTGCTTGGTTGGCTCACTCATATAAACGGTTGGAAATTCTACCGGGAGAAAATCTATCCTTTCGCTCCCAAGTGGAAACTCAAAAAAATCGTAAGCAATTATGCCAAAAAATTTATGGAGGTAATTAAAAATGGTATTCAGCAAAAAGAAGTGGTTGGAATCTGCCAACAAGCAAGTTGAGGAAGGCTTCCTCTCTACAAAAGAGGTGAATGACGCACTCGAAATCTGGGTAAATGACCTTGACGGAAAAAGCAAGGCGGAAATCGAAGCAAGCGGCAATCACAACCTCAATCCGGAGTGGTTTGAATAATGAGAATCACGGTGGAAAATATATGCCAAATCTGCGAGAAGGAGGGGTGTCAAGAGCCTTGTGATAAGTATTATGACCTTATTGAAGGCAAAGAGATTCCTCTCTCGGACTTTGGCATTGTCGATGAAAAGGAGAAAAACGATGACAAAAACTAAAAGAGTATTATTAACGCTTCTCATCTTCTTTGCTCTCGGAATCGGAGTGCTTCTCGTTGCGCTTCCGACTTCTTCCGTGGTATATGCCTCCACCGAGACAGATGAGACCGTAGAGACCACGGCGGAAGAGGAAAAGGATTGGGGAGCGTGGGTAAAGGAGGAACTCGTTCCTTATGCGGTTTTGGCTATAAGTGCGATAGGTACGATTATTATAGGTGTTTCGCCCATTCTCGCAAAAGTCAAAAAAGCAAGCGATAAATTCAAAGACGCCGCAAATGACGTGAATGGCACAAAGGAAAATGGTGAGAAGAGTATTCAAAAGATAGAATCTTTTGCACAGGACGCCGAGGCAAAATTGCAAGCAATAGCCGATGATTTTTCTCAAAAAGTAAAAGACTTTGATGAAAGGTTGACTCGAATCGAGCAAGCCTCCGCAAATGCCGAGAAAATTACGAGAATCGGTTTCGGTAATATGGAAGAACTCGTCAAGAATGGGTATGCTGCCGAAATCGAGAAGGTAGGTAAAAATGGAAAAGACCAAGAAGCAACCGAATCTTAAACTTCGGCTTGTGTTCCTCTACATAGGAAGTTTTATCGTCTCGATAGCGCCTCTTCTCGTTATCTTGATTATTCGGTGGGATAATTACACAAAAACTCCCGGCGATACGGTCAAACTTTGCGTGGGTGGAGTATTGTGTCTATTCTTCATTTTTTTGAAAGTTATAGGCAAATTGCAAATGCCGAGAAGAATTGTATTGTTCGGTATAGTTTTTGTTATGGCATACTTATTACAAGCACTAATGAACGATTTGATTCTATTGAGCGGAATGGCACTCGCCGGAGAAGTTCTTGATATGCTTTTCTTCCAATACTTCATCAAGAAAACGAAAGAGAAAATTCTCATCGAAAAAACGGCAGACGCAACAACTTCCAAGGTCGAAGAAGTGCTAAAAAAATATGTCGGTAACGGGAGGGTATAATGAACGAAAAAATAAGAGACTTTTTCAAACAAAATATCGGTTATTTCATCGTGGCTCTCGTCTCTATTGTGTATATCGCTACGGCTTTTATTACGGTTGACGAGACAGGGAAAACAATAGGCGAGATTATAGCCGATACCGCCGTAGTATTCTTTCTCGGCTTGTTTATCAATAGGGTGTTTGACCTTCAAGGAATGATGAACGGAGACCGAGATGAAAGGGTGCAAATGGCAATAGTAACGCACGGAGAGACGGTGGTAAAAATCTCTCCATATATCGACAGACTCGATGAGTGGTGCAAACTCAAAAACGAGGAAAATCTCAAAGTTCAAAGGACGAGAGTATTGGCTTCCGAGGGTATGCGATACGAGGACTACTTCAATGAGGACGGGTCGGCAAAAGATTTTATACCAGACGAAGAAAAACTCAAAAACAAAACTCTTCGCAAGACCGAGAAAGCGAGAATCCGGTGCTTCAAAAAAGCACTTCACCTCAAACTCACTCCTATCACCGCCGGGGCTTTGACAAGCGAGGGCGGCAAGAAGCAAGACCCTTACAACTTCGGAAGAACGAAGGGGCAATATGAGACCCAAACAAGCGTGAGGGATATAATCACAAAGATTTGTATTGCCGGTATATTTGGTTACTATGGCGTGAGACTTATACAAGACTTCAATTATGCGACCTTGATTTGGAACGGCTTGCAAGTGGTAATTTTCCTCATTATGGGTTGTATTAAAATGTATAACTCGTTTATGTTTGTAACCGGAGAATATCGGACGAGGATAGTCAATAAAACAAATAACCTCGAAATGTTCCATAACTACATTCAATCGCTTCCAAAAGAGGAAGTAAAGACGGAGGTCGAAGATGAGCAATAACACTTTAATTCCTTTGTGGAAACAACTCGGATATTCGAGCCAAGCGGAGTATATTCAAGCACTCAATTCCAAGAAAGCCCCCACTTCGGAGGTGGGTATTTCTCCTAAATTGCCTTCGCTTAACAATTACGCTTCCGCTATGAATCCTTCCATTGGGAAGATACCGAGTTTTGACAATTCGGCAATAAGAAAGGGTATGCTCGATAGTTCAAGGGTCGGAATCATCGGAGGTGGCGGTGTTCCCGGCGGTGTAACAAAAGAAGGGGTAATCATCGGAGGTAATTCTGGCAATCTCGAAAAAATGCCTACGATTCTTCCGAGTAAGCCGAGCGGAACAACCGCTTCTTCAAATCCGCTCGATAAGTACCTTCAATTAACGAAGGGCAATCCGCAAACCCCGATTCAACAACCTACGAGCAATCCGGCTCCGCTTGCTACGGAAACCGAGACCCAAGGAGGAAGGACGGACGCCGGCTCATATAACGGCACAAATGACTTCCTTGAAATGTTCAAGGAAAATTATGGGTACGATTATGACGGTAGCCCTTTGACGAGAAGAGAGGGAATGAGCGACAGCGTTTGGAATGTTCTCAAAAACCTTTATGGCTATTATCAACAAGGTCTTAACGATGAAAGTCAAAAAGCCGCCGATGAAGAAAATCGTAATTCCTATTACGATTCGCAACTTGAATCATTGCTCGAACAATATAGAGCCTCGCAAGAGTCTCTCGATAAGAGCAAATCGCAAGCGCAACAAGCGGCAAGTATCACGCTCGACAAGTTAAAAAAATATCTCCCGGCACAAGTAAAGGCACAAGGTCTCGGAGGGCTGGGCGTGAGCGAGACTTCGCAACTCCAAGCCTACAATAACTATGCGAATACTATGGGGAATATCGAGAGCGATTATCAAGCAAATAAAACCTCTCTCGATACCAACAAGACAAGTGCGACAAACGAACTTGAACAATATCGGCAAAACGCTTTACAAAGCATAGCCGACAAGTACAACGAAGCCACCGCCTCCCGTAAAGAGTTAGCCGGAAGTACGAGCAAAAATATCTTCGAGGGAACGCAAGCGGATAACTACGAGACTTTGAAGGGAATCATCTCCGGGGCTTCGGACGAGACAACGGACGCACTTTTCCAACAAATTATGAGCGGAGATATTAACGAAGAGCAAAAGAATCTCCTCAAAATGCTTGCGACAAGCGTAGCCCAAGGCAATGTAACGAAGCGACAAGATTCTACCTACAATAACTATTTGAGTACGATTGCGAACTTGACGGATAGGTCGGTGGAATCCGCTTATGCGGCAATCGATAGGCTCGATATAACCGATGAACAAAAGGCGAAGTTGAAGGCGCAAGTTAATAGCCGTGTATCGGCAAATCAAGAGCAATATCGCAAGGATATGAGAGACGAAGCCCTTCAATATTTTCAATCCTATGAAGGTGATTGGGATAATGCGAAAAAAGTTCTCGATAGTTATAGGCAGTATCTCACGGAAGATGAGTACAATACTCGCTTGAATTATATCAATAGTCAAGTTGAGGCGGAGAAAAAGGCGGAAGAAGAATCACAAATCGAAAAGGATAATCGAATCACTTCCGGACAAGAGACCTTCACTTATAACGGAGGCACATATCAAATCACTTCGCAACTCAAAAGCGACGCCAATGAAATCAAGAGAAACAACGACTTCAAAGACCAACTCAAAGCCAAATGTGGAACGACAGACCCCTATGACGCCTCGAAGATTCCGAATGGAACTACCTTTGAAATTAAGGCGGATAATAGAGGCTCGAATGACTTTAACTTCTGGGACGATATTGGGGCGTTCCTATTGAGTCCTTTCGGTGCCGGTGCGTGGGATTCGTGGGGGAATTGGAATACCTTGTATGTAACCTTCTACAACGGGCAATGGTACAAGAGCGATAAAAAAGTATAAAAATTAGGGAGCAAGTATGGCATATCAAATGACTCCTTCGGAGAGAAGAGCAAGAGCGCTTGCAATGAAACAGCAACGCGAAAACCGCAATCTCTATCAACAATACTTAACTCAAAAGGAAGAGTATGATAGACGGGTCGAGCAAGAGCGCCTCAATGCTTTATACGAAGAAAACAAAGTAAAAAATCAAAACTTTTTCGTGAGAGTCGGACACACTATCGGAGATATAGCAGCGAATGTTATTACCGGAGCGGTGAAAGGACTCGAAGGAATTTACGACCTCGGCGCCGGCATTGTCGGCGCTGTCGGTGGTATATTCGATAAGGGCTTTCAAGATGACGTCAAGAAGCACATATCCTACGATTGGACTATGGAGACCTTCGGAAACGATTGGCAAGAAGCCCTCAAATATTCATACACAAAAAACGGCGGTATCGTAGAGAGTGTAGCGAGCGGCATAGGTCAAATGCTTCCTTCCGTAGCGGTTACGATAGCAACGGGCGGAGCCGGTGCGCCCGCCGCCGTTTCTCAAATGGCAAGCCTCGCAACCTTGGGGGCAAGCGCCGCCGGTAACTCCACCGAGGAGGCATACAAAGACGGTGCCGGGTATTATGCCGGTCTTGGATATGGCTTGGCGAGTGGTGCGGTTGAAATGGCAACCGAGAAAATGTTCGGCGGTGCAACGAAGGGATTATTCGGAAAGGGTATGCTCGATGACGTTGGAAAATCCATTGCCGATACGGGTATAAAAAGAATCGCTAAAAACGCTCTCGAAGAGGGTGTTGAGGAAATTGTTTCCGAACTTGCAAATCCTCTTTTGCGTTCTATGTATAAGGGCGGCGAAGCCCTTCAAGATTATGGAACGGGAGAGTATTGGGCTGGTGTAGCGAAGGCGGGCATTGTCGGCTCGTTGACCTCGCTCGCATATACCGGAACTGTCGGATATGGATTGTCGAAGGCTGGCGTTGGGTATGTGGGAAAGGAAGCGGATATAAACGATTCCCTTGCCGAGATAGAGACTCAAAAGAAAAAAGCCGAAAATCTTTTTGCTAACGAAAAACTCACGGAGCAGAACGAAAGCCGCATTTCCTCAAACATAGTGGGGAATTATCAAAATATCGAGAGAACTCTCAAAAAAGCCTCCGAGTCAAAAAGGGCTTCTCTCATCAAGCAATTTAGCCTTGAAAAAGCCTTTAATCCGGACGGGTCTATTAAGGGCGATTTTGCCACGCAAATCGGACTTGCGAGCAATGAGGCACAAGTAGCCCAAGAAGGACAACAAGGCTCAAATGAGGGGCTTGCAAGTCAATTCAAAAAGGAATATTATTCTCCCTCGCTTCGTGGTAGCGAAGCAATGATTCAATCCGACCTTGCGGCGATGACGGAAAGGTTGGGAACAGACGAGAAGAACTTTGCGGAGCAACAAGGGAGAGAAGCCCAAGAGATAGCCGAGGTGAAACCGTTTACGGGCGAAATGTCCGAAACGGCAAAGAAGAATTATACCTCTTTGAAAAAGGGGCTTAACTCCTTGAATAATACGAGCGGAGGAAAAATTCGTCTTGTCGTAGTAGACCCTCACGATAGCATAAACGGAAGCATTGTCAACGATAGCACATTCTACATAAGCGAGTCTCAATTAGAGAGTGGGGCTTGGGCTGAAACTCTCGTTCACGAATACACTCACTTTGCCGAAGGCTCAAAGGAATATGGAAAACTTTTGGGCTTCCTTCAATCCGATGATATTCTTGTCGAAGGGGTAGAGGGGCAATCTATTCCTTTGTGGCAAAAGGCGCAAGAGGCGGTTATCCGCAACTATGGCTTCGACCAAAAGAGGCTCGAATCGATAGTGGAAAGAGTCGGAAAGAATGAAACTTTGTCTCCCGAAGATACGGTGTATTATAACGCATATTTAAGCGAACTTGGGGCGCACGAATCGGAATATCTTCTCGGCAATGAAGCCTTCATCGACAAAATAGTACGCAAGGACAAATCTCTTGCCGCAAAGATTATCGATAAAATCCGCAACCTCAAATCTATGTTTGAGAAAACAAACGATACAAGAACGAGGAAGGAGCAAAGGCTCATCAACAAAGCCGAAAAACTTTGGCTCAATTCCGTTGAAAAGGCTGGATTGAAGTATTCCGGAGGGAAGATATACCGTAGGCGAGAGGTTGACGCCGAGGCTCAAAATGAGTATAATGGAGAAGTAGCCGAGGTTAGTTTATCGAGAAAGGATAAACTTCTTTACGGTACATTCCCGACCTACAAAGAAGGAAAGGGAACGCAAGCAAACGAACTCTCAACTCGGTGGGCGCATAGAGCCGATATTGAGGTTGGGGATAGGACAACTATGTCCTTTAATGGTGAGTGGTATTTGATAGAAAAATTCGATGATTCCGAATGGGGTTATCAAATCGTAGGAAAACTCACCGAGGAACAATATCAA
>CAJUOK010000002.1:28929-86549 GCA_910588015.1 uncultured Christensenellaceae bacterium | reverse complement strand
GAATACACGGAGGACAGAAAGAATGTTGCCGAGAAACAATCCATACAAAAAAGCGTTAGTTCAATTACTTCACTCGATAGAAGAAGAGATTCCTCTAACCGAGGGGTCGTATCTGACAATAAGGTCTCACCTCGAAACGGAGGAAGCGATAATCAAATTCAACGAGTGGGTGAAGAGCAATCTCAAAGAGGGAAAACTCAAAGCAACCGAAGCGGAAATAGTGAGGGCGGCGGTCAAGGCAAGCGAGGCATAAAGTTCTCGCTTAAAGAGAGTGAAGTCTCGGATTCTGCCCTTCAAGAACTCAACAAAACTCGTCAAGAGGCTTACAATGCCGAGCGAGAAGCCCAAAAGCGTCTTGATTCATTTACGGAATTTGAAGAGCGCAAGAAGCGCTTAATAGATATTCTCTCCGATAAAAACTCCACAAACGAACAAATTAAAACGGCTACCGATGAGTATGCCAAGTGGGAATCCGAAAGCGGATATGGAGAGGCATACAAGGCTCATAGTGAAGCCGCAAGAAAAATGAGAGAAGTGCAAATGCAAATCTCTCAAATGGAAAGGTCTCTCAATGAGAGGCTTTATCAGCATACTTACACTTCGGAAGAAGTTCGTGATTATGTCTCCAAAGCGGTCAAAAAATTCCATACCACAACGAGATTAGACAAAGCCTCATACCTTCTCACAACCGGCTCTATGCTCGATTTTTCGGACGGTCAAGGTTATCGTGTGCAAGACCATAGGGAAATCTCCGATATTCTCAATCTCCCGGACTATGCGGAATATTCTACGGGAATGATTTTGTTTATGAATATGGGGAATATTCGTTTGCAAACTTATGGAATCGATATTGCCGCTATGCCTACGGAACGGCAAATATCCGCTCTTCGTGGTATTATCTCCGAGATAATGAGAAACGAGGACGCCTTTTGCGTTGATTTTAGTACAAATAAGGGCAATACTGACGGGAGCGTAGAATATCCCAAAGGAACTTCTTCGTCAAGAATAATCTCCGATATTCGGAAGTATTTTGAGACGGGAGAACTTCCCGAAGTTCCCGATGATTCGCTTTCAAGATTCCGCTTTTCTCGAAAAACAACGGGAAGAGATACGGAAGGGAAACGGCTTACCGATGAGCAAATCAAATTCTTTGAGGATAGCAAAGTTCGAGACGATGAAGGCAATCTTCGTGTAGTTTATCACGGAACAATGTCGGGTGAGTTCACCGTGTTTGACGCAAGCAAAGCGAATGTCGAAAGCGATATGGGTGCCGGATTCTATTTCTCCGATTCCTATGATGACGTTGGAAGCAATTACGAGAACGGAGGTCAAGACCTCGAAGCAAAAATCGATAGACTTGCCGAGAGAATAGAGAGTGAAGAAGAAATTGACTATGAGGAGGCAAAGCAAAAGGCAAGAGAGAGGCTCGCCGTTGGCACAAAACTTTTTGAAGTTTATCTCGATATGAAAAATCCCGCTTATGTGGGAGGAAATTTCGATAGTCCTACAATGCTCTTCGAGGACTTCTTTGACTATTCGGATATTGCCGAAGAGGACTTCGATAGCGAAGATGATTATTGGGAGGCTCGTGATGAGCGAGTAGAAGAGACGATTCAAGAACTTGTTGATGAAGTTGATAGGATTCTCTCCGCCGAAGGCATTACGGGCTACGAAGGTTGGGAACAAGTCCTTGCGCCTATCGGGGCTTTTGACGGTGGAGTAACCATTGACGATTTGAAGGCTGCTCTCAATGAATCTACGGAACTTTGGGATTGCTATGATTCTAATGGGAATATGGCAACTACCGAACTTTTGAGGGCTATCATTGAGGCTCTCGGATATGACGGTATTATTGATAATAGTGTCGTTGATAAGTGGGGTTATAATAGCGGAAGAATGGAATATATGGAGGGTATCGATGAAGAGACTCGCCATTATATCGCATTTAAGCCGGAGCAAATAAAACTCACTACAAACGAAAAGCCTACCTCAAATAAAGATATAAGATTCTCTCGCAAACTTACAAAGGATTCCGATAGTATTCACGGAATCAAATTGTCTACCTTAAACGAAGCCGAAAGAGAGGGGAATGTAACGAAGGTTTATAGGGCTATGCAAGTCATAGACGGAAAACTATATTCGCCCATGGCGGCTTATGAAACCGAAGCGGGGAAGAGAACGCACAAAAGAGTAGCCGATAGTGAACTTGGATTTTGGGAGGAGTCGGTAGAGAGTCCTTCTGGTATAAAGTGGAAAAATGGAGAAGCATACTATTCGCTTGATAAAGGAGTGGATAGCACCGTTGACGCACGGTATAATCCATATATTCATTCGTCAAATCTTCCACTCAACGACCAATTTTCAACCGCATACAAGCGCCCGAATCTTGTAGTTGTGGAAGGGATAATCCCGAATAGTGAACTGTCGAGTGGTTATAAAGCACAATACGCAAAGGACGCCGTTGGGGAGGTTGATTGGAAGAGTGGAAAGGCTGGTGCTGCCCTTGGGCGCAAGGTTTATCTTTCTCGTTGGATTAAAAATATCCGTATTTTATCCGATAGCGAGTGTGCTGATATAATCTCGCCTCGTCTTAAAGAAAACAACATAACGATAAAAGAGAATACCGTTACACCGACATTACTTGAAGAACTTAAAAAGCGTGGGGTCAAAATAGACTACAATGTAGACCATACGACAGCAAAAACAATTAAGTTCTCACGCAAGGATTCCCAAGGAAGAACTCTCACGGAAGCACAAGAAAAGTTTTTTAGAGATAGCCAAATGAGAGATTATGAGGGGAATTTACAAGTAATGTACCACGGCACAAACTCTAAATTTTTTACCTTCAATATGTCGAAGAGAGGGAATAATGGTGCGTTGTACGGTGTGGGATATTATTTTATTGCCGATAAGGATTCCGCAAAGGCTTATGGTAAAAATACGATTGAAGCATATTTGAATATTGAAAAACCAATATCGTTAAACTATATGACTATCTCGAAAGAGGAGTGGAGTGTGTTTCTTAATTATGCCAAGGAGAATATTGACGAATATATTCCTTCAAATGAATGGCAAGGAAACACATTGTATGTTAATAGCGAGATAAATCAATATTCGGATTATACCAATGATATGGAACTTATAAAGCAGTTTATAAATGGCATATCTGGCGGTAGCCAAACGGTAACGGAAGCGTACTTACAAATGCTTACGGATAGCATAGGATATGACGGGGTTATATTGAATAACTCTTTGGCTGTCGTGTTTAATCCTAATCAAATCAAACTTACCACCAATGAAAGTCCTACACGGAATCCCGATATTCGCTTCTCGAAAAAGCCGACTCCCGTGGAGGAAATGCACCGTACCTATTACAAACTTTCGGACGGACAAATCAAAAAACTCCTCGCCAACAATACCCATTACAAAGTATATAGCAAAGTAGACGCCGAGCGGATTATCAACAATATTCTCTCCCAATATATGTCGTTTGGCGAGAAATACGGGGAGATAAACGGAAAGACCAAAACCGAAGTAGTCGATATGCTTTGGAAGGGCTTGAACTCTGCCGAGCCGGGAAAACAAATGGGGGTCGCTCTCCATATTGCCGACTACATAATCCAAAACTCTGTTTTAGAGAGTATCTATGCCGATGATGACGTGCAAGTTCAAGCGGCAATCGATATTATAGACGCATTGAGACCGTATTTGCATAGTATAAACCTTGACTCGCTCAAAGGCGAAATTAAGTATAAGTGCGATAAGGATAATAGCGCATACCTTCTTTGGGGCAAGCGTAAAGGCGAGAGAGGAATAGGGGTTGATACCATTCCTCAAATCCTTGAAGGAGAAGGAATCTATATTGACGCCACAAGCGAAGCGGATATTTTCTTCGAGATAGACGCTCAATATAGGAACGCCGTGAAGTCTTTGAAGAAGAGAGCGAAGGATATGCTTTCCGAGAGCCTTTCCAAAGACCAGATAAAAGAGTTAAGGCAAGAAATAGCGAGAGAAGTATTGAGAGGCTTTGACTATACCGGAAAGTCCTCAAAACTTGCCGAAGTGCTTGATAAGTACAAGAAGCAAATCTCTACGCTCTATGAGAAATTGAGAGATTCAAACCGCCACAACAAGGCTACGAATCGCCTTCTCGATAAAGTCCAAAAGATTAAGAATTGGAAAACGGGGGCTTTCGTAAATTCCTCGAAGTTTAGGTCTAAACTTTTCAAAGGCTCAATCGAAAGATTGGCGATGATAAAGAATAGGGGCAACCTCAACCAAAGCGGAACGAGGCGAATACTCGCCGGGCTTGCCGAGTGGTATGCAAAGGATAATCCTATTCTCGGATATGTAGACGGAGACAATGTAGGTATCTACAATCAAGAGATTGCGGATATTCTTCAAGCCGTTGCTCAAAATCAAAAGGCTTTGACCGATGAACAAGTTGACCTCATTTCCGTCTTGCAAGAGAAGTCGGGGATAACCGACTATAAAGGCTTGCTTGAATGGTACACAAAGGCTAACCTTGGGAAGGGTTATAGTGCCGAAGTTAAGAGTCTCCTTCGTGAACTTGCAAGCGAGACCACATTCACAACGGAAGAAATCATTGCCCTCGAAAAAGTGGTGGGCTATTTTGGCAACCTCATTGAAAACTACAACAAGGTTATTCGCAACGGAAAGTATGTGGACGCCAAGCCTATCGCAGAGGGGTACATTGAGACCATTAAGCGCAACAAGGGAGTCAAAGTCGGTTGGTTTTCCAAGTTCTTCGATAAGGTATTCAATAACGGAAAAGCCTCTTATTTACAAACCTTCGCAGACCCGATGACGGTTGCGAGGTATATGGATAAATACGAAAACGGATTCTATTCGGAAATGCTTGCGGAACTTCGTGCCGGCGGCATAAAGGCTTCCGTTTTGGAGATGAATATTCGCCAACCGCTCGAAGAGTTTCTCTCGAAGCATAAGAAATATGGGAGAGGTGTATCGCAACGCACCATAAAATACAAGGGGGCAGAATTGCCCGCTTTGGACGCCTTCTTGTTGTATATGACGATGAATAGAGAGCAAGCCCTCGGCGGTCTTGCGGAGGCTGGATTTACCTTCAATAATGGCAAAGAGACTATAAGGGTTGACGGATTTGCAAAAGGCGAAGAGTTGACTCTTGCCGAGTTGAGAGAAAGAGCAAAAGCCGAGCAAGATGAACTTTACAAGCAATTCACCGAAGAGGATAGGGAATATATCTCGATTGCCGAAAAAATCTTCAATGAGGATTGCAAAGAGACGAAGAGAGAAACCGATATTTTAAGGCAAGGGTATTCCAATGTCTTTGAGGGGTATTATGTTCCGATTCGCCGTGCCAATAGTGCCGTAACGGTTGATAGTGGAAATTTCTTCGATGAGATGAATCGTGTGAGCAACGCTTCTTTCAATAAAGACACCGTTCAAGGCGCAAAGGGAGAATTGTTTATCGAAGGGCTTGATGAAGTTCTTGATAGGCATATTCACGGAATAAGCCAATATGCCGGACTTGCAACCGTCATCGACCAATATGATATACTCTACAATCTCAATATGTCGGAGGACGCCAACAAGCCTATCACCGTGAGAACGGAGAGCGAAAACACTTGGGCGAAAGGAAACGACTACTTCAAAAAACTCATAAGCGATTTGCAAGGAATCTCGCCCACAAGAGGTGGTGGTAGTAAATTATTCGGCTTCTTCCGAGGTCATTATGCAACATACCAACTCGGCTTGAATCCGAAGGTGTGGTTTACTCAATTATCGTCATTCTTTGCTTCCGGGAGCGTTCTCGATTATTCCTCAATCTTGAAAGGGTTGTCTATCAATGCGAAAGACGTGGACGAATATTGTCAACTCGCCGCTGTTCGTAACAACGACAATTCGGCTGCTATGGCACAAGGAGTTATGGATAAGGTCGATAAGGTCGGAAGCGCCTTGATGAAGCCTATCGGAATGGTAGACCGGTTTGTAGTTAAAAAACTCTTTGGGGCTTGCCAAGTCCAAGTAGAAAAGGAAAGTGGCTTAAAGGTCGGCACGGAGGAAAACAAAAAGAAGGCTGGCGAACTTCTTGAAAAGGTTATCGTAGAAACGCAACAAAACTCTATGGCAACCGAGAGGTCGGCGGCAATGCGTTCCGGTAGCGAGTTGATGAAAACCTTGACAATGTTCACCGCCGACTCGATGAAGGTATTTGGAAGAGTGGTGGATTCCCTCGGTGAAGTTTCCGTCTTGAAGGCTAAAATTAAAGAAACTACGGATAGCAAGGTTAAAGCGGAGTTGGAAGAAAAACTCAAAGCGGCGAAGAAAAAATCCGTTAAATCAGTAGCGGCTCTTGCGACTATGGCGATATTTATGGCTATCATCGCACAAGCCTTCCGTTGGCTTTACAATAAGGACGATGAGGACGAAAATATCCCGGCGAATATGGCGGTTGACGCTATTGGGAATCTTATGGGTGGCTTGCCTCTCATTAAAGACCTCTACGCAAAACTCACCGAAGGGTATGACCTCAACAATTATTCCTATTCGGCTCTCAATGATTTGTTTGGCGCTTTCTCCGGAACGATTTCAACCGTTACCTCGTTAGCAAAGGGCGAAGAAGTGAAGCCTTTGAGAACGGTCAAGGAATTGTCTTTTGCCGTGGGGCAAATATTAGGCTTGCCTACGAGGAACGTCTACAATATCATCTATGGACTCACAAAGAGAATTAGTCCTTCTACGGCTTATGGGTGGGATAGTAACCTATACAACAAGAACTACGCAACCGACCTTCAAAAAGCGATTAACAATGACGATGATGAAATGCTTGCGACTATTGTAGGGCTTATGCTCAATGAAAAGGTTGGGGGTATCGACAATTCGTTTGCGAGAGAAGAAATGGATAGGCTCGTGAAGGGAGGCTATCAGGTGCTTCCGAAAAGCATTGGAAACACTATCACTTATGAGGGCGAAGAGGTGGAGATTACCTCGAAGCAAAGAGAACGATTCAAAAAGATTTATGGTGAGGCAAACAAGGCACTTGCAAGCCTCGTAAACGACAAATCCTATGCCTCTGCGAACGATGAGGTGAAGGCAAAAGCCGTGAGGTTTATCTACGATATTTACTACAACCTTGCGATTGAAGATTTGCTTGGAGTAGACCTTGAAACGAAGAACATTCTTTTTGCAAAGGCTATCGATATATCTTCGCTTGCGATAATCGTGGCAACAGCGAGAAGCCTTGAAGCCGACACCGACAAGAAAGGAAATATTATATCCGGGTCGAGGAAGAAGAAGGTGCAAACTTATATCAATTCCCTTGGGTTGAAGGCGGCTCAAAAGTATATGATTATGGGCTACCTCGGATATTCCAACAAATACGGACAGCAACAAGTTAAGAGTTACATTCAAAGGCTCTCGCTTACGAAGTCCGAAAAAGAAAAACTTTATGAATATAGTGGCTATGCCGCATAAAGAAAAAGAGCAAGGATTGAGTTCCTTGCTCTTTGATTTTAACCTACTTCTTGGATATTCTTTCGGAGGATTTGTTTGCACTCATCAAAGTCGTTTTGCGTTATATATTCATTGTTGAGAAGCCATTCCGAGGTGGAATTATAGACCGATAATATTAGTTCGCCTATTGGGTTTAGTGAAGCGGCGTGAAAATGATATTCCCCGGAGGATAAGAGTTCGGCGCAACGATTCATAATGACAAAGTGAGCCTGTTTCTCTACATTGTCCGGTTGAAAGGTCGGAGGGGTGGTTTTCTTGATATACTTCATAATCTCATCTTTGCAAGGTATATTTGAGGTATATCCTTTTATAATGCTATCGCACCTATTCAAGAATGATTGGGTTTGTTGTGAGGGGCGGTCTTTATAGTGGATAGTAATTTTGGGTTTTTGCGGAGTTTCGATAGGTTGATTTTGCTCTATCTTTTCATCTCGCTTTTTACCAATATGCTCACCAATAACTTTGCAAACAAGGGCGAGCAGACCAAATCCGACAACTATTGCAATTATTTCTCCAACTACTTCCATAAGGATATACCTCCGGAAATAGTATGGGGGATTGAGCCTATTGTGGATAACTCAATTTTGCGGGGGGGGGGTAGTTTATTAGAGATTAGTTTTTCCATAGAAACACCTCAAAAATGTGTATAATTTATTATACCATACAAGGCTCAAAAAGGCAATATTTTGAGGCTTGTTTTCTATAAAAGGTATTGAAAAATTCTATATAATATGGTATAATAAATATAGGAGGTGAAGATAAATGAAAGGTATAAAATACAAGGCAAATCAAAAACTCAAAGCCCTTCAAATGCTCGAAGAAACGCACGATATAGACTATGTAGCGGCGAAAACAAAATGCGACGTCTGCACAATATATCGTTGGAAAAAGAGATATGACGGAACGCTTGCAAGTCTTGAAAATATCTCGTCTCGTCCTCATACTCCTCACCCTAACTCGCACACGCAAGAAGAGGTTGAATGGATTGAGACAATCCTCAAAGAGAATCCCGGCATAAGTTATTCGGAGGCTTTTGGGAGATTGAGAGCGGAGAAGGCTTATAGTAGGACTTACTTCGGCTTCTACCAATACATAGTGAAGCATAATCTTCGCCCGGTGCAAGAGAAGGAAAAGTATGTTCCGAAGCCCTATGACACTCCTTTAATGCTTGGAATGAAAATGCAAATGGACGTCAAGTATGTACCGAGAGAGTGTAACAAGGGAGAGTTCGCCGAAGAATGGTTATTCCAATATACGATGATAGATGAGGCTACAAGAGAACGCTTTATTTATCCGTATAAAGAACATTGCGGATTCTCTACGGTAGACTTCATCAAGAGGGCGCTCGTTCACTTCGGCTATATACCGGAAATCATTCAAACCGATAACGGAACGGAGTTTACAAATCCCAAAGGAACGGGAGAGGGCAAAGTCCACATCGTAGATAAACTTCTCAATAAACTCGGAATCAAACATCAACTCATAAGAGCCTACACTCCGAGACACAATGGGAAGGTAGAGAGAAGTCATCGTTCCGACCAAGAATCTTTTTACAATAACTTGACCTTCTACACTTTTGAAGAACTAAAAGAAAAGATGAGGGATTGGTTGATTAGGTATAATAACCGTCCTCACTCATCATTGAGAGATAAGAATGGGAAGAGGGCTTGGCAAACTCCAATCCAAAAGAGAGAGGAACTTCTCGAAGAGATTAGAGAGCATAAAGAATTATATCATATTAGATTCTTGAAGAAGAAGGCAGCCTAACTCCAAGCCTCCACAAAAGAAGTTCTCCATAGGGAGGACGGCTTTATTATGCCCTAATTGGCTATTTGCTTGACTTTTCCCATATAATTTGATATGCTTACTACCGAAAAACACTTCTCCAAGAGGTGTTTTTAGTAGTCTTCAAGAAAAATTCTTAAAAATTTCTAAAAAACTACTCGCAAACGCTTGACAAATTTACAGCAAATACTTCAAAAACTCTTGACAAAACATATTTTTTCATATATTATTGTAAAGCATTGACCAAATGCATTTAATATCGCGGGTTGGAGCAGTGGTAGCTCGTCGGGCTCATAACCCGAAGGTCGTTGGTTCGAATCCTTCACCCGCAACCATTATCGCCGGTGTAGCTTAGTTGGTCTATAGCGGTCGGTTCATACCCGACAGGTCATTGGTTCAAATCCGATCACCGGTACCAAAAAATACGGACTTTAATGAGTCCGTATTTTCTATTTATCTGTGTTGTTGTCTTTTATTATTTTTTATAAAATCATATTTTTTAATATAATTGTTGACAAACTTGTAAAAATATTTTATAATTACAAATGTTATATAACAAATGTAATTATAGGAGAGTTATGCCTAAACAGACGGTTGATAAACAGGAAATATTGAATAATGCATTGCAAATGACAAGAGCTGAGGGGTTTGAAAGCGTAAACGCGAGAAGCTTGGCGAAGCGTATGGGGTATTCCGTTCAACCGATTTACAGTTATTTTTGCAATATGGAAGCGCTCAAAGAAGCTATATACGGGGCGGCGATGCAGTTTTATAACGAGTTTATTTATTCGCGTGTAGAAAAGCGAGCTGTTTTGGAGAGTATGGCTAGAGCAAACGTTGCGTTTGCAAAATACGAAACCAATCTTTTTAAGTTGCTTTTTTTGCAAAAGCTCAACGGACTAAATAGTTTTAACGACATTTACGAGTGGATGGGCGATAAAAGCGCCGCAAGGCAAATAGCGGAAAAACTTTCGCTACCCGAGGAAAAAATTAAAGAAGTATATATTATGCTCATTGTCTTTACTCACGGAGTGGCAACTATGATTGCGACAGGCGGAGCAAATATATCTGACGAAGAGAGCGCGGAAATTTTGAAAAAGGCATACGACGCTTTCATAAAATCATAAATAAAATAAATCAATATACAATTGATAAAAAAATGGGAGGAAACAAATGAACAATAAAATTATGTTGGAATACCTATCGGAGCTGTCGGCAAACAACAATCGCGAATGGTATCACGAGCACAAAAAAGAAAACAAGAATGCTACTGCGCAATTTGAAGAATTGGTGCAAGAACTCATTTACGGCATAGGCGAATTTGACGAAAGCGTTTTGCATAACGCGCCCAAAGAACTTACTTTCAAATTGGTGAGGGATACTAGGTTCAGCCACGATAAGTCGCCTTACAACCCGTCTTTTAGAGCGCATATCTCGTCAATGGGCAAGTTGCCTATACCTGTCGGATATTACGTTATGATAAAACCTGACGGCAACACGTTTTTAGGCGGCGGTCTATTTGCAGATATGTTTTCGGACGCGACAAAAATGGTGAGAGATTATATATCGACGCATTCGGACGAATGGAATAATATTATCAACGACGCGCAGTTTAAAAAATATTTTAAAGTAAAAGGCTCCGCGTTGAAAAACGTTCCCGCAGGCTATGACAAAGAACATCCCCAAGCAGAGTATCTTAAATATAAATCTTGGTATTTGGAATATTTTTTGGAGGATAGAGAAGTTGCCGACGACGCTGAATTTTTGAAAAAAGCCGTTGAGATTTTTAAAGTAATGAAACCTTTTAACGATTACCTCAACAAAGCGCTCAAAGATTTTAAAATGCCTACGCGATAAGTTTAGTAGGAAAGAACGGTAAGATTCTATAGAGCTCACCGTTCTTTGTTTTTAATAAAAAGATTTTTATTTTTTTGTTTTGTTATAATTTGAATTAACTCTCATTGCGTTGAGTATAGCTACAATTGCTACGCCCACGTCTCCTATTACGGCAAGCCACATACCTGTAATTCCCAATGCGGAAAGCAACATTATCAAGGCTTTTACCGCCAAAGAAATTACTATATTTTGCATTACGACTCGCATTGTTTTCTTTGCAATGCGTTTTGCTTTGGCAATGCCGCTCAAATCGTCTTGCATAAGCACTATGTCCGAAGCTTCGATTGCGGCGTCGCTGCCCACGCCTCCCATTGCTATGCCTATGTCAGAACGCATAAGCACTGGCGCGTCGTTTATGCCGTCGCCGACAAAGCAAAGCACGTCGCCTTTCTTTTTTTCTGCAAGCATTTTTTCAACTTGTTCGACTTTGTTTTGAGGCAGAAGGGACGCCTTATAACTCGTCAGTTGCAGTTCTTTTGCCACAGACTCGGCAACGTTTTCATTGTCGCCCGTAAGCATTACGGTATTGCAATTCATATCGTTGAGCTGCGAAATAACGTTTTTGGACTCTGACTTTATTTCGTCGCTTATCAATATCCAACCGACAAACTCTACGCCTTGCGCTACGTAGACCACCGTACCGATACCTGTTTGCGGAACATAGTCTACGTTGTTGTCGCGCATAAGCTTTTCGTTGCCGCAAAGAATTTTATCCTCATCTTTTGCGGCTATGATTCCTTGACCTGCGATATTTGTCAGCGTATATCCTTCGTTTAAAGATTTTCCGTAGCAAGATACGATTGATTTAGCTATTGGGTGAGAGGAGTTTTGCTCGGCAATTGCGGCAAGTCGCAAAATCTTTTCTCTGTCGTTTTCGGGATAAACTGCGGTGACTGCAAAGTTTCCCTTTGTCAGCGTGCCCGTCTTATCAAAGACAAATATATTTGCTTTGTTGAGAAGCTCGAGATAATTTGAGCCTTTTACCAATATTCCGTTGCGTGACGCCGAGCCTATTCCCGCAAAGAAGGATAGCGGTATGGATACGACGAGGGCGCAAGGGCAGGATACTACTAGAAAACTCAACGCGCGATATATCCAAGAATACCAATTTCCCGTTGCGATACCGGGGATGACGGCAAGCAGTAACGCCGCGCCGACAACCGCAGGCGTATAGTATTTTGCAAATTTTGTAATGAAGTTTTCGGCTTTGGATTTGCGGGAAGACGCATTTTCGACAAGTTCGAGAATTTTGGAGACGGTGGAGTCGTAGAATTGCTTCGTCACTCTCATCTCCAGCTGCGAGGTCATATTGACGCAACCGCTTATTATTTCGTCTCCTATGCCTACTTCGCGAGGTAAGGATTCTCCCGTCAAAGCCTTGGTGTCCAAAGTTGAACAGCCTTTTACGACAGTGCCGTCGAGCGGAATTCTTTCTCCCGGATTAATAATTATTATTTCGTCCACGTTAACTTCTTGGGGAAATACTTGCTCAACGTCGTTATTGCGTATTACGTTGGCGTAATCGGGACGAATATCCATAAGCGCGGATATAGATTTGCGCGATTTTCCCGTCGCATAACTTTGAAAGAATTCGCCCACTTGATAAAACAGCAGCACGGCGCACGCTTCGTCGAAGCCCTCTATGTCTTTTCCCGAAACTCCGGTATATATTCCAAGAGCGAACGCGCCCAAAGTAGCTATACTCATTAAGAAGTTTTCGTCAAATACCTGTCCGCGTATTATATTGCGAGTCGCCTTGAAAAGCACGTCGTAGCCGATAACTACATAGATAGCAAAATAAATACACATAGGCAACAACCAACCTATTTTGCTGTTGGTAACCGACGCAAGATTGACGGTTTTGTCAGTAATTACAACGACTAAAAAGGCGACGAGAGATACTATTATTCTTATAAAATTCTTTTTTTGTTTTGCGCTTAAATTTAATTGTTTCATTATATTACATTTCCTGTGTTTAATAATATTATTATTGATTAACAAAGCTATAGATTGCTATGCGTCTTGCAAATTATTGAGCAAGTATTCAATTATTGTTTTTATAAAAAACGGGGTTGCCCCCGTCGGGGAAGCGCAGCTTCCTTGCATTTATTCAGCGTATAATTTTGCAGTCCGGTTCTACTTTTTTGCAAGTTTTGACAACTTGTTCCATTATTTCGTCAAAGCGCGCGTCATCTGCTTCTATCGTCATTCTTTGAGTTAAGAAGTTGACGTTGATTTGCGTAACGCCGTCGATTTTGGCAATGTTGCGTTCCATTTTTGCCGCGCAGTTAGCGCAGTCCAAGTCTTCGAGTTTAAAAATCTTTTTCATATTAGGTTCTCCTTAAAAATCTTTTATATTGTCATTCGTTGACGTGGCTCAATCCGCACTGCATAATCAAAGTGACGTGGTTGTCGTCCAACGAATATTTTACTTCTTTGCCGTCTTTTATACCCTTGACGAGTTTTATATTGCGAAGAACGCGAAGTTGGTGAGATACGGCGGATATGGTCATATCCAATATTTCGGCAATTTCGCTTACGCACAAATCGGATATTTGCAGGCATCCCAGTATTTTTGCTCTTGTGGGGTCGCCCAGCGCTTTAAAAAGTTCGGCGAGAGCATACGTGGTGTCTTCGCTCGGAAGTTTGGCTCTTATAATATCTGTTTTGTCGTATTGTTCGTTCATATTTCCTCGCAACGCTTGAGCTATTATTCAAGTGTTCAATGGTAGTATATTCGATAATTTGCGTCTTGTCAACACTTTTTTTGCAAATATCAAAAATTTTTTTAAATTTGGTTTGCAAATTTATTCTGTTGCAAAAAGCATTTGTCTATGTTATTATATAACCATAAATATTCCATATGGTGGGAGAGTGTTGTATGGGAGTAAGAGTGACTTATCATTCCTTTAGAGGCTCCGGCGGGGAAAGTAAAAAAATGTGGGCAGTATATTTGATTATATTTGTCGTAGGTTTTGCATTTATCGGCGGAGGATTGTGGAATTTGATTTCCAAACAAACAAAGATAGACGGTTACGTCAAGATAGAAGCATATGTACAAGATTATAAAGAGAGCGTTAAGAGTCACTATGACGACAACGGCTTTTATCACGAAACGACGACTTATGCGGAGATTGTAAGTTATTATGTGGACGGAAAAGTTTATTTTGCTACCAATAACGTCAGCAGCAGTTCGCCAAAACGAATAGGAAGCAAGATTGAGATTGCCTATGACCCCCAAGACCCTTCGGATTGTATTTTTGTCAACAGCGCTTATCAATTGACAATCATAATGATGTGCGTAGGCGGATTTTGTTTTATTGTAGGTTTTATTATACTTGCATTGGAAATTAAAAAGAGAAATCAAAATTAGGTTTGATGAGGAGAATAGAAATGAACAGATGGCAATATATATTGACGGCTTGCGTTGCAGTAGCGGCGCTTACTGCAGTAATATTTACCGCCTGCGCTGCTACACAGATGAAAATCAATATAAAAGAATATCCTGCCGCGCCTACGTCTTATAAATACGAGGTTGACAATAGCATAGCATTGTCTTCGCTTTCTAACGCTCCGCAAGACAATCTAAGCCGCGGTTTTAGAGGCGAGACGTATATCACGTTGGGAAGAAACGAGGCGTATCCCAACAGCAATGAACCTTATATGCAAAAGTTGGAATACGAATATTCGCGTCTTAAGGACGACGGTATACAACTTATGCAGGTATACGTTTATTTGATAGAATATTATAATACGCAAATTCCCGATTCGGCTTTCGAGCAACTCAAATCGTATATGCAAGCGTTTGAGCAAAAGGGAATAAAGATGCTTTTGAGATTTGCATACGAGACCAACGAGGGGCAGAAAAAGGGTCCGAAGACGTCGGATATAGAAAGGCACTGCGCGCAATTGAAAGTATTTTTTCAGAACAACTTGCAGCTATTCAACAAGACTGTGTACGCAATGCAAGTTGGCTTAATCGGGCTTTGGGGCGAAGGTCACGGAAGCGCGCATAGGCACGACGTAAAAAGAGTGCTCGCCGCCGTCGCGGATATGACGCCAGAAGGAACGCCTATTATGGCGCGTACTCCCCAAATGCTCTCGCAATTGTCAGACGATATAGAAGGCAGATTCGGTATGCACGAAGATTACGTCATAGGATACAACGACCCTTGGGTAGCAATAGCAACGGACGACGAGCATTATCAAGCCGTTATAAACAAGTGTAAGTACGCGGTTACCGACGGTGAAATGCCTTGGGGAAGAGCGGATATTAGAATAGATATGCTGGGCTCGCTAAAGACGGCGGCTGATTTTGCTATGACGAGTTTTTCACTTGCTCACAATTATACCGAAGAGGGAGTACATAATCTCAAGAATTGGCAAAGTCAAGCTTTGACGGAGCAAATGCTCAAAGATAATAATTTGCCGTACAATCCAGCTTTGCTTGAAGACGGCAGTATGAGCGCTTTTGATTATCTCAAATATCACTTGGGTTATCAACTTGTTGCGTCGAATCTTGTAATAGAAGACAATCAAGCTTCGTTTATGATTACCAATTACGGATTTGCCTGTCCTTACGGATATGCGATGACGGTTTATGTCGACGGAAAGGCGGTGGAGACAGTCGAGCAGTATGATTGGAACGATTTGACGCAGTTCGGTCAAAAGATTTTCACCGTTCCCTATAGCGGAGGGAAAATCCAAGTGGAATTCGTCAATCAAAGAGATAAAGACGACAAAATCAAGCTTTTTAACGACGTTGAGTATATAGGCGGTCGCAATGTGATTTTGAGCTAATTCAATTGACACGTTTTGATTGCGAGGATATAATTTAATCGTAATAATTGAAGGAGAATTTGTAGCATTATGGCAAAGAAAAGCACGTTCTTTTCGGATTTTAAAGCTTTTATAACAAAAGGCAACGTAATGGATATGGCTGTCGGCGTAGTTATCGGTACCGCATTCAGCGCAATTGTCAACAGTCTTGTTAAGGACATCATTATGCCGCTGCTTAATTTGGCGACGGGAAACGGAGTGGAAGGACTTTCGGTCGTACTCAACGGAGTGGATAAATATCTTCCCGACGGAACGATTAATCCCGAAGCGATACTATGGAATTACGGCAACTTTTTGCAATCGATAATCAACTTTTTGATAATCGCGCTTTGTATATTTACTACTTTGCGTATCATTATGAATATCAAAAAGGCAAAAGATAAAATCGCAGATATGGCAAAACGCGATAAAAAAGCCGACGAGCAAATTCAAACTGAGCAGACGCAAGCCGCGCAGGAAGCAGTCGCCGACGTAGCTGAAGAAGTCAAAGAAGAAAAGCCTGCGGAGGAACAGGCGGTTGTTGCCCAAGACGTTGCGCCAAACGAGGCTACGGCAGAAGCGACGGAGAGCGAGAGTGTAGAGCAAAAGGCTGAAGAACCTGTCGAAGAAAAAGAAACGCAAGAAGATTTGTTGAAGCAGATAAGAGACTTGCTTGCGACTATGCAACCTCAAAAGAAGAGCGAAGCAAAAACGACAAGCGCTAAAAAATCTACAAAGTCAGCAAAGTAAATTTGTAAATTCCCAAAAGACCGCTTTAAGGCGGTCTTTTTGTATGTCAAAGAAATTGAGTATTGAAAAATTTTTTGACGTATGATATAATTCATATGTAATGAAAATACCAAAGATAAAAAAGTTTTTTAGTAATATGCTGTCCGAGATATTTGTCGACAAATACAACTGTATTGTTTGCGACGAAGAACTGCGGGAGCCGTCCAAATACGGTCTTTGCCCGAGTTGTTTTGAGAAGATACGTTTTATTCAAGACGACATATGCAAAAAATGCGGCAGACTGCAACTCAACGAAGCGGATTACTGTTTGACTTGTCAAGCGCATAAAAGACATTTTGACTTTGCGCGTTCTTGCGCGGTTTACGACGACGCGGCAAAAGAAATCGTCAGAGGTCTTAAATTCGGCGGTAAAAAGTATTATGCAAAATACATTGCCAACTATCTATTGGAAAGATATCAAAGGGATTTTGACGAAGCGCAGATAGATACCGTCGTTTGCGTGCCGTTGACAAAAAAGCGTAAAGCGGCAAGAGGATATAATCAATCGCTTGAAATAGCAAAAAGATTTTGCGAAATGGCTGAATTGCCGTGCTGTAGCGACGTGCTTGTCAAGGTTAGAGATACCCAAGAACAAGCCAAGTTGAGCGGAGAAGAAAGAGAAAACAATCTTGACGGAGCTTTTGAAGTAAAGTCAAAGGAGATTGTCAATAATAAAAGCGTGCTTGTGATAGACGATGTAATGACTACTGGAAGCACAGCAAGCGAAATAGCCAAAGTTCTTAAAAATGCAGGGGCGAAAGCAGTCTATCTGTTGACGTTTGCCAGCACTAAATTTAAAGTAGACGAAAATCGCGACGGCGATAAAGAAAACGGAGGGGGATTATGAAGACAAGATGGTATAAAGACGCGGTGATATATCAAATATATCCGCGCAGTTTTTGCGACGGCAACGGAGACGGTATAGGCGATATAAAAGGCATAATTTCCAAGCTGGATTATATTAAGAGTTTAGGCGTAGACGCCGTTTGGCTTTCGCCCGTGTATAAGTCGCCCAACGACGACAACGGCTACGACATAAGCGATTATAGGGATATTATGGACGAGTTCGGCACGCTTGCCGATTGGAAGGAAATGATAGAGGGAATGCACGCCAGAGGCATAAGATTGATTATGGATTTGGTGGTCAACCACACTTCCGACGAACACGCTTGGTTTGTCGAGAGCCGCAATAAAGACAGCGAATACAGAGACTATTATATTTGGCGAAAAGGACGGGGCAAAAACGGCAAAAAACCTCCCAACAATTGGACGTCTAACTTTGTCGGTCCGGCTTGGGAATATGACGAAGAAAGCGGCGAGTGGTATCTGCATTTGTTTTCCAAAAAGCAACCCGACCTCAATTGGGAAAATCCCAAAGTCAGACGGGAAGTTGCGGACATTTGCAATTATTGGTTTAATTTGGGCGGGGACGGATTTAGATGCGACGTCATAACTTACATCTCCAAATGCGAGGGATTGCCCAACGGAAAAGTCAAGTTTCCCATAATAGGACAGGAAAAATACGTCGTCGGACCTAATTATCATAGATATATTCACGAACTCAACGAACGCAGTTTTTCCAAATTTGACAGTATGACAGTCGGCGAATCGATAGGTATCACGCCCGACAATGCGTTTGATGCGATAGACGAGAGCGCGGGAGAACTTGACACTGTGTTTAGCTTTGACCATATGAGCGTGGATTTCAGATTGGGAGTATTGCCAAAAAGTTTTGACTTGGTAAAATTTAAAAAGATTCTCGACAGATGGCAACAACTGCCCAAGACCTGTCAGCCCACGGTATTTCTCGAAAATCACGACCAACCAAGGTCTTTGCCGAGATTTGTCGGCAATTACGGAGATAAAAGAGAGTTGGCGGGAATGGCTTTGGCAACGTCGATATTGTTTTTGAGAGCCACTCCGTATATCTATCAAGGACAGGAGATAGGTATGACCAACTGCGACTTTAAGCCGGAAGATTATCGCGATATTATGTCGATAAGGGCTTTGGAGGCAGTCAAAAAATATATGCCTCCTATGTTGAACTATGCTAGGAAAGTACTTAATAAAAGAGCCAGAGACCACGCCAGAACGCCTATGCAATGGACTGCGGGCGACAACGCGGGATTTTCTACTTGCGTGCCTTGGATGAAAGTAAATCCCAATTATAAAGAAATCAACGTCGAAGACAGCGAAAGAAGAGAAGACAGTTTGCTCAATTTTTATCGCAAGGCAATTGCATACCGCAAAGCTAAAGACGTGATAATAAACGGCGATTTCAAGTTGATATATCCCAAGAATAAAGATATTTTTGCGTATGTCAGAGAATATCAAGGAAAAAGAATCTTGGTAATCGTTAATTATAAAAATAAGATAATAAACTTTGATTTGCCAAAAGATTTGATTTTTGATGAAAGTAAGTTGGCGTTGTCTAATTATGCCGACGCTCCCGCTATGTTGCAAAATATGAAATTGAGAGAATACGAAGCGTTGGTATACGAATTGCAGTGAATTTATAAATTGACATAAAAATAATTAAATAGGCGCAATTAAACGATAAATTTAAACTAAAAGCCGATAAACTCGGCTTTTAGTTTTTATGATTTGTCTTCGTCCGACGCACTGTTTGTAGGTTGAGTTTCTTCATCTGCAATTTCTTTTGATATATTTTGAGTCGTCAAGTCTCCGCCTTTTTCCATAGAATTATCGCTGATTTCGGGCGTTGCTACTTCAACGTCGGGCATCGCCGTCGGTTGCTGTTGAGAGCTGTCTTGGTTTTCCGTTAAATGCTTAAGTCTTTCTGTTCTCAAAACTTCAAGCTGTTTGTTTATAGCGTCTCTCTTTTTGGTGGTCAGTCTGTAACCAATCATAGGCAAGAGCGACAGCGCAAAACACAGACCCACGAAAATTGTGTAGAAGAATACTAATTTGATTTTGGTGGATTGGCTTTGAATATCCGTGCCTTGCTGATAATTGCAAACTTTAAGCAATATTGTCGGCGTTAAGATACCTGTAATGACCGTCATAACAGTGGTGACTATGGTCGCAGAAAAACTCACCGTTCCTTCCAGTCGCTTTCCGCCGCTTTGCAGTTCTATTTCGTTGAGTACATCAGCGTTGAAAATATTTGGCAACAGATTAGAGGAACCGAATTGCAATCCGATAAAGAATAAACTTGCTATAAAGGCTATTTGCCAACCTATGCCGCCTTGTTTGAAATATAGATATGCGATAAAGAACGAGGCCACGTTTGCGACTAGCGAATAAACTCCGAATATAGTATATACTTTTATCGGGTCTAATTTCTTTATCATTTTGCGTACGATTAACATACTTATTACGGTGCCTATGCCCGTAGGCAGTCCTATCAATATAAATTTGGAAGTGTCGCCAAGCAGCGCACCCGCTACGAATATGCCAAAGCTCATACCCAAAAGTCTGACTTCTCTAATTGCATTGGTAAGCGTCAAAAACCAAAAATTTTTGTTTTTAACGACGTGCGTAAGTCCGTCAAGCGGAGATTGCTTTTTGTCGTTGTATGGCACGCGTTCTTTAACTTTGAGCATTGCGTTGACCATAAACGCCACGTAGAGTATAGCGCAGAGTGCCAATGCAATGATATACATCGTGTTTTTGGAATAATATCCGCCGATTATTTCGCCGTTTTCATCATATTTGTATTGGAAAAATCCCAACACCAATATTATTACAAGTGGAGCGGACTGCATAATCGAGTTGAAAAAACCGTTGGTAGAGAAGAGCGAATTGCGCTCTTTTTCGTTGGGAGTCATTACTATTGCCGTAGAATTTGCCGTTGCGGTCAGCGTGACGAGTCCGTTGTATACCACGTTGACTGCAACCAAATATATCATTGCCTGCAACGTGTTTGCATTTGAGAAGGGCGTGTAAAACATTAAGAAGCCGAAGAGTCCCATAGGAATCGCCGACCATAGCGCTATAGGACGGAATTTGCCTTTTTTGCCGTGGAAATTGTCGATAAACGTCATAATACCAAAGCCAACCGCAAACCCTACCAACGCGACTACAACGTTGAGAATTTGTTGATTGGTTTCGTTGAGTTTGATAATATTGTTGACATAATCGCTTTTGTAATTGGTTATCATACCGATGAACATACTGTAAAAGCCTGTCCCCAGCACGTAAGAAAATAATTCGTATTTGGAGATATGATTTTTGGTCGAATCGAGATTTTCGACCGTAATCAAATCAGATTCGATTTGTCTTGACTTGCGTTTTGACATTTTCCCTCCGTAAAAATACGACAAATATGTATTCGAAATCTATTTTCAAGATGTATTAAATTCCGAATACTTATTAATTATATCATATATAAATAGATAAATCAATAAATAAATTCGGGAAGTTTTGTCGGCGACTTTACCTTTTCTATGCGTAGCTATAATTTTTTAAGCTTATAATTCATCGTATATAAAATTTTATAATAACTTTTTGAGAAAACTTTTAGGAATTAAGCGTAAATGACATCTAAGTAAAAACGGCAAATCTATTTTTAGATTTGCCGTTTTTGGCGCCCTCAATAGGACTCGAACCTATGACACTGCGGTTAACAGCCGCATGCTCTACCGACTGAGCTATAAGGGCATATTCATATTGAAGCATATTTATATTAAAGTAAATCAACGCAATTGTCAAGAGATTTTTCTCAATTTTTAAAAAAATTGTTTAACCTCTTATATTACTGTACATATTACGCTAAATATTTAAAAATGTTGAGAGCATCGAGCTAATGCGTTGGGAAATTTGCGCGGGTATGATATAATGATAATGCCTACAAATAAGATATTAGAGGTTTTATGAAAAGAGGACTTATATTAATAAACGCTTACTGCAAACTTGCAAGTTTTGTCAATCAAGCGGAAAGACTTAAAACTGAATTTAATAAGCTAGGAGTGGAAATCGACGTAAGACGAAACGACTTTTTTGCCGTAAGAATAAATAAAGAAGGCAGACTCGAGAGTATTGTTAAGGAATATGATTTTTGCGTATATTTGGACAAAGATAAATATATGTCGGCTATGCTTGAAAAATGCGGTATGAGACTTTTTAATTCGCACAGCGCGATACAGGCTTGCGACGACAAAATGACGACTCAAATTTTGCTTTCCGACAATAATATAGCTATGCCGCCGACATTGTCGGGACTTTTGTGCTATGACGAAAGCCAGCCTATTAACGAAGATTCTTTGAAACCGGTAGTAAATTTTCTCGGTTTGCCTTTGGTAGTCAAGACGTGTTACGGTTCGCTTGGAAAGGGCGTTTTCAAAGCCGACGATTTTTCGCAGTTGACTGAAATAGTCGAAAAAATAAAATGCGCGCCGCATCTTTTTCAAAAGTTCATAAGCGAAAGTGCGGGAACGGATATACGCGTTATTGTTATCGGCGGTAAATTTGTCGGCGCAATGCTTCGCAAATCGCAAGTTGATTTTCGTTCCAACATAGAGCTCGGAGGAAAAGGGGAAGCCTTTGAACCGCCGGCGGAAGTCGTATCTTCTTGCGAAAAGATTGCAAGACTGTTGCGTTTGGACTATTGCGGTATAGATATATTGCAAGGCAAAGAAGGGTATTACGTATGCGAAGTCAACTCCAATGCGTTTTTCGGCGGCATAGAATCGGTAAGCGGTATAAATATCGCAAAAGCATACTGTCAATATATATATCAATCGATATACGAGATATAGATATAAAAAACGCCGTTTGCAAACGGCGTTTTTCAATATTTATTTTGCTTTTTTTGCGGCTTTAGCTTCTTCTTTCGCCTTGGCTTTTGCGGCTTTTTTCTTTGCTTTGTCTTCTTCGTCGCCGCCTATATTCTTGAGCACCATTCTCAAGCCTTTGAAGAATTTGCCGTTCATAATGGTAACGACGCCGTCCACCATTTTCATATTGAACATACCTTGCGAAGAGAATGCAAGCGCTCTCATAGGCGAAGTTTTCATCACTTCGTATATCATAAGGTAGTTGGGGTCGTCTTTATCGGCTTTCATACTCATTCTTATTGCGGGTTTGGCAATTTTGAGCGCAAATCTTGCAAGTCCGCTTGTATTTGCCATATCTTCGAAAGAGTCGTCCTCCGTAAATTCGCCTTTTTTAGCAATGCGGTAATCTTCTTTTATTTTGAGTCCCGACATTGCGACGAATTCTTCGCGCGTGATTTGCTTTTCGGCGTCGGGAGCAGAGTACCAAGTATCCGTCGGCGTCGGTATAATCTCCGCAGTGTCCGTAGATTTGACGTAGACGGTGTCTTCAAGACGTATGTCTCTGCTGGAAGCTCCTATCATAATTTTGAAGTCGCCGCTTTCTACTTGCCAGTCGCCTGCCGCAGTGTTGTAGAATGCAAAGCTGCGTTTGTCAAGACTGAAGGTTATTCTCTTCTTTTCGCCGGCTTTTAGCGAAACTTTTTCAAAGCCTTTGAGCTGTTGATACGGCATATATACGCTTGATTCCACGTCGTTGATATAAAGCTGCACGATTTCTTTGCCGTCTTTTTCGCCGACGTTCTGCACGTCTACGGTTGCTGTCAATATGTCTCTGTCGGTGATGTTTGTCGACGATAACGACAGATTGGAATATTCGAATTGCGTATAAGAAAGTCCGTGCCCGAATGGGAACAAAACAGGTTTTTTAGCCGTGTCGAAATATCTGTAACCTACGTAAAGTCCCTCGCGATATTCAACGCTGAATCTTGCGCCGGGGAAGTTTTGCGTCGACGGTACGTCTTGGAGTTTGAGAGCAAAAGTCTCAGCGAGTTTGCCGCAAGGATTTGCTTTGCCAAGCAATATATCCACGCAAGCGTCGCCCGAAGTTTGACCGCCCAGATACATACAAAGTACGCTTCGAACGTCGTCTATCCAAGGCATTTCCACACTTGAGCCCATAGTGAGCACGACGTTGACGTTTTTATTGACCTGCGCAAGCTCTTTTATCAAAACGTCGTGGCTTTGAGGCATATTGATATGTTTTCTGTCAAAACCCTCGGCTTCGTATTTGTTGGGAAGTCCTGCTACCACAAGCACAGTGTCGTAATTTTTTGCAAGTTCTACGGCGTTTTTGCGAAGCTTGAAATTTTTCTTGACGGATTCGTCCGACAAGTCGTAACCGCTTGTAAATTCATATTCTATACCTGCGTCGCGAAGACTCTGTTCGATAGTTGAAATCTTTGTGCAGTTGATAAAGGAAGAACCCGCGCCTTGGAATCTCGGCTCTATGGCAAGCTCTCCGACAAGCAGAATTTTTTGAGATTGGAGGGGCAGTGTGCCGTCGTTTTTGAGAAGCACCGCGCTCTCTTTTGCAATATCTTTTGCGATTTGATAATGTTCTTCTTTATCGTAAGTAGCGTCTTTGGGATTGGAAGTAGATTGCATAACTATATCGAGTATTCTGTCTACTGCCGTATCGAGCACGCTTTCGTCCAAAGAGCCGTCTTTGACTGCCTTGACGAGAAGTTTGTCGTTCATACCACCGCTCGACGGCATTTCCAAATCGTGTCCGGCTTTTAATCCGTCTACGCGTTTGTTGGTCGCGCCCCAATCGCTGACGACTAGACCTTCAAATCCCCATTCGTCTCTTAAGACTTTGTTGAGCAAGAAATCGTTTTCAGTCGCATACGTATCGTTTATGAGATTGTAAGAAGCCATAATCGTGCGAGGTTGAGATTGCTTGACTGCGATTTCAAATGGCAATAAGTAAAGCTCTCTCAAGGTTCTTTCGTCGACGACGGAATTTATAGTCATTCGATAGGTTTCTTGGTTGTTTGCGCAATAGTGTTTAATCGAAGTGCCGACGTTTTTGCTCTGTACGCCGTTTATAAAGCTTGCCGAAAGCATACCTGCAAGATAAGGGTCTTCGGAAAAATATTCAAAATTACGTCCGCAAAGAGGACTTCTTTTGATATTGGTGCCCGGACCGAGTACGACCGCAACGTTTTCCGCAACAGCTTCGTCGCCTATTGCCTGTCCGAGTTTGTTGAGCAAGTCTTTGTCCCAAGAGGACGCCGTTGCCGAAGCCGTGGGGAAGCATATAGCGTCCACCGACACGTTGAGACTTGTGGATACGCCGCTGTCGTCTTGCTTTCTCAATCCGTGAGGACCGTCGCACATCATCACAGACGGAATACCCAATCTCTCGATTGCTTTTGTGTGCCACATATCTTTGCCCGAACAAAGTCCCGCCTTTTCTTCTAAAGACATTTGGGCAATTAAATCTGCATATTTCATATTTTCACTCCCGCGTTACTTTATTAAATAACATTTTAATAATAACATAAAACAAAGTCGATTACAATATTTTGATTATAATTTTCTAAATTTATAAAGCTCTAATATCAATGATTTTGAGTAGCGGGGAATAATTATAAAAGCAAATAAAAAATACGGCTTGTTCGCCGTATTTATTCAGTGATAATCTTGCATAAAAACAATGACGTTGTTCGCGTCGTTGGATAATGCCGACAATCAGCCTAGTTTTTTTACTCGCCTTTGCTTACAGGGGTATGTCCTACAAGTTCGTCGAGAGAAACTTCAAGATAATCCGCTAGAATGCACAGACCCTCGATGCTTGGTTGGCAGGTACCGTTTTCATAGTGAGAAATAGTACGTTGCGATACCCCGAGCAGTTCTGCAAGAACGGTTTGAGATACTCTTTTAAGCTTTCTGAAAATTCTTAAATTTTTACTGAAATTCATTTCTGACACCTCTCATTTGTTGTTATGTATTCGGAATTTTCCGACATATTCAATATAGCATATTTTTGTGTTAATTTCAAGAGAATTTTTAAAATATTTTGTCACATTTTACAAAATAGATATTTTGACAAAGATTTTCAGAAAATTTAGGGCTTATGTGTTTGTTAAAATATCATTTTTATATATTTTTTAGTGCAAAAATCGTCCGATATTTAATTATGCAATAAAAAATTAGTTCGGCTAAGCTTAAAAAATATTAAGATACAAATATGCGTAAAGATAGAGCGCTTTAGCTCTAATAATTTAATTTTACATACGCATAATATTTATATAAATAATTATTAAACAGTTGATATTGTGTTTGGTATTTGATATAATAAACGGGTACTATGCAGTTACAAAGGAGTTATTATGAGAAAAAAAATCAACGTTATCGTGTGTATAATACTTGCGGTGTGCGTGTTGACGCTGGTCGCTTGTCAAGAAAGAGACTCGAACGGATTGATAAAACTCTCTACGCCGAAAAATCTTGCTCTTAACGGAAGTGTGTTGAGTTGGGATGAAGTAGACAATGCAAAAGAATATTTTATTTCCGTTAACGGAGAGAAATCGCCCAAAGGCGTAACGTCGTCGACTTGCGATTTGAGTTCGATAGTCACAGGTTATGGCAATTTTTCTATAAAAGTAATGGCTTACGGCGACGGGGAAAAATATGGCGAAAGCGATTGGAGCGAAGCTTTGACGTATCATAAGGGCAACGCTTTGGACACTCCCGTCGTTACGATAAACGAAAAGACGGCGTCTTGGACGGCTGTCGACAGAGCCGTAGATTATTCCGTAAAAGTTACAGATTCCAAGGGTAAGATATTGGATGAAGTAAAATCGGCGGAACTTTCGTATAGTTTTGCGGATAAGAAAGTTCCGGTTGAAGGAGAAGAAACGTCGGATAAAGATTTGTACGGAGACCACGGCGCTTACAGAATTACGGTTATTGCCAATCCGTCTGCCGAGGATATCGAATATTCTTCTTCTTTGGCGGGCAGCGCGACGTATTACAACTCTACGGTTTTGTCCGTTCCTAAATTCACATATATGACGGGTTCGACGATAAGATGGGAAGCTGTTTCCGACGTCACCAATTACACTTTGAGAAAGACTTACGAGGATGGAACTTACGAGGACGCTACAGTAAGCGGAACCAGTTATGCCTACCGTACTAAATTCAATCTCGAAAAAGTGGGCAAGTATCACTTTACTATAAGAGCCAACGGCGACAATCAAGTTTATTATACCAGTCAATTCAGCGAAAAAGACGACGAATATACCGTCAGCAAACTTGCCGCAGTCAAGGACGAAGATATAAAACTTCAGTATAATGCAAGAGAAGCAAAGCTTTCTTGGAAGATAGCCGCAGATTCTCAAGCAACTTCGTTTACATTGAATTTGAGCGCTTTGCTACCCGACGGAAGCGTAAAATTGGAAAGCAATATGACTCAAAAAGTCATTTCCAACAAAGTCCAATATGTCGTTGCGGACGTTTACGATTTCTATAAATACGACCAAGACGCAGTAGTAAAGGGCGAAGGCAAAGTTTTGCTTTACAATATGGACGGATATGCAAAGGTTCGTTATCAAGGCAAGGACTATTTCCTCAAAGATAAGTCCGACGTAGACGTTAAATGGGATAATTACAATCCCGGCGCAAGCGTCAACGTCATTTGCGATATGAGCGACGTCGATAATTTGAAATTCGTTAACGAAGGTCGTACGGTCAACGGTCCGGACGGAGCTATATTGAATCAAAATACGGGCGAAGAAGAAGACGTGCTCGGCTCTGACGGAAAGCAACTTTATTATTTTGACAAAGTTGACGGCGAAAGCGATATAGACGTTGTCAGAAAGGTTGTGTATGAAGGCGATAGCGCAGCATATCATAGCTTTGAATTAATACTCGACGACATTTTTATCAAAGAAAATATTGAAGAAGGCAAGACTGTTTACGATTATCTTATAAGCGACAACGCTTATTACGGTATTCTTTACGACGTGTCCGTCTCGGCTGATAACGATTCCAAGAATTTTGTAGCAAGCGAGAGCGCGCAGACTGCGGGACAATATTTGAGCTATAAGATACCGCAAAAGAATGACGAAGGAAGTTACGTTGTGACCAACACGGGAGAATACGCTTATATTATTATTAATTCCTTTATCAATCCCAATAACGAAGATAAGTTCTCTATAGAAGAAAATATCAATTTCAACGGTTATGAGATTGCTCAAATCGAGAATTTCTACGGAAAAATCAACGGCAACAAACATACCGTTTCGGGCATTGTCGTAGGCAACAAAACTATGACTGCCAACGGTGTGGTCAAAAACGACGAAGCATCGGTATTGAAATATTCGATGTTCGTAAATATTGACGAAAAAGCCGTAATCGATAACGTATTCTATATGGGCGTCGGTTTCGTAGGATATGACAAGGACGAATTGAGCGAAAACGTAACGCAAATATTCGTTGCTCCGATAGCAATTGACAATCACGGCACATTAAGGAATATGGTTGTTCAAAGCGACGCAATAAAAGCAGAGGGCGCGGATATTGCGGGTATGGTTATAAACAATTATAAACTTATCAGTCTGTCTTCCGTATACGCTACGTTAGAGGGCAGAAATGCGGGCGGAGTTATGCTTAACAACGACTCGCAAGGCGGAGTTGTCAACGTCGGTTTTTACGGCAAAGTTACGGCAAACCTGACGGAGACTTTGGCTAAAGGAATAACAGATATAGGCGGCGCAGGATTTGTTGTCGAAAATAAAGGTAATATCGACTACTGCTTCGCAATAGGCGACGTCAGCGTTACGGCAGGCGGACTAGACGGCGTATATGCAGGCGGATTCGCAGCTAAAAACCGCGGAATAATTATGAATTCATTTAGCGGAGAATTTACGCTCAACAATATTTTCAATAACGTGGAAGCCAACGGTAACAACGCTTATGCCGGAGGATTTGTCGGATATAATATAAGCGGTAAAATCGCTTCTTCTTACTCAACCAACAAGGCTGCTGCGGGCGTTTATTCGGGCGGTTTCGTAGGATATAACGACTCGGAGGTGACAAGCTGCTATTCTACCGGCGGTACTAAACGTACGGGCGAAAACAGAGGCGCTTTCGTAGGTAAGAACGGCGGCTCTATAGAGAAGAGCATTTGTTATTCGACTGACAGTTGGGCAGAAGACGACGTTGTAGACGTTTTGAAATCCAGCGAACAGCTTGACGATATTTTGAATACTCTTTATCCCGACGCAGACGGCGATATGTATATGGCGAGGGATAAGGGATATCGCAATCCATTGATTAAGTTTATCGTTTATACAAAAGAAAACGAGATTTCGATGCGTCCTTCTCAGACGGTCAGCGCAGAAGGTATCGTATTTAACAACGAGCTCGAAGACGTTCAAGCTACGATGCACGGAGATAATTCCAAGAAAGGAAATAAAGTGGTAATAGAACTCAAGGGCGAAACAGGATTATCAAGATATATCTACGGATATGTAAGTTAATCTTTACAGAGTAAATATAGAGAACGCAGACCTTTGCAAGAAGGTCTGCGTTCTTTTATAAAATCGCTCTTGAAAAGCAAATATATTTATGGTATAATATAGCTATTGCAGTATGGAGAAAAGCTATATAATGGATAAAATAAGCCAGATTGTTTTTATTGCAATTTTATTGGCGCTTACCGTCAGTTTGTTTTGCGGTTGTATAAAGATAGAAGATTCGCATTATGAAAATGCAGACGCAAGTCTCATAAACGACTCGGCAAGCGACGAAGCCGTAAGTCTTATGAATTATCTTAAAAGTATATATGGAAAGTATGTGATAAGCGGTCAGTATATAAACGAGTACGAGGACTTCGGACTTCCGCAATTCAGAGTAGACGAGAATGACGTCAATTCGCCTTCGACGGTTTTTAAAGCCAACGAATTGTCTGCAGTAAAAAGCGTTACGGGAGATTTGCCCGCTATGTTGGGTTTGGATTTGTCGGGAGCTGAATGCGGCGCCAGATGTTTTTCTATCGAACAGGCTTTGGAATGGCATAAGGCAGGCGGAATAGTTACTATTTGTTGGCATTGGCTCGTTGACAATAAAGACGGCAAAGAGAGAGCTTTTTATACCAAAGATACCAATTTCAATTTGCAAGAAACGCTAAATAATAAAGACGGCGAAAGATATGCCGGTATGATTGCAGATATAGACGCGGTTAGCGAACGCTTGAAAATTTTGAGAGATAATCAAGTTCCTGTTTTATGGAGACCGTTACACGAAGCGGCGGGCGGCTGGTTTTGGTGGGGCGCGTCGGGAGAAAACGCATATAAGGAACTATGGGATATTTTATATGACAGAATGACCAATTATCACAATCTTAACAATTTGATATGGGTATATAACGGTCAAGATACTAAATGGTACGTCGGAGACGACAAATGCGATATAATAGGCGACGACCCGTATTATAATAAAGGAAGAAAAGAATACCAAAAGGACGATTGCAACAAAAGCAGATTTAAGACTTGCTATAAAACTTCGTCGTCAAAAATGATAGCTATGACGGAAAACGACTTTTTGCCGAATATTGATTCTATGTTCGAACAAAACGTCAAATGGCTGACTTTCTGCACTTGGTGCAGAGAATTCGTCTGCGTTATGCAAGGCGATGGCAACAGAGTGACAACGCCGCAATATGCAGCGTCTTACGCTACGGCGGAAGAATTGAAAGAAGTTTATTCAGATAGCAGAGTTATTACTCTGTCAAAATTACAATCTAACGGAGGATATTTAAAGTGATAGATAAAGACAGATTGGACACATATGTGTCTATCGTGCCGACAATCAATCAAAAGTCAATTCAAAGAGAAAGATTCAACGTATTTTTTCATTACGGTTTGAATACTTTTACCGCAAAGGAATGGGGCGACGGAAAGGTTAGTCCTCAAGAATTTAATCCCACTCAACAAAATACAGACCAATGGGTAAGCGCGGTCAAGGAAGCGGGAGCTTACGGCGTTATTCTAACCTGCAAACATCACGACGGTTTTTGTCTGTGGCAGACAAAGACTACCGATTACAGCGTGGCTTCTTCGCCGTATAAGGGCGGCAAAGGCGACGTGGTAAGAGAAGTGTCGGACAGCTGTAGGAAATACGGCTTGAAGTTCGGAATCTATTTATCTCCTTGGGATAGAAATCATACTGCCTACGGAACTGAGCAATACAACGACGTTTACTGTCAACAACTCGAAGAATTGCTTACGGGATACGGAGAGGTCTTTTGCGTTTGGCTTGACGGCGCTTGCGGTTCTTATATGGACGGCAAACCAAAACAGGTATACGATTGGAATAGATATTTTTCGACAATACGCAGACTGGCTCCTAAAGCTTGTATTTCCAATTGCGGTCCCGACGTTCGTTGGGTCGGAAACGAAGGAGGCTTTGCTCGCGAAAGCGAATGGAACGTTGTTCCCAAATTCGCTTTTGATATACAATCTATAGAGAGTAATTCCCAACAGAGCGACGACGATGGATTTGCAAAAAAAGAAGCCGATATAATTTCTCCCGATTTGGGCAGCAGGGAATTTTTGAGCGGTTTTGACAGTTTTATTTGGTATCCCGCCGAAGTTGACGTGTCTATTCGTCCGGGATGGTTTTATCACAAATCGCAAGATAAAGCCGTACGCAGTCTTAAAAATTTATTGAAGATTTATTATAATTCCGTTGGCGGAAATTCCATTTTATTGCTCAATGCGCCGCCTGACAGACGAGGTTTGTTGCACGAAAACGACGTCAATAGACTTAAGCAATTGGGAAAACATATCAGAGAAAGTCAAGACCAATTGCTACAGGTCAAAAATGTATCGGCTCCTGTAGCCGAAGAGGGCTGCGAAATAGAAAAAGCGCTCGATTATTCTTACGATAAGTCGACGTTCGACCCGTTGGGATATTACACTCCGAAAGAGCAAGCGGACAGTTATGAAATAACTATTGAGCTTAATTCGTCTGTCAAGATAAATAGAGTTGAGCTTGTGGAAAACGTATCGTATTCTCAAAGAATAGAAAGATTTGAAATTTACGCCAATTTGAAAGGTGAATTTAAAAAAGTCTATGACGGCACAACCGTGGGATACGGAAGAATAGCTACGTTCAAGGCTGTGCAGACGGATAAAATCAAAGTTGCGCTGACAAGCGTGCGAAATAAGCCTTATTTGGAATTTATCGGCGTTTATTCCGACAACGGAGTGTTGATTAAGGAGACTTTGCGACAGAGATTTGTCAAGTGGTTGCATCATATCAACTATATTCACTATATAAACCGAGAAAACAAAAAGAGTAAAAAGAACGTATAGAATTTAAAAAACGAACTGAATGACAGTTCGTTTTTTAAATAGCAAACGATAATTAAATTACTTAAAATATTTGAATTTATATTGTTGACTTTAACGATTGTATCGGATATAATACAAAATAGTCCGATTTCGGACTCAATAAGGAGAGTATATGCAATTTGAAGATTTTATAAAGTCCTATAACGAAATCTATAAAGCAGGTAATAGAATTTATCACGCATTTGCTCTGAAATGCGGTTTGTCTGATAGCGCTTTATGCATATTGTATGAATTGAGAATGGAAGGGCAGGAAGGAATTAGTCAAAGAGATATAGGAGCAATTCTATCGCTCAGTAAGCAAACTGTCAATTCTTCTACAAAATGTTTGGCAGATATGGAATTGATAGAATTAAAAGAAAGTATAAAAGATAAAAGAGTAAAAACCATCGCGTTGACAAAAAAAGGCGAGATGTTTTGCGCAGATAAGATTGATAAAATGATACAAGCGGAAAAAAGAGCTTTTTGCCGACTTTCACAAGAAGAAGCTAGAGCTTTAATGTATACAGAGAGAAAATACTTTAAATATTTTCTAGAAGAATCAAAAAAGGCATTTGAAAATTAAAGCTATGAAAAAAATTATACTTTTATCGGATAACTTTAATTTAAAAAGGATAGTCAGATTTACTATGCCGTCAGTGATTATGATGGTTGTGATGTCTATTTACAGCGTTGTCGACGGTTTGTTTGTGTCCAATCTATTGGGAGATTTGGCGCTTTCGGCTGTCAACGTTGTTATGCCGTTGGTAATGATTATAGGCGCTGTCGGGCTTATGTTGGGTTCCGGAGGTAGCGCGCTTGTCGCAAAGACTTTGGGCGAGGGAGATAAAATTAATGCCAATAAGTACTTTTCTATGATAGTCTTTTCCGTCATAGGCATAGGCATTGTTCTTTCAACGGTTTGTATAATATTTTTAAGGCAAATACTATCATTGATGGGCGGCAGTGATTTGCTAATCGAAGACTGTATGGATTACGGCTATATTATGGTTGGCGGCAGCGTTCTTTTTATGTTGCAGTGCACTTTTCAAAGTTTTTTTCCTGTGGCGGCAAAACCTCAACTTGGGCTTATTCTTTCAATCAGCGCGGGAATTGCCAATATGGCTCTTGATTATATCTTTATTAAGTTTGCCAAATTGGGAATATTCGGCGCAGGATTGGCGACCGTCATAGGTTTTTCGATAGGCGGCGGCGTAGCTTTGATATATTTTATTTTTTCTAAAAAAAGCCAAATAAAGCTATGTATCTGCGGATTTTATCCCAAACAATTCGGATATGCGTGTTATAACGGAGCTTCGGAGTTTATGTCCAACGTATCGGCTTCTTTTGTCGGAATTCTGTATAATATTCAATTGCTTAAAATTGTGGGTGAAAAAGGAATAGCGGCTTATTCTGCTATGATGTATACGGATTTTGTATTCTTGGCGGTATTTTTTGGATTTACTATGGGTATTGCTCCCGTAATCAGTTATAATTTTGGAGCTAAAAGATATAGTGAGATGAAAAATGTCTTCCAAAAGAGTATGCTTTTGGTTGTTTTGGGTTCGGTTTTGGCAATGATATTGGCAGAGGCATTGAGCTATCCTCTTGCATATGCGTTCGTCCATTATGACAAAGAACTTATGGATATGACAGTGCGAGGATTCAGAATATTTTCAATATGTTACATTTTTTGCGGATTCAATATTTGGTGTTCGGGATTCTTTACAGCTCTTTGCAACGGAGGCGTTTCGGCGTTTGTATCATTTCTACGCTCATTGTTGTTGAGGGGCGGAGCAGTATTGCTTTTGCCGCGTATATTCCAACTTGACGGAATATGGTCTGCCGTTGTAGTAGCAGAGGGATTGACGGCTATTGTATCTATAATTTTGTTTATCTGTTTTCGCAATCGCTACAAATACGGCAAAATCATATCCGATACGCATATTGAATTTTCTCAAACAGAAAAAGATGTTGCAAAGACAGAATAAATAACAAAGTTTTTTGAGTACTACTGCCTAATTGTTTGACAAACAACGGCAAAATATCTATAATGTAAAATGTAATGACTCCTATGCACTCATAGCTCAATTGGATAGAGCGTTCGGCTACGGACCGAAAGGTTGGGAGTTCGAGTCTCTTTGGGTGCACCAGAAGCAACCTTATTCGAACAGTCGGTAGGGTTGCGTTTTTTATTACTTGCGAATTTCTTCTAAAATACCGTAATCTAAAAGCCTCAAATTTTTTTTATAAATTATAGCACATTTCAGGAAATATGCGAGCGTTGAATATAATCAACTGCGATTTTCAAATAATGCTAAATTTTTAGAACGTCGACAATTGGAATGACTATTGGCTTATTATAAAATCTAATTGAGCAGAAAGCAATTTAGAAATTATTATCCGTAATTAAAATTTATACACAAAATGAGAATACAATGTTATCAATTATATTTGATTTTGATTGATTGCAATAAAGTTTTAAGCGACAACAAGATAAGTAATATCCATATTACGATAGAGCTTGCGGCGCATAATACAGACGTGTCGTGCTCCTCCTTACCTCCGCCAAAAGTAATAATGAGAGTGTATTGCAAAGTTAAGATTGAAACAAGCGCGTCGACAAAACTAACTTTACGCAATATTATTATACTCAAATTACTTTCTTTTTTTGTTTTTATAATATTTCTTGTGGACGCTACTAATTTGTATGTCGTATATGCCGCTACAGCAATTGCGGGAATAGCGGAGTAATTACCGGGCTTCTTTTGCATTATCATTAATGATATCGGGGCAATCAGAGCAAAATCAATTATAAATAAAAATACGCTTTGTACTAAAAACAATTGTCTGCGTTTGACTGCTATTTGTGCGTAGGTTAGCTTACGTTTATGAAATTTTCGTTCTGAAAAGATTACGTAAGCTCTTATGTGAAGTAGCAAAGCGTAATAAACGGCTATGCCAATATTCCAAGTTATTTTATAAACAATTCCCAGAAAAATATTATAACACGTAAATGTCAACGTGATAAAAAAAGAAAGAGCCGAAAAGATGAACGTGCGAAAAACATAATCTGTTTTTACTCGTTTTAACACATTGATTCCAACTCTTTCTTTTGTTTTCATATTATTACCGACTTTGTTTTATATGATTTCCGCTTTTAATAAGTCGTTGCCTTTTTCAAGCAGATTAGCAAATTTTTCTTCCGTTTCGTCTATGACAGGCAATAAGGTTTTTGTTTTTTTGGCAACCAGTTTTCTATAAATATGATAATTTATACTGCAAAGTGTAATACCAAAAACGCCGAGTATAATACCTCCTACTATTGCTGGAATACCGTTTTGTAACATCACGAGACTCATTCCGCCGCCTAAAATAAGCGTGGCAATGCAACCGAATATGTATGCAAATACGCTTGCTCCCGCCGTTTTCGTACGGTGTAAACCTTCGATGGTTTCTATCATTTCTTCAGCTTGACGTTCTAGCTTGGTCAACTCCTGCTTATGCTTTTGTTTTCTGTTGCGTTTGAGAGAAAGCGTAATTCCGTCGGCTAATTTTGGAATAGTAGAGGTTACTTCCCAACCGAACGCTTCATACATATCGATTGCTTTGATGTGGTTTTTTGCTTTTACGGTTTTGGTTTTGTACTCGTAAGAAATGAAATCTTTTTCTTGCATTTTTATATGCCTCCTTAAATTTTTGTCTTTTGCTGAAACCTATCGACGCGCGTTTCGATTGACTTCTTCGCGAGACAAGTGTATCATATACTTTAAGCGGAATTAAATCAACCGCTTTAAAGCGCAGTGAGACAAAATTTGCGAAAGTGTTTGCGCGTATAAGACAAAATAGGAGGTTTTGTATCGTGGAATATACGCCCGAAGAATACACAAGATACTATATTATTCAAGCGCTCTTCAAGCTGATGAACGAATATCGCTACGATAAAATCAGCGTTACGGATATTGCCGAGAAGGCCGGTGTCGGTCGAGCGACGTTTTATCGTTATTTTAAGAGCAAAGAGGACGTGATTCTATTTTATTTCCAACACAATACAAAACGGTTTGTCTACAATCGGCGTTTTTTACCTCGTTGCAAAGAAGATTACATTGAAGTAGTGAGCGACGTTTTGACGCTGTTCAAACAAAATTCAGAGCCTTTTAAACTGCTAAGAAAAGCAAGGCTGGAATATTTATATTTAGATTATCTTAATACAAGTTTTAAGATAAAATTTCAAAACGATAATAATGATGCCAATCTTTATCAATCTTATTTGTATTCGGGAATGCTTTTCAACGTATCTATGGCTTGGCTTGATAACGACTGCAAAGAGGATATTCACAGTCTTGCCAAAATGATTGTCGACGCTATTTACTTCGAATAAGCTTAATATTGACGTCGTTATATGAATATAATCGTAGTTTTTCTGAATTGTTATTTCGCATAATACTTTAGTATTTCGACGGCGTTTTATAACGTAATTACAGTTGATTCGTCCGTTTTTGCTTCGGCTGCCGAAGCAAAGGGTTGGGCTCTTACATTTTCAATAAAAAAGCAATCTGATAGGACAGTCGTTTAGAATACCGTAATTTAAAAAACAGAAACAAAGCAACAGATTTTGCATTCTGCGTAATATGGAGCGACAATAGAGGAGATATGTTTAAAAGATATGAAAATAATGCGAACCTTTAGGTTCGCATCGCATATTGTTTTATTTATTTTCCTCTTCTTGCGGACTTTCAGTTTTTTCATTTTCTGCAGGTTGGACGGGGGAGGCTGTCGTTGGAGAGGATATGCCCACAACTTCGTCTACGGGAAGAGAAAACGCAATTCCTTTGCCTTCGCTTTTTAGCCCCGCGTTGCGGTATATTGCGTGCAAGACGTTGTCCTTTATATCGGCGGGAACCAAAATCATAACTATGTCTTTATCGGGCTGAATTGCTATATGAAAAAACTGTTCGGCTTCTTTGTTGGCAGTGCCGCGGGCGTGGATAACCGTGCCGCCGCGAGCGCCTTCTTCTTTTGCCGCATCCATAACGAGTTCTGAAAAACCTGCGTCTACAATACATAAAATCATTTCGTAAGCGTTCATTATTTGTTCTCCTTGACAGTCAATCTGTTGTTGCTCAAAAAACCGTAAATAAGCGTGCCTATTACGCTTGTCAAAGGCACTGTGCAAGCGACGCCTTTGCCGTCTCTGATTGTTTGGAATTTATGCTCGAGCATACTCAATGCGTCTGCAACTTTATTCTCTTGAATTACGCTGAATATAACTACCTTTTCGCTGTCCAATAAACCCAGCAGTCCCAACATCTTTGCGTTTGCCGTACCTTCTGCAAGCACGACCATTTGCATATTTACGTCAAATGATTGAATAAGGTCGGTGTAGTATTCGGCTTTTTTTCTTGCGACTATGGTTATGAGAAGTTTGAGCCTGTTGGATTTGACTTTATTAGACGCGACGGGCTTTGACTTTTGCGAGTCAGAGTGTTGTTTTGTCTCTTTTTTAGCTGCAGATTCGCGTTCTTTATTATGTTTTTTATCAGCCATATATCCTCCTATTCAAAGTAAATGATTTGCTCGTCGTCTGCGGACAGAATTCTCTTCATTGCTATCTTATCGCGGACTTTCGCAGACATTATGGCTTTGAAGCCCAACGCTTGAATAGTTATCAAAGGCGTCATAGCGACCATTGCAACCACGCCGAAAGCGTCGGTCAAAATGGAATTTGCTCCGTTGTTGATTGATACGCAAGCGCCTACAATCAACGGCAAAATAAAACTCGAGGTCAACGGACCGCTTGCAACGCCGCCCGAGTCGAAAGCTATTGCGGTGTAAACTCTGGGGACAAAAAACGACAGCCCCAAAGATATTATATAACCGGGTATCAAGTAATACAAAAGAGAGAAGTGGAAAATCATTCTGATTACCGAAAGACACAGCGAAACTCCGACAGCCAACGACAGCGCTATCAACATTTCTATCTTTTTGACTCCGCCGCCCGTAACCTGTTCGACTTGCTTATTAAGTACGTGAACGGCAGGTTCTGCCAAGACTACCACAAATCCTATAATAAGTCCGAAAACTGCGAGAACAGGTTGAGAGAAGTTGGCAATCTCCTTGCCGAGTTTGAAGCCGATAGGCATAAATCCCACTTCTACCGCAACGAGAAATATTACCAATCCGAAAAAAGTATACGCAATACCTATGCCGATTTGCGCAAGTTTTTGACGGGGAAGTTTTAGCACCGTGAATTGCAATATGAAGAAAAACGCTACTATAAGCGCCAACGCAAGTCCTACGTCTTTGGCTTTAATTAAAATAGCGTGACCGATTGAAGCAAGACTTTCTTCGACGGTTGCGTAAGAAGCAAGCGCGTTGAGCGTATCTTGAGACATTTCGCCTTTTGAACAAAGAGCAAGTATCATAACGGCGATTATCGGACCTATAGAGCATAAGGCTATGAGTCCAAAGCTGTTTTCGTTGGCGTCTCTTCCGCCGACGGTCGTCGCGATACCAAAGCCCAAAGCCATTATGAAAGGAACTGTTATCGGTCCTGTGGTCACGCCGCCCGAATCAAAAGATATGGAAAGAAAATCGTTCTTTCCGCATTCGATGAGAATAGCGCAAGCAGCGAATAGCATCAAGTAGAAGAACATCAAAAGCATAGAAAGACTTTTGTGAAACACGATTTTAAGAACAGCGATTATAAGAAATATTCCAACGCCGATTCCGACAGTGACGATAAGCACGGTATTGTTCATAACTTCGCTAACTTGAGAAGCAAGAACAGACAGGTCGGGCTCGGCAACCGTGATGAGAACGCCCATTATAAAACATACGGATACAAGTACGAGAACCTTTTTGGATTTTGTTAGTCCGGTGCCGACGTGTCCGCCCATAGGCGTCATTGCTAGGTCTGCGCCGAGATTAAAAAGTCCTATGCCCAAAATAAGCATAATAGCGCACACCGCAAAAGTAATTCTTTCAGTCGAGGTCAACGGCGCAAGCGGGGTAAATGAAATAATTAGTACAATAACTGCAATCGGCAAGACCGAAACGAGCGATTCTTTAAGTTTTATCAAAAGCGCTTTCGCCATCATTACTCCGTAATTTATCTAATTGTAATCTCAATTTATTTTTATTATATATACTATGACGATTATACCATAAATGTAAGTCCTAGGCAACAATATGTTTTTGATTTTTATAAGTTTAAAATACTTTTGATAGATAAATTCTAATATTTTATTATCTTTGGCGTATCTCCATAAGCCGAAAATACGGCTGTTGTCCGTTGGCTTGCCGTTGATTTGAAAACGTCTTCGTCGACTCTATTTTTGATATAAAGCGCATAATCATATGGAATTGCCGTAGTCGAGTTTTGTGCCGTAAGCGCTGCCGAAAGAGCCTCCGCCGAGATACTTTATTTTATTTGCTTGTTGTGAGAAGCGTTCTGAGATAACTTCGCGCGCATATTTTTCTGCGGTATTTTTATCGAGCGAAATCGCGGACACTCTTTCTATATTCATATACTTTCTCCTTATACGTCATAAAATAATATTTGCGGGAAGAGTTTTCCTATCGTCAATAAAACTGTTTGCAATTTTAAAAAATTTTATTTGTTGAAATTTACAACTCGTTCATACACATTATACGCCTTTTTATCTGCAAAATCAATGGGTAAATTTTTTTGCTTGATTTAAGAATTTTACAAGAGTATAATATTGACAAGCATACAATCGAGGAGAAAATCTATGTCTTTCGAAAAAGCAAAAAATCATCTGACTGAATATAATCTGCAAAGCAAAATTATGCAATTCGAAGTTTCGTCGGCGACGGTAAAAGAAGCTGCCGTCGCGGTGGGATGCAAGGAAGCGGAAATTGCCAAGACTTTATCTTTTATTATCGGTGAAAGTCCTATACTTATCGTCGTTGCAGGCGATTGCAAAATCGACAACGGGAAGTATAAAGCTAGATTTTCTACAAAAGCCAAGATGATTGCATTCGAGGACGTGGAACGGCTTGTGGGACACGCCGTAGGAGGCGTATGTCCGTTTGGTATAAACGACGGAGTGAGAGTATATCTCGACAGTTCTCTCAAAAGATTCCAAAAGGTATATCCCGCTTGCGGAAGTTCCAACAGCGCGGTGGAAATGACTCTGTCCCAATTGGAGCAGGCGTCGCGGTTTGAAGAATGGATAGATGTGTGCAAAATCGCGTTGTAATATTGAATACTTATTTTACGCAATTATTAAAAAATAAAAATGACAAATAAAGCTATATATATGCGCCCCAAAAGTTGAAGGCAACAAATGAGGCGCATTTTTTAATTCATATTTTTATCTTTGATTTATATTATAAACTGTTTTTGAGGATAGAAGTAATTTCGTCGGTTGTCAGCGTTTTGTATCCGCCGTCCATTATCAGCGTGCTTTTGACTATTGCGTCTATCATATCGCCGCTGACTCCGAGCTTGCTTATATTCATAACAAGTCCGATTTTATTCATCCACGCTTGCATTGCGTCCAAACCTTGTTGAGCGATTTGCGTATCGGATTTGCCGGACGGCTCTATATTCCATACGTTGACGGCATATCTTGCGAATTTCTTTAGTCCATAGGGAAGTATATGACGGTAATAAGGCAAAGACACCGCCGCTAGCGTCATACCGTGTGTTGCGTCGGTGTGCGCCGCAACCGCCTGTCCCAACATATGCACCATCCAATCTGTGGACTTTCCTTTTTCAACGAGGGTGTTGAGCGCCCAAGTTGCTATCCACATTATGTTGCTTCGCGCTTCGTAATCCAAAGGATTTTCTATAGCTATATTTGCGCTGTGTATCAAAGAGCGGAGCAGACCTTCCATTATGTAATCGCTGGTGTTGTCGTCCTCGCCTGAGAAATACTGCTCGAGTATGTGAGACATAATGTCATATATGCCCGAAACCATTTGATACTTTGGCAGAGTGAAGGTAAATTCGGGATTAAGTATTGAGAATTTCGGGAATACGTTTTCGCCGAAGACGTGACCGATTTTGAGTTTTTGTTTGTGATTGGTTATGACTGAACCGCCGTTCATTTCGCTGCCGGTGCCCACCATAGTCAAGATGCATCCGACGGGAATAATATCGCAATCAACGTCGTCGAATTTTATAAAATATTTTTCCCAAGGGTCCTCGCAGCAATTTACGGATACCGATACTGCTTTTGCATAATCGCATACCGAACCGCCGCCTACGGCAAGTATAAGGTCGGCTTTTGCCGCTTTTGCGCGAGCAATGCCTTCTTCGAGTTTATCGCTTGAAGGATTGGGCATAACGCCGCCGTCCTCGAATATATTTTTGCCGTTGGCTTTTAATATACCCACGACTTTGTCGTATATACCGTTTTTCTTTATCGAGCCTCCGCCGTAGACAAGCAAGACGTTCTTGCCGTATTTCGGCAGTTCCTCGTTGAGAGAGTCCAACGCGTCTTTACCGAAGTAGAGTTTGGTGGGATTGCAGTAAGTAAAATTTCCTAACATATTTGCCTCCTTATAGGTAGTTTTATTTTACACTCCAAAGCTAAAAAAATCAATGTTTTTTATTTGCGCTTCAGCTGTTATATTTATTTGCATTCGGTTTGTATATATTTGATAATTTTGGCGGGAATGCCTCCTGCCACGGCGTTTTGAGGTACGTCTTTGGTGACGACCGCGCCTGCGGCTATAACGGCATTGTCGCCGACGGTTACTCCCGGGCATATGGTCGCGTGAGCTCCTATCCACACGTTTTTGCCTATCTTGACTGGTTTTGGCAACAGATTTGCGCGCTTTGTCGGTTGAAAATCGTGGTTGAGCGTGGCAATGACGACTTGTTGCCCGATAAGCGCGCCGTCGCCTATATCGATGCCGCCTTGGTCTTGAAAGCAACAACCGGAATTGATAAAGACGTTTTTGCCCACTTTGATATTCTTGCCGTAATCTGCGAAAAACGGAGGAAAGAGTATAAACGTTTCATCGATTTCGCAGTCTGTGAGTTGAAAAAACAAGTCTCTTATTTCTTCGTCGGTATGGAAAGCCGAGTTGATTTGAGAAGTGATGAATCTTGCTCTTTGCGCCGTATCGTGCATATGTTTGTGCATATCCGACTGCGCTTGTATATACTGTTTTTGTTTTAGCTGTTCGTTAAATTGCAACGTATTCATAATTGCTCCTGCGTTTGTCACTGTTATTATATTTTCAAACGTTCAGTATGTCAAATGCTTATATTTTATACGCAACTATAAACAATATGCATATCATTAAGGGTAGGGCTGATATTAAAACGTTTGCGGTTTTTGAAATAACAAAAACCGCAAATCGAATTGAAAATTAAATGCAATAAAATTAAGATTTTGCGACTTCTGAAGCTTTGGCTTTGACGTAGGCTTCGGCGTTTAGTTCGATTACGATAAAGGCTATTACCACAAGCGCAAGCCCGACAAAAAGTCCCGTAAACACGTTGATAGCCACGGCGACAACCGTCATACATATGGATATAATAAATATCAGCAAGTTGGTAAGCATATACAGTCCCGCATTTTTGGCGTTGACTATCTTTTTTAATTTTATTTTTTTAAATCCGTGTATCAAATATGCTTCAAAAAGCGCGAATACGCCGACAAGCAAAAGCATTATTATAAGCGAGATAATTATGCTGTATTCCCACAACGTAAACAGCCACAAACTCAAAAATACCATAGTGGAAGTAAGCGCCGAGTTGAGAAAATTGGCAACCAAAAGTTTGAATAAAGACCTTCTTGCTATGTCTCTTCTTATCAAAAATTTTACCAATGTAAATCCCGAGGAGAAGCCTATTATCCAAAACATAACAAACAGTATCACGCAAGACGCGACTTGAGCGATAAACGTGTCGACAATTGTTGATACTTGTAAGTTGAATGACTGAAAGTCTGTTCCCAGCGCGCTTTCGAGAATTTTGTTGAGCACGTCGTTGAGCCATTGCGAGGAAAACAGCGTTGACAGCGCGTTGGACGGAGAGCTCCAGTCGAGCGATTTTACAGCGTTCCACAAGTCGTTGATAAGCTTATTGAAGTCGAGGTTGACGTTGTTTGCAATTTGTTTGAGACTGTCTATAAGTTGAGACGCTGCCGAGAATATTCCCGGCAGAAGTATGGAGAAGCCAATCATCATTCCCAAGAACATAGTTCCCAGCGGAGTGAAGAAATATTTGAGACTCTTAAAATAGTTTTTTATCCCTTGTTTGACCATAACTTTAATTATCCTGTTTTTTGTTTATAAAATATCCTGCTGTAGCAAATGCGACTGCATATATAATTGAAAGAATTATGCATACCGTCAATCTAGAAGAACTTGTGGCAGCGGAACTTAAATCGCCAAGCAAGCCTTCGAGCCAATAGCCGCTTATTTTGAAGTTTTCGATTTTTAAGAATGCGTCGGCAAGCGATAGAAGCGCGCTTATCAGCGACGGTCCTAAAATTGCCAAGGCAATGGACGAACCGACCTTTTTGACGATAAGACATATTGCAAAGACAAAGGACGAATATGCAAGACAGGTAATCAACTGACCTAATATAAGTCCTGCGTAATTGCCGCTTGGAGAAGCGCCGTTGCCGAATATCAAACTGCCTGCCGCCAAGTTAAACACTAGCGTTACGGCAAACATTATTATTGTTGCGGTAATGCCTGCAGTGAATTTGGCAATATATACTTTGCCGCGCGAGAATCCGCGGGAATAGATATTTTTTATCGTTTGTTCGCTATAGTCCGAGCATACGAACAAAGCTAGGAAAATTCCGCATATCATTGTGAAGCTTGAGGAGCTTACCGCCGACAGCATTGCAGATTTTCCCGACGTTGCGCCTATTGGCAATTCAGGGTTACCGTCTGCTATTGCCTTCGATAGCAAAATTCCTATCAACGACATTACAAGCATAACTGCAGAGCAAATATAAAAGCTTTTTTGTTTTGACAATTTATAAAATTCGAATTTCAACAGTTTTTTCATCTTCCCAACCTCTCTATAAAATAATCTTCGAATCCGCTTTCCGACAGAGCGATTTCGCTGACGGCGACGCCGCGCGATACAAGATAAGCGTTCATTTTTGCCGTCAAATCTAGATGCGACGAAAGATACAGTACGTCGCGTCTGATTTCCGCCGTCAAATCGGGGAGCTTTTCTTTGAGTAATTGCAAAGCCTTTTGAGCGTTGTCGCTGACGATTTTGACGTGTTTGCGGCATCTGTCTTGGATTTCGGCGGCGCTTACTTCTTCGGCTAGCGCGCCGTCGGAAATAATGCCGTAATTTGTCACCACTTTTGCAAGTTCGTCAAGCAAGTGTGAGGATATGACGAAAGTCACGCCTTCGCTGTTGAGTTCTAATATAATATCGCGAATTTCCTTTATGCCCGCCGGGTCAAGTCCGTTTATAGGTTCGTCTAACACCAACACTTCAGGATTCGATAAGAGAGCGATTGCAATGCCGAGTCGCTGACGCATACCCAAAGAAAAGTCGCCTGCTTTTTTTGTTCCGGTGTCGGCAAGTCCCACTCTTTTGAGAATAGGTTGAATTTCTTTTTTGTCGGCTCCGTAAAGAATGGAAAAGCGCAGCATATTTTCATATGCGGAGCAGTTTTTATAAAGTCCCGGCGCTTCTATAAGCGAACCTATCTTTTTTCTGCCTTCGTCAAGATTTTCGCTTCCGTAGAGTTTGATTTTTCCTTTCGTGGGATTGGTAAGCCCGAGAATGAGTTTCATAAGACTTGTTTTGCCCGCGCCGTTTTTTCCGATTAGACCGTAGATATCGCCGCGCTTAACGTGAATAGACACGTCGTTTACCGCAAGTTTGGTCTTATACTGTTTTACAAGATTTTGCGTCTCGATAACGTATTCCATATTTTCTCCTTAAGATACTTTGATTGACTTATGCGATATTATCTGATATAATTCGCATTAGGTGATACAAATGTAACACACAATAAAAAAGCTTGTCAACCGTAAAAACGGTAAATTACGGCAAGTGATACAAGCAACGGAGATTTGTTACAGTATGGCGAAAAAAATCAATGCGGCTAATTTGATAGTAAAAGAAAGTATCGAAACTGCGCTTTTGGAACTTATGAAGAAAAAAGCTTTTTGTGATATTACCATTACGGAGATTGTTCAGAAAGCAGGCGTAAGCCGAGTGAGCTATTACAGGAATTATTATCTTAAAGAAGACGTTTTGTTTTCCGCGATGGATAAAATTGCTTCGCAGTGGAAAGAGCAGTCGGATAATTCCGACGGCGATATAGGCGAAAAGATAATGAGATTATTCGAGATGGAGCGACCGATATTAGGGCTTTTATACGACAATCATTTGGAGCATTTGATGTATGACTTGACGCGCAAATACTGCGGATTGGGCGAACAAATCCAAAATAACGCGGCAGCATACTTGCTTTCGTTTTTTGCAGGCGCATTTTTCGGTTGGTGCGACGAATGGGTAAAACGCGGTATGCAAGAGACTCCCGAACAAATTATAGAGATGTTCAAGCAATTGGAAGAACAGCAAAAAGCATTGAAAAAGACTGATTAATATTCGCATAAATGTCGAGGAATGGGTATTTACTTTGCTTCTTTACTGTGTTATAATTTTATAGAATAAGGTTTGGGAGGATTATTATGGCAGATAAGTATTACTATAAGTGGATGGCGCAGACGGCTTTGATGGAAGTTGAGGAAAGACGTACTCTTTTGAAATTTGCAATATCCGTAGGAGATACCGCGAAAATTATGATAAGAAGGTTGTTGAATGGGCAGGAAAAAGAAAAGAGCGCTTTTATTCCTTTTTACAACGAATTTTTGAATTCGGTAGGCTACGATTTGATGAACAAGTATGACTGTCAACATCTTAAATTTCAACTGACGCAAGAGCGTAAAGAATTCTTGCTGAAACAAAGCAAAATAGGCGATAAGGGCGCAATTGCGCTGGGAGCAGGAGAAGGTTGGTATTTAAATTGGCATTGGGAAAATATGTATAAAGACTGTTATTGCTTGTTTGAGGATACGGCAGTTATTTATAATGACAAGATAATTGCTGAGTCTACTTCGCACGACGAGTATTTTGCCGTGGATTTTGACGAGGACCTTAAGGAAAGGTTTTTGATGTTTGAAAATCAGAAAGACAGAAACGCATTGATATTGTCCAAACTCAAAAAATGCCAAATTCCTAATGATTTGGAAGGAAAATCCGCAAAGGTAACGGTAGTTCAAAACGTTTTGAGGCTTGAACTATCAGACGGCAGAACAGTGGAGTTCAAAGCGTATTCCGACAAATACAACGTTTTGATAAACGATTATGCTGACGACGACGGAGAATTCGTCAACGGCGAAGTATATACGTTGAGACAAGTAAATTATGACGTGGGAATACAGTTGTTCGGAAATATTTTTGATTGCGACACAGAATTGGATTTGAATTGCAAAGACGGCAGGCGCTGTCATATAAATTTAGTCGCCGACGAAATATACGTCGACGTCGTATCCAAATAAAAATTGCCGCAAATACGCAAACGATTTTTATGGATAATTGTATTGAAATTATAGATAAAACGTGTTATAATAATTTATATGTCGATTTAACATAAATTAGGAGAATATTATGAATTATTGGAAGAAGCTGTCAGTCTATGACGTAAATTCTATAAAGCGATACGCCGCGGGATTTCCTCTCGATAAAGACGGCAATGCTACGGCGGAAAGTCTTGACGGAGAGTGGGATTTTAAACTTGTCGCAAATCCCAAAGCCGTGCCTTTGGGCTATGAGAGCGTAGGCGCGGAACTCAAAGATTTTTGCAAAATTAAAGTGCCGTCAAACTGGCAGATACAAGGGCACGGACAGCCCATATATACCAATTACGTATATCCATACGCGCTGTCGCAGTTCAATATAGCAAATATTCCTCACGTCAAAGAGAGATACAACGAAGTGGGCTGTTACGTTACGGAATTCGAGGTCAAGGAGAGCAGTCGCGACGTATTTTTGAGATTCGACGGAATCAACAGCTGCGGCGATATATACGTCAACGGTCAATTCGTCGGATATTCAGAAGATACTTTTTCTCCGCAGGAATACGATATTACGCCGCTTGTAAAAGTCGGCAAGAACAAACTTGCGGTTTCGGTATATAGATACACGACGGGCAGTTATCTCGAGGACCAAGATATGTGGCGTATCTCGGGTATTTTCCGCAACGTGTGGCTGATATATAAACCAAAGACGCAGATAGCGGATTATTTTACGCGTTGCGAGCTAAAAGACGAATATAAAAACGCTAAATTCATTACCGACGTGACATTGGAATCAAGGGGCGTTGGCGCTGAAAATCTAAAAGCGCAAGTTACGTTATCTTTTGGCGAAGATAAAGTTGCGGTTTTGGAACAAAAAGTTGACAGTATAGCGCAAGACGGCGTCGTAGACGTTGCCTTGGAAGCTGAAATAAACGACGTGAGACTTTGGTCGCACGAATTTCCAAATCTATACGAAGTCGAAGTAAAACTGTTTGACGGCGGGACGCTTATTGATATGCGACGTTCGCATTTCGGTTTTAGAGAGATAAAGATAGAGCCGATGAAAGACGGCAGAGGTCCGTTTATCAAGCTCAACGGCAAGGTAATCAAAATTCACGGCGTAAACCGTCACGAATTCCATCCCGATTACGGACACGCTGTGCCCGCCGAACTTATCGAAAAAGATATAAAGCTTTGCAAAGCCAACAATATCACTTCAATTCGCAACTCTCACTATCCCAATCAAGACGTATTTTATGAGCTTTGCGACAGATACGGAATACTTGTAATGGCAGAGACCAATCTCGAGTCGCACGGACTTGCAATGTTCTTGCCAAAGAGCAGTAAGAAATGGAAAGACCAATGCGTATACAGAGCCGTCAATATGGTGCGCAGACTGCGCAATCATTCTTGCATAATCAGCTGGTCGCTAGGCAACGAGTCGGGTTTCGGCAAAGATTTTTATGCAATGAAAGAAGCCGTGCTCGAGCTTGACAAGACGAGATTTATTCATTACGAGCCTGACCAAAAGGGCGAAGTGGGCGACGTGCTCAGCGAAATGTATTCAAAAGTTGAAAAAATGCCGATAATAGGCGAAAACAAGCCAATGAGACACTGTTTGGCGATTTGGTCGCCTATGGGCAGTAAGTATACGCCCGAAATGTATCGCGATTTGCCGTTTATACAGTGCGAATACGCTCACTGTATGGGCAACAGCCTAGGCAACTTTAGCGATTATTGGGATATGTTCCGCAAATACGACAGATTGGCGGGCGGATATATTTGGGATTTTGCAGACCAAAGTATCAGAGTAAAGGAAAACGGCAAAGACAAGTGGTGTTACGGAGGAGATTTCGGAGACAAGCCAAATGCAGGACGCTTTGCCTTCAACGGCATAGTGCGCGCCGACCGTTCGCCTAATCCCGCACTTTTCGAAGTCAAGTATCAGTATCAGCAGGCGGAGTTTTCATTAGACGGCGACGATTTGAAAGTATTCAATCGCTATCGCTTTACCAATCTAAAAGAATTCGAAATAAAAGTTTCAATCGAGGCAGAAGGCGAAGAAATTTATTCAAGCGTTTTGGAGATTGACTGCGCGCCCGACGAAACCGCGGTATGTAAGCTGTTTGACAGACAAATCGATATGCCGTCGGATAAAGAAGTCGTATGCAATATAGCAATGGTTATGAAGACCGACAGCGCATATGCGGAAAAAGGTCATATAGTTGCATACGAGCAATTTGTTTTGAAAGAGTATGATTTTAAAGCTCCTGTTTTGAAAGGCGGAGCAACGTTTGTCCAAAATGGTAAGGAATATACCGTAAATGCAGGCAATTGCCAATTTACGATTGCTAAAGACGGAAGCATAGTCTCCGCCAAGACTGACGGAGAAGAAAAACTCACCGCGCCTATTAGACCTAATTTTGTAAGAGCGACAATAGACAACGACGCGTTGCCGCAGGTTCCGCGTATAATCGCCAAGGTGATAATGGGCGTCGACGCGTTCCGTAACGCGCAAAAGAAATTGAAAGCAAAACGCATTGCCGTGAGAGAAGAGCAAGGAGTTGTCATAGCGGAGATAGATTGGAGTATGCGTTATCTTAAGAAGCTGCATACCGTTTATAAGTTCAGCGGAGACGCAACTGTGGAAATATCTATGGCGCTAACTTGCTCCAAGGATATGGAGAGATACGGATTCAGCTGGAGACTGTCAAAGGGCGTAGACGGCGTGGAAATGTATGCCAAAGGACCGCACGAGAATTATTGCGACAGAGCCACAGCCGCCAAATTGGGACTGTGGAAGGGCGTTGCGGAAGACTTTATTCACGATTACCTATATCCGCAGGAAAACGGCAATCGCACGGGCGTTCGCTATGCAAAGATAGGCGGACAAAAATGCGTTGAGATTAGAGCCGTAGACAAAGCTTTTGAAATGACCGTTCATCCTTACACTTGTCAAACGCTGCATTCCGCTCAGCATATGCACGAGCTTGAGAGAGAGGATATGCTTACGGTTTGCGTGGACGGAAAACAGCGCGGCGTAGGCGGAGACGTGCCTGCAATGGCTTGTACGAAACCTCAATACAAGATATTGCCCAAGCAAGAACATAAATTGAGATTTACCGTAAAATTCTAAAGGAATAGCGCCGACTTCAAGTCGGCGCTTGTTTATAACAATGAAGATAATTCGATACGATGACAAATACAGAGACGATATGCTTTTTATGATTTTGCAAGCAAAAGACGCGTTGGGAAAAATCCCTTCGCTTAACGAAGACTTGCTGGACGTCAACGGCAATTATTTGCAAAAAGGGGATATGTTTTGGTTGGCTATAGACGAAAACCAAAGAGTTGTTGCTTCTTTGGGATTTAATTCTTTGCCATACGGCGAAGCGAGACTCCACAGATTTTTCGTCAAAGCCGATATGAAAAGACGCGGCATAGGCACGGCTATGTTGACTTATGCGGAAAATTATCTTAAATCATTAGGCAAGAAGTCGGCAAGCGCGCATTTGGGGGAATATAAATATTTTTACGAGTCGTATAATTTTTATGCCAAGCAAGGATACGAAGAGTATAAGCCTAGATTTATGATAAAATACTTTGATAAATAACAATAAAAATACGCTCCTTTGAGTAGGAGCGCATTTTTTACCATAATGCAATTTATTTATTATCACGTTCGCTAATATCCGAAGTCGCTTTCGCTTCCGAATCGTCGATTGTTATGATTTCATCGGTGGTAACTTCATTGTCGGATTGAGGTTGTTCGTCGTTTATTTCTTGCGATAACGATTGGTCGTTTGGAGAGTTGGGCAAGTCGGATAATTTATTCGCGTAATCGTCTGCGTTACGGTTAATCTTCGTCCATTTGGGTTTGCAAAATGCTCCTATAAACATAGTAAAGCAATATATTACCGTAAACATAGGGAAGAGCAACGCGCCGCCCATAAGCTGTCGTCTGTTCTTTGCTCCGAGCTTTTTATAGTCGAGAAGCACAAGCAAAGAGCCTTGTCCTATGCCTGCAAGCAAAAAGAGCACAAGCAGTATTATCCCTATCAATATCAATTGGTTGTTTGCTCCCATAGCGTTGATTCCCGCAACGCGCGCGGCTTCGTCCGAAATATATCCCATACCGAAAAGATACGCGAAGTTGTAGACGTAAAACATAGGAATCCAAGTGCACAGCACAATACAGATAATGTTGAAGAAATAAGTCATCAACTGTTCTATATAACTAAAGTTGAACGTGCGGAAAAATTTGCCTATCATTTTGCCCGAGTATTTTCCAAGCAATCTAATATTGCCCGACGCAATACGTTTATTGCGCGCAAAGGTGTCGTTGAAAGTCGATGGAAGGTCTTCGTATACAATTGCGTCTTCGACGTAGTGACAGCGGTAGCCTTCCAACATTCTTTTGAATATAAATTCGGTGTCTTCGGTTATCGAAGTAGTATCGTATCCGCCGATATTTTTTATTATTTCAAAAGCCACCATACTTCCGGGACCGTTAACGTGAGCGTCTATGTGTATTCTCTCTCTGACGCGCGATGAGAATCTGCTGTCGAAAGTATAATAAAGTCCGCAGGTCTTCGTAAATTGATTTTGCGTCATATTCAGCGCGCTTTCGTAAGGACGGGCGATTTTGCAGCCTGCCTGATAAGCGTCGTTCATTAGGGATAAGAAGTCGTCGTTGGCGTGATTGTCCGCGTCGAATCTTATCACGAAATCGTATTCTTCGCCGCTTGCAAGTATCTGCTCATAGCCGTATTTAAGAGCATAACTTGCTATATGACGCGAAGTGTCGGGGTCGTCTAATACGAATACCGTAGCTCCGGCTTCCCTTGCTTTTTCAGCGGTATCGTCAGAGCAGTTGTGCGCGACGACGTATACGTCGAAGAGTTCTTTGGGATATTTTTGCAATTCATACAATCTCTTTACGGTATCGTAAATCACGTCTCCTTCGTTGTGAGCGGGGATGAATATGCATATCCGTCCTTTTTTCTCGCTTACGGGAAATGTTTTTTTAGGAAGCCAAAACAACAGCATAAAGACAAGTTGGAGCATAAAAGGTATTCCTATGATTGTCAATATTATGTTGTTGGCTGTAAATAAAATATTGTATAAATCAACGTGCCACATTATAAACTGTCAACTCCTGATTATTCACAAACATTATACTATATCGGCAATAGTTTGTATACCTATTTTGCGAAAAATCTATAATTTGGCAATATTATATTGTAATAAAATGCAATTTGACGATTATTGCGTGCAATAAAGCTCTTATTGTGTTAAAATATTTATATGGAAAAAGCAGTCGATTGGGAAAAGTGTAACGAAGAGATTTTGCAAAGAATCAGCTGTTATCTCAATTTCGGAGAGAAATCAATAGACATACATCAAGTGAAAAAGGTAAGCGATTGCGGAGTGAGTCAATCCAAAGCCGTCGAGTTGCTTTTTGCCGGCTATCTTGATTTGGATTTGTTTTTGCAAAAAGAATATCTGCCGTATATGCTTAAAGAGCTTTATATCAAAGACTATATTGCCGACGCTTACTATAAAGATATATCGTTTGACAACGCCGTTTGCGGAGAATGGGAATTAAAAAAAGATTGCTATGCGCCTTACGAAATCTTTGTGAGAGACGATTTTGTATACGACTCGCTCAAGGTGTTGCCTCAGTTGGGATATTTTAACGAAGAATTCCAATTTCCCGCAGTATATCAAAACGGCGCGCTGTGGATGAGCGTGACTCCCAATGAAATAAATACTATGAAATTACCGGTTGAAAGTGCAAAAGGCAAAGTGCTTACTTTCGGCTTGGGACTTGGATATTTTGCTTATATGTGTTCTCTAAAAGAAGAAGTTGAGAGCGTAACGGTCGTTGAGAAGGACAAAAGCGTGATAAAACTGTTTAACGAAATTATTTTGCCGCAGTTTTCTCAAAAAGATAAGGTCAAAATAGTTTTGAGCGACGCGTACGATTATTTGAACGGTGTGCGCGACGGAGAATTCGATTACGCGTTCGTCGATATATATCACGACGCGGGAGACGGAAGGGAGATATATCGCAAGTTTAAAAAAATTCAATCAAGGTTTAGCTTGACTGAATTTGATTATTGGATAGAAAAGACCATAAAATATTATTTATAGCGATTTGCTTTCGTCGCTAAGTTTTTGACTTGACTTTTTATGTTTTTCGTGTTTTGAACGCAACGTAAATTCTTGATTATATAAAGGCAGTTCTATTGTAAAACGCGTATATTTATCCAATTTGCTTTCGCATTTTATATTGCCTTTGAGAGAGTTTACGATTGATTTGGCAATGCTCAATCCCAAACCGAAAGAATTCTTGGTCTCTTTATGCGAAGAATCGACTTTATAAAATCTGTCGAAGATATGGTCGATTTTTTCCTGTTCGATGCCCACTCCTGTGTTTGTAACGGCGATTATCGCGTGGCGGCGAGTTTTTTGAAGCCGCAAAGTGATTTTGCCGTTGGTGGGAGTATATTTTATAGCATTGTCAATCAATATGCCGACAATCTTTTCAATTTCCGCTTGCGTAGCGTATACTACTACGTCGCGGTCGAATGAATAGTCCAACGTGACGGATTTTTCGTAACATATGGCTTCGAATGACAAAGTCATACCTTCTACTATATCGTTTATTTTGAGTTCCGTCCGTTCTTGATTTATTCTGTCCGCGTCGTATTTTGTCAATTCCAACATATCGAGTATAAGCGAATGCATACGGCTGATTTGATATTGAGCCGAATCCAGCCACTTTGTATTGTCTTTTACGGTGGACGACGGGTTGCCTGTGATAAGTTCGAGATTGGTTTTTGCAACCGTAAGCGGCGTTTTTAATTCGTGAGAAGCGTTGGCAATAAGCTCTTGCTGTCGCAAAAAAGATTGTCTGACAGGTTTTATCGCGTGTTTGGCAAAATAATAGAAAAATAAAAATATCGCCAACATTCCCACAATAGATATACATATCAAAGTAACGCCCAACGTTTTTAGATAATTATACGATTTGGTACAATCCATTATCGTATACTTTACGGCAGGTCTTCCGCTTTGTGTGATTGGATTGCTTATATATAGATATCTGCGTTGACCGTGAGAAAAATTTGTAGATTGCGCGGTCTTGTCGGTAACGCGATTTACTACGAATTGGATTTCGTCCGCAGTAAAGTAGTCAGGGGAATAGTAGGTCGTCGGCGCGTGATTTTCTACCTCTATGACATAAACATAGTTGTCGCTTTGGAAATAAGGACCCGCGGCCGCTTTTAAGATATCGTTTTCTATGTCCGTGATTGTCTGAACTCTCGAGACAAGATACACCAATAGGCAGGCGATAATAACGAGCGCCCAACCTATTGACAGCGGAACGTAAAAGAATTTGCGTTGCAGACGTTTAAAAACTTTCTCGTCCATCAGTTTTTAGAGGTAAGTTGATAGCCCACGCCTCTTACTGAATTGATTGCAAAATCTGCGTTGACGTATGATAATTTTTTTCTCAAAAAAAAAATAAACACTTCTAAAGAATTGGATTCGAAGTCGTTGTCAAATCCCCAAACTTTGTTTATTAAGGGTTCTTTTTCCGCAACGTGACGCGGTCTTTCGAAAAAGTATCGCATAATATCGAATTCTTTTTGCGAGAGTTTTACGCTTTTGTTTTCGCTTTGATTGGACAGTTGCAGAGTGGATAAATTGAGACCTACGTTGCCGTAAGTTATGATATTGTCGGGCGTTGCGTCGCTCTTTCTTCTCAAAAGAGCTCTTATTCTTGCCAAAAGTTCGGCTGTAGAAAAAGGTTTTGGCAAATAGTCGTCGGCTCCCAAATCGAGCCCCTTGACTTTGTTATATTCCTGCGAAAGGGCAGTCAGCATTATTACAGGAGTAGATATTTTGCGGTTGCGCATTTCGCTCAACACTTCAAAGCCGTTTTTCTTGGGCATCATCACGTCTAATATAACAAGGTCAAATATGTTCGACACAGCCAGTTGCAAGCCGGCTTCGCCGTCGTTTGCGACCTGAACTTCGTATTTTTCATTTTGCAAAACGGTGCTCAACGCTTCGCAAAGACTTAAAGAATCTTCCACCAACAATATTCTCATAATATCCTCCAATAGATAAATTATATAAGAAAATTACTTAACTTTCAATAGTTTTAAGCAAATCTATACAAAAAACGGAAGCTTCAGCTTCCGTTTTAAAGATATTTTATTTTAAGCGACGTTACCGCTCGTAACAGAACCCGAACCGGGTATATTGGTTTCGTTATCCACAGAGCCGCTGCCGATGTCTGTCGGCGGTTGCGACAGCTCTGCTTTGCAATCTATTTCGTCGGAGGAGATATAATAGCCGTGTCCTATTGCCTTGACTATAATTTCATATCCGCCGTTCAAAGCGATATTGCTGTCGTATTCCAATCCCAATTCCTTGAAATTGATACTGTATCCGACTTTGCCGTCCGTCAAAATAGACGTTCTGCCGATTTCAATTATTTCCGTTCCGTTAATTCTCAATTGTATGAGATATTCGTATCCGTTTTGAACTGCCTGCCAGCTTGCGTGAATTACAGCCAAGCCTTCGTCTTCGCTTATTGTCGCATTGAGACTTTCTTTTGCCACAGCTTGAAGTTTTTCGGTCGTGGAGTGAGCTATCATAGATACCGGCGAATCCTTAATATTGGGATTTTGAGTATTAATAGCTTGAACTCTGACGGAGTGGTCTCCGACTTTGCCGACGTATTGAGAGATGTCGACGTATAGTTTATTGCCGTCGTCGTTTATGCTAGGAGAATTAATCTCATTGCCGTCGACAAATATTTTGTATGACGTTGCGTCGGGCACCTTGTTGAATTCAAAAGTCGTCTTCAAGATTTCACCGTCTTTAGAGGTGGTTACCGCAAGACCCGTAGGCATTGTCAACGTGATAACGTAGTCGTATTTTACCGATACCGAATCGCCGTCGGTGTATAGGGTGGAAGAGCCGATTTCTCCGAATTCAAGCGAGTCGGAATAGTTGCCTTCGGGAGTAACCGTCACGGTGTAGCTCTTTCCGGGAGTGGAAACGTATTGCGTAATGTCGTATTCGGGGTCGGCGGTAGCTTGGTCGGGCAAGTGTATTTCCGTCGGTTCGGTTTCGCCGTCGCTGATTACGAACTTATAGGACGTTGCATATTTTACACGAGCAACCTTGCAATATATTCTGTTGTTGCGCTCCTCGATTATTATATCGATAGGCGTTGCAAGTTTTTCGACGTAGATAACGTTTTCGCAACCCGTCATATAGTGGTGAGAATCTGTGTCTCTGAATATGACCAAAGTTTTGATATTTTGATACGTCGGGCAGGAGTGTCCCGGTTTCATTATTACTTGCTTTCCGCCTGTGATAGTGTTGGAAATATTGCCTTCAACAACTGCCGTCGAAGCGTCGTCGAGGTCTAATGTTGCGACGGTACTGCCGCCTTTTACTCTCAACGCGCTGTTTTTGAGACAAATATTATTGGTGATGCTTACGCCGCTTTCTACGGTGACGTCGGGGCAGTCTACAACGTTTATCTGACTCGTCGTCAAGCCAGTTATATTGCCTGCGAATACTATTTTTTGCGCGCTGAGATTAGCTTCGATTTTTGAAGATTCGCCGCCGTCGTAATCGTATAGCGTCAATGATTTTGCATTAATATCAAGAATTTCGCAAGATACGTTTGCCAAAAGCACGACGTCCATATTGGGAGCGTCTATCTCAATTATGCCAGCTTTGAGATTGGATTTTTTGTGTTTTATGAACTCTTTGCCTTTTCTTGTTCCGATATACAGAGTGCCTGAGACAGAAGAATTGATTTGGAATTTATTCTTTACGCTCAAAGTGTGTTTATTGAGGTCGATGCTGTAGATGTTTGCCTTCTCATCGTTGAAAATCAATTCGTCGCAAGATATATTGTTGTCGAGAACATAGAAATAATCGTCGAGTCCGCCTACTTTGGAAGCTACGAAATCATCTGCGCTTTTTACAAAGATTCTCGGTTGATGGAAAAATACTATCGGGAGAACTATAGCCAATATTACGCCTACGAGACATACGCTTGCGATTATGGCTATGACGCCTTTTTTGCCGAGTTTTTTCTTTTGAGCTTTTGGCTTATCGTCTTTTTGTTTTTCCTCTTTCTTTTTATCGTCCTTAATTTCGGAAGAGTCGTCTTTAGCCTCGCTCTCTTGTTGTTCCGCGGGAGTATTTTCTTCTTCCGTTTGCTCGCTATCGTTTTCATCGCTTAGGAATTCCTGCATCAACTCTGCGCCAGACGCATAAGAAATACCCGTCTTTTCTGCGTTTTCTTCGCTGTATGCCAAGCCGTCGTCTTGGTTTTCCGCCTTGCCGAATTTATGTGTATAAATCATAAACGGAACGGGGTCGCTCGTATGCGTTTTTAAAGCCAGCGGAGTAGGATGGTCGGGAGCTATGAGTATCTTATAGTCCTCGTTCATCGTATCAAGCTGTTCTTTGATATATTTGACTACAATGGAGTCGATAAGCTCTATAGATTTGACTTTATTTTCGGCGTCGCCTTGATGTCCGCATTCGTCGGGCGCTTCCATATGGATATATACATAATCGTATCCTTCTTTAAGCGCGTCGATTGCCGCTTGAGCTTTGCCTTTGAAATTGGTATTGTAAGTGCCCGTTGCGCCTTCCACCTCTATTACTTTCATACCGGCGCCTTTGCCTATGCCTTTTATCAAATCGACTGCCGAAATGACCGCGCCTTTGATTCCGTATTTTTCTTCAAACGGAGTAAGCTCGGGACGCGTGCCTTCTCCCCAAAGCCATATGCTGTTGGCGGGACGGAGTCCCGATTCCATACGCTTCTTGTTGATAGGATGGTCTTTAAGCAAGTTGTAAGAATCCGTCATAATATCCAAAAAGATGTCGCCGTATTCGCCCGTAGGCAGATATTCGGTGATTTTCTTGTCGGAAATATCGTGAGGGGGAGTAAAGTTGGTACCCGTCTTTGCGTTGTGCGCGACGAGACAGTGGCGATAACTTATACCTGCGTAAAAATCGAGGTATTCGTCGCCCAAATTTTGCTGAAGGTATTCTATCAGCTCTTTTGCTTCTT
>CAJUOK010000002.1:0-28919 GCA_910588015.1 uncultured Christensenellaceae bacterium | reverse complement strand
GTAGAAATTTCTCCCGCGGAATAATCTATCATAGTTTTTTCGGCGTAATTTTCCTCTTCGGACAAAGTCACCAAATTGCATCTTATTGCAACGTCGGTATCTTTTAATTCTACGCCCATTGACAGCGCTTCGAGAGGAGAACGACCTGTATAATATTTGTCGGGTTCATAGCCCATCATAGAGAGATTGGCAACGTCGCTGCCGGGTTTCATACCGTCGGGAACAGTCTTGACGACGCCTAGTTTGCTTCTTTTACACAGATTGTCGATATTGGGTTTTTCGGCAGCTTCTAGGGGAGTTATTCCGCCCAAAATCTTGGAAGGATAATCTGCCATACCGTCGCCCAAAATCACCACATACTTCATATATTCACCTACTTTGATGCATTTTACTGCATAATGTATTCATTAATTATTATATTATATATAATATCCATTGTCAACGGAAAATATGATTTTGTTGCTCTAGACGCTTACCTCAAGAGGAGTATCTGAAAGGTTATGTATAGTTTTAATTAAAAACGGCTCCCGAAGGAGCCGTTGGTTTAACCGAGTATATTTTTATCTTCTTTTTCGCAAGGAACTTTGCAAGGATATTTGCCTGTAAAGCAGCCTTTGCAGAAAGTTACGTTGGAATCGGGAGCTATTTTATCGACGGTTTTTACGTCTAAAAACGCCAACGAATCCGCGCCGATTTTTAATCTCAATTCTTCCATTGTATAGTTATTGCACGCAAGGTCTTTTCTCGACGGTATATCCGTGCCGAAGAAACAGGGGTAGATGAATGGCGGCGAGGATATTCTGACGTGCACTTCTTTCGCTCCGGATTTTTTGAGCAGTTTTATGATATTTGCAAGAGTGGTGCCTCTGACTATCGAATCGTCAACCATAACGATACGTTTGCCTTCGACGTTGCTTTTAAGAGTGTTGAGCTTAAGCGCTACGCTACGCTCTCTCATTGCTTGGGTAGGCTGAATAAAGGTTCTGCCTATGTATCTGTTTTTGATTAATCCCACGCCGTAAGGTATGCCGCTTTGGTGCGAATAACCTATTGCCGCGGGCAGTCCGCTGTCGGGTACGCCGATAACTAGGTCGGCGTCGGCGGGAGCTATGCGGGCAAGCATTTTGCCTGCGTTCATTCTCGCTTCGTTCACGCCCTGTCCGTCTATCACGCTGTCGGGTCTTGCGGTGTATATATGTTCGAAGATGCAAAGACCGCCGCTGTGTCCGCAATATTTGGTGTTGGATTGTATGTTATCTTCTGTGACGATTACGATTTCACCCGGACGAACGTCTCTTTCGAACGTCGCGCCTATCGTCTCAAACGCGCAGCTTTCGCTTGCGAAGATTACGTTGTCTTGCAATTTGCCAATACAAAGAGGACGTATTCCGTATTTATCTCTCACCGCTATGAGTTTTCTCGGGCTCATTATCAAAAGCGAAAAAGCGCCTTGCAGCATAGGGAATACCTTTTCTACAGCTTCTTCTATGCTTTTGGATTTGAGTCGTTGAATAGCTATCAAATAAGAGATAACTTCGCTGTCGCTAGTCGTGTGGAAAATAGCGCCTTTGGCTTCTAGTTTGTCTCTCAATTCTTTTGCGTTGGTAATGTTGCCGTTGTGCGATACCGTGAGGTTGCCTTTTGCGTATTTTACGCTTATGGGTTGCGCATTCTCGGGAGTATTGTTTCCGGTAGTTGAATATCTAACGTGTCCTATGGCGATTTCGCCGTTCAATTTTGCAAGAGTAGCGTCATTGAACACTTCGCTTACGAGTCCCATATTTTTGACAAGCGTGATTTCTCTGTCGTTGTTGACGGCGATACCTGCCGCTTCCTGACCTCTGTGTTGGAGCGCAAACAGTCCGAAGTAGACTTGTTGCGCAATGTTGCCTAAACGGGATTTGTCGTATATGCCGAATACGCCGCATTCCTCTTTGATATTGTCTGACATACTGTACCTACCTTTATGATTTTAAAAATCATTTTTATTATATCAAAATTGATTCGTATAATCAAATACTTGATATGATAAATCTATAAATTTTTCAACATTTTTTTGCAAATTATTTCCAGTTGCTTTTGCTTGATACCGCATTATTTATATATAATATTTTATCAATATATATAAACGGGCAAAGAGACGTTTGATTGACTCTCGCGTCTCTTTGCTTTCATAATATACAACCTTTTTTTCAAATTAATCTTTGACGGAGAAGAGTATTGCGCCGTAAGTGGGGAAAGGCCAGTACTTGTCGGCGGTGTTTACCTCCATTTCGTCCGCCGCTTTGCGGAGTTTTTCCATAAGAGGAATAACGTCTGTGCGGTAGTAAGTGGATTTTGCGGCGATATCGGCAATCGATTCGGCTTTGTGCACGTTATCTTTTAGCGAAACAAGCGTTTTTGCCGCGTCTGCGCTCAATTTCGTCAAAAGTTTTGCGGTATTGATTTGAGCCGTCGCTTCGATTCCCAACTCTTTTGCGGCAATCGCGGTTTTTGCCAATTCTTTGATGTAAGTCGTAACGGCGGGCAGTATTTGTTTGTTTGCCATATCTATCATAGTCAATGCTTCGATATTGACGACTTTGGAATAATTTTCCATCATTATATCGGCTCTCGATTCAACTTCCAAAGCCGAGAATATTCCGTGCTTTTCAAAGAGCGCTATGTTTTTCTTACTCTTGAAATAAGGAAGAGCTTCGGGCGTAGAAGCGAGATTGAGCAGACCTCTTTTCTTTGCCTCTTTTACCCATTCGTCGGAATAGCCGTTGCCGTTGAAAATAATTCTCTTGTGATTGATATAAGTCTTTTTTATCAAAGATTTTACCGCCGCCATAATATCGCTTGCGCCTTCGAGTTCGTTTGCGAATTCGTCCAAAGATTCTGCAACTATGGTGTTGAGAATTATATTGGGACCGGATATGGAGAACGTAGAGCCCAACATTCTGAATTCGAACTTATTGCCTGTGAAGGCAAATGGGGAAGTGCGGTTTCTGTCAGTGGAATCTTTTGTAAACTTGGGCAGAGAGCTTACGCCTATTTCGTATTCGCATTTTGCTCTTTTGCTGTAAGTTCTGTCTTCGGCAATTGCGTTAAGTATGCCGTCGAGTTCTTCTCCCAAGAACATCGAAACTATTGCCGGAGGAGCTTCGTTGGCGCCAAGTCTGTGGTCGTTGCCCGCGCTGGCTACGCTCAATCTCAAAAGGTCTTGATAATCGTCCACGGCTTTGATGATTGCCGCGAGGAAAAGCAAGAACTGCGCGTTGTCTTCGGGAGTGTCGCCCGGTTCAAAAAGGTTTTCGCCTTTATCCGTTGACAGCGACCAGTTGTTGTGTTTGCCGCTTCCGTTTACGCCTTCAAAAGGTTTTTCGTGGAGCAGGCATACCATATTGTGGCGACTTGCAACCTTTTTCATCATTTCCATTGTCAATTGGTTTGCGTCGGCGGCAACGTTGGATTGCGAGAATATCGGAGCAAGTTCGTGCTGGGCGGGAGCTACTTCGTTGTGTTTTGTCTTGGCAAGCACGCCGAGTTTCCAAAGCTCCGTATCGAGGTCAGCCATATATTTGACGACTCTTTGTTTTATTGTGCCAAAATAGTGGTCTTCGAGTTCCTGTCCCTTGGGAGCGGGCGCGCCGTAGAGAGTGCGACCTGTGTAAATAAGGTCTTTTCTCTTTTCGTACACGCTTTTGTCAATAAGGAAATATTCCTGTTCGGGACCTACCGTGGTAATTACTTTATCGACGTCTTTGCCAAACAGTTTGAGTATTCTGCAAGCTGTTTTGCTGATAGCTTTCATAGACTTGAGCAGAGGAGTCTTTTTGTCGAGCACTTCTCCCGTATAAGATACGAATGCCGTGGGTATGCAAAGCGTGCCGTCTTTTATAAATGCGTAAGAAGTCGGGTCCCAAGCGGTGTAGCCTCTCGCTTCAAAAGTGGCTCTGATGCCGCCGTTGGGGAAGGAAGACGCGTCGGGCTCTCCTTTGATGAGCTCTTTGCCGCTGAATTCCATAATTACTTTGCCGTCGGCTGTGGGCTGAATGAAAGCGTCGTGTTTTTCGGCGGTAATTCCCGTCATAGGTTGAAACCAGTGAGTATAATGAGTGCATCCTTTTTCGATAGCCCAATCTTTCATTGCGTTGGCTATAACCGTGGCGCAGTCTAGGGAAATAGGTTTGTCGTGCGCGATGCACGATTTGAGTTCCTTATAAGTATATTTGGGAAGTCTCTCCTGCATTACCGTATCGTTGAATACCAGCGAGCCGAAAATGTCTGACATTGTCATAATTGTATATCTCCTTAAAATTTATTCGTTGGTTATAAAACAAAAAGGCGCTATTGCGGTTCAAACACAATAGCGCCTTTGCTACAATGCCAGTATATATTTTCTTTAGGAAATTGTCAAACGTTTTGTTATGATAATTACAAATTTTTTGCAAAAAGCAGAGAGTGTTCCGCGACGTGAAGTAAAATCGCAATATCGGATAAAAAAGTCGCGCGTAATACTTTTATTAAATATATGGATGAATTGGTTAAATATTATAATAAAATTACTATGGTTATAAAATTTATTTGACAACCTGATAAGAATAAATATTTGTCAAATAATGTATAATTGTCGATTAAAGTATATTATTTGGTAAATAAATTTCTCAAATTGCTGATTTGTTAATTTTTTTCGCATAATTTAAAAAAATATTTTTCAATTCATTGACAAGGACGATTTGGTAGTATTATAATTACCCAAAAGGATAAAGGCGATTGCAAAACCGCCTTATAAAAGGTACGTTATGTTGAAAGAAGGCGAGGTGAGAATACCGTCGGGATGCGCCATATCGGGCATTTTTTCCAGAAGCGGAAGGCTCACAAACGGAGAGAAGATAATTGAGTCGATTGCCACAATGCACGACCGCTCCAACGGACTTGGAGGAGGCTTTGCAGGTTACGGCATATATCCGCAGTACGCGGATTTTTATGCGTTTCATATATTTTACGACGATAACGAAATTAGAAAGGAAGCGGAAAATTTTCTTTATCAAAACTTTTTTATCGTCAATATGTCTATGATTCCCATTAGGAAAACAAAAAAGATTTCCGACGAACCGCTCATATTGAGATACTTTGTCAAACCTCTCGACGCACGTTTGCACGAGACGAATCTCGACGAAAAAGAATTTGTCGCAAGAATGGTAATCAAGGTAAATACCACGATTAAGGGCGCGTATATTTTTTCCAGCGGTAAGAATATGGGGATATTTAAAGCGGTGGGTTATCCCGAAGACGTGGGAGAGTATTACAGACTCGAAGAATACGAAGCCTATTGTTGGACGGCGCACGGCAGATACCCGACTAATACCCCCGGTTGGTGGGGAGGGGCTCACCCTTTCGGTATGCTTGATTATTCGGTTGTCCACAACGGCGAGATATCTTCTTACGACGCCAACAGAAGATACATAGAGATGTTCGGATATCAATGTACTTTGATGACAGACACAGAGGTAATAGCTTACGTCGTGGACTTCTTATGCCGCCGTCAAGGGCTGAGTATGAGCGAAGCGGCGCAAGTAATAGCAGCTCCGTTTTGGTCTACCATAGAGAAAAAGCCGCCAGAAGAAAGAGCTCTTGCAGAGTATCTGCGAAATACTTTTTCCAGTCTGCTTATCACGGGACCTTTTAGTATAATGGTGGGATTTGAAAACGGACTAATGGCGCTCAACGATAGACTTAAATTGAGAAGTATGGTTGTCGGGGAAAAAGACGATATGACATACATAGCCAGCGAAGAATGCGCGATAAGAGCGATAGAACCCAACGTCGACAGAATATGGTCGCCTATGGGCGGAGAACCGGTGATAGTCACTCTCGATAAAAAGGAGGATAAATAGTATGTCTGTAAATTATATATATCCTCCGTATGAAATAGTAAGGGATTTCAATAGGTGTATCAACTGCAAAATATGCGTCAAACAATGCGCTAATCAAGCTCATATTTTCGATGAAAAAAAGGGCATAGTCATTGCCGACGACACCAAATGCGTCAACTGTCACAGATGCGTAGCCACCTGCCCTACGAGAGCGCTCAAAATTGTCAAGTCTGACAATACCTATAAGGAAAACGCCAATTGGTCGGCAGAGTCTATGAAGGAGATATACCGACAGGCAGAGAGCGGCGGAGTGTTGCTTTCGTCTATGGGAAATCCTCAGCCGTTGCCCGTATACTGGGATAAAATACTTATCAACGCGTCGCAGGTGACTAATCCGTCTATCGACCCGTTGAGAGAACCGATGGAAACAACTGTGTTTTTGGGCAGTAAGCCAGATAAAATAGTCAGAGATACCGACGGCAAAATAATCGACAATCTTGCGCCTCAACTCAAGTTGAGCGCGCCCATAATGTTTTCGGCTATGAGTTACGGCTCTATAAGTTACAATGCTCACGCCGCGCTTGCCAAAGCGGCGGAAAAACTGGGAATATTCTATAATACGGGCGAAGGCGGTCTGCACGAAGACTTTTACAAATACGGTAAGAATACGATTGTTCAAGTGGCTTCGGGCAGATTCGGAGTTCACAAAGACTATCTCGAGGCGGGAGAATGTATCGAGATAAAGATAGGACAGGGCGCAAAACCGGGAATAGGCGGTCACTTGCCGGGAACTAAAATAGTGGGAGATATATCCAAGACGAGAATGATTCCCGTCGGCAGCGACGCGATTTCTCCCGCTCCGCACCACGATATTTACTCTATCGAGGACTTGCGTCAGCTCGTGTACTCTCTTAAAGAAGCCACGGACTACAAAAAGCCTATTGCGGTTAAGGTTGCGGCGGTGCACAACGTAGCGGCGGTTGCAAGCGGTATCGCCAGAAGCGGGGCTGACATCATCGTAATCGACGGTTTCAGAGGAGGCACGGGCGCGGCTCCGACGAGAATAAGAGACAACGTCGGCATACCTATCGAACTTGCCTTGGCAAGCGTAGATAAAAGATTGCGCGACGAGGGGATAAGAGGCAACATTTCGCTTGTTGCGGGCGGCTCTATTCGCAACAGCGCGGATATTGTTAAAGCTATAGCTTTGGGAGCGGACGCGTGTTATATAGCCACCGCCGCGCTTATGGCTATGGGCTGTCATCTTTGCAGGTCGTGTCATATGGGCAAGTGCAATTGGGGTATCGCAACTCAAGTGCCGGAGCTTGTCAAAAGATTGGACCCCGACGTCGCTTGCGACAGACTTGTCAATCTTGTCACCGCGTGGACTCACGAGATAAAAGAGATGATGGGCGGTATGGGTATCAATTCTATAGAAGCGCTCAAGGGCAACAGGCTTATGCTTCGCGGAGTTGGACTCAACTCAAAAGAGTTGGAGATTCTCGGTATTAAGCACGCGGGCGAATAGTTAAATTCCGCAATTAAAAGGGAGAAAACTCTCTGCAGGTATTTGTAGTTAAGGAGAATAATATGTTGAAGATAGATTGCGCAGATAAGCATTTTTCCGAAATCGGAAGACTTATTCGCCAAACCGATGAAAAAATAATAGTCGTTGACAACGCGCTCGGGCATAGGTATATCGCGTCAGGAGCTAAAGATAAAGAAATTATTGTCAACGGCACGCCGGGCAACGCAATGGGCGCTTATCTCGACGGATGCAAGATTACCGTCAACGGAAGCGCGCAGGACGCTATCGGCGATACTATGAACGACGGACTTATAGTTGTCCACGGCAACAGCGGAGACGCAACGGGATATTCAATGCGAGGCGGCAAAATATTTATCAAAGGCGACGCGGGGTATCGCGCGGGAATACATATGAAAGCCTACAAAGACAAATTTCCGGTGCTCGTCATAGGCGGAAAAGCAGGAAGTTTTTTGGGAGAGTATCAAGCGGGCGGAATTATAATTGTTCTTGGTATAGACGCCGACAGCAAAACCAACGTCGGATATTTCACCGGCAACGGTATGCACGGGGGCAAGATAATCTTGCGCAGTCAGCAGCTGCCCGATTTGCCCGACCAAATATCCGCGAGAAAAGCAAACTCCGAAGACTTGATTGAAATAGAGAAGTATGTAAAGGAGTATTGCCTATATTTCGGCAAAGACGCAAATGAAATTATGAGCAAAGATTTCTTTGTTTTGACTGCAAATTCCGCTAATCCGTATAAACAACTTTACACCTCAGTATAATCAGCCGCATATATTAGCGCACCTTTCGCCCTAACAACTATGTGCGCTCGGGGTTATGTACGGCAAGTACGCTCACCGCTCGCTTACCGTTGCGCTGACGAAAATTACACTAATCTCTGCGGTTGAAGTAACTAGTGCTATCAAATGGATAAAAATAACAGCGCTCTCCACGCTCGTATGTGGCTAATAATTTTGTCATTGACGCACTAAAGCACAGTGGGGGGGCTATTTTTAACGTTATTTCGACCGAAGCGTAGCGAAGTGGAAAAGGATTAGACCTCTCGACTACGCTCGAGGTGACATTCATTATTTTGTATTTGTATTCCAATCGTAAATGCTTTGTTTGAAATAAATTATAATGCCTTTGTAAATAGATTAGTTTTCAAAAATTTCCTGTCCCATAGCAAGTCCAAAGGCAAAAGCCTCTCTGTATACGTCGTAACCGTAGAGAACAGTTTCGCGTAAGTGTAGGTCTTGCAATTCGTTAAATTGTTGCAAAAGTTTGGGGTTGTCGGCAATTTGTTTTTGAAAATCTTTAATTTTATCGTCCAAGTCGTCTAAAGTTTTATTATACTCGTCACTTGAATTGAGGTTATCCAAGTTTCCTCGTTTTCCCATTATCATTTGCATAATAGCAGAATTTTTTTGTTTCATAATTTTCTCCTTTTATATTTAGTGTTGGCGACTAGCAAATACCATTTATATTTTATACGCACAAATATGTGCAAGTAAAGCAATTTGTACAAAAATGTGCAATAATTTTATAAAAGGAGACTTAATTATGTTAGATTACGGCGCAGCTTTTAGAGAACAAAGAGAAGTAAAAGGAATTTCCAAAGTTGAGTTATCAAAACAAATTGGGACGTCGCATCAAAATATAGGTAGGTGGGAGAGCAACAAAGTACTGCCGAATATTGATTTTTGCGTGCAATTAGCAGACTTTTACGGTATAAGTCTCGACGAGCTTGTAGGACGTGATTTTATTCCAAACGGACAAGCAAAAAAACAACAATAATCGGTTGAGATATTTCGACTTAACTTCTCACTTCCTTTCGCTCGAAAAAACATTTATTATTTTATTTCCTGTTCTAAATTTTTAAATTCTTGCGTATCGAAAAATTCTATTAGGGATATTCCCAGTCCGTCGCAAAGCATTTTTATCGTTACGATTCCGGGATTTTGGCTGTTTCCGTACAAAATACTTTTTATTGTCGACGGGGATATGCCGGACTCCGTTGCCAATTTGTGAATAGACATTTTTTTCTGTTCGCATAAATAAAGTATTCTTGCTTTAACGGTTTGGTAAGTGTTCATAATTTAATGATTTCCAATATGGTAGTTCTCATAAAATTATATTATTTTGCGCTTGACACAGTGGTCTATATATGATACTATTGGACTATAAATAGACCACTCGGTGATTTTTATTTTAAAGTTTGACACTTTAATTGAAAAGTCATATAATCAATGAAAATATAAAAGGAGATTTGATATGAAGAAAAAAATTTTGATTTTGCTTATGATTTCGGCGATGTTGGCGGCTTTGTTTGCCTTTGTCGGATGTTTTCCAACAAACGGAGACGACGGCTCTGATAATAACGACTCTAACGAAAAACCGCCCGTCGACGAATATCCGAGCGGCGACGCCGACGGACAAGAAGAGAATTATGAATACAGCTTCGAGACTGACGGCAACGGCGCAATCATTGCGTTTGTCAATAAACACGGCTCGAAAGTGACAAGTATAGAAGTCCCTGCGAAAATAGGCGACGAGGTAATAACGGAGATAGGAGAAGTAGTTTTTTCAAGAGAGTCTTATTTAAAAAGTATTACTCTTCCCGAAGGACTTGAGCGTATAGGCAATTCGGCGTTTTCCTATTGCAGCGCTTTGGAGAGTATTGTTATTCCCGACACCGTGACGGAGTTGGGCGCATATGCGTTTTCCGAATGCGAATCTATGAAAAAAGTAGTTCTTTCCAAATCTTTGACAAGCATCGAGGAGGCTACATTTGACAGTTGCGAGTCCTTGACGGAGATAGAGCTTCGCGAGGGAATCCAAGTTGTTCGCCAGTATGCGTTCGAACATTGCTCGTCTTTGGAGAACGTAGTTTTTCCCGACACGCTTACGCAAATCGAAGCTTGCGCTTACAGAGACGTGGCTATCAAAGAATTGGTTTTGCCCGACAGCGTATTAATGATAGAAGAAGAGGCGTTTAGCCAGTGCAAACAGCTTAAGAGCGTAGTTTTGTCCGCAAAAATGAGTTCCGTTGCAAACAGAGCGTTTGCAAGTTGCGAATCGCTGACGGACGTTACGGTTCCTTCGTCGATAAATAGGATAGGCAGTTCCGCGTTTTCGGAGTGCAAGAGCTTGATTACGTTTGATTTGAAGAATATAAACGCTTCTTTCAGCATTGGCGATTATGCGTTCTCCGGCTGCGATTCGCTTGAGGAATTGTATTTGTCTAAAAATATATCAAGCATAGGCAGCGGCGCATTCAAATACGACAATAATCTTTCAATATACGCAGAGTCCGAGTCGAAGCCGAATAATTGGCAAAACGGATGGAACGGCGATTGTCCCGTCGTTTGGGGAGTAAAACAGCACGGCGTTACTCAAGACGGCGTTAAGTGGGGACTAACCGTCGACGATAAAGTTCTTGTCGCAGGTTGGAATAAAAACCAAGCTACGCTAGAAATACCCGAAACTATAAATGAAAAGTCTGTTACGGGTATTGTTGACCGCGCTTTCTATAACTGCGATAATCTCATCGATTTGATAGTTCCTCAAAGCATTGAGACAGTCGGCGAATACATAGCGCCGTTCAAAAACGCTTTGGTCGTCTTCAGCAAGTCGCAAACAGCCGAGGAGTGGGAGAATGGCATAAGCCGTCCAATATTCAGAAATTATAAAACTCACGGCGTGACCTCCGACGGATATAGATGGGGCTTAACCAATGCCGAAGAAATGATATTGGTAGGTTATATAGGCGAAAATTTATCAAAGTTGGAAATGCCCGATTCTATAGACGGTAAACCCGTTACGGAAATATGCAATCGAGCTTTTGCAAATTCAAAGGAATTGACGCAAGCGGTATTGCCGTCAAGTTTGGTAAATATCGGCGAAAAAGCTTTTTTAGGAAGTAATATAAAAGACGTAACCTTCTCCCAAACGCTCAAGAGCATAGGAGACAGAGCTTTTGAATCTTGCGGGTGGTTCGGCGATATAAAGCTGCCTCAAGGATTGGTAAGTATCGGCGTGGCGGCGTTTGATTATACTTTTATTAAAAGCGTCGAAATTCCCGACAGCGTAACGGAAATCGGCGTAGGCGCGTTCTATAATTGCTTAATAATAAATTGCGTTGCAAGTTCAAGACCGACAGGTTGGCACTATGACTGGGCTGAAGACCAAACGATAGTGTGGGATTGTAAAAACAACGCAGTGGCAAACGACGGATACGTATATATTACGGAGAACGGAATACGCTTTGCCATAGACCAAGGCGAAGCCCAAGTCGCAAGACAGTACAGGGAAGACCTCAATGGCAATATTGTCATCCCCGATAGCGTGAATTCCGGCGGCAAGTCGTATGCGGTTACCGCTATTGTCGACAGAGCTTTTGAAAACTGTAGCAATTTAACCGTCATAGTGTTTCCCGACAGTATTAAGGAATTTGGAGAGGACGTCTTTAGATATGCAAATGATTTGAAGTATAACGAGTATGACAATGCTTTGTACATCGGCAGTCAATCCAATCCGTATATGGCTTTGGTAAAAGCCAAGAACAACGATATAACAAGCTGTAATATACACGAAGACACACGTTTTATACTTACCGAAGCATTTTCTTATAGCAAGATAGAAAGCGTAGATATTCCTGCCAAAGTCAACGCTGTTTATGACAAAGCGTTTGCCAACTGTACAAATCTGTCGAGCGTGAATATTGCCAACGGCGTCAAAAAAATCCACAACTATGCATTTATGGGTTGCGAAAAGCTAACAAGCATTGTAATTCCGATAAGCGTAAACTATCTCGGTTACGGCGTGTTCTCATATTTAAAAAATATTTCGGTATATTGCGAGATAGCGCAAAATCCTAGCATATGGAACAGTCGTTGGATAAATGAAGATGACAATACGGTAGTTTGGGGATACAACAATATAACAACCGACGGAGAATTTGATTACGTTGAGCACGGCGGAGCTATCTATATAACAAAATACAAAGGTTCGTCAATGAGCGTTACGGTGCCTGCGACGATAGACGGAAAGCCGGTGGTTTCAATAGGCATTGTTTTCAATGAAAGCAAAGTCAGGTCGATAGAGTTGAACGAAGGAATTGTCGAAATCGACGATAGCGCATTCTATTATTGCAAAGACCTTAAAAGCGTCGTTTTGCCGGAAGGGCTGATAAGCATAGGCGAGAGAGCTTTTGGTCTTTCGAGCCTTACCTCCGTCTATATACCTTCAACCGTTAAATATATCGGCGAAAAAGCGTTTTATTATTGCACAAATTTGACGGTCAACTGTCAAGCCGAAAGCAAGCCGAGCAGTTGGCGTAACGATTGGAATTTTGTAAACGACGAGACTTACAGTAAAGTCGTTTGGGGTTACGTAAAAGGCTAAAAAAATTTAGTCAGAGAAGACAAGGCAGGGCAACAGTCCTGTCTTGTTGTTTTATTGGAAAAAGTCAAATGCAGGAATTTTTGACGCTTGGTTATACTTGAAATTACTGTCGATTATTTAAATATTTTATATATTATGTTATTTACAAAACTTGATATTTGTAAATCAGTGTGCTATAATTATAAAAATATTCGGAAAGAGAGAGCCGAAAGAGGTGTTTATGAGTCAGACGGTTAAGGAAGTTTTGGATTTTGTAAAAGATAACGACGTCAAATTTGTTAAACTTACGTTTTGCGACTCTTTCGGAAATATCAAGAATATATCGATAATAGCCGACGAATTGCAAAACGCTTTTGAAAAAGGCATCTCCTTTGAAGCGTATTCAATCGGCGGATTCGTAGACCCGGCAGAAAGCGATTTGTTGCTTTATCCCGACGCCTCAACTATTCAACTGTTGCCTTGGAGACCCCAACACGGAAGCGTAGTGAGGTTTTTTTGTAAGATAAGGCGCACTGACGGCAGAGATTTCGACGGCGACGGCAGAGGTCTTTTGGCGGCGGCGCAGACAAAGCTTGCTCAAATGGGGCTGTCTTGTCTTATCGGCAGCGACTGCGAATTTTATCTTTTCAAAAGAGATTCCGACGGCGCTCCTACGGCAGAGCCGCAGGACCAAGCGGGATATCTTGACGTTGCCCCTTTTGACAAGGGCGAGAATGTCAGAAGAGATATTTGCCTGACGCTTGAGAGAATGGGTATCAAGCCGATAAGTTCTCACCACGAAAGAGGTCCGGGGCAAAACGAGATTTGTTTTAAAGTCAACGACGCGCTTATGGCGGCGGACGACCTTTTGACTTTCAAAACGGTTGTCAAAGCCGTGGCGAATATGAACGGACTACACGCGTCTTTTATGCCAAAACCTCTCAAGAATGAAATCGGCAGCGGTCTGCATATTAATTTGTCACTGATAAAAGCCGGTGACAATTTGTTTGCTCCGACGCATTTGTCAAATTCAAAAGAAGCGGAGAGCTTTGTTGCGGGGATACTTGCAAGAGCAAAAGAGATGGCTGTATTTCTCAATCCCACGATAAATTCTTACGAAAGATTGGAAAACAACGAGGACATAGAGGCGTATAACAAGATTGCTTGGTCGTATCTCAACGGCAGACAGCTTATTAGGATAAAGCGAGACGGGCTTGCCAAAATGCAGCTTCGTTCGGCGGACCCTTCGTGCAATCCTTATATAGCCTATGCGCTGTTGCTTTTTGCAGGGGCTGAAGGTATTGAAAAAGGATTGAAGTTGGGCAGAGAGACGGATATGGACAGCCTTTGTCAAGAGGAAAGTTTGCCAGAAGATTTGATGAGCGCGATAATCGCGGCAGAAAACAGCGATTTTATATCGAGATATGTGCCGAGTAAGACTTTGAGCAAATTCTTTGAATACAAGAGGTCTGAATACGAGAATTATTCGCTCTCTAAAGACAAAGACGAATTTGTCAGAAGACTTTATTTCAACAAGATATAGAGAGTGGAGCGGCTGAATGTCTAAAGCGTTGATAGTGTCGACAGCGGAATATAAAACCAAGTTCTCGGCAATGTTGACCGAGGTTGGATTTTCGCAGGTCGAACAGGCGCATTCCTGTATAGAGGCAAGACGTTTGATTGTGGAAAGAGAATACGCTCTTATGATTATCAATGCCCCTCTTGTGGACGAATTCGGATACGAGCTTGCGATATATGCTGTGGAAAATACCACGATGAGCGTGCTTTTATTAGCGCGAGCCGACGTAAGCGAGGCGGTAGAAAATAAGGTCGAGGACTACGGCGTGGTCGTTATGTCAAAGCCCGTTTCGTCGGAAGGAATGTTTAAGACGCTCAAAGCGCTGCACGCCAATCACAATAGGATAAGTTCGATAATCAGAAGCAATCGCAGATTGCAAGACAAGCTTGAAGAACTCAAATTGGTCGATAGGGCAAAATGCCTGCTGATTTCCGAAGGTATGAGCGAGGAAGAAGCGCACAAATATATAGAAAGCAACGCTATGGATATGCGAGTATCCAAAAAACAAATAGCTGAAAAAATTATATCATTAAAACAATACGATTGAGAAAAGAGGCTAAAATGAAGAAAATTTATCTTATTCTTGAAAACGGTAAGGTCTTTGAAGGAGAGTCGATAGGCGCCGAGGGCGAAGTTGTCGGCGAAGTAGTCTTTACCACTGCAATGACGGGATATCTCGAGACGCTGACCGACCCGAGTTACTACGGTCAGATAGTATGTCAGACTTTTCCGTTGATAGGAAATTACGGCGTCATCGAAGAGGATTTTGAATCCCCGAGCAGTTTTGTAAAAGGTTATATCGTCAGAGACATCTGCGATACTCCTTCCAATTTTCGTTCGCAAGGCAAACTCGACGATATGCTCAAAAAACTGGGCGTTATCGGCATTTGCGGAATCGACACCAGAGAGCTTACGAAGATAGTCAGAGAAAGCGGCGTTATGAACGGCATAATCACCGACCGACCCGCGCTCGACGCGTCGAAGAAGAAAGAACTTGACGAATATATTATCAAAGACGCGGTCAAAAGCGTGTCTTGCAAACAAAAAAGAGCCGTTTGTCAAGTTGACAAGCCTACCAAGAAAGTTGCTCTTCTTGACTACGGTATCAAGAGAAACATCATAGAGAAGTTGGCAAGAAGAGGTTGCGAAGTGACAGTATTCCCGCACGATACTTCGGCGGAAGAGATAATAAAATTCAAGCCCGACGGTATTATGCTCTCCAACGGACCGGGCAATCCTCAAGAAAACGTATACGAAATAGAGCAGATAAAAAAACTCGTCGACAGCAAAATTCCTATGTTCGGCATATGCATAGGTCATCAGTTGCTTGCGCTTTCGCAGGGAGCCAAGACCTATAAGCTCAAATACGGACACAGAGGCGGCAATCAGCCCGTTAAGGATTTGGCGACCGGAAGAGTCTATGTCTCTACGCAAAATCACGGCTATGCGGTCGACAATGCGACCGTGCCCGACAATGCCGAAGTTACTTTCGTCAACGTCAACGACGGCACTTGCGAAGGAATAAATTATAAAAACTCAAAAGTATTTTCCGTACAGTTCCATCCGGAAGCTTGCGCGGGACCGCTCGACACGGGATATTTGTTTGACAGATTTATGGAGAATATGGAGGGAAGAAAGTAATGCCACTCAACAGTAAATTGCAAAAAGTAATGGTGATAGGTTCCGGACCTATCGTAATCGGACAGGCTGCCGAATTCGACTATGCGGGCACGCAGGCTTGCCGCGCTTTGAAAGAAGCCGGACTCGAAGTCGTGCTGGTCAATTCCAATCCCGCAACTATAATGACAGACAACGCAATCGCAGACAGAATTTATATCGAGCCGTTGACGTTGACCACCGTCAAAAGAATAATAGAAAAAGAAAGACCCGATTCGCTTCTTTCGACTCTCGGAGGACAGACGGGCTTGACGTTGAGTATGCAGCTTGCCAAAGAGGGCTTCCTCGAAAAAATGGGCGTAACGCTGCTTGGCGCAAGAGTGGATACGATAGACAAAGCCGAAGACAGACAGATGTTTAAGGACACGCTTGCGGAGATAAACGAGCCGACTATTCCGTCGGAAGTCGTCAACGATATAGAAAACGCAGTCAGAGTCGCCGAAGAAATAGGTCTGCCTGTGATTATCAGACCTGCCTTTACGCTTGGCGGAAGCGGCGGCGGAATCGCTTATACTCAAGACGAATTTTTGGAAATAGCAGAAAACGGTTTGCGTACTTCTCCCATACATCAGATTCTTGTTGAGAAGTGCATAAGCGGTTGGAAGGAGATAGAGTTCGAAGTTATCAGAGACAGCAAAGGCAACGCCATTACGGTGTGCAGTATGGAAAACTTCGACCCGGTCGGCGTACATACAGGCGACAGCGTGGTTATCGCGCCTGCCGTCACTCTTGCCGACAAAGAATATCAAATGCTTCGCAGCGCGGCTTTGAAGATAGTTGAAGCCCTCAAAGTCGAAGGCGGTTGCAACTGTCAGTTCGCGCTTGACCCTTCGTCTTTTGAATATGCGGTAATAGAAGTAAATCCCCGCGTAAGCAGAAGCTCTGCTTTGGCGTCGAAAGCCACGGGCTATCCGATAGCAAAAGTTGCGACAAAAATCGCGATAGGTTATACGCTTGACGAGATACAAAACGCGGTGACCGGCAACACGTTTGCCTGTTTCGAGCCGTCAATAGACTACGTTGTGGTTAAGTTCCCCAAATGGCCGTTTGACAAATTCTTCTATGCAAGCCGCAAATTGGGCACGCAGATGAAAGCCACTGGCGAAGTTATGGCAATAGGCGTGACATTCGAACAGGCGATTATGAAAGCCGTCAGAGGAGCTGAAATATCTCACAATACGCTCAACGACAAGAAGTTTGAAAAATTCTCCAACGAAAGGCTTAGAGAAAAACTTTACGACGTAGACGACGAAAGAATTTTTGTAATATACGAAGCTTTGAAGAGAGGAGTAAGCGTAGACGAGATATTCGATATAACAAAAATAGACAGATGGTTTTTATACAAACTTCTCAAACTCATTGCTATGCAAAACGAGCTCAAGAGCCAAAAGCTCACGGACGAGCTTTATCTCAAAGCCAAGAAAATGGGCTTTTTGGACAGCACTATAGAAGAGTTTTCGGGACAGAAGATTAAGAACGTAAGATATGCGTCTTACAAAATGGTAGACACTTGCGCGGCGGAGTTTGCCGCAATGACGCCGTATTTCTATTCGACGTTTGACGACGAGAACGAGGCTAGAGAGTTTATCGACAACAAAAAGAGCGACAAGAAAAAGGTTATCGTATTCGGCTCCGGACCAATTCGTATCGGACAGGGTATCGAATTCGACTATGCTTCCGTTCACTGCGTATGGGCGTTGAAGAGCAAGGGATACGAAGTGGTTATTGTCAACAACAACCCCGAGACGGTATCGACGGACTTCGACACTGCAGACAGACTGTATTTTGAACCGCTCACCAACGAAGACGTTATGTCCATTATAAAAACCGAACAGCCTTACGGCGTGGTTGTAGCGTTCGGCGGACAGACGGCAATCAAACTCACCAAGATGCTCAAGGAGCAAAACATAAAGATTTTGGGTACGCAAGCCGAATACATCGATATGGCTGAAGACAGAGAAAAGTTCGATGAGCTGCTGGAAAGACTCAATATCAAGCGTCCGCAGGGCTTCACTATAATGACCAAAGAAGAGGCGCTCAAAGTTGCCAATGAAATTGGTTATCCCACGTTGTTGCGTCCGTCCTACGTTTTGGGCGGTCAGAATATGACGGTATGTCATTCCGACGCCGACGTCATCGAATATATGGACGTAATACTTTCGCAAAAGATAGAAAATCCCGTGCTGATAGATAAATATCTAATGGGTATAGAGATAGAAGTCGACGCAATTTGCGACGGCGAAGATATATTGATTCCCGGCGTTATGCAGCACGTCGAAAGAACGGGTATCCACTCGGGCGATTCCATAGCCGTTTATCCTTCTTGGAATATCGGCGACGAAATGCTTGCAAGAATTGAAGAATGTTCCAAGCAGTTGGCTGTGAATCTGCATACGGTAGGTCTCGTCAATATTCAATATCTTATATATAACAACGAGCTTTACGTTATAGAGGTCAATCCGAGAAGCTCGCGTACGATACCTTATATAAGCAAGGTGACGGGCGTTCCAATGGTTGATTTGGCGACGAGAGCGATACTTGGCGAAAAGCTTGCAGATATGGGCTTCGGCACAGGTATTTATCCCAATTCTCCTTACGTTGCGGTCAAAGTTCCCGTCTTCTCATTCGAGAAACTCACCAACGTAGACACTCAGCTCGGACCGGAAATGAAATCTACGGGCGAAGTGCTCGGTATAGCCACCACACTCGAAGAAGCGCTTTATAAAGGACTTGTCGCGGCAAATTACAAGATGAAGAAAAAGGGCGGCATATTTATATCCGTCCGCAATCAAGACAAAGACGAGATAGGCGAGATAGGTCAAAAATTCGAAGAACTCGGATATACGCTTTATGCTACCGGCGGCACGGCTGAAGTATTGCGTAATATGGGATTGGAAGTTATCGAGGTCAACAAGATTCACCAAAATTCCAAGGACAATACGCTTACGCTTATAGAGTCGGGTAAGATTGATTATATAATTTCCACTTCGTCAAAAGGCAAACTGCCGACGAGAGACAGCGTCAAGATAAGAAGAAAGGCAGTCGAGAGAGCTATTCCGTGTTTGACGTCAATCGACACTGCAAATGCGGTAGTAAATTCGCTTATGAGCAGATATTCTCAGTTCAATACGGAGCTTATCGACATTAACAAATTGAGAGAAGGCAGAAGCGTTCGCAAATTTACCAAGATGCAGGGCACGGGCAACGACTATATATATTTTAACTGTATAGGCAATCCGATTGTCAATCCCGAAGGCTTGGCTGTAAGACTTTCGGACAGACATTTCGGAGTCGGCGCCGACGGTATTATATTGATATGCGACAGCGACGTCGCAGACGTAAAAATGAGAATGTTCAACGCCGACGGCAGCGAAGGTAAGATGTGCGGCAACGGCATACGTTGCGTGGCAAAGTATTGCTATGACAATTCTATCGTCAACAAAAAGCAGATGAGTATAGAGACGTTGAGCGGCATAAAGAATATCGATATACACACTCAAAACGGCGTTGCAAAGCTTATCACTGTGGATATGGGCAAAGTGCAGCTCAATCCCGCAAGTCTGCCCGTTAAGCTTGACGGCGAAAGCGTGGTAGCAAGGACTTGCAAGATAGGCGGCAAAGATTATGACGTCACCTGCGTATCTATGGGCAATCCGCATTGCGTGGTATTCGTCAAGAACGTGGAAAATCTCAATATCGGACAGATTGGCAAGGCGTTTGAAGAAAGTCCGTTGTTCCCCGAGGGAGTCAACGTGGAGTTCGTCAAAGTAATTGACAAACGCACGCTCAAGATGAGAGTTTGGGAGAGAGGCAGCGGCGAGACTTGGTCTTGCGGCACAGGCGCTTGCGCAGTGGCAGTGGCGGCAGTGCTCAACGGATATTGCAATAAAGGAGAAGAAATCAGCGTCAAGTTGCTCGGCGGCGACCTTACGGTAAAATATACCGACGAAGCTGTCTATATGACGGGCGGCGCTGTAAAAGTATACGACGGAGAGGTGGAAGTATGACAAAGTATATATTCGTGACGGGAGGCGTAGTATCGGGACTCGGCAAAGGCATCACTATGGCGTGTCTCGGCAGATTGCTCAAATCCAGAGGACTTAAGGTTATGGCTCAAAAGTTAGACCCGTACGTCAACGTTGACCCGGGCACTATGAACCCCTTTGAGCACGGCGAAGTCTACGTTACGGAGGACGGCGCAGAAACCGACCTTGATTTGGGACACTACGAGAGATTTATAGATATTGAGCTCAACAAGTTTTCCAATCTTACCACGGGTAAGGTATATTGGAACGTACTCAACAAAGAACGCAGAGGCGACTATCTCGGCAAAACCGTGCAAATTATCCCTCATATAACCAATGAGATAAAAGAATTTGTCTATAGCGTAGGCAAAAAATCCAACGCAGACGTGGTTATGACTGAAATCGGCGGTACGATAGGCGATATCGAAAGTCAGCCTTTCCTTGAGGCGATAAGACAGATATCTCACGAAGTTGGCAGAGACAACTGTCTGTTTATTCACGTTACATTGGTGCCTTATATCAAATCAAGCGGCGAACAAAAATCAAAACCCACACAGCACTCCGTCAAGGAGCTTATGGGCTTGGGTATCAATCCCGATATTATCGTTTGCCGTTGCGACGAGCCGATGGAGAAGAGCGTACTTGAAAAAATCGCGTTGTTCTGCAACGTTGCGCCCGACTGCGTTGTCGAAAATTTAACGGTCGACGTGCTTTACGAAGCTCCTCTTATGCTAGAAGACAGCAACTTGAGCGAAGTAGTTTGCCGTCAGTTGAGATTGGACACGCCAAAACCCGATATGCAAGAATGGATAGATATGATAGGTAGAATCAAGTCGAGAAAAGACGAAGTGTCTATCGCTATAGTAGGAAAATACGTCAAGCTTCACGACGCTTATCTTTCTGTCGCAGAGGCTTTGAGACACGGCGGATACGAAAATTCCTGTATTGTTGATATTAAATGGATAGAGGCGGAAGACCTCACCGACGACGAGAGCTGCAAGACAATCTTGGCGGGAGTTGACGGCATACTGGTTCCGGGAGGATTCGGAGACAGAGGAGTCGAGGGTAAAATCGCCGCTTGTAAGTATGCAAGAGAAAACAACATACCTTATTTCGGAATATGTTTGGGAATGCAAATAGCCGTAATAGAATATGCGCGCAACGTGCTTGGATACAAGGACGCAACGTCAAGCGAATTCGAACCGCAAGGCGAGCATTGCGTGATAGACCTTATGCCCGACCAGCACGGCAATATTCCAAAAGGCGGCACAATGAGATTGGGAGCTTATCCTTGCAAGATAGCCGAAGGCTCACTTATGCAAAAAGCTTACGGCGAAAATCTTATCCAAGAAAGACACCGTCACAGATACGAATTTAACAACGCATATAGAGCGGAACTTGAAAAAGCCGGTTTGCGCGTTACAGGCGCGTCGCCTGACGACAGACTTGTCGAAGCTGTCGAAGTACCTGCCAACGATTTCTTTATCGCAGTGCAGTATCATCCCGAATTCAAGTCTCGTCCCAACAGAGCGCACGCAATATTCCGTGAGTTTGTAAAGGCTTCTTTGGAGCATAAAAACAAATAAAATCATTCAGATTTTTAATAAAGAAGAGAGCGCATCACAAAAATGCGCTCTCTTTTTGACTCAACGTCCATTGTTTTCATTTGTACCTAATAATTTTTTCAGTAGGTATAGGAATAAATTTTTACAAAAGTTAAAATTAATGAGGATTGTTTATTCGGGCATTGAGTTGTACTTGTATTTTATCAAAGGTATTTGCTTTTGTCAATTAAAAATATAAGAATTCTCAAATTAAAATATAATAATATTATAAAATTGTTTGATTATAATATAATTAAAGTTATATAGGTGGATAAGGTATGCTTGATTTGACTGATGGGAAAATAATATTTGATAAAGTTGAAAGAATGGCTTTGGAAAGAGGTTGGAGTCTATATCAACTTTCAAAGAAAGCGGGTCTTTCAACTACTTCATTTTATAGTTGGAGAGATAAGAAATCTCTTCCGACATTACCTAGATTAGAAGTGATTTGTGAAGTATTTGGAGTATCGATAATCGATTTTCTTCTTGACGGCGACGAACTTATGTCTTTAACGCAAGAACAGCGTACGCTTTTGGACGAATTGGGAACGCTGTCGTCTTCTCAACGAAAAGCCATTATAAATCTTATCAAGGAATTTAAGAGAAGCGAATAAGTATGTTTTGATAGACTGTCTAAATGGCAGTCTGTTTTTATGTAATATCAATGGGAATGTTGAATTCTAGTCCTTTGTCATTTAAGTCCGCAATTATAAAAATTGTCATTTCGACTGAAACGAAGTGCAATGGAGAAATCTAATCCGTTTGAGATATTTCGACTCCACTGCGTTCCGCTCAATATGACATACAAATAATGTCATTGACGCTCGCGCGCTTCGTCACCTCGACCGAAGCGGAGAGGTCTCATCCGTATAAAAATGGTTTAGATTTTTCGACTTCGCTCAAAATAACAAAATAAATATCATAGTACAATGTCATTTCAACATATACAGACATTTTGCATATCAATCTTGACAAAATAGTAATTTATGCTAAAATAAATGTATAAATTTTGCTTATCACGTTTTATATATATGGATAATATTATATATGGTCAGAAAAGTGAAAACGGAGGGAAATATGAGGAAAATCGTGGCTATCGTAGGAGATAGCAAGATAGAAAAAGACGGGGATAAATACAAATTTGCATTTTCCGTCGGCAAGGCTCTTGTCGACAACGGTTATAGATTGCAATCGGGCGGACTCGGCGGTGTTATGGAAGCCGCGTTTGCAGGCGCGAGGTCGTCGGAAAAATACACAGAGGGCGATACGATAGCTATCATTCCGTCTTTTGACAGAACTATGCACAACGAATATGCGGATATAGTAATATCAACGGGACTTGATATGATGCGCAACGCGATAGTGGCAAATGCCGACGCGGTTATCGCAGTAGGCGGCGGCGCGGGAACTCTGTCGGAAATAGCATTTGCTTGGCCTATGATGAGACTTATTATGGCTTGCGATTGCGTGGACGGTTGGAGCAGTAAGGTCGCGGGTATGAAAATGGACCATAGAGTTAGATATGAGGATATACCCGAGGACAGAGTTTACGGCGTAAGCACTGCCGAAGACGTAATCGCGATATTGGATAAATACGCGGACAAATATAACAAATTTCATAAGGGAATAGTTATAGGCAGTTGATTGGCGCGCGTATGTAGTTTTGTTATTGTGAGATATAAAACTGTTGAGATTTCTCCACTTCGATACGTGCGCTACGGTCGTAAGGAGCGAAGCGACGGCATAGCGAGCAAGTAGATGCGTCTCGTGCGAGCGTCAATGACATTGAAATGTTGACATATTTCGTCATTTCAAGCGCAATATTTTGTCACCTCGACCGAAGCGGAGAGGTCTCAACAATATAATTAAAACACAAGAGATTTCTTCACTCCACTGCGTTTCGGTCGAAATGACGTCTATAGTAATTGTCGGTACTTAAAAAATAAAGGCGGTCAAATAATTGATAAAACGCTTTCGTTGTGATAAAATAAATACGCAATTTATTATTTAATTTTTGGAGAAATTTATGCAAAGCGTAAAGAAAATCAACGAAGACTTATATTGGGTGGGCGTCAACGACAGAAAAATAACGCTTTTTGAAAGCGTATATCCCGTCAGCAGAGGAATGAGTTATAATTCTTATCTTTTGCTAGACGAAAAAACGGCGCTTTTTGACACCGTAGACAGCGTTGCAAGTCTGCAGTTTTTGGAAAACGTAGATTATTTGCTTGCCGGAAGAGAGCTTGACTATCTTATCGTCAATCATATGGAACCTGACCATTGCGCAAATATAGGCGCGATTGTCGCTAAATATCCGTCGGTAAAAATCGTAGGAAATCTTAAGACTTTTACTATGATGGGACAGTTTTTCGATTTTGATATCGAATCGCGCAAAGTTGTCGTCAAAGAAGGCGACACTCTCAACACAGGCAGACATACTTTTACCTTCGTAATGGCGCCGATGGTTCATTGGCCCGAAGCAATGGTTACTTACGACACTGTGGACAAGGTGTTGTTTTCTGCCGACGCATTCGGTTCTTTCGGCGCGTTGAGCGGCAATATATTTGCCGACGAGTGCGATTTTCAAAACAAATGGATAGACGACGCAAGACGTTATTACACAAATATAGTTGGCAAATACGGAGTGCAGGTTGGCAACGTTTTAAAAAAAGCCGCCGCTTTGGAAATATCCAAGATATGTCCTTTGCACGGTCCGGTATGGAGAGAGAACATAGGCTATATTATTGACAAATACTTCAAATGGGCAAGTTATACGCCCGAAGAAGAGGGAGTTGTCATTGTTTACGGTTCGGTGCACGGTCATACCGAAAATGCCGCAGAGGTGTTCGCCAATATGTTGGGAGATAAAGGCGTAAAGAACATAGAACTGTTTAATGCTTCGACAACGCATTATTCTCAAGTTATCGCAGAGAGCTTTAAGCGTTCGCATATCGTCTTTGCCTGCGCTACTTATAATATGGCGCTCTTCCCGCCTATGCAAGTTATATTGCACGAACTTGCAGAACATAATTTGCAAAACCGCGCTTTTGCTTTTATTGAAAACGGCACTTGGACGCCAGCAAGCGCAAAACTTATGAGCGATATTTTGGACAAGCTCAAAAACAATAGAGTTATAGAACCCAAAGTCACGATAAAATCTGCTCTCAACGACGAAAGCTTTAAGCAACTTGAAAATCTCGCCGACGCTATTGCGCAAGATTTGAATAAATGATTTAATCAATGCGTCTGTCAAATCGACAGGCGTATTATTTATCTGCGAAATATCTATTGCCATACGGCGGCAAAGAGCGCTAAAACGCAATATTGAGTCAAAGCAAAAGAATGTGTCGAAAAATTAACGAAATACTTTGACATAGCCCTTTGCGTTATTGTATAATTTTAAACGGAAATTAAATATATTTTTAAGGAGGTTATTCCTAATGGAATATTCACACGAAGTAATGAATATGTGCAAGGTCACCAAAGGTACTGACCACGGTCCTGCTCCTATTCCCGAAGAGGGTAAGTGGGTGCAGTCCAAGCAGATAAGTGATATCAGCGGTCTTACTCACGGTATCGGTTGGTGCGCGCCGCAACAAGGCGCTTGCAAATTGACGCTTAACGTAAAAGAAGGCGTAATAGAAGAAGCGTTGGTTGAGACTATCGGATGTTCGGGTATGACTCACTCCGCGGCTATGGCGGCAGAGATACTTCCCGGCAAGACAATACTCGAAGCTCTCAATACCGACCTCGTTTGCGACGCTATCAACACCGCAATGAGAGAACTGTTTCTTCAGATAGTCTACGGACGTACGCAGTCGGCTTTCTCCGAAAACGGTTTGCCTATCGGCGCAGGTCTCGAAGACCTCGGCAAAGGTTTGCGTTCTCAAGTGGGCACAATGTATTCCACAGGCGCAAAGGGCGTGAGATATTTGGAAATGGCAGAAGGTTACGTTACGCATATAGGTCTTGACAAAGACAATCAAGTAATCGGATACGAATTCGTCAACCTCGGCAAGATGATGGAAGCAATCAAGGGCGGTATGTCCGCAAACGACGCTTTGGTTAAGTTTACCAACAGCTACGGCAGATACAAAGAAGCCGTCAAAGTCATCGACCCGAGAAACGAATAAGGAGGTACAAAGTAATGGCAGTTATGTTTGAAAGTTATTCGAGAAGAATAGACAAAATCACCGCGTGCCTCAAAGAATACGGCATATCTTCTCTTGAAGAAGCAAAGCAAATTTGCGTAGACAAGGGAATCGACGTCGAGGCTATCGTAAAGGGAATTCAGCCAATCGCGTTTGAAAATGCGGTTTGGGCTTACACCGTAGGTTGCGCTATCGCAATCAAAAAAGGTTGCAAAAAGGCAGCTGACGCAGCCGAAGCTATCGGCGTTGGTTTGCAAAGCTTCTGCATACCCGGTTCTGTTGCAGAGCAGAGAAAGGTCGGACTCGGTCACGGCAATCTTGCGGCAATGCTTTTGAGAGAAGAGACCAAGTGTTTTGCGTTCCTCGCAGGTCACGAGTCTTTTGCCGCAGCAGAAGGCGCAATCGGTATCGCTATGAAAGCAAACAAGGTAAGAAAACAACCTTTGCAAGTTATCCTCAACGGTTTGGGTAAGGACGCCGCAAAGATAATCAGCAGAATCAACGGATTCACTTATGTGCAAACCAAACTTGATTATTTTACAGGCGAGCTCAAAGTCGTAGATACTATATCTTATTCCGACGGCGAGAGAAGCAAGGTCAGAGTATACGGCGCAGACGACGTAGTAGAGGGCGTAGCTATTATGAAACACGAGAAGGTTGACGTATCCATCACGGGTAACTCCACCAATCCGACTCGTTTCCAACATCCGGTTGCCGGCACATATAAGAAAGAGTGCGTAGAGAGCGGCAAGAAATATTTCTCCGTTGCTTCCGGCGGCGGCACAGGTCGTACGCTTCACCCCGACAATATGGCTGCAGGTCCTGCTTCTTACGGTATGACCGACACTATGGGCAGAATGCATTCCGACGCGCAATTCGCAGGTTCGTCTTCTGTTCCCGCGCACGTTGAGATGATGGGACTTATCGGTATGGGCAACAACCCGATGGTAGGCGCTTCCGTTTCTTGCGCAGTTGCAGTAGAAGAGGCTTTGAAATAATCTTCTTATAAATATTAATTAAATTTAAGGGACGCGACGAGAGTCGCGTCCTATTTTTATGTCCAAAATAATTTATACGCAAGCTAAAAGCGCAGGCGTTTATTATACTACTAAACTTTCTTATTTAATAAAAAGTATATATTAAAAAGCAAATTTCCAAAAAAAGTATACTTTTACTGACTGCCGTTTTGCATATTGCGAAACGGCATATTTTTTCAATAATATTATAGTTCGTGTCACATTTTTTTGCAATACCTTTTGGTCAGTAAAAGTATACCTTTTTTGGAATTAAAAGATTATCCGGAAGACAGAAAATCAAATATTGGAGAGAAATAAAAATTACAATATTTGGTTTAGAAGGCTATGTTGTATAGAATATTCTATTAGTTCTGCGAAAGAGGAAGTAGCAAAGTATACTTTAAGTTGAGATATAGTCGAATAGCAAAGAGCAACCTTGTGGCGTCATATTGAGCGAAACGAAGTGTAGTCGAAATATCTCAACCGAGTTGAGGTCTATTGGAGAATATAGAGGTAAAATATGAAAGTTAATAAAAAATATAAATACATTATATCAACGTTAAGTTTGGCAGTATTGATTTGCCTATCGGTTGTCGGAATGTTTTTCTTTGCCGAATCTGCGCGCACACAGGCTGTTACAAATTACAATGCTACTACTCAAATCGGTAAACTCACATTGGACAATTATGAGTCGAATAGCAACAATATGGTGTTTAACGGCGATAAGATGCAAGAATTATACAGCGCGCTTTTGGGAAAAGAAAACGCGACGTTGTCAGATATAAAAGCGGCATTGGCAAGCGGCAATCTAAACAGCGCGAATTTTAGAACAAACAATCCCAAAAAGAATGACGTTGTCGTTGAAATAGGCGGATTGAAGTGGGCGGCGGTATATTTGGCTTACAACAATACCACCGATAATGACCCTATTCTTACTTTATGGCTTACGGATTCCACACAATTGCCCACTGGATACAGCACTTCTGTTTGGAATGATTATACCTCTGGTTCAAAGGGGAATTATCCATCAATAATGTATTCAACGTCAAAGTTAAGAGCTTTAGCATTAAATAATGGAGGGAAATATGCTATAAGTACAACTGCTCTCACAGAAAATGAGGTGCAACAAGACGCTGAAAATCCATTTGCTATTTTTACAATGCCTAGTAGTGAAAAAAGCGGAAGTTTGATTGATTTTATCGATACTCCCGAAAAAGTTCATTGGCAAGAAATAGAGCAGGCGTTGGAACACGGCGTAGGTATAAATTACGAAAATGAGGCTTGGTCGAGTGCCATTGATTTCGGTTTCAATATTTCGGGATATAGAAGTAGTTTTACAGAACTCGATAATTATGAAGATTGGAAGAACGATAGAATTTGGATTCCGAGTTCTGCTGAAATAGCTTATGATAGCGGCGATAATAAAGGTATGTGGGGGCGTTCTACAGAATTATATAATAACAGCTCTAGTTATTGGTTGAGGTCTGCTTCTTATACTTCATTCTATACTGGACATAACGAAAACGGCAGAGGCGTAGACGTTACAACTACTATGTCTATTCGTCCTGCATTTCATTTAAATTTAAACAAAGTTACAGAAAAGTCAACGGTAGCTACACCAAAACAAGGAACAAAAGTAAAAGATTACTTTAGCGACAGCGATATAGATTTTAATTTGCTTGGCGTAGATACGAGTAAATTAGATATAACGTATAAAGCTGACGCAGTCAGCGGAGAAACTGCAGGAACAATGACAATAGATACTAGCGCAGGAAGCGCAGTTTCGTTGACTGCAAGCAAAGCGGGAAAATATACTGTGACGGTAACGCCGAAAAGCGGAGAATGTTGGACGGACGGAAGCGTTGCTCCCAAAGAATTCGTGTACAAGATAGTATATCAAGTATCTGAAATCTCCATAGTAGGACAGTCGTCGAGAGTATACGACGGCAGCACGCAGGAGTTTAATTTCGGGTCAAATTACGACAAGACAAAAATAAATATCAATCCTATTACAACTGGGCTTACTTTTGACAACAGCGGAACTACGGCAAAGCTCAAAGCAAAGATAGTTGGAGAATACAAAGCTAAGG
>CAJUOK010000001.1 GCA_910588015.1 uncultured Christensenellaceae bacterium | reverse complement strand
ATAAAGTATACCCTTATCTCCGCCGAGGTTGCGTATAGACGCCGCCGTAAGAGCCGAGGTTGCGTATCTGACTTCTTTTGCAGGTTCGAACGCGTAGTTTTCATCAAACTTATAAGCATACGTCGACGTCTTCTTCGACGCGTCCGCGCTGTTGTTGACTTTGGTATAGAACAAAGTATTTTCAGCCGCGTCAAACGTCAAAAGCGCAAAAGTATATTGCTTTTTGAGATTATCCGCGCTTGCGTCGCCTTCTGCGTCGTACGTCGCGTCATTAGTGATTTCCGTAATCTTTCCGTTGGCGTAAACATACATATTGTTGTTGAGACGCACTTTGGATTCCGTTGCTTTGAGGAAGAATACGGTGGTTGACTTTGCCGTAAACAACGCCGAAGTCACGTCTTCTGTTATTACTTCGGATTTCTTGTTAATCTTTTCGCCGTCATAAGATACTTTTTTCAAAGCGCCGTCTTCAAAATAAACGAACTCTTTATCAGTAAAGGTATATTGCGTCGAATTGGAAGAAAGCGTAAAGATTTCCTGCGTTTGCGTACCGTCAATCTTTGTACGGAAAGCTACGGACTGGCTTGAGAGCACGTTGGACTTATTGTCGGTCTTGTTGCTCGGCGAAACATAGTATATCCACTCGCCGTAGATATAAAAGCCTCCGTTTGTAGCCGCCGTGTAAAACATTTTGGGCACTACTACCGCAGTTTCGCTCAAAACGCCGTTTTCGTCGATTCTGCTCTTCATAATGCTGCCTTTGACAGACGCTTTGCCGAATTCATTGTGTTCGGGTTTTGTGATATTGGCAGTTGCATCCATACCGTTGACGTAGTAGATATAACCGCCTTGCTGTACAACAAGTCCTCCGTTGTTGACAACCGGACTGTCCTTGTATTCCATTGTGCCTATGGGTCCGAAATTTTTGGACGGGTCGCAACCTGCAAAAATAGCGACGCCCATACATACCACAAGACAAATAATCAAAATAACGGATATTTTTTTCATCATAAAACTCCTATTTGCGAGCTAATCATATTATAGCAAGTATAATTATAATATAATATTAACCATATTGCAATAAGATTTTCAACAATTTTTCACTTTATTTATATAAAAAAGATACATATAAAAAAGCTTTTTAACTGACAACCGACGTTGTTCTATTCAAAATACTTGCGGCGTTAGATTTCTGCAATTCTTCATACTTATAGTTTTTTTCTACCGGCTTTTGCATACTCAACGCCCAAAATACGAGAAAATACGGATATGTGTATGTAAACGAATTGCCGAAAGTCGCCGAAATAAAATACGCAAACGTGGAAGCTAGCAATATCAAATCGACACCCGTAAGGCTTTTTCTTGCCATAACCGCTCTAACAAACCACCACACCATAGTGACAAGATACATTATTAAACCGGGTATTCCTATATTGCTTGCCATAGTGATGTATTCGTTGTGAGAAACGTCGAGCGAAGTGTCGTAAATATTGTTTCCGTGATAGAGGTCGAGTCCTTTGCCAAACCAGGGCACTTGTTTTATTACTGCGATAGTGCGCACCCAAAGCCCGAATCTGCCTGTGCCGGCAGAATTGTTATCGCCTCCGCTCCCGCCTTCTCCGGGCGATAAAACAGACTTTATATCCTCAAAAAATTCGACGTAGGACGACCACATATTGGTTCTGCCGCAAGCCTCTATTACCAAAGTAACTGCGCCAGAAACTGCGCAAGCAATAATAAATCTTTGCCAATTGATTTTTCTTGTAATAGCTCCGCTGCATATTATGAAAAAAATTGCGGCTATATACGCCAAATTTGCGCCTAAAGTGTTGCACGCGAAAAGATTGAATATGTTAAACGGCAAAAGTATCGCCGCCAAACATATTTGCCATTTTCTTTTGGAATATATTATAGCGCCAAAAGTTGCCGACGACGACATTGCAAGAAAATAACCGTAATGGTTTGAATTGTTGAATACTCCGCATTTTAATGACGTGGGTATTTTATAGTTGGTTACTTCTATTCCGACGAAAACTATGCAAATAACGCCCGCCATAACTATAAACGTCCACAAAATCGCCTCTTTCGCCCATTTTATTTCGTTGCGTATCGCATATACGGATAAAAATATTACGCCGTATTGCAAGACCGTAAAATATCCCTCGTTGATATATCCCGCTCCGTAAAGCGATTTTTCAAAATAAGGCGATTTATATGTCGAAATCAAAGCCCAAATAAGCATAAAGGCAAACGGTAAAAGTATCGCGTTACCCTCTACAAATCTTCTTATATTTATTCTGCCGCCGTCTGCCGCTATAAAAATTCTTACGGCGTAATAAACCATAAGCAAAGCCGTCAGCAGCATTGCGCAAAAGCGAAGATAATGTTGGGAATAATACATAAAATGGGACTTGTCGGACACGGTGTTTGTGACGGTCCCGACTAGCGTAAGGTTAAAAAACGCCTGCAATACAACCAAGACTACGCCCCCGAACAAAACGTACGCCGTCTTGTTCTGCAATTTATTTAAACGTTGCCGTCTGCTATTCATTTCATAGAGAGCCGAGTCGTAATACATATTTTAATTCTATCCTATGCTTTGACTTTTGTCAATAGTAAGACTCGACCTTGCGGTCGAGTCTTGACGATTTTTGATACTTCTATTTCTTTTACTGTTTGCTGTCGTCGTCCGCTTCTTCGGACTTTTCTGCAACGTCTTCCTTTTCGTCTTTGTCGGATTCTTTTTGCTCTATCGCATTAGGCGCATTTTCTTTTTGATTCTCTATCAATACTACTTGCGCTTGCTCCTCCAAAGCTTTTCTCTTGAGTACCATAGCACCTTTTTTGCTTGTCACTATAATTGCAACGATTACTGCAAGCAACAACGCAACCAATTCCACTACAATAGCTATTCTTGTCGTGATGGGAGAATTCGTAGCCTGCGTCGGAACAGCCGTCATACGCACAAGCGAGCTGACGTTGTAGCCGGTGTTATACTCCTCAATCATCTTCTTATAACCGTCCATTATTGTGTTGTATTCTTGAATCACTTCTTTCTCAAGAGCAGCCGCAGCGTCGCTGAGCGTCTTTCTCTCCTCTTCGGTTTTGCTTAAGAAATCTTGAGTATTAAAATAATTCTTATAATTTTCCCAAACGTTCTTTTCCGTCTCAGCCAACGTTTTGTTTGTAATCGCAAGACTGATGGCTTCGGTTACCGCCTTGGTATCGGGAGGAGTAACAACTATCGTGCCCGTACTTGGCAAGGATACTCCGTTGTTTTGCATCAACAGAGAAAGAACTTCGTTGAGACTCTTTATTTCCTCTTCATATATAGCAATTTGGTCGGACGCTTCTTTCAGCTTTAAGTCAATATATTTTGTTTCTCCGTGAACGTTGATACCGTTAAACAATATAAAATTAAGATAATTATCCAATTTTAAATCAATTGCCTGTATTCTTGCATTCAAGGATTTAAAAGACATATTTTGCGTTGTGGAGATAAATCCGGGAGCTTTTTGCGCCCAAGTGTTGCTCTCTTCCGAAAATGCGTTCATATAGCTCTTTATAGCGTTAAATTTTTGGAAAGCATTGTAATTGTCAACTATAGCCAACTGTGTCAAAGAGGTGCCGAACGAAAACTTTTTCTTGAAATTGTCAATATAATTTGTCGTTACGGCGCTTACAATATTATTATAATCGTTTCTCGATTTCAACAATTTATCAATCGCAGGGTCTTGCGAAAGAACTATTCTGTAATTATAATCTGCGCTTACGACGCCTCCGGCTTCGTCAAGCACTTCGTTTGCTACGGTGGCTATTATATTAAGATTGCGCACTACCAAATTAACAAGCGCGTCTTTTTCCTCGTCGCTATATTGCAAAGATTCCAAAGCAGACGACACGTTGCTTGCAGATTTTATGTCGCTCACGACGTCCTCCTTGCCGCCCCAAGGGTCGTTCCCAAGTTCCGCTCCCGAATAATAATAGGTAATTCTTGTTTCGTATTGACTTTGACTTACAAAAATATCGCAGATACCCAAAATGCCGCCCACGACTATAAGGGTAATAATTCCGTAAACCAACATTCTGACGGCGCTTTTTTTAACTTTTAGCCAAATCATTTTAAACGTCAATTCGCCGTTGGTATTTTCTTCCATAGTCCCTCCGTATATTTCAAAATAATAAAATACAAGAATAGTATAACACCGACATTCTCAAATATGCAATCATAAATAATACAATGTTTATGTTTTTGGCAAATATTTTTACTTTTTTCGACTTTTTTACAATCCTTTTTCCCATAATAAAATAAATATGACTCCCTATATAGTCGCCATATACCAATTTTTTATCAACCGTTAAATTTTTAAGTTTAATTCAGCATTTAATTAAATTTACTTGCCAAAAAAAAATTTTTATGATATTATCACAACTGTTACCGAAATAATAAAAGTAACGCAAACATTATAATATTTTTATAGAGAGTTGGCTGAGTGGTCGAAGGCGCACGATTGGAAATCGTGTGAACGGGAAACCGTTCCGAGGGTTCAAATCCCTCACTCTCTGCCATTAGTGAAAACGAACCATTTTAAACTAGGTTCGTTTTTTAATACATTTCGATATTAAAGCTTTAATTAACAGGTTCAATAAAGGATATATAAGAATTTTGAAAATTAATATTAATATGTTTAATGTTAAATAAAATTCTCTAATATCTGCGATTTACGGTGCATTAATAAGTTATTGTCATAACATAAACTTAAAAATAATTGTAGCAAATTTGCGCTATTATAAGTTTTAAAAATTTTCTAATAGAAAAATGCATATTGACTTTATATAATCTATCTGTTAAATTAAATAATATAAGGGATTTTAGGGGAGATTATTTATGAATAGCGCTTTTGCTGAAAAAGTATCCGACGGACTTTTTAAGTTAAAAACTTACTGGAAAAAGCCGCCAAAGGGTTACTATGTAAGTTACAAAGAGTTTGTTAATTTGTCACTTGGATTCGGTGTTGTTTCCTTTTTAAGCGTAATGGTTGGTATGGCAACTTTTGATGTTACCAAAGATATGATGATACATTTTAATGTGTCGCTAGGTCAAGTTTGTTTTTTTACAATGATAAATGCTATAATAGGTATAATTCGCGCGCCGATTATGTCAATGTGTATTGATAACTGCAAGAGCAAACGCGGCAAATTTAAGCCTTTTATTTTACCCGCAACCATTGCTACCTGCGTATTTTTTTGTTTAACACCCTTTGTGCCTATGTCTTGGAACAATAATATTTGGCGCAAATTTTGGTGCCGGCAATGCCTTGGATAGGACTGCCCGAATCATCCAATATTATTTTTACTCCTGCAATTATTACGCTTTGGGTATTAATTATACTTGGCACTACTGCAAGCACTTTTGTAAGTCAAGCAGTGGCAGACATTGAACAAACAATTACTCCGATTTCTCAAGAACGCTCTACTATAGCGTCGCTTAGGGGCATTATCTGTAATATTCCCGGCTCAATAGCAAACGCCCTTCCAGGCGTAATGTTAATGTTTGGCGTTTTTAAGATGGATACAATAGGAAAAAGCACAATTTCCCCACTAATTACTCAACAAATTATTTTCCCTATCTGCTCCATTTGCGCAATTGCCCTAGTTTTCTTCGTTGTTCGCGGCACTCAAGAAAGAGTTATTGTTACTAACGCCGTTAAGGGAGAAGTATGTTTCTTACAAGGCGTTAAAGCGCTTAGTACAAATAAATATTTTTGGATAATCGTTATTTATCAATTGATTATCACTATTAGAGCAAATATTAATATAGTAGATTTTATCAGACAGTATAGTTATCCTGGCAACCCTGCGCTAACCGGCTTTATTGAAATTTTGGGCAAAACCGTTTTAATGACGGCATTTGTAGTAGGTATGGTAGTAGGTTCTATCGTTATGAAAAATTTGGCAAACGAAAAGTTATGATAACGGCAAATGTCGGGTTTGTTATTTTTGCTCTGCTCCAACTCGCCACATACAAAATTCCTATAATCGTTGGATTTGACTTTATTACAGGAATTATGACGTCGGATGCGCTTGACTATGAACAATATAGACACGGCAAACGTGTGGAAGGATTTTGGCAAAACTTTATTGCAATGATTACTACTCTGGCAGGTATATTTATTGCAATTGTTCCTCTGTTTATAGGTTTAATTATACTCTCTAATTGTTCATTTAAATTTTTTATCGTATTTTTTCTTTTATATTTCTATCCGATATTCCCTCTCCATTTCAATATAATAACTAATAATATGCCTAAAAGTAAGCGAGCATTAGACTAAAACTACAAGACAAAGTTTTTTCTGCCCCGATTATTAAGCTGTAAAACTTCCGCATCTTTCATTGAATCAAATATTTGTCTGCGAATAAAATATTGTCATATCGTTATAATAAGTCACACGATATTGTGCAGCGGTTCAAATATGAAATTTATTATTTCCATAATAGCAGTCTTGTTGGATACATAAAACTTATTATTGCAAAAAGGTTGTAATTTTATGCTTGTTGTGCTAAAATCTAGGTGATAAAAAATTTTGGAGGTAATTTATGCCACTCGTAACATCAAAAGAAATGTTTAAGAAAGCGTACGAAGGTCATTATGCTATAGGCGCTTTTAACGTAAACAATATGGAAATCATTCAAGGCATCGTAGAAGCTGCCACAGAAGAAAACGCTCCGCTTATTCTTCAGGTATCTTCCGGCGCAAGAAAATATGCTAACCCGACCTATCTTCGTAAGATGGTGGAAGCCGCAGAAGAAGTAAGCCATTTGCCTATCTGTCTTCACCTTGACCACGGCGATACGTTTGAGCTTTGCAAGAGCTGTATCGACGGAGGATTTAACTCCGTAATGATAGACGGCAGCCATCATTCTTTCAAGGACAATATCGAACTCACCAAAAGAGTGGTTGAGTATGCTCACGACCACGGTGTAACTGTAGAAGGCGAACTCGGACGTCTCGCAGGCGTCGAAGACGATGTAAAAGTTTCTGCAGAAGACAGCTCTTATACACGTCCCGAAGAAGTAGAAGAATTCGTAACCAAGACCGGCGTTGACTCTCTTGCAATAGCAATCGGCACTTCGCACGGCGCATTCAAATTTAAGCCGGGAACAAAACCGCAACTCCGTTTTGATATTCTCGAGGAAGTAAGCAGAAGATTGCCTCAGTTCCCGATAGTACTTCACGGCGCATCGTCTGTTCCGCAAGAATTTGTAAAAATAGTAAATGAAAACGGCGGCAAACTTAACGACGCAATCGGCGTACCGGAAGAAATGCTCCGTCAAGCAGCTTCTATGGCAGTATGTAAAATCAATATCGATTCCGACCTCAGAATGGCTTGCACCGCAGGTATCCGTAAGCATTTCACGGAACATCCCGACCACTTTGACCCCAGACAATATCTCGGCGACGCAAGAGCCAATATCAAATATATCGTTAAGCACAAACTTGTCAACGTTCTCGGTTGCGCAGGAAAGGCTGACGAAATACTCGGTAAGTAATTATAGTAATTTCTATATAAAACAGAAGATAGGTAAAACTCACTTCTCATAGGGAATTAAATACTAAATTTTTAAGAGTTGTACTTTCAAACGAGGACAAAAGCTCTCGAACAATATGTTCGAGAGCTTTTTAAATACACATTATTTTCAAAGATAATTTGAAATTTATTCGCTCAACTTTTTCAGCATTAAATATTCTTCTGCGGTTTCTTCTATGATTTGAAATCCTAACTTTTTATACATTTTAACTGCGCAATTTTCCTTTTGCACTGATAAAGACGCCTGTTCATATCCACGCATTTTAAGAGTGTTCAGCATTTCTTTCATCAATGCCGTGCCTATTCCTATCCCGCGATATGCTTTATAGAGAGATATTGCAAATGACGGCGTGTTATTGTCAATATGTCCATAGTCGTTCATAATTCTAACCCAAACCGCCCCAACAATTTCGCCGTCTAAATCTGCGACAAAAGCAATATCGTGCTTGCTTGTTCCAAACTCCGAAATATAAACTTGCAATTCGGGACGATGAATTATTGATTTTGGCGGTGGCTCAACTCCATTTGGAATAAAGATAGCCTCATATAAAAAACTCTCCAACAATGGATATTCGGCTCGTTGCATTTCCCGAATTTTCAAATTAATTACTCCGTTAAATTACTGTTTATCGTACAATGATTATATCACGAAAAATGAAAGAGCGCAACCGATTGAATTTTGCGGGAAATATAAAACATATCTATATTTCACTAGGCTACGCGTAGCCTAATTCGTCCACAAAAAAAGCACAGCTTAACGCTATGCCTAAATTTTTTTATTTTCGTTTTAATAAATTCCCTATGGGAACTACGGTAATCGCCTGTCTCTTGTTTTACAAAAATTATAACGAATTATGCTATATCCTATTATATACTATATAAAATAAATCATAGCAATATTTAAAAAACCAATTTTGCAAACATTTTAATAAATCCACGTTTTATAAAATATGGTAATATTTGTACGTGAAAAAGTTTTGTAAAATATATTATTAAAATAAAATTTAATATTTTTTTAATAATTGCATACAAATGTCACAACAAAAAGAAATAAAATTATTAAATATACGCCCAAAAACCGTAATTATGAGCGCGAATTTTGTCACTTTTGAACAAAATTTGACGAGTTTTGAAATTTTGAACAATTTTTAATAAAAATACTTGCACTGTAGCCGCATTAGTGCTATGATATTGACATAGGAATTGATATTAATAATTATTTTACCATTCCCAAATAATAAAAAATTTAAACACGGAGATTCTATTATGCCAACCTCTAATGATATTGATTTGCACTATTTAGCCAAAAAAGCAAAAAGCCGCCTTTCCAATCACAATGACGGTAAGACTCAAGAGTCGAATAAGTATATTAAAAAAGCTAATGAAGATTACTTTAAAGTAATCAGAATGATAGCCGAAGAAGAGACCGTATACAACCCCGTTGCGCGTCTTGTAGGCAAAGACCTTCACAATATACCCGACTCCTCCGAAAAGCAGTTTGCGGTATTCCAAACCATACAAACTATGGTTCAAATGCGCAACAAATTCAAGAGAGAACTTACCAAGGCTTCGAGAGAGCACGTTCCATTTGTTCTCGACGGCAAAGAATACAATCCCGACGACCTTTTAAGCAAACTTCACTGAAATAACTTTACTTTGCATATACAACAAGCGCTTTCGATATATGCGAAAGCGCTTGTCGTAAGTTGTGTGGGATTAAGTTATGGCTGATTAAGATTTTGGATTCAGACTTTCAAGTCTTGCTTCTTTAAGACTTTGCAAATATGCTTTAGCCTCTTGCGCCGCCTTGTCTACAGCTTGATTGTATTGTTCCAATGCGCCGTCGAGTTTTTCGACCGCCTGCTTTTGAGCCGTCTGAATTTCCTCTATTTGCTCTTGCGTCAAACTAGCGTCCATTTTAGCTTTTATTGCCGTTGCTTTTTCGTCAAGCTCAACGGCGATTTCTTTTAAATCTTCAATCGTAAAGTCGACAAAATCTATATCGTTTATTTTGATATTTGCCAGTAACGACTGAATTTTAGCTACTACGTCTTGAGAAAGCGGTTTGTCTTGCAATTCAAGTTTATATTCCTCAAGGCTTTCCACCGCTTGATTAAGTTTGCTCCTCATCTCTTGAGTCATATTATCGGCGGTGTTTTTTGCAACTTTGTCTACGTAAGCCTCAATACTCCCGACTGTCACGTTGCCTTGTTCGTCTTTAAGCTCGTCAATATCAACACCTAATGCCTCTGCTATTGCCATAGTCTCTTCGCTTTGCAAGATTTTATCCGCAACGTTTTCGGCTAAAATTAAACTTTTAGCCAATATATCAATACTTTTAGATGCAACCGAAAGTCCGCCGTATTCCGCAACGGCAAGTCCGCCTTCAACAATGCCTTTATACTCGACATATTTTGCTATATAGACTGCTTCTTGCGTAGCGCTAACTGCCGCTTGATATACTTGTTCCGCCGCTCTTTTTGCTTCTTCAAAAGCCTTTGTCGAATACTCTTCGAGCTGACTGTAAGCGTCGTCTACGATTGCAAGAAGCTGACTTGACGACATCTTAACAGCATCGTCCATTTTCAAAGAATAATCGACTGCCATAGCGCTGTAAACAAGTCTTAATTTACCCGCAGTCAAATTTTGATAATCTTGGTTGTCGGGATATTTTTCTTTAAGTTTGGCAAGTTGATAATTGAGAACAAAAGAACCTTCTTTATTATAATTTATATCAAATGAAAGTTTATTGTCCGTATTTTCAACTACTACTTGTATTTTATCCAATATTTTTGATTCGACCTTGGACTTATCGCTTGCTACTACAACCTGTACTCCGCAATTATCCTGCGTTAAATACCCCATTTCTACTGCAAGGTCCATTATTTTCTGCGCCGCTTGGCTTATATCGAGACCTATTACCGCTTCTCCGTAAAGCAATATGCAAGCGTCTTCATTCTCGCAACTGTAAGATATTACTTTTTCATTTTGGTCGAGCACAAATCTTATCGAAGGATTAATATCCATAGAAACGTACGTTGTCGCAACAGCTTCTTTACTGTTATCGCAACCGACAAAACAAGCCGTCGCGCCCAAAATCATTGCCACTACCGCTATTATTGCAACTGTTTTTTTCATAAAATGCCTCCGTTTTTGATTCTTACAATCAATAAACCGTTTGGCAATTGTTTTTATTGGACAAAAAACAAAATTTTTTTTATTTATTTTGCGCTTGCTTTTGCCATAGCTTGACTTTATACGCTGTAAAGTTTATACTTTAACAAATAAAGTTGTAAGGTTGTTTTAGCTGTATGCTATACATTAATAAGGGAACGGTGTGAAAATCTCCGACAGCCCCCGCTACTGTAACGGCTACAAGCGCTCATTATCACTGAAAAATCGGGAAGAGAGCGTAAGGAAAGAAGCCGTAAGTCAGGAGACCTGCCTGCAATGGACAAAGACGGATTTCGGTGGGAAGTCAAGTCGTAGCGTTGCTATAGCTTACCCGCCCTATTAGGGCGTTTTTTATTTCGCGCCGTTTTCGTCGAATTACTTTGGAAAAACTTTAAAAGGAGTATACAAAATGAAAAAGTATGCAAAAATAATCACAGCGTTATTGTTGTTGACTTTGTGTGTGAGTGCGCTTTGCGCTTGTTTTTACAACAATGACGAAAACGACAACAGCGACAACAGCAGCAGCGGTAACGCCCGTCAAATGCAACTGGTGATTCTCAACGGAGATAATGCCAAAGAGTACACCGTAAACATCGATGAAGCTCAATCTGCCCAATCCGATAAAAAAGGACTTATGGCAATACTTGCTTATCTCAAAGAGCAAGGCGAACTTACTTATACCGCCGAAGATTCCGGCTATGGAGCTTTTCTGACGCAAATCAACGAACTTAAAAACGAAAACGGTAATTATATTTACATATATACCGACGTAGAAGAAGACTTTGATGTGTCCGTATATGCAAGTCAAATCACTTATAAAGGCAAGCAATACACCAACAGCATTTCCAATGCAAGCCAAATGTTAATCAAAGATAATTGCACTATCGTAATAACAACAATAAAATTCTGACGTTATGAACGACTCCGTCCACAGAACTCGCGCGTTGAAAATCGCGCTAATAGCCGTTATGGCAGCAACCTTGGAAGGCGGCAAACTTGCGTTGGCGGCGATACCCAACGTGGAAATCGTCACTTTGCTTTGCGCCGTATACGGTTATGTTTTCGGCGGAGCGGGAATATTGGCAACCTATGTATTTGTGGGACTGGAAACTTTGATATGGGGTGTGAATACCTGGGTGATAACTTATCTTATTCATTGGGGCGCGGTGACTTTCGTCTTTATGATACTCGGCAGATACGGCATTAAAAACCGTTTTGCCGTGACTGCGTGCGCAATGATAATGACCGCGGCTTTCGGAGTATTGAGTTCCCTGATTGATACGGGATTGCTAACGGGATTTTTTGATAGATTTTGGAAACGGTTTGCAATAATTTATACTCGCGGCGCGGTCTTTTATATAGTTCAGATAATATGCAATCTTGTCTTATTTTTGATTGCTTTTATACCCTTGATAGGAATTCTCGACCGCATTTGTCCCGACAAATTCAAAAGCGTCAAAAGTAGCAAATCGGCAAGGATAAATTCAAATTAATTCAAAACCTATTGCCAGCACTCCGAATTTTACCTCATCTTGCGGCGTATAATACTTATACATTTCTCCTGCGGCTTCGGCTGCGCTCAAATTCCCTACGCCGCATTTATCGGCAATCGAAGAAGTAAACAACTCATAAAAATTTCTGAAGACTTTTAAAGAAACTACTTGGACGTCAATATAACGTACATTATCTTTTACGCGCGTAAATCTTATAGTATCTCCTAATTTTAACTTTGCTCTTTTTTCATCGTAAAGCCTAACTTCTACGGTTTTTTCTCCGTTAGCTATCATTTCAAATGGTTCTTGCGCCAATTTCATATCCATAACTTCCGCTCCGATTGTCAACAAACTTAACTGTCTATACGCATAGAAATCAACAGCGACAACAACGCGTCTTGCTGCTTTTGCGAAAGCGCGGCATATTCTTCAAGCAACTTTTTTTGACAGTCTGTGAGTTGCACCAAATCGTCTTCTTCGGCAAAAAATTGCGACAGCGTAATACCGCAAGCGTTGCATATCGCTTGCAAAGAGGCAACGGACGGTTGTACGTTCTTCCTGAACCACGACGAGATAGTAGTCTGCGGCACGTTGGATTCCAGACTTAACTTATATTCAGTCCACCCTTTTTTATTACGCAAATCTATTATTTTTGCAAGAATATCCATACATTTACCTATAATTATCTTTTTCGTATATTTTATACGAGATAATATTGACAAACAATATTATATATCGTATACTTATTACGATATTTCGTATATCTAATAAAATTTTAAGGAGAACAAACGATGGAACAACAAAAAATTGCAAATTTTATGATGGCTTACGGCAACCTTTTCCCTGCGGACAAAAGAGCATATATCGAAGAAGCTCTCGAAAGATGTCCCGATGAAAAATACAATCTGCTTTCGACCGTAAACTTTAAAAACCCAACTATGATAACAGTATTGTCTGTATTTTTCGGCTGGCTGGGAATAGACAGATACCTTTTGGGACAAACAGGAATGGGAATACTTAAATTTATAACGGGTGGATTTTTCGGAATATGGACGATAATCGATTGGTTTATTGTCGGCAAAAAATCAAAAGAATGGAACTATCAAGAAATTGCAAAACGCATTTAAACTTTATATTTACTTCTCTTAATAATACAAAAACCACCCTTGCTTAAGACAAGGGTGGTTTTTGTATTTGATATTTTATTCTTTTTTATCAGTCGAATCGTCGGGAGACTTTTCATCTTGCGAAGTGTCGGCGGTATCGTCGCTCTTTATTTCTTCGACGCTTTCGGACTCCTGTTGGCTTTGGTTTGCCGCATTAGAATCTATTTCAGTCTTCTCTTCGACAATAACTACTTTGGGAGCAGGTTCCGTTCTTTTATAAGATTCTTTCTTAGCCTGCCTTTCGTCAATATATGCGATAACTTCTTCGGCGCTCTTGCCGTCGAACAGCATATTGACCTCTTCAGTATATATAGTCTCTTTCTCAAAGAGAACTTTTACCATATTATCCATAACTTCGCGATTCGCTTGCAATATCTCTATCGCTCTGTCATAACAGCTGTCGAGAATGGATTTTATTTCATTGTCTATTATTCCGCCGAGGTCGTCGCTGTAGGAATGCGTCGTGCCGTAATCTCTGCCGAGGAATACTTCTTTGTCGCCGCCGAGATACATATTGCCTATAGCCTTGGACATACCCCATTGAGTGACCATTTTCTTTGCGATATTGCTAGCTCTTTCTATATCGTTGGACGCGCCTGTCGAAATGTCTTTAATTACAATCTCTTCCGCCGCTCTTCCGCCGAGCATCATAGTAACCATATCGATAAGCTTATTTCTCGTAACGTGAGAATCGTCGTTTTCCGGTCTGGTGAGAGTATATCCCGCCGCCATACCTCTCGGAATTATGCTGACTTCTTGCACGTCGTCGCAATTTTCCAAAAGTTTGCCTATTATCGCGTGTCCCGATTCGTGATAAGCCGTTATTCTCTTATCGCTTTCGGTGACTATTCTGGACTTTTTCTGCGGTCCTGCTATTACCTTGTTGATACCTTCGAGAATATCTTCCATAATAATGACCTTTCTGCCTGCTCTAGCTGCCAATATAGCCGCCTCGTTGAGAAGATTTTCAAGGTCTGCGCCGCTGAATCCGCTTGTCATTCTCGCAAGAATTTTAAACGATACGTCGGGAGCAAGAGGTTTGTTTCGCGAATGGACTTTGAGTATCTCTTCTCTGCCCTTGACGTCGGGTACGTTGACATATATCTGTCTGTCGAATCTGCCCGGTCTTAACAAAGCGGGGTCAAGTATATCGGCTCTGTTGGTCGCCGCCATAATGATTATGCCTTCGTTCTTTTCAAAACCGTCCATTTGCACAAGAAGCTGGTTCAACGTCTGTTCTCTTTCGTCGTGTCCGCCGCCAAGACCGGAACCTCTCTGTCTGCCCACGGCGTCTATTTCGTCGATAAAAATTATGCAAGGCATATTCTTCTTTGCTTGATTAAACAAGTCTCTTACTCTTGCCGCGCCCGTTCCGACAAACATCTCTACAAAATCACTGCCGCTTATAGAGAAGAACGGCACGTTGGACTCGCCTGCTACTGCTTTTGCAAAAAGCGTTTTACCCGTTCCCGGAGGTCCTACCAAAAGCACGCCTTTTGGAATTCTGGCTCCCAGTTGCAAAAACTTTTGGGGGTCTTTGAGAAATTCAACGATTTCCTGTAGCTCTTCTTTTTCTTCTTCCGCGCCGGCAACGTCGGTAAATCTGACGTTGACATTCATATTAAGTCTTGCTTTGGTCTTACCGAAGTCCATTGCCTGACGGTTGGAACTTGCGCTTTGTCTGAAAATAAAGAATATTACGACCGAACAAATTATCAATGCAAGTATCGGAAATATAAGCGACGTGATATTTACGCCCGAATTCGGGTCGTTGAAAATATACTGCGGAACGGCAACTTCGGTTTCGCCGCTGTCGTATTTTTCCTTGAGGTCGTCAAGATATTGTTTGAAATTGGTACGGTAATCTATTGTTGCGACATAAGTAGCTTTTTTCGTCGGATTGCGGTAGAAAGCTTTAAGTTCGGCTTCCGTCGCGTCGGATTTTAAAGCGTATACTTTATAAGACTCTATATAAAGAGCTCCTATCTTGCCCGACTCTATCTTCTGAACCAATCCTTGATTATCAACGCTCGCCACGTCGCCTTTGCTATATGCAATCTCCGTGGGTTTGCTGTTGAAAAACATAAAATATACAAACACAATTATCAATACCGCCAATAAGACAAGCATTGCAATTCTGCCATAAAGCGCTTTTTTGTTCACTTTTTCCTCCCAGCGAAATGTCTCGCCAATTAAATATATTTGTAAATTGCCAACATTATTATATATTATTGCAAAAGAATTAGTCAATAATGTTGGCTATAACTTTTGTAAAGATTTAGTCAACGGAAAATGAAATGAACAAATACGGCGATTAACAGCCTATTCTTTTTTAAATTCACTGACTTGTTCAAACCTGCGCGACTTTGAGACTTGCCGCTCTGAAAAGCAGACCGTTGGCGAATTCCACGACTTTATCAACAAGCGAGGAAATGAAATTTTCGTCTCTCGTCTTAAGCTCGCGCATACGGTCGCCGTCTGCGTCTCCCACAACCGCCAAAATACCGATATCGCCTATTCTGTCCTTGTTTTTGTCAAAAGCTCCTCCCGGCTTAATGCCGTTGCGAGTAACCTTTATAGCTCCTATATCTACGGTCTTTCCAAGGGCGGAGTCAATGACGACGACAGTGTCTTCCTTGTGACGCTGTTTTATCATTTTTGCGTAATCTTCGACGTTGATAGCCGTGACCTGTCTCTCCGTATTGCCGTATACGAAAGCGTCGACGTTGAGTTGCTTGAGCTTATCTCCCACTTTGGGACCAATGCTGTCTCCGATGATTTTTGTTGTTCCTATACATAAAAATACCAAGTTTTTCATATGGGTAATTGTTTACACGCATTAAAGAATTTATACCTTTAAATCAAAAAACTTAAAAAGTCCCAAAACAAATTGTGTATAATCTGCAAAATTTGTGTTATATTTGCCGAGTCACAGCATTGACAAATTTATAACGACGATATTATAATAACAGTGTAAATATTCGAAGAAGTCGGATATAATATATAAGGAGTTATTATGTCGTATTTATCGATTGTATCTATAATAGTTTTTGCGATATGCTTTGTCGTCGGTATGGTCAGAGGTATCGTCAGGACGCTGTTGCGCCTTCTTTCCATAGTCGGCACGTCGCTGTTGACGATATTCGTTACGCCTTACGTCGCAAAAGCGCTTACTTCTGTTTCGGCGTTTCAAAAAATTCCGACGGGAGTGCTTTCGGGCATAAGCGCGGTAATCGTTGCCATCGTATTCTTCACAATATTTTCCGTTATCACGTTGGCAATCAATAAGAAAATAGAAGCCTCCCCCGTCAGCGGCGTCAACAGACTGTTGGGCGGACTGTTCTATGCTTTTGTAGGTTTTATCGCATTGATATTGATAGGTTACGTTATCAATATCTTCAGAGACGCAAGCTTTATGCAAAAAGTCATCGCGGATTCGCAAAAAGACGCTTTTGCCAACTGGCTTGTCACCAACAACCTTTTCAATAAGTTTATGGAGGCTATTGCAAAAGAAGGCGGCGTAATATGGCAGTTTATCAACGGATTCAAATCCGCAGCTCCAAGCGGAGACACCGCCGCGGCTATAATGGGCGCAGTCGCGCAAATTTAATCAATAAAATCAAAACTAAGCGGGCGTACTCATACGCCCGTTTTTCTTTATATTTACTCATCTGAAAATCAATGACCATATACAAAACAACGCGTTGAATATTACGCCGCCGAACCCGCTCAAAAATATAGAGTATACGTTGCTTTCCCAAAATATATTGCAAAATAGACACGCCGCTCCGCCCAATAAGATATTAACCGCGACGTAAAGCGTATATTTCTTTTTATATCCCAGTATATATCTTGCCGTCACGCCCAAGCCTGCGCCTATTAAAAAAACAATTATCAGTTCATAAATTTGCATAGTATATTTTACAAAATGCGTTTGGTTTTTATGCAATATAATTACATATGCGCATTGACATTTTTGCGGCGAGAATTTATAATATAAACAGCGAAGTAATATAATAAATTAGGTAATCGATATGATTGAATTTAAAACGCAATTGGATATAAACGCGCAAAGAGCGCTCAATAAATTTATGCTGAAAAAGTTGCTTGTTGTTTTTGGAATATTTTCTTTGGTTTTGATAATAATCGGCGGCATAGGCATTGTAATGTCGGAAGATTCCTCGGATTACTCTGCAGGTATTACTTTGATTGCGGTAGGCTTATTATTTACGCCGTTGCTTATGCTGATTAACTCTATCGGACAAAAATCCCTTACGAAATCAGCGCCTTATTTAAATAAACAGACAAAAGAAATCTACAGATTTTCGCAAGACGGATTCGAGCATCTGCAAAAAAGAGACGAAAGCTTTTATAGTCATACAAAGGCAGATTATACTTATTTTTATAAAATAATTTCGACGTCTACCCACTACTTTATGTACGTCTCCGACCGTCAATGTCATATAATCGACAAATCGCATATTACGCAAGGTAGCTGCGAAGAATTGGACGAAATTTTGATAAAAAAACTCCCCGTCGGCAAATTTAAAAAAATAAAAAGATAAAATTTTTGTAATATGTCTTTTGGCGAGCAATGTGTGTTGCCAAAGCGAATATATTATGATATACTGTCAATAATAAAAAACGTTTAAAGGGACTGACGTGGCAAAATCTTTAGAGACTTGGAGCAAGCTGGATAATTCGGCAAAAATATATCCTATGTTGGTGAGCAAAAAAAGCCAAAACATATTCCGCTTGACCGTTAATCTTAAAGAAGACGTCGACCCGGAAGTTTTGCAAAACGCGCTTTCTCTTACTATCGGACGTTTTCCCGGTTATCAAGTCAGACTGATGAAAGGCGTCTTTTGGTATTACTTCGACCACAACTATTCCAAACTTTCGGTATATCCTCTCGATTGCACTTCAATAAAAAAAATTACGGATAAAAATTGCAACGGTTATTGCTTTAGAGTCAACTATTTCCGCAATATGATTGCGTGCGACTTTTTCCACGCGATATGCGATGCTACGGGCGCGGCGGAATTTGTAAAATCTTTGGTATATACCTATCTCAATTTGCTTGGCAACGAGGTGTTTTCCGACCAAAAAATTCTTACCGTAGGCTCGCCCGTTACCGCCGAAGAGCTCGAAGATTCTTTTCTCAAAAACTACAAACGCGTTCCACTGTCAAAACTCAAAGTAAAAGACCTGCAAGGCAAAAAAGCCTACCATATCGACGGCATACTATTTGACAATCCCGGCAACGGGATAATACATATGTATTGCGAAGTCGACCAACTTCTCAAGCTGTGCCGCTCAAAGGGCTGTACTATGACGGAATACCTCGGCGCGCTTTTCATAAGTTCTATATACGAAAGTCAAATAAAAGATAAGGTGCAAAACGCCAACGACATACAGCTTTTTGTGCCAATAAACCTGCGCAAAATCTTTCCTTCGAAAACCTTGCGCAATTTTTCGTTGTTTTCGCGCGTCGGCGCAAATCCGTATGAAGATACGACAATGGAAAAACTCATTGAGATAATGCACGAAAATCTCAAAAGAGATATGAATAAAGACAATCTCAAAGACAAAATTTCCACGACTGTGTGGGCGGAAAAGTTCTTCCTTGTCAGATTTATACCGTTATTTCTAAAGAGGATATTTTTTAACTTTTCAAACACATTTTTCGGCAAAACCAAAAAAACGGCGACTCTGTCGAATTTCGGCGTGCTTGACATACCCGACAGTATGAAAAATTATGTCGAAAGCGCAAGCTTTGCGATATCTTCCAACGCAACTACTCCGCTGTCGCTTTCCGTCATATCTTGCAGCGGAAAAGTATGCATAACCTTTACTCGACGCATAACGGATACGGAAATCGAAAAGACTTTTGCGAGAAAACTTGCCGACGAAGGCATAGATATCCAAGTTACGTCAAATTTTTGGGAGGTGGATAATGCGCTGTAAATACTGCAACGTCGAAATAACCTGCGATAGCAAAATATGTCCGCTATGCCACGAAAAACTGTCTTTGCCCAAAGACGTCGATATGCCTTATGACTTACCCAAGGCCTATCCCGAAAAGAAAAAACCGCCTAAAAGAAGAGAACGCAAGAAACTTTCGGCAATAAGACTCTATCTCAGCATTGCGCTGACGGTTTTCATATTGAGCGTGCCTATAAATATTCTGACGACGCCGAATTTATATTGGTTTGCAATCGTGGGAGTATTAGTAATATACGGATTTATTCTTGTGCACAATACCATTTTATCCAACAACGGCATCGGTATTAAAATCTTTTGGCAAGGCGTAGGAATCTTTTCTGTGCTTTTGACAGTCAACTATCTACTCGATAAACAAGCTCCCGAATATTCCCCGTCGTGGGTATGGGATTACGGACTGCCTTCGATATTGATAATCGCGTCGATAGTCACGGGAATCTACACCGCCATAGCTCTAAAATATTGGAGCAGCGTGGTAATAGACGCTCTGATAATATCGGGACTGGGATATTTGCCAATCATACTCTACGCGGCGAAAGTCGTAGTTCATCCCGCAATGGCAGTCACGGCGGCTTGCATATCCACTACTGTGATAATCTTCTGCTGCATACTCGGCAGAAAAACTCTTATATCTGAATTAAAGAAAAAATTCCACGTTTGACATAGTTGACAAATGAGTTTATCTGCTTTACTGTTTTTAAAAAAAATGCTATTATGTAAATGAATTATATTTTAAGGTAAATTTATGAATTATATTGGCTCTAAATATTCTCTAATTGATTTTTTACAATCCTCTATATCAAAAATTTTAGAGAAAAATTATGAGTCTCGTAACCCCTCTGAAATGATATTAGCGGATTTGTTCGCTGGCACCGGAGTGGTAAGCGGTTCTTTTAAGCAAAGCGGATATTCCATTATAGCAAACGATATTCAATATTACAGCTATGTCATTACCAAACATATGATAGAAAATAACGGCAACCTCAATAAAGATAGATGCCATACTCTTATTTGGGAATTAAACAATATTGAAGGTGTGGAAGGCTTTATTTATAATAACTACTGCTTTGAGGGTACTGAAGGTCAAGAATTTCGGCGTATGTATTTTACTGATTACAACGCAAAAAAATGCGATGCAATTAGAATTGCAATAGAAGAAAAATATAATAAAAATGAAATTACAGAAAATGAGTACTTCTTTTTGCTAGGTTCGCTAATAAATAGTATTGATAAATATGCTAATACTGCATCTGTTTATGGGGCGTATTTGAAAAAGTTAAAAAAATCTGCGCTTAAAGAAATGCAGCTTGAACCTCTTCCTATTATGCCCGGTAAAGTTAAATGTAGTGTCTATAATAGCGATATATGCGATCTTATAAAACATATATCCGGCGATGTTCTATATTTGGACCCGCCTTACAATGCAAGACAATACTGTACAAATTATCATATTCTAGAAACAATTGCGAGATACGATAATCCCGTCATTCACGGCAAAACAGGTTTGAGAGAATACTTAAGCCAAAAGAGCGTTTTTTGTATTAAAAGCAAAGTGGAAAAAGCAATGGATGAACTTATTAAAAACGCTAAATTCAAATATATATTTTTGAGTTACAATAATGAAGGGCTTTTATCTCGTGAAACCATAGAAAAAATTATGAAAAAATACGGAAAATATGATTTATTTATCAAGGCTCATCGTCGTTTTAAAGCAGATAACGCAAGAGAAACAAAATCAAACGTTACGACTGAATATTTACATTGTTTGGTAAAAGGTAATATGTGATTATGTTACTGCTTTTCTACTATGTTATATGAAATATAAATTATGTCGCTATAAAGTTTATATATAATTCCTTCATCTTTGATTTGTACTTTATTGATCCCATTTTGTAATGAATAATCCATAAACGCGCTTATACGTTCTCTTAATATATTAAAATCACTTTTCATCTTTAAGTTTTCCTCTTGATTGTCTCCATCGCAAACTATATATATTCTATTGAGCAGTTGTTTTCTTGATTGTTGGGATTGGTTAGCATAAAACCATTCAATCATTTTGTTTTTCCCCATACGCGTTTTTAAATCATACGGTTTCTCAGATAATTTTGCCGGATAAACGGTGACTTTTACGTCAAATGGAATGTCATTAATATAAATGTCTACATTGTGATTATAAATATCTTTTTCGTGAACTGCGCCATAATCGCAAAATAAATATTCACAAGCAATAGAGGTCATATAATTATACCAGCGATGAAGCGCATAATCTTTATCGACATTATTTATAGATATTTGATTTAAACATTCTTTAAGAGTGTTACAGTTATATATGAAATTAGTTCTTATATCCGAACGGTTATTTTGCATTTTCCAATTTGCACTTATTAATTTTAAGCACTCTTTCAAATCGTTTTCTAAAATTTTTATCATTATTTTTTCTCAGTTAAATGTCTTTTAAATTCCATTATGTCGTTCCAATAACAACCCTCGCAAGCATTTTCTTCAAAATTATGAGTTGCTTTGCCGCAATAATATGATATTGGGTATCCCAATCGTTTTGCGTCAAAGCGCACTCTTGTTTGTCTACACTCCTTGCAAAATTGTCTTTTCGCATCATTCGCAGCCTTACTTAACGGTTGAAAATCCTCCAATCGCTGGGCTTCGTTTCGCATCACTCTACTTTCATTCTTCATTCCGTTTTTATGATCCACTTCTGGATTTGATGTGCCGAGAACTACGCAACGTTGCGACTTAATTGCTCTTTTTATATCTGCACGAATATATTGAGAGTAGTCTCCATTGTTAAAACCGTTTAGTCTTAATCTATCGATACAATTGCCTTTTGTCTTATCTTTGTCGAATTCTATATTATATTTTTTTGCTAATATTGACTCCTTTCTTGCCCAAGATGCCCCGTTTCCGAAAGTCAAACAAGCATATTCCCCGGTAAATTCAGAGATATCCACCCAACGACTTACACCGCTTTCATTCGGTTGAGCCAACTTAATAAATAATTCGGTTTTTGTCATTTAAATCTCTTCCTTTTCTAAAAGTCAAAAAATTCACTTAACGATATATCAAGCGCTTTAACTATTTTATACAATGTTGCAATAGATATGTTTCTTTTGCCTACTTCAAGGCTAGCTATATACGTCCTATGCACACCCGAACGAAATCCTAATTCTTCTTGACTTATTCCAAGCCTGTTACGCAATTCTTTAATCCTATTGCCAACCTTTTCTTCAATCATAATTCAACTCCTAAAAGCGTTAATATTATAATAAAAAGTTACTTATTTATCAACACTCAATGAGTAACATTTGTATAATGTAAAATTTATTTTAAATAATTGAACTTGCTACATATTGCAAATTAAATGTTATTTTTTTATACAAAATAATAATAACTATTTTGCAAAACATATGTAAAATGATAATGCAAAACATTGCAAATTTTACGCCCTTATTGTATAATAATTAAAGTACAAGAATAGTATTCAAAACACTGCATACTATATAGACAAAGGAGCAATTTATGTATTTGATAGGTATTGACGTAGGCGGTATGAGCATTAAAGGCGGAGCCGTCGCGCTAAACGGAGAAATCATCTTTAAAACATCTATTCCAACCGCGGAGAAATATACTGCTGATTACAGTATCAGCGAAGATATCAAAAAGGTGATAGACCTTGTTATCGAAGGCGCGAAAATATCTCTTTGCGACGTCAAAGGAATTGGCATCGGTCAACCGGGTTCTATAGATTCGAAAAAAGGTATAATCAGATACAGCAACAATATAGCTTTGGAAAAAGTACCAGTAGTGGACGAGCTCAAAAAATATTTTGATATTCCGATTTACATAAACAATGACGCCAACTGCGCGGCACTAGGCGAACTTGTTTTCGGCGCGGGCAAAGGATATAACGACATAGTATTCGTCACCTTGGGCACTGGCGTGGGAACAGGATTTATTATTGACGGCAAGCTATTTGAAGGCAGAGAGTGCGCAGGCGCGGAAGGCGGTCATATGGTAATCAACACTTCGCAAGACGCTCCGATGTGCAATTGCGGACAGCGCGGCTGTTGGGAAACTTACGCTTCGGCTACCGCTCTTATGCGTCAGACAAAAGAAGCAATGGAAAAATATCCCGACAGCATTATGCACAAACTTGCTCAAGAGGAAGGCAAGGTGTCCGGCAAGACGGCTTTCGGCGCGGCAAAACTCGGCGACAAAGCGGGACAGGAAGTCGTAAACAATTATATGAGCTACATAACTTGCGGACTTGTAAATCTCGTCAACGTATTCTGCCCCGAAGCAATTCTTATAGGCGGCGGTATAAGCAACGAAAAAGAATATTTGACCGTTCCTATCAGCAAAGCCGTGAATGAAGGCAGATTCGGCGCGAAATTCAATCCGACTATCGAAGTCAAGACCGCAAGTCTAAAGAACGACGCAGGCATACTCGGCGCTGCCGCTCTTGCTCTTTGATTGGAGGATAGAAAATATGAAGAAGATAAAAGCTTACGATGAATTCGGCGAACAATTTGAAATGGGTTTGATACCTGCGACAGAAGACGAACAAAAAATTTGCGAAGAAAAATTGAAAAGTATCGGCGCTTTACCCGAAGGCTTTGTCAAAACCGGCAACGATATCAAAGGTTTTAAGTATTACAAACTCGTCAAGCTTGACGAAAGACAATTAGAGCTCAAAATCAAAGCCGAAAACGTACGACGTATGAGACAAATCGACAGACACTCCGTCACGCAGATAATATTGCAAAGCATTACGTTGGGATTCACCGCTTTGATAGCTCTATGCGCATTCGTAGCTTTGTTTCTTTTGAAATAAATATTCAATATCAAATAAAAATTCAGCGGAGTTTTTCAACTCCGCTTTTTAATTACCTTCGCGACGATATTGCTTGACTTATCGCGCCGTATAGCGACAGCTCGCTGTCTGTCGTATCGCAAGAATAATGCCAAATCATCACTCCTCCCAAACCTATATCCAACGCGTAACAAGTTTTGTCGTAAATCATCTGTCTGCAATTATAATAGCACGTCTGTTGAAATACTTTTCCGTCGATATTAATTTCCTCTAAGATACTATTTTTCCACACGCCGAGTTTTTTTGCCGCTTGCGCATAAACGCCCCAATATGCAGCTGCGTCGGCGGGTCTGGAATAAAAAGGAAGTCCGAGATGAACTTTGCTCATATCTATTCCCTTATTTTGCAACTCAAACATTGCGTTTGCGCACATTTCATAGAATGACGAGTGATTACCCCTTTCGTCATAACCGTCGTAAGTCATAATTTCTATGCTATCGATATAATCGAGTTTTTTAATGGGAAAGCCTCCGCTAAACGAAAAATTCCAAACGCTGAACGCTGCGCTCAATGTTTTTCCTTCGGGCATAGCTTTCTTCAGCTTTTCCAAGAATTTACCGTAAACGGTATTCGCTTTTCTGGTATACGGATATTCATAATCAAAAGATATGCCGTCGAAACCGTATTCTTCCATTACGTCAAGACATTCTTTTATCAGCGTATCGGCATTGTCTCCCATAGCTTTGCTGTGTCTGTCTTGAGTGTCCAAGCCGTCGCCTGTTATGTCCAAATTGCCAAGTATCGTATAAACTATTTTTGCATTAGGATTATATTGGCGTATATTTTGCACTGCTTTTTTCAAAACTTCTTTTCCGTCGACGCTTTTACCGTCAAACAAATAATCTTGAAAGTGCAGATGTCCGTCCTTATCAAGATACAAACTGCCGAACACATTAAACTGCGTTGTGTGACTCATAAGGTCGGCTGCTTCTTGCGTAAGCGTATAAGCTCTGTCGACAAGAATATATGACATTACTTCAAAGTCTTCTTTTGCCGTCTTGCCTATATTATAAGCTTCAAAATCCTTTATACTCCATTGACTGTCGCAAGAGATAACTTTGAGACTTACGCTACTCGCCGTAACAGTTTTGTGCGAACAGTATTTATATTTACCTATAAAATCGCTCTTGTAAAGCATTTCGCCGTTTACATACAATTCGTAATCGGTAATATTGTCGCCTTTTTCTTTAATAACAATGCTGTTAAAAGTCTTTTGAGAATCGAACGTAAAGGTAATAGAGTCTCCCTCGCCGCCTTTTTTCGAATCGACGGTATAACCTTTTGCAACGTTTTCAAAATTATGAGAAATCTCATTTGGAGTCGACGACATCGAACAGCCCGACAGCGCCAATAAAGGACTTACCGCCAAACAACAAATTAAAAATAATAGCAAAAATTTTTTCATAAAATCCCCCGCCCTATATATTATAATTGAATTTATTTATAATCAATACCTTTTTATGTTTAATATTATCGCGCTTATCATAAATCTAATACTTTATGTACGCTCTTTAATAAAAAATAGCGTATCTTATGAAATGCCCCTCTTGTTAATTTCACTTTTGCGGGTCATAGCACAAAGATACGCTATCTGTATATTTTGATTTTGCTAAACGCTGTTTTTACTCTCCGTCGGTCGGATTGCTGTCTTGATTTTCGGTAGCAACGCTTTGCGTAATCGCTTCTGCGTTTTCCGTCGCGGAGTTGCCGTCTGCCGAGGTATTTTCTGCCGTCTGTTCTTCGTCTTCTTGGTGAGGAACAATTGTAAAGGCGACGACTCTCGACGCGCTGTCTTTCATTCTCATAACTTTGACGCCTTGAGTGTTTCTTCCTATTTTGGAGATTTCCTCTGCTTTTATTCTGATAATAATACCGTTGTCGGCGATTATCATAACGTCGTCTTCAGTGGGATGTACAAGCTTGAGATTGACCACGTTGCCCGTCTTGTCGTTGAGCACGCCGACCTTGATACCGCTGCCGGCTCTGGCTTGCAGTCTGTATTCGCTTATGTCGGTACGCTTGCCGTATCCGTTCTCCGTAATTGTCAACACTTCGCAGTCTTCTTTGACCTTGGTCATATCGACGACTACTTCACCCTTGTCGAGTCTTATGGACTTGACGCCCATACTTGTTCTGCCCGTAGGTCTGATATCTTCTTCGCTGAATCTTATACACTTGCCGCCGCTGGACGCCATAATAATTTCGTCGTGACCGCTGGTGAGCTGTACTCCGATGAGCTCGTCGTCTTCGCTTGCAAAGGTTATGGCTTTCTTACCGTTGCTATTTATGCGCACGTACTCGTCTAATGTCGTCTTTTTGATAAGTCCTTGCTTTGTCGCAAGCATCAAGAAACCTTGACTGTCTTTCGGCACGGGAACGTATGCGTTGATGACTTCGCCCGACTCGAGATTGAGAAGGTTGACGATTGCTCTGCCCTTTGACGTTCTGCTTGCCTCGGGTATCTGATAACCCTTGGTGCGGTATACTTTGCCTTTGTTGGAGAAGAAAAGTATGTTGTCGTGAGTAGACGTCGTAATAACGTTCTCGACAAAATCTTCTTCTTTGGTCTTATGCGCCGATATACCCACGCCGCCGCGACGTTGAGCTTTATACTCATCGACAGGCATACGCTTGATATAACCGTTGTGAGTAATTGACAAAATAACGTCTTCTACTTCTATCAAATCTTCGATATCTATATCCGAATAATCATAAGTGATTTCGCTGCGACGCTTGTCGTTGTATCTGTCTTTGATTTCCAAAAGTTCCGTCTTGATTATTTCAACCACTCTTTCGGGTTTTGCCAATATATCGCGCAAATCGGCTATTGTCTTTTCCAATTCCGCAAGTTCTTCCTGTATCTTCTCTACTTCCAATGCAGTAAGTCTTTGCAAACGCATTTCGAGAATTGCTATCGCCTGCTTATCGGATAATTCGAAATTATTCATAAGATTTTCGATAGCCGACTGTCTGTCTTTCGATTTCTTGATAGTCTCGATTACCTCGTCGATATTTGTCAAAGCCTTGACGAGACCAAGCAATATGTGTTCTCTCTCCAAAGCTTTATCGAGGTCGAATTGCGTTCTTCTTACAATAACGGACTTTTGGTGCTTTATATATTCCTCAAGCATTTGTTTGAGGTTGAGTATCTTTGGCGTGCCGTCCACAAGCGCAAGCATTATCATAGAATGAGAAATCTGCAATTGCGTGTGCTTATAAAGCATATTTAGCACGACTTGCGGATTGGCGTCTTTCTTGACGTCGACAACCACTCTCATACCGTCTTTATCGGAAAGCTCGTGGATATCGGAGATACCCTCTATTCTCTTTTGCTTTACAAGCTCCGCCATATTTTCTATAAGCTTCGCCTTATTGACTTGATAAGGAATCTCGGTAATTGTTATTTTAGACTTGCCGCTGTGCTCGTTTTCTTCTATCTCGGCTTTGGCTCTTATTATACAGTTACCTCTGCCCGTGCGGTAAGCTTTCTTTATACCGCCGCCGCCCATTATATACGCTCCCGTAGGATAGTCGGGCGCAGGGATATAATCCATAAGCTGTTCTATATCCATTTCGGGATTTTCAAGCAGCGCCACGGTGCCGTCTATTACTTCCCCCAGATTGTGCGGAGGAATTGACGTCGCCATACCCACCGCTATACCGTCGGAACCGTTGACAAGCAAATTGGGGAAACGCGAAGGCAATACGACCGGCTGTTCTCTCGTGTCGTCGAAGTTGGGATAAAAATCCACGGTTTTCTTGTCTATGCCCCTCGTCATTTCGTCGGCTATTTTACTTAATCTCGCTTCCGTATAACGGTATGCAGCCGCAGGGTCTCCGTCGACAGAACCGAAGTTGCCGTGTCCGTCAACAAGCGTACATCTTATCGAAAAGTCTTGCGCCAATCTTACAAGCGCGTCGTAAACCGACGAATCGCCGTGCGGGTGATATTTACCTAGCACGTCGCCGACAATAAGCGCGCACTTACGGAAAGGCTTGTCGGAGGTGAGTCCGAGCTCGTTCATTGCATACAAAATTCTTCTGTGAACAGGCTTTAGACCGTCTCTTACGTCGGGAATAGCTCTCGATACGTTGACCGCCATAGCGTAAGCTATAAAAGATTTTTTCATCTCGTGAACAGCGTCTATTTCTACGACGTTGGTCTTGTCGAGCATATCCAATATATTATCTTTCTTTTCGTCCATTTTCTACCCCCTTATACGTCCAAATCTTTTACGAGATTTGCGTTTTCTTCGATAAACGTGCGGCGCTTATCTGGTTCGTCGCCCATAAGCACGGTAAAGATTTCATCCGCTTCTTCGGCGTCCTTGAGATTGACTCGGAGCAAGGTTCTCGTCTCGGGATTCATAGTGGTATCCCAAAGTTGTTCGGTATCCATTTCGCCCAAACCTTTATATCTTTGAATCTCCGCTTTTCTGCCTATGCTGACCAAAAATTCTTCCAATGATTCGTCGTCGTAAAAATAATTTTCTTTCTTGCTGCCCTTTTGCGTAACTTTGTAAAGAGGCGGTTGAGCAATATAAACGTGTCCTTGCTCGACAATAGGCTTCATAAAACGGTAGAAGAATGTCAAAAGCAATATTCTAATATGACTGCCGTCAACGTCGGCATCGGTCATACAGATAATCCTGTCGTATTTTAGCTTATTAACGTCGCAGTCGTCATTAATGCCGCAGCCGAACGTCGTAATCATATTCTTTATTTCTTCGCTCTCGAGCACTCTGTTGAGTCTTGCTTTCTCAACGTTGAGTATCTTACCGCGAAGCGGCAATATAGCTTGAAAACGTCTATCTCTGCCTTGTTTTGCCGTACCGCCCGCGCTGTCGCCCTCGACGAGATATATTTCGCATTTTTTAGGGTCTTTGTCAGAACAGTCCGCAAGCTTGCCGGGAAGAGTCGTAGACTCAAGCACGCTTTTACGTCTTGTCAAGTCTCTTGCGCTTCTCGCCGCGTCTCTGGCTTTTTTAGCGTTGACTGCTTTGAGTATAAGCTCTTTTGCTTCCTTGGGATTTTCTTCGAGATATTCGCCGAATTTCTCCGTCAAAACCTTGGACACAACGCCTCTCATAAAGCTGTTGCCGAGTTTTGTCTTGGTCTGTCCTTCGAATTGCGGGTCAATAAGCTTTACGCTTACGATAGCCACCAAACCTTCTCTGCAGTCTTCGCCCGAAAGCTTTTCGTCGTTTTTGAGCATTTTAAAATTGTTGGCGTAATCGTTAAAAAGTTTTGTCAGCACAGCCTTAAAACCGTCAAGGTGAGTGCCGCCTTCGTGAGTATTGATATTGTTGGCGTAGGAGAATATATTTTCGCTGTAGCTGTCATTGTATTGCATAGCTATCTCAACTTGATAATCGTCCGTCTCCGCGTGTATGTAAAAAGGTTTTTCAAGCACGCCGTTGTTGCCGTTGAGAACGTCGACGTATTCGACAATACCTCCCTCGTAATAAAACTCTTCTTCGTTCTCTCTCAACGCTCTGCTGTCTTTTAGCACTATGCGCAAGCCCTTATTGAGATAGGCAAGTTCTTGAATACGGTGCTTTAGAGTAGCATAATTAAAATCAACCGTCTCGAATATATCCGAATCGGGGAAAAATGTAATAGTCGTACCCCTATTGTTGGTGTTGCCTACGACTGCCAAAGGTCTTTGAGCAACGCCTCTGTTGAAAGTCATTTTGTGAAGTTTGCCGTTTTGAGATACTTCAACGTCGAGCCATTCGGAAAGCGCGTTTACGCACGAAACGCCGACTCCGTGCAAACCGCCGGAAAATTTGTATCATCCGCAATTTGGTGAGCACGACTTCGACTGCCGACTTACCTTCTTTTTCAATAATACCCGTCGGTATACCTCTGCCGTTGTCTATAACTCTGACTGCTCCGTCCTGCATTATCTCTATTATTACTTTATCGCAATAACCTGCCATAGCCTCGTCGATAGCGTTGTCTACGACTTCGTATACAAGGTGGTGCAATCCTCTTTCGTCGGTTGAGCCTATATACATTCCGGGACGTTTTCTTACTGGTTCCAAACCTTCGAGAACCTGAATATTATCCTGTGTATACGCTTGATTTTTTTCGTTACTCATTTTTACCTCCGTTTATATTGTTTAAGAGCCTATTAATAAGTACTGATAGAATCTTGCTACGCAATTATATCCTCATACTTATTCATCGTCTCTTTCTTGCATACACGCACACACGCGTGCGTACACGCATACGCAAGATTATAATATTATAATAAAATAATTATATCATATTAAATATGCATAATTCAACTGATTTAATAAAATTTAAGGCTTTTTAAATTATATAATCTATATTATATTTTTTAAAAGGCGAAGTTTAATCGTGAAAATATATTTTTTATAAAAATATGTGAAATTGAATTATTTCTTCGCCAATATATTTTTTGTTAATTTGACGTTTGAATTATCTTTATCTACGATTTATACATAATAAAATTAATAGATAATATAAATAAAATTATGCTCTGTCGCTTTTTAAGATAGCGTAATACGAACAATCTACGATACCTTGATTATTTACGTCTGACTTTCTCATAGTACCTTCATATTTCATTCCGCACTTTTGCATAACTCTGCCGGAATTTACGTTGTTTGGGTCGTGCCTGCTCTCTATCCTGTCTACTCCAACTTTGTCAAAGAAAAAATCTATCAAAGCGCTCAAAGCTTCTGAAGTAATGCCTTGACGCCACCACTTCTTGCCTATACAATAACCTATATGAACAGCGTTGATATTCTCTTTTAAATCTACCACTCTTATACTGCCGATAGGTTGGTCTATATCTTTTAAGATAATACCCCACTCGTAAAAGTTTTTTTTATTATAATTTGATATTAAAAACTCAATCCATTCTTTAGACACGTTTACGTCTTTATGAAGTTTCCAAGTAAGATATTTAGTTACTTCGTCGCTAGACGCCCAATTATCATACATATATTGCGCGTCTTTTAATTCAAATTTTCTCAATATCAATCTTTTTGTTTCTATTGTTTGCGTGCCTAAATGTTTCATAATTCTTCCTTTTTATTTTATTTTGTTGAGATTTCTCCGCTTCGGTCGAAATGACAAGGTAATCATACTCAAGTTTACAATACCTTTTATGTCATATCAACATACTTTCTGTCACCTCGACCGTAGTGGAGAGGTCTCATCAATATTAATTTATATGGATTAGATATTTCGACTACACTACGTTCCGCTCAATATGACATACAAATAATGATATTGAACTATTAACATATATTCTGTCATTATGAGCGAAGTCGTAAAATCTAATCTTTTTTTAATCGTAATAATATTTCTCCATTACACTGATTTGCAGTCTAATTTATATTTAACTCTATAAGTCAGTAAAGAGCGAAGCAATTGCATAACAAATTATTGCGTTTTATGCGAGCGTCAATGACAAATAATTATTTTCTATTATGCTTATAAAAATTTAGATATACTATATTTATCATCAACTACGCTATACTTTCTCTTTGTTTATTACTATCCTATTGTATTCTATATCCATATCGAAATCAGTGCAGGTAATAAGCGTTTGCAATCCGCTAGATAATTCCATAAGTTTTCTTCTGCGGGAAGGGTCTAATTCTGAAAGTACGTCGTCGAGAAGAAGAACGGGTTTTTCTCCTATTTCGCTTTCAAAAAGATATATTTCCGCTAATTTCAAAGAAAGAGCAACGCTTCTCTGCTGTCCTTGAGAGCCAAACTTTCTGACGTCTATATCATTTATTTTTATGCCTATATCGTCTCTATGAGCGCCGAAAGACGTATATAAAAGATTGACGTCTTTTTCTATATTTCCTCTCAATTTTTCAAAAAAAGATTCTTTCATTTTATCGTATTCTCCATATTCTACGCGACTTTCGTATTCAAGCGTTAAATCTTCGAGATTACTTGTTAATTCATAATGAATCTTTTTGGCAAAGACTTGTATTTTTTCTATAAATTCATATCTTTTTTTTATTATATAAGCTCCGTGTTCTGCCAATTGAACGTCCCAACCGTAAAGCATTTCGGGAAGAGCTTTTACGTCTCTATGTTCTTTGAGAAGCTTATTGCGTTGAGCAAGTATATTGTTATATTTTGATAGAGAATAAAAATATTTTTTGTTTTGTTGAGAAAGACTTATATCGGCAAATCTTCTTCTTTCTTGCGGACTTTCTTTAATAAGTTTCATTTCGTCGGGCGAAAAAAATACTATGTTGAGTATTCCTATTATATCTCCTAACTTAACAAGCGGTATGCCGTCTATGGAAATTCTCTTTTTGTCTTGATTATCTATCGAAAATTCAATAGTATGAGATGTTTTATTTTTTCTCAAAATAATTTTTATATAAGAGACGTCCTCTCCCCACTTTATCATTTCTTTATATTTATTTGTTCTGGGCGATTTTCCTATTCCGCAACAATAAATACTTTCCAATAAATTGGTTTTTCCGCTTGCATTCTGCCCAACAATTATATTGAGACCTTGTTTAAAAGTCACTTTTTTGTCTTCGTAACTGCGAAACTTTTTTAGTTGGACGCTCTCTATATTCATATATTTATATTACTACAAAGTTTATTTTTTCTCAACTGATTTTGACTTAACCTTAATATTTAAGACTATATTTTTATTATAATTATTATAATATAATTTAACGAATTTTATTGAATTTTTTTGCTTTTTATATTATAATATCAGTATGGATGATTGTAAGAATATTTGGAACGAATTGCTAATAGGCATATCTAATAATATATCGACCGTTAGTTACGATATGTGGTTCAACTCATTGGAACCTCTTACTGTCGCTTACAATAAATTGATAATTGTAGCTAAATTAAAATCTACAAAACAAACTATCAACAATAATTATAGAAATCTCATACTTGACGAAATAAAAAAGTTAAATTATTCTTATATAAATGACTTTGTTATAATTACACCGGACGAAATTTCCGTGTATGAAAATCAAATTCAACAATCAAAAAAAGAAAATTCCGTCGAAAATCAAGACAGTAAGAGCTTTTTTAATTCAGACTTTGTGTTTGATAAATTCGTCGTCGGTCAAAGCAACCAAGTAGTGTATGCCGCAGCCAAAGCCGTAGCTAATCAACCTGGAACGCTGCATAATCCTCTATTTATTTACGGAGGCGTCGGTCTGGGAAAAACCCACATTATGCACGCTATCGGCAACGAAATCTTAAAAACAAATAAAAAAGCAAAAATAATCTATTGCACGACAGAACAATTCGTCAACGATTTTATAGACAGCATAAAGAATAATAAAGACAACGAACAAAACAGACGCTTTAGAGAAAAATATCGCAACGTTGATATACTTATGCTTGACGACATTCAATTCCTTGCAGGAAAAACTGGTACTCAAGAAGCTCTTTTCCATACTTTTAACGATTTATATCAGTTTAAAAAACAGATAGTTCTTTCTTCCGACCGTCATCCAAAGGAATTGACATTCCTCGAAGAAAGATTGCAATCCAGATTCGCAAGCGGTCTTACCGTAGACATATCTACCCCGGACCTCGAAACAAGAATTGCTATACTTCAAAAAAAGGCTTTTTATAAAAATTTCAATCTTCCTATAGAAGTCGTATATTTCATTGCGGAAAAAATCGACAGCAATATAAGAGAATTGGAAGGAGCTTTGCAAAAGGTAATATTCTATTGTCAATTACTTGGAAAAGAACCTGACAATATAGATATTATAAAAGAAGCTCTAAAAGACGATATAGACGTAACTACTCATATATTGTCGCTTGACACTATAGTAGACGCAACTTGTTCTTATTTCAACGTAAAAAAGCAAGATATCATAGGTAAGAAAAAATTGAAACCTATAGTAAACGCGCGTCAAATAGCAATATATCTTATCTATGATATGCTCGGAGTGCCGCTCGCTACAATAGGAAGCTATTTCGGCGGAAAAGACCACACTACTATCATCTATGCGAGAGATAAGATAGAAGAACTCATCAAAACAGATAATCTTATTTCCAATCAAGTAAAAGATATAAAAAATATGATTCAAAAGAGATGAGTAATAACATTTGATTTTATAAAATATATAACTTAATATCATAAAAGATAATTTAGTTTATTCTTTTGTGGATAATGTGGACAACTTAATAATTTTATCAACATACTTATATACTTAATTGTTGATAATTTTGTAGGCTAGGTGTCTATTAAACTACTTATCAACATTTCCGCAGTCCTTATTGATATTATGATTATCTAATAAATTATAAAAAATATATAATAAACAAGAGGTGTATAAATGAAGTTTATTTGTAACGGAACAGATTTATCGGACGCTTTGTCAAAGGTAATGAAAGCATTGCCTTCAAAAAAAAGTATGCCTATATTAGAAGGAATAAAATTCAGCGCATTCGGCGATACGTTGACAATAATGGCTACCGATATAGATTTTGTAATTATAATGAAAATAAAAGCCGATATAATAATGGAAGGCGAAGTTTTGGTTCCCGGTAGAACTATATGCGAATATATAAGAAAAATAAGCAAAGAAAACATAATTGAATTCGATACTCAAATAGAAGCGGACAAGCTCTATATTTCGCACTGCGACAGCTTTATATATCTCGCTACAATGAATATAAACGAATACCCCGCTATCGAAGACCAAGAATATAACGCTCAAATATCTATAAAACAAAAAGATTTTAAAGACCTCGTTAACAAAACTATTTTTGCAACTTCTACAGAAGATATTAGACAGCAATTAAAAGGTTGTTTGATTTCCGTCAACGGCAAACAAATAAGAAGCGTCGGTCTCGACGGTTACAGACTCGCTATATGCAACAAGGAATTAAAGAGCGAACACCAAGAAAGCAGCATTATAGTTCCGGCAAAGAGTTTGAGCGAAATATCAAAGCTTCTTGAAAACGAAGACGACGAAGTAGTTGTAAAATACAACGAAAAGAAAATGATGGTAGAATTCGAAAACAGCAAGATAATAACTTCTTTGATTGGAGGACAGTTTATAAGATACGAGTCTACTATACCTAAAAATTTTGAAACGGAAGTTACTGTTGACAGAGCCAGCCTCGAATACAGTATGGATAAGGTAGACGTTATTGCAAAACAAGACAAAAGCAATTACATAAAAATAGATATAAAAGAAGGAAAAATGACTATATATTGCAATACCAGTTACAGCAATATAAAAGAAGTTATAAATACTTTTACTAAAGGTAAAGACGTAACAATAAGTTTGAGCGCTAAATATCTTACGGATTGCATAAAGAACAGCAACGACGAATATCTTTCTATAAAGATTTCCAACAGCAATAATCCCGTCGTCATAACACCTATCGAAAGCGACGAATATCTATATCTGATATTACCTATAAGAACGAGATAATAATTAAATAAAGATAAATAATAAATAAAAAAACTCCTTTTTATTCAAAGGAGTTTTTTTATAATATAGTCTATTTAATTTGTTCGAGTATTTCAAATATTCTATCTAAATCGGCTGTTGAATAATAATCTATAAAAATTCTTCCCTTATTGTTATTACCCACTGCATTTACTCTAGTACCGAATTTTTTTTGCATTATATTTGCAAGGTCTTTTAGCTCTACGCTCAATTCAACAGGTTTTTTATCTTTTGTCTTTGGATTGAGATAATTGCGCACCATCAACTCCAATTGCCTGACGCTCAATTGTTTGTCGCAAGCAGCCAAAGCATAAGTGTTTTGCACAATATAGTCCTTTATTGAAGTAAGACATCTTGCGTGACCTGCAGAAAGTCTTCCGTTGACAACCATATCTATAACAACGGGATTGAGTCCCAAAAGTCTCAAAGAATTTGTTATTGCCGGCCTTGATTTACCTAATCTGTCGGCAAGCTGCTCTTGAGTGAAATCATATTCGTCGATTAATGATTTATATGCTTGAGCTTCTTCTATAGGATTGAGGTCTTGTCTCTGAAGATTTTCGATAAGAGAAATTTCTTTGATTTTTTTAGGAGTATAATATTTTTTTATTACGGGGATTGTATTGTTTCCTGCAAGTTTACTTGCTCTGAATCTTCTCTCTCCTGCAACTATTTGGTATTTACCGTCGTCTGTAGGACAGACAATTATAGGTTGGATAACGCCGTAATTCTTTATTGATATTGCCAATTCTTCGAGAAGATTTTGGTCAAACTTTTTTCTTGGTTGATTAGGATTTGCGACTATTGAATCAAGGGAGAGTATTTCTACGCCTTCGTTGAGATTTCCGTCTTTGTCGTAAGAGGTAATGTCACTCTCTATTCCAAATGTTTTTTCCGTATAAGTATCCTTTTTCATAAGTCCTCCTATTCGACTGTAAAAAAGCTATGTCCACAGATATTATATCAAATATATTTGATATATGCAACTTAATTTTTTATCCTAAAATAGGTTGAAGACGAGGTTTGTTGCCCAATCTAGGATATTTTTTGGAACAGTTGCCTGTTTTTTTAATAATAATCACGTATCTGGTTTCGTCTTGTGTTAATTGATATTCTTTTATTTCTTGGATTTTACCGTTTAAAATATTCAATATTTTTGAACATTGTTTTAAATCTTCGGCATAATTTATACCTTTGTAAGCCAACAGACTTCCTCCGTTTTTTATTAAAGGAAGAGTATATTCTACAAGCGTTGGCATATTTGCCAACGCTCTTGCGACACAAGCGTCAAACTTTTCGAAATTTATTTTTGCAAAGTCCTCTACTCTCGAATGAATTGCCGTAACGTTATCTAATTTGAGTTGTTGCTTTAGATATTCTATAAACGTTATTTTTTTATTTACGCTGTCTACTAAAGTAAAATTAATATTTGGATTCAAAATTGCCAAAGGGATGCTTGGAAAACCTGCTCCGCATCCTGTGTCGCATATGCTATTAAAATTTTTTATTTCTTTATTTGGCAATATACTGTCGATAAAATGTTTTGTCTGAACGTCTTCCAAAGATGTTATGGAAGTAAGATTGAATTTATTATTCCATTCTATGAGAATTTGATAATATAAAGTGAATTTTTCGCAAATATCATAATCTTTATATCCATTATTTATCAAATAATCGTTTAATACGTCAAGTTCCATATCTATTTACCGACCTTTGAAAGATAAACCAACAAAACCGTTATATCCGCAGGAGATACTCCGCTTATTCTCGAGGCTTGTCCGAGATTAATAGGCTTTATATTATCGAGTTTTTGCCTAGCTTCTATTCTTAATCCTTTTATTTGTGAATAATCCAAATTATCGGGTAATATTTTGGATTCCAGTTTATTTATATCGTTTATGACAGACTGTTGTTTAGATAGATACCCCGCGTATTTTATAGATGTCGCCACTTCTTCAAAACATCTTTTATCCAAATGTGATAATTCTTCAAAATTGTCTATAAGCATATCGGAAGTTATTGCAGACCTTTTGAGCATTTCTTTATATGAAAGTCCATTGTGAGGAATAGGTTCTCCTATGCTTTCAAAAAATTCTTTAAATTCTTTTGGAGGCAAAGTTTTATCAAGCTTTTTGTATATATCCTCTATTTTATTTGTTTTATCTGTGAAAGACTGCCATCTTTTATCGTCCACAAGCCCTATATCTCTTCCTATAGGAGTTAATCTGCTGTCTGCGTTTTCCTGTCTCAATAACAATCTGTGTTCTGCCCTGGCAGTCATCATTCTGTAAGGTTCGTTGGTTCCTTTTGTAACTAAATCGTCGATAAGAACTCCAATATACGAAGAATCTCTTGTGAGAACCAACGGTTGCTTTTCTTTAAGATAAAGAGACGCGTTTATGCCCGCAATCAGACCTTGCGCCGCCGCTTCTTCATATCCGCTGCTGCCGTTGAGCTGACCTGCAAGGAAAAGACCTTTGATATGCTTTACCATAAGATAGGGCGTAAGACAAAGAGAATCTATGCAGTCGTATTCGATAGCGTATGCGAATCTCATAATTTTGACTTTTTCAAGACCTATAACAGACTTATACATTTCCAATTGAACGTCGAAAGGAAGAGAAGAACTCATACCCTGCACGTACATTTCGTTTGTCAAAGAGCTTTCGGGTTCTATAAATATTTGATGACGTTCTTTATCGGCAAATCTCATAACTTTATCCTCTATAGAAGGACAGTATCGCGGTCCTATGCTGTGAATAGAACCGTTATAAAGCGGAGACCTGTCTATATTAGCCATAATAATATCTTTAGTCTTTTGGGTTGTATAAGTCAAATAACAAACGTCTTTGTTTTCTATATACCCTTTTGTCATAAAAGAAAAAGGATATATATTATCGTCGCCTTTTTGAATTTGCATAGCGTCGAAATTTATAGTGTTTTTATCGACTCTTGCGGGAGTGCCTGTTTTGAACCGTCTTGTGGGTATATCTAAATTAATAAGCGAATCCGTAAGTTTTGTAGCTCTTGAGAAACCGTTGGGACCGGTCTTGGTCACGTTGTCGCCTATTATAATGTGGGCGTTGAGATAAACGCCGGTGGCAACGACAATACTGTCGGCATAAAAAGTCTGTCCTAAAGTCGTGGTAATGCCGTATACTGCGCCGTTTTTTGTAAGTATCTCGGCAACTTCGCCTTGTAATATATCGAGGTTTGGCGTATTCTCCAAAATATTTTTCATATAGTGGTGATACAGCGTTTTGTCGGCTTGTCCGCGAAGCGACTGCACAGCCGCGCCTTTGCCCATATTGAGCATACGAATTTGAAGCAGATTATTGTCGGCAGAAAGACCCATTTGTCCGCCTAGGGCGTCTATTTCTCTTACTAAATGACCTTTTGCCGTGCCGCCTATAGCCGGATTGCAAGCCATAAAAGCTATTGCGTCAAGAGAAAGCGTGACAGCCAAAGTCTTATGCCCCAGACGGGCTAAAGCAAGACACGCTTCGACTCCCGCGTGTCCGCAACCTATAACTATAGCGTCATAATTTTTTTGGTAGCTGTCTAGCATACGTTTTCCTTCTCTTGAATAATATAGCTCTGATTTTTCAATTTGATTATACCATAACAAGCGTTGTATTTGCAAATAATAAGCTATTATGTTATAATTTAATTATGAAAACTATAGCCACAATATCTACCCCAATCGGGCGCGGAGCAATATCTATAATTCGTATGAGCGGAGACAGAGCGCTTGAAATAGCCTCTTCTATTTTCAACTGTAAAAAGCTTTGTGATTTTAAAGCTGCCCAACCCAATTATATGTATTATGGAAGTATAGACGCAGGTACTTTTAAGGATAACGTATTGGCGGTGTATTTTAAGGCTCCTCATTCGTATACGGGAGAAGACGTGGTTGAATTTCAATGTCACGGCGGCGTAAGACTTACTGACGAAGTGCTAAAATTATGTTTGAAAAACGGTTGCGATATAGCGGATAAAGGAGAATTTACAAAGAGAGCTTTTCTCAACGGAAAGATTGCTTTAAGCGACGCCGAAGGCATCATAGATATGATTAACGGAGAAAGCATTGCTTCGCTAAACGCAAGTTACCGTCTTTCCAGCGGAAAGATTGCGGAAAAAATAGGAGAGTTGCAAAACGAACTTCTCGACTGTATTTCTCAACTCGAAGCAAGTCTCGATTATCCGGAAGAAATGGAAGACGAAGCTAAATCAAACGGATATAAAACTAATTTGTATATTATAGAGCAATTGGAAAAACTTGAATCTACGTCTAAAGCGGGCGGATATATTCGTCAAGGAATCAACGTTGCTATCATAGGTCAAGCAAACGTTGGCAAGTCTTCTCTGCTCAACGCGTTTGTAGGCAGCGACAGGGCTATCGTCACGGATATTGCGGGAACCACTCGCGACAGCTTGGAAGAGTACGTGGAATTCAACGGGATTATGTTGAAATTAATAGATACCGCAGGTATTAGGGAAACTAGCGATATAGTGGAGTCTATAGGCGTTGAAAGAAGTATAAAAGCGGCAAATGGCAGCGATATAGTTTTGTTTGTTACCGAAGCGGGACGCGAGCTCAATGATTATGAAAATAATCTTATAAAAAACCTTGGTTCGGATAAAAAGATATTGCTTGTAATAAATAAATGCGATATTGCCGAAGATAAACGAGATGGAATTAAGATAAGCGCAAAAGACAATATCGGCATTCAAGAACTCAAAAAGCAAATAGTCGGTTTGTTTATAGATTCCGGCATAGATACAAGCGGCGATATAATAACCAATTCCCGTCATTCGCAAGCAATAAAAAAAGCGTTGGAAAGTCTTAAAAACGCCAAAAGCGGAATGGGAAATTTGCCAATCGAATGTATACTAATAGATTTAAGAGAAGCTTATATTTCTTTGGGAACAATAACGGGTAACACTGCAAGCGAAGATATAATAGACAATATTTTCAGCAAGTTTTGTCTCGGCAAATAAATATGCATTTCATATAATCGGAATTATTTAAGTCATTATAGATGATTTCTTTTTCTTTGTCCGTGCAACCGTATAGAATTTTTATTTCGGAATCGCGTTTTAACAAATCAACGCAGCATACTATGCAGTCGGCGATTTTGTTTTCTTCAGAACCGACGAACACGTCTATTCCGCAGGAATCCGCCGACGTTGTATTATCCAAATAACCGTAATCGACCTTGTAAACAAAGTCTTTGAATCGCGGATGAGCTGAATTCTTTGGGCGGTCGACTATTATTTTTGACTGATTTATCAGTTCGTCGATACATTGCCAAAAGTAACGGTCGTAAAAATTTAGATTATTCATATTATAATTTACCAATCAAAACAGAAAAGCGGCTTTTATGCCGCTTTTTATATTAATATCAGAAGAACTTTTTCATATCGCCGCCGTAAGTTTTCATTCTAGTTACGCCGGTTTTGTTGAAGTTGCGCGCTTCTTGCGTTTTTTCGTTGTTTTGATTTTCGGTTCTGGGTTTTGAAGGACGGTTGCCGTCTCTTCTTTCTCTCGCTCCTCTGTCGTTGCGTCTATCGCCTCTGTCTCTGTCGAAAGCAGGTTTTTTGGGAGATATAACAACGTATCTGTTTGGTTCTTCACCGTGGCTTTCCGTAGTCACGAATCTGTCGTCGTGCAATGCCGAGTGAATAATTCTTCTCTCAAAAGGATTCATAGGCTCGAGCGATTCGGCTTTGTGAGATTTTGCAACTCTAAAAGCAATTTTCTTTGCGAGTTTGGAGAGTGTGACCATTCTTTTTTCTCTGTAGTTTTCGCCGTCGATAACCAATCTTTTATTTTCCGGATTGTCTTTGTTGACGATTAAAAGAGAAAGATATTGCAGACTGTCCAATACGTCTCCTCTGTAGCCAATCAGCACGCCCGTATCTTCTCCGGTGAGATTGACGTAAAAAGCGTCTTCTTTTTCCTCGACATTGGCAACGCAATCGATATTCATTTTGTTAATGATTCCGTTTATAAAATTGCTTACCATAGTTGCGCCGGTCACTTTTTCTGTTACGCGAACAGTGATTTTTTTGCGGATGAGTCCGCTCTCTTTGATTTTTTCCGCTACCACTTGGTTTTCGTTGAGTCCAAGTTCTTCAAGCGCCTGCGCAAGCGCTTCTTCATAACTGTTAGCGGTGATTTCTGTACTTTTCATTTATGTCTCCTCAAGATAGCAGAGCTATCTTTTTCCGATAATCTGATGTAAGTTTTAATTGGAAAATATCAGTGTTTTTTATTCTTTTTGGCAGATACGTTAGGTTGAATTAAAACAGTGTTATTTTGCTTTTTTTTTGTCTGCATTTTTCATTATTAGATTGAAAGTAATCGACGTTATCATTGTCATAAAGTTGCTGACAAAATAATAAATTGCGAATGCGGCGCTGTACATAATTGCGAAGAAACCAAGGATTATAGGCATAAGATAGGTCATAATCTTGTTCATCATACGCTGTTGTTTTTGTTGAGCTTCGTCGCCCGTCATTTGCACAGGTTGCATTTTTTGCTGCAACTTTGTGGACAGGAAGCTGGTTGCTATCGACAGTACGGGAAGAATGAAATAACCGTTCCATCTGCTCATATTCCAAAAACTCGTTTTGTTGTAATTATTGATTATAGGCGTCATCAACTGGTCGTAAGACACGCCGGCAAGGTCGGGAAGATTTGCGCCTATTCCGCCTATACTCGTAGAGGTAAAGTTGGAAAGATTGGGTATGACGTTTGCCCAAGTGTCGGACATAAATACGTTCTTGACCCAAAGCCAACCTTCGGGAGTGTATCCCGAAACCAAAGCTGCGTTGAGTTCGTCTATGAGTTTTGCTTGACGTATATAGTCGTAAGAAGGGATAAATCCTTCTATAAATTCGCCGCCGTTCATAAACTGATAACCGCAAACTTGAGAGATTGCTTCTGCGTTGTCTTTGAAAAATTGCAGATATACGTCGTTGTATAGATTGCTTACGATAGTTTGGTTGTAGTTGACGATGTATTCTCTAAAACCTTGAAAGACTACCGTAAATATTACAAGCGTAAAAATCATCGGCAAACAAGAAGTAAAGATATTCATCGTGCCCTTTTGCAGTTCATACTGTTTCTGTCGAAGAATATCGGGACGGTTTGCGTATTGTTTCTGTAGTTTTTCAAGTTGAGGACGTATTGCGTCCATCTTGGCTTTTTGCTTGCGCATTGTTATTTTTTGCCATATATCCAACGGCAAAATAAGCAAACGCAACATAATACTGAACACCACTACCGTCCAACCGAAGTTGCCGATACCGCCGTTCATCCAATCAAGCAAACTGATGATAGGTTTCCAAATGGAACTTACTGCAGCGAGCATACCGAAATTCATAATAGCCATTTTGCATTTCCTTTAAGATCGTCTTTTACGGGTTTAAAACCGCCTTTTGAAAAGGGATTGCATTTCAATATTCTTATCATTCCCAAGGTAGAGCCTTTGATATATCCCTTTTTGGCAATGGCTTGTCCCATATATGCCGAACAGGAAGGGATATGTTTGCACTTGCTTCCGATTACCGGGTTGATAAAATGCTTATAATATTGAATCAAGAAATTTCCGCTTTTCATTTATCCTCCGTATCTTTAAGGTCTTTTTCTTCAAACTTCATCTTGTCCAAAATGTTTTGTTTAAGGTTTAGCTTGCAAACAACGTCGTTATCGATATTCTTAACAAATAATCCGCATTTTATCAACAAATGCGTAAGACTGTTGGCAAGTTGAGAAAAATCGCAGCTTTCGCACGCGTCTCGCGCAATGACTATATAATTTACTTTATTGTCAATATACGGGATAAGCGCTCTGAACGCTTCTCGCAAACGTCTGCGGACTTTGTTTCGCGCAACAGCTCGGTTGCTGACTTTTTTGCTTACTATAAAACCTACTTTTAAAGAATACTTGGAAGGAGCATAGACGAGTACAAGCAACTTGTTGGCGTTACTCTCGCCTTTTTTGTGCAGATAATTAAAAACTCTGCCGCTTTTAAGCCTGTACCGCTTTTGCATATACCGATTATGCGGTCAGTTGCTTTCTGCCCTTGTTACGACGTCTTTTAATTACGTTTCTTCCGCTCTTTGTACGCATTCTCTCACGGAAGCCGTGTACTTTAGATTTTTGTCTTTTTTTAGGTTGATAAGTCTGTTTCATTGTTATTCTCCTATTATATATAAAAATAATTACGCTATATAAGTATAATTAAAAAAACCGAAGCTGTCAAGCAAATAGTCAAGTTGAAAAAATTAAAAGCATTTATAACGGTGGCAACATAGAGGTCGGATATAAATATATAACTAATGAGTATAATATAATCACACCAATTAATAACACGGTTAGTTATATAATTATAAAAGTATAAATAATCACAACTGACAAATGAAGTATATAATAAAGGCAAAATAATAAACAGACATAAAAACGAATAATGTGTATTTTGAGCTGATTGAAGTAATGTTTATCACCGCAATACCCTGTAAAAAATAATTTTCTCATTTTTATATGTAATAGACTAATATTAATGCAGTAAATAAAGTTAAAAAATTAAATTGATATTCCCTATCAGTCTATAGATATATGATATAAGAGCTCATAAATACGAAAAATATGTAATTGTTACACGTGAAACGTTGCAAGTATGTCCAATGGGAATTACAGTAAGTCTTTTATGAGAACTTGAGATGGGTAAGTAATATAAGTTGGTTAATATGATTTAATTAATAATTCATAGCGCTAATGTTTAAATAAAAGATTAAACTTAAGTATGTGCCATTTGAGAATAGAGGTTGCTCTTATGGTAAAATTATTAGTATGCATATAAGCGCAGTTAAGTCGTAAAGAATATGATAATTTTCAGAATTGAAAATCGTAATGAAGCTGCTGATACTGTGAAGTGCAGTATTGACGTAGGTCTGTTTATGGTTACGACGTTAGATATGCTCTAACCAATAACAAGGTGAAAGTTAATATGCATAAGTTTGTATAAAAAAATTTTAAGTTGCGCTGAAAGTTAATAATTGCTCTGACGTTGGTTAATGCATCTGCGTAAATAAGAACTGATACGGTAAATACTAAGAATATGATAATTATCCAAATGATAGTGTAAATAATACCCTATCAATTTTTCACGTTTACCGCACTGTTTGTTTTTTAGAAGTGTGGATGTGATTGATATATTACTTGCTATCCAACTTAAATATTTAAAGTATTATATAATATAAATAAGTGCAAAGAAATGGGCAACGTTTTAAGCTTAAGTTGAGTGTCTATAGATTTAGGCTTTATTTTGTTATCAATATTTAGCGCTGTTGTATGTTAACTCTATAATTCTATAGACATAAATATAATAAGCGCTCGGGGATATTAACGTGGAGAAAGTAATATGATTAGATAGTTTTGTAGTGTGCACGTTTAACTTATACATATGAATCAAGATGCGTGATATTTGCATTTAACGCATTCCCCTCTCTTTGTATTATTTAAACCTTTTTTTGTTTAATTGAAAATATTTATTTTACTTGTCAAAATAAGATGTATTGCAATATAGGTTTAAGGCTGTGTAATCAGGCTGTTGTTTGTTGATGCGGTTCCCTATGCTGGTTTAAATTATTGGAGACGTCATTAATAGCGCGTGTATAGTTCCGACTAATAAATTATAGGTTTACCAATAATATCAATTTATAAGACTGTGTAATGCTTCCTACTTAATGGCATTTTAAAAAAACTAAATACCCGATGAGAATAAGTGACTTGATTTGTATGTTTCACGTGTAACTTTAAGCTATTTTGCTATTTGGCAGTTCTGAAAGTGTTGCTAGTAAGAAATATATTTTAGCATTATTGAATATTTACAAGCTGAATGAAATACGTATTCAATGCGGGTAAACTTGACAGCTGTAATGAGTAAGCTATTATACTGTACAATTAGATATATTGGAAGCATCAATTATTTATTTTCAATATCTTGTGGGATAGGTTCTCCAAAAGGTTCATAGTGTGCAAAGTGGTTAGATTGCCAATTTGCAGATAAATTTGGGTATTTTGCAGCGATTTTCAGTCAACGTTCCGTTTTTCCTTAAACGGTTTCGTGTGAAACATTTACAAGAAAATATTTATCTAAAATTAGTTATAAAGGCATATATATCTTCTAAAACTTCACGTTTAGTGATACATAAACTACCTTATTTTACAACAAAATTGTCCTCAAAGTAGTTTTTTGGGGTAATGTTTCACGGTTTTTGTGAAACATTTTCTAACATAAATATTCAGTCGATAATATTTCCAATTTTGATATTATAGAATATTTATATAATAAAACTTACGCGTTTACACGTTAATTTGCTGAACAGGTTCAGTTTTAGCTTTCAATATAGTGAAAGCTAATTTATTATTGAGTGTTTAGAATTTGTGGATTGGTAAATAATATATAAAAAGTATTTGGAGGGTTTTTATGCCAAGATGTATGGTCTGTAGACGACAAGTCGATTATGAGAACGCATATATATGCGATAATTGTTATAGCTACACTTGCGGCGAGTGTATTATACGCTACGGCAAGAATTGCGAATGCGGCGGTCGCTTGCATCATTTGAATTGACGATAGTATAAGTAATATATACTAATCAGAGCCCGACGTATTGCGGGCTCTACTCTATTTTATTCATTTTGTTGCGCTTATTAAGCTGTTATAACAAATAATGTTATTTCTTCATCCTTTTTACAATTTTGCTTTGAGATACTTTATAAATCAGTTTATCGAATTTTACCGTTAATGCTAATTTATGTCTTTTTATTAGCAGATATATGGGCAAAAACGTGATTAAGGTAAAGAATATGCATATTGATATCTGATATATCTTGAGAGAGTAATCAAAAACCAAATAAGTAGTTAAGAAAAATGCAAACGTATATAATACGACGTACCCTACTTGCGTTGTGTGTCTATATATCGCATTTTTGAATATAAAAGAGCAGCTAATGTAATTGAGCGTATACAATATGCCCATTATGACGCCAAGAGCGGCGAATATAGCAAGCGCAAGCGGTTGATTAGACGTATCTGTTAGTATCATTTAAATAACTTTTTAATAATGGAGACTTTTTGTTTGCCCTTAGAGTATTTTAGAGTAGAAATACATCCCGATACCGTGCAACAGCAACGCGCAGTGTCTAAATTGACAATTTTGAGCTTTTCACCGGTAATTATCAACGATTTATCGGTTAGATTGCATATTATTTGTTTTTCGTTGCTTTCTATCATTTCAGTGACTCCGAGTATCTCCATATTGCTGTCAAAGTTAATATTTATTGCTTTTTGCGATTTCGAAGTCGTCGGAGCTGTTATTTGCGCCATATTATCTCCTTTTTAGTATTTATTATACTATTTATTTCTATATCAGAGGTAAATTCTTAATATTTATCGGGAGTAGGGGATTAATAAACAGAATTATTAAATATCTATATAAAAAATTTCTAAAATCAAAGATAAATATCAATATAGCGGCGTTTTAAAACTTATTATAATTTGTTTTGGCTACTATTTTATCTATAATTTAGGTGTTTTGCATATGATATTTTCTTTAAATTTTATTGCTTTTAATGTGTCAATATGACAAATTTTTTTAAATTGCTCCATAAATTTTAAAGTAATTTTTAAAATCATAAAAAGATATTAAGATATGTTGACTGTTTAAATAAATTTTGATAATATATTACTACAAATTTATTTGCGGATATGGCGGAATTGGCAGACGCGTAAGATTCAGGTTCTTATGGTTGTAAGACCGTGCAAGTTCAAGTCTTGTTATCCGCACCAAGTGTGATGGTCTATAAGTCTTTTCTTATAGACCATTATTTTTGCATTTTTAGGGGCATTTTCGCCCATTTTTGAGCAATTTTATAGCAAATCACCAAACCGAGTAACGAAATAGCAGTTGCTCGGTCTTTTCCTTTTCTCAAAAAAAGCATTTCAGCACACTTGAAGTCTGTCGGACGATAAGCACCGTCCAACAGTACTTGAACGTAATAATGAAAACCGAAAAAGCAATAGCGACGATAGTTGAAAAAAGTTAAAAGTATAGCATTGACTAATTTGATGGATTGTGTTATAATAATGTTATAACTATGCAGTTAAGGGAGTCTTGACATGAGTTTTAGTGAAAATATCAGAGCGATACGCCAAAAATGTTTCTTTTCACAAGAAACATTCGCAAAAGAATTGGGAGTATCATTTGCTACCGTGAACAGATGGGAATCTGGGAAGACGAAACCAACTTACAAAACAATGAAATTGATAAACGAATTTTGTAAAAATCATAATTTTGAATTTGACATTTATAAAGAAATGGAGGGATAATCATGAGTACATACTATCTAAAAAAGTGCGGACATCAGGAGCTTGGAAGTATAGGACAAGATGGGCGTCCGAATCGCGGACGATACTTATTGACATCAATGAACGAAAACGTGCTTTCGTTTTTTCCTCCATTGTCTACTACACAATTAAATGATTGTGCTCTTCTTCCTATTATTCCGCTTTATTCAGGTGAAAAAGTATATTGCAATTATGTATATCACAATGATAAGTATCATGGCTCAACAGCTGTACACCCTAGGAATGAATATAGAATTTACTTAAATAAATCACTTGAAGGTGATGAACTCAGATTTTTGGAAAATGATATAGCTGTTTTTCGAAAAGAGGATATGACTGAAGAGGGAATGACGCAGTGCGTTTATCTTTTAGATCTGGTTCATAATGATAACTCTGCATATTATCGAGAATTGAATCAAATAATTGAGAATTATCCGATAAAAGGTGGCTATGGCATTTTTAATGGCACATTAGTTGATTTTGAAATTCGTGCTAGAGCAGTATTGGCACAGCAAAATACGATCGCCGTTATTGATAATTCTGTTACAGACAGAATTGAAAAAACGCCAACAGCTGATATAGCAAATCTTTTTAATGCTGTCACATTTAGAGATTTTGTGATGACAGGGTACGGAAATTTATGTGCAATCACTGGTACAGTTATCAAATATCAGGGCTTTAGTAATTTGGAGGCAGCACATATTAAACCAAAAAGTCATGGCGGATTATACTTGCCAAACAATGGATTGGCGCTGTGCCGTGATCTCCATTGGGCTTTTGATAAAGGATTTTTTACACTAACAGACGATTATAAAATTAAAGTTCATCCGCAAATAGAAAGCGATTATTTGCGGGCTTTTGATAATCAAAGGATAAGAATTCCGGCAAATTCATTTTTTATTCCTGATGTCGAGAATATTAGGTACCACCGCGAATCTGTTTACGGACTATTTTTAACCACGGGAAGACTCTGAGGGGAATAAGATTAAAATGAATGCGATAGATTTGTTTTGTGGAGCAGGCGGTCTTTCTAAAGGATTTATGGACGCTGGTTTTAAAATAATTGTAGGAGTAGACAATGATAAAGACGCATTGAATACTTTCGCCCTAAATCATAATGGTGCAGTTGCATTAGATGAAGACCTTTCTAAGCAAGAAACATTTGATAAAATTAAGAATATTGCGGGAGAACGCTCTATCGATGTAATTATTGCAGGCCCGCCGTGTCAAGGTTTTTCTCTCACGGGACCGAGAAACTTTGATGACAAGCGAAACACATTATATTTAGCTGTATTGGAAATGGTCAAACAGTATAAACCAAAGGGTTTTATAATCGAAAATGTCCCTGGAATGGCTACATTATATAGTGGTCAAATAAAAGACGAAATTATCAGACGTTTTAGTTCTATGGGCTACAATGTTGAGTGTAAAATTTTAAAAGCATGTGATTACGGTGTTCCCCAAATGCGAAAGCGCCTTATATTTATGGGAGTTCGTAGAGATATTGGGCAACCACATTTTCCAAAGCCTCAATTTGGGCCAGGGACAGATAAGCCGTATCGTACATGCAGAGATGCTGTTTCCGATCTTCCGACCAGAATCAGTGGGCTTGGTCTTAATGAAGATAAATACAGTGGTCCTGCGTTGACAGAATATCAAAAGATTATGCGGGGCGATTGTGATGTGCTATATAATCATGTGGCAACCGCCCACAAAGATTTTGTAATCGAAACAATTGCTCTCGTGCCTGAAGGCGGGAACTATAAAGATTTGCCAACAGGCGTTGGTGAAAGTCGAACTTTCCACATGGCATGGACAAGATTAGATGGCAACGCTCCTGCACGTACGGTTGATACAGGTCATAGGAATCTTTTTCACTATGAGTTTAACCGTGTTCCGACAGTAAGAGAGAGTGCTCGTATTCAATCATTTCCTGACAATTTTGTGTTTACCGGAACAAGAACAAAACAGGATAGACAGGTAGGGAATGCTGTTCCGCCGCTTCTGGGATATGCTCTTGGAAAAGAATTGCTTGCAATTATAGGAGATAATAATGAAAAAAATTAACACAATTGACCTTTTTGCAGGATGCGGCGGGTTGTGTGAAGGATTTGAGATGTCGGGACACTATAACACATTGGCATGTGTAGAGTGGGAAAAAGCTCCTTGTGTAAATTTAGAAAAACATTTAAAAGAAAAATGGAATTATACGGATGCTAACAGACGGGTGTTTCGTTTTGATATTCAAAGAACAGATGAATTATTCTATGGTTGGAATGATGCTGAATATGGCAAGTCATTAGGCTTGGATTCTTGTATTAAAAACAAAAAACTTGACTTGATAATTGGCGGTCCGCCTTGTCAAGCATATTCCGTTGCGGGGAGAATTCGTGATGAACATGGGATGAAAGATGATTATCGTAATTTTCTTTTTGAAAGCTATGTAAAAGTTCTCAAGCATTATAAGCCAAAAGCCTTTGTGTTTGAAAATGTGCCGGGTATTCTTAGCGCAAAACCGACAGGGAAACCAATTATAGACGTCATAAAAAAAACATTTGACGAAGCCGGTTATGTTGTTTTAAACGATTTATCAAAAGCAATAATTGATTTCACAGAGTACGGGGTTCCACAGAAAAGAAGTCGTATAATTATCCTTGGCTTAAGTAAAGATGAATATGGTGAACATGCCTATCAAATTATTAATGATTTTTATCTTAAAGTTCTACCTTCTTTCAAAGTTAAAAAAAAGGCCACTGTTCGTGATGCGATTGGTGATTTGCCAGCGTTATACCCCACTGCAGATTTTATATTTGATGGGAAAAGGTATTCACACACAATACCGAAAGATTCACCATCCAATCATGCTTCAAGGTGGCATAACAAACGGGATCAGGAAATTTTCAGATTGCTTGCAAATGATATTTCATGTGGCGAAAAAAAATATGTATCCACGGCATCATTGAAACAATTATATACAGAAATAACAGGACATGAATCCAATATACACAAATACTATGTTCTCCGTTGGGATGAGCAGAGTAATTTGATTCCTGCACATCTTTTTAAAGACGGATTGCGTCATATCCATCCAGACGCACAGCAGGCGAGAAGTATTACTGTACGTGAAGCAGCGCGCCTTCAAGGTATTCCTGACGATTATGAATTCGTTGGTACGCAGGCGGATGCATACAAAATGATAGGGAATGCGGTTCCACCTATTTTTTCTAAAAAATTAGCAGAGGCACTGTATAGATTGCTATTTAAAAAATAAGGAATAAAAAATACTTATCGTCCGACACACTCTCAAAAATCGCCCGAAAAACGAGATTTTGTCGTACACACGCATTAAGACAGCCTTGAGGTATCAAGGCTGTCATTTTGTGGAATAAAGAAAACGAATACGCTTTTAATAGGTTAACTATGATGTTGCGATGAAGTATATAAGACTTGTATCCAATCTATCAACGGACGTTGTGAAGTATAAAAAAGATATTTAGAAGATAAATTGATTCTAAATTAAACGCTTGTGTGAAATACGGAGGGGAAAGTATATGGCGATGTGGAATCCGTGGCGCGGTTGTCACAAATATAGCGAGGGATGCAAATATTGTTATATCCACAAAGGAGACAGAAAACGTAATATCGATACTGCCAATATTGAGAAAACAGATAATTTTTATGCTCCTATAGCTAAAAATAAATCGGGAACGTATAAAATTAAATCGGGAGAGTTGGTGTACCTTTGTTTTTCTACGGATTTTTTAATTGAGGAAGCGGACGAATGGCGTTCTGAATGTTGGCAGATGATTCGCGAGCGTTCTGACTTACGCTTTTTGTTTTTAACAAAGAGAATCGAGCGTTTTATGGACTGTATTCCGTCTGATTGGAACGACGGATATGACAACGTGACCGTCGGATGCACGGTGGAAAATCAAGACAGAGCGGATTATAGACTTTCTATATTTAATAAACTTCCTATAAAGCATAAAAATATCATTTGTCAGCCGTTGATTGGGGAATTAAATCTTGACGGCTATCTAAATAACGTGGAGTTAGTCGTTGTTGGCGGCGAATCGGACGTATCCGCAAGACCGCTTGATTTTGCTTGGGTGCTTGCAATTCGCGAACAATGTATAGCGCATAAAACGCATTTTGAGTTTAGGCAATGCGGAACGCATTTTATTAAGGACGGCAAATGTTATACTTTATCTACGCGCGACTTATGCAGCCAAGCTAAAAAGGCAAATATAGATTTTTAATAAATTTTGCTATTGCAATATATCAACATTCGTGATATTATAAATATGAGGAAAAATTATGAAAAAGAAATATTTAATAATAGCATTAACGTTAATATTTATATCAATCACGGTGGGCGTTTTGTGTTGGGGATTACAACCTGTCAAAAAAGACGAAGTTTCGCTCAATAAGCTCAACAAAAAGTTAAGCGATAGGTACCGTATGCCATCTATATTGCCGTTTGAAGGCGACGTAAAATGTTATTTAATATATAACGAGCAACATTGGAATTTAAGATTTGAATTGAGTTCCAACGACGTTTCAGGTTATTCAATAGAGCTCAAAGACGATATGAGAGAGATTTATATCGGTTCAGGTACATATAATACTTTTGGTATTTCGGACAACGACGGAATAGTAATAGAAAATTATAAAAATGAGGAAATTCATTATATTTTCAATACGCAATCCAACGCAACTACGGATAATTTAATTCTCCAATTTGATATAAATAGCAAAACATATCAAATAGAAGCCAAATATAATAAAGACGTAGACATCGAAATTTTGGAACCTGATATAAAATGTATTTTGGAGCAAATGATACATTAATAGATACTTTGTTTATGCTTCAATATATTACGGGTCTTATATTGAGAGAGAATTAGCAAGAAGAGAATAGTTATCACAGACATAGTTTATTGACAGAAGGCAAAAATCTTGACTTATTTATTGTTAATTTTGCTGTTTTAATTTATAAAATCCATTTAATACTCGAATGTTTTGATTTTCAAAGTTAAAATCCTTATATATTGAATGGGATTTTTAAGTATAGAAAAAGCGGAATAGTCAGAACTATTCTTGCTTTGTAATTTTTCATTTTGTTAATATGTAAAATTAATTAAATTTTTAGCCTCAACAGCAATTTACTTGCTATTTCCAAAAAAAGTATACTTTTATTGACCGCAAAATGTTGACAAAAAAATCGCCTTAAAATATAATAAATTTGAAAAAAATCGTTATTTCGCGCTGCGGATAAATCAGTCAGTAAAAGTATACTTTTTTTGGAAATAAAGGAGAGATACAAATATATATTTCTCATCAAAACAGTAACGAACGCAAAGAATTATGCATAGTTATTGCAGGGAATATTATTTGATACGTTTTGATATTTGGGCGTTGAAACGTGATATGTATTGATATTTGGACGATAAATATAGCGATTTGGCATATAAATTGTGTAAAAATTTACTGAAAAACTATGGAAAATGGTGGAAAAACGCAAAACATATCAAAAATCAGTTGACAATTATTATGCTTAGTTGTAATATGCGAGACAGTTATTCAAAAATTCGTACGGAGTACGTATTGTAAAAGTAACAAAAAATTTTGGGAATAAGGGAAAATTTGAGATAAGGGGAAATGGGAGTTAGAACAAGAGATATTTAATTTTTTAAGGAGATGAATTCGTGAATACGAAGTGCAAATCGGGAAGAATTATTTGGATAGTTTTAGCATTGGTCTTTATCGCTTTTTCGGCAGTGAGCGCTTGGCTTGCTTTGCCTCTTTTTGAAAATAATTACGACGGTTCGTCAGATATTGCGGTATCTAAAACAAACGTAGTCAAACTTTTTAAAGAAAAACCCTATATTGTGGCGTCAACGGCTGAAAAAGCTGCTGCTCACGCAGAAAAACTCGGTATTCCGAGCAATGAGTATAATTACACCAACAGCGACAATGTATTGAGAGTCGAAGGCGGCGTGTGGACCGGTATGGCAAACAGCGACGTCATAGGTAAGTATGTGCATTTGCTTTTGCCAAATAATATTACTTCCATTGACGCCGGCTCTATTAGCAGCGCAAACGGAATTTTCTCGGTTTCTTGGCTATCTATTACGGCGGACGAAGGTAGTAATCTTGCGTCGATAGCAGGGGCAGCGTCAGAGAAATCTGCATTCGGCGGAGGCTGGTTGGAGAGAGTAGATTTAACTAAGGCGACGAAATTGACGTCCCTTCCAGCGTATACGTTTAAACCTTGCGACAGATTGCAAGACATAGCGCTTCCCGATACGATTAATTCAATTGGAGAGCAAGCTATCGCGGCGAACGCGTTGTGTCATATAAGTTTGCCGTCGGGACTTGGAGCAGACGGAAGCGGTCTTAACTGGAGCGCTTTCCAAGGATGCGGAAAACTTGCGGATATTGAATTGCCGTCAAATGCAACAGACGCGTTTGTAAACAAGGTTAAGGGGATGACTTCAATCAGTGAGACTTATCTCAACGTGTATGTCAAAGGAAAAGGCCGTTCTTGGTTGACGCGTACTGCGGACGGATTTGTATTTTGTAAAAACGAGTTGAGAGCGACTCCTCTTGCTTCGGGTTTGACTTCTAACGACAATTATACAATTGGCAAATGGTATCTGGTGGGATATCACGGACCGGAAAGCGGCGGCGACACAGTTAACGCTTCGGATACTTATATGATGACCTTGCCCAAACAGGTCGACCTAGCAAAGGGGTCTAGCAGTCGTTTGGGACAATTTGACTTTTTAGACTGTCAAGGCAACCAAATTCAAAACGATTTCAGCGATTTGACCACGCAAGCACAGCTTGGAACCAACGTGGCGATAAATAGCGCGTCGGTAGGCGACGACGCAATAGGCAGCCGCGTTATCGCTGGCACGCAAAGCGGAATAAAAATGAAATATGATATTGGTCAGCAGGCTTTTTATTACCGTTGGACTTGGCATACTACAATCCCCGACGACGCAGTAAGCGTAATCGGCAACAGAGCGTTCCACAATGCGCCGATGGTGACGTTTAATATGGGCAACGTTGATAAGATAGGAAGTCAAGGCATTGCATTTTTGGCAAGAACAGCGGGTTTGGTATTTTATCTTCCTTCCAATAATCCAATGATTGCAAGCGAAGGTTTTTCCTATAACAGTTATAATAAGCCAATCGGAACTCGTTTGTTTATATACCGAAATTATACTGATTACAACAAATATTATTTGAATTTTGCGACATATGCTGACAGCGGACTGCAAAAAGCGGCATATGATATAGCTGTCGGCGAAGGAAAATACTATTCATATTTAATAAATATTGTTCCCAATATAGCAGAATGGGATAACGACGCCAATGCTTATATTTACAAAACTGTCGATGACGCTAAGATGCAGCGACTGTATGCAGGGAATTTGGCAAGTTTTGTCGGCGGCGGAATTTACAACAACGCTTTTAATTACACGCGTACGGCATATGATACTTGGGAGTATGACGCAAGTCAAGCATTCCCGTCCTTGAGCGAGCACACGGGATATTCAAAGACGAATTGGTTTACAAGCACGTCATTTGATACCAAATATACCGAGTCGCTTATTTGTTCTGCCGACAACAGCAGCGGTATTTTGTCGCTTCGCAATGCCGCAAGCAAGGGATTGGACGTAATAAATATCTATTCGAGAAAAATTGTTACGGTCACTTTGATAAATAAGACAAGAGAATATAAAGACCGGTCGTTGCAGGCGGACGAAACGGAAATCACGGGAATACCTTCGGCAATCAAAGGCGATTACCAGGTTAAAGTCACGCATTATGAAGACAGCAACGGAGTGGAGAAAGACTACGCTTCGATAGGCTCAATAATTCAAGAAGCGGGTACTTATACAATTCAGATTCAGCCCAACGAAGCTTTCGGTCAGTGGACGGAAAGCGACGTGCCTACGATGACGGTTACGGTAAACAAAACCGAGATAGACCTTGGAGATTCCGGCGTTTTCCGACTCGGCGTCACCGACGGTATAAACCAATACAATTTGCGCCCCGGTAAGGAAGTGGAAGGCGAGCAGGGAACTTCGCTTTATAAATATAAGAGCTCTTGGTATACCGAAGAGCAAACAGACGACACGTTGGGAGAATTGATAGAGCAGAGAGACGGACTTTGGAACAGCTTTGTACGCGCCGAAGGCGAAGAGATGAAATTCAGACTTTCGCTTATTACCGACGTTATTAAGGACGCTCACGACGGCAGCAAAGGTATTTTTGATATCAAATTGCCGGGAACTGCAAGAAGCGAATCGGGAGAATATACCGACCAATTTACAGTAGAATTGACTGAAAAAGCAAAAAATAACTATAGATTTGTCGTGACGAACGACGCTTCCCGTCAATTTTACGGATATGCCAACTCCGACCAGTCGATAGCCACTGTCAACAAGACTTGGTATATAGTAAAACTCAACAATTGGCTTACGACCCAAGGAAACGAAGGCAACAGCGACGCGCCGTCTTATCATATGGCGTCGTCTTGGGAATTCGGCACGGTTGCAGTTCCCAAAGCTCCTGCAGCGGCGCTTGGAACCGACGTTCATATCACGTTTAGTCTGGAACTTACGTCGCAACATATTGTCGGCGGCAGCGGTACGCTGATACTTTCCGAAGACGAGAACGGCGACCCCATATCTATAGACAAGTATTCGCGTTATATTAATGGGTCTATGCCCGTGGGTAACTACAGAATCATATATTCGGTTGATTTCTCCAACGACGACCATACCAAATTCGATACGTTCCAACAAAGTTTTACTTTTAAGATATACGAAAAAGAGTTTGTCACGGAAGAGAACGACGCGATTAATCAACTGAAAGGCAAGACCTTCGAGTACAATATGAAGGACGCGACCAACTCTTATAATCAAAACAAAGTTCTGTTTGATTTGAGCAGTTTGAGTTCCACCGAAAAAATCGAAGATATGTTGGGATTGAACGGAGAAACAGTCGGAAATACTCATCGCGTAGGAATATGGGCGGAGAGAGTTTACGACGTTCTTTTTGACAGACATTTCACAATAACTTATAACCTTAACCGTATGTGGAACAACACGTATAAGGATTTGAGCGCTATTCAAAACGATTATCCGATGAATACGCCCGACGTGTATACGGTATATTATCAATTGACGTGTAAAAACCGCAAATCGCTCGTCAACGAAAACGACGACGCAAGAAGACAGTGTTGTTTCTACGTAGTCGTATACAGAACGCTTACCACGCCTACTATAGAAGAGTCACTTATACGGGTTCTGCAATTTATCCGACGGTGAGCTATCTCAACGGAGAGTTGACGTTCGAGCAATCTTACTATACGGTTTCTTACCCCGCGGGACAGGACAACGTAAATAACGGCGAGAAAAACGCTATTTTGAAGATTTCCGATAGAGACTTCCAACTTTACCGTTGGACGGAAGGCGAAAGCGTGGCGGGAGATGAAAAGACGCTTGAAATATTTTACAATATCGTTGCCGCCAACAACGCTACCACAGTGCCGCTGTATATGGCTGACTGGTCTTGGAACAGCGATATTACGTTGGACAACATCGTTTGGGAAACAAAATTCGGCAACGTAAAAAACAATTTTGAGTTTATGCTCGTACCGATAAGAAGCGGGGAAAACGATAACAGAGAAAACGTTACGGACATATCCAAATTCGGCACTGCCGAAGCGGGCGTATACACTTTGCACGCGCGCTGTCCCGCCGATGAGGACGGCAATTGGAAAGAATACGAACAAACATTGACCATAACGGTTTCTAAAGCCATCAATACGTGGTATAAATCGCCGAGTATCTCTACTTGGAGTTGGAATCAATTCGAGAACTACGATTGGAGCTTGGGAAGTCCTATTCAAATACACGCAGTGCCCACCTATTATTCAACATCCACGGAAAGCAAGGCGGGGTCCGGTAGATTCGATTTCCGTATTTATTCTCTCAACAAAGACGCAACGGGCGACGATATGTACAACCTTGTGTATTTCGGAGACGATTTCCACTTTCAATTTGATAGAGACGCCGACGGCAATTTCTTGACGAACGGAGGAGACCCGAAAGAAGGCGGACATTTCCTGTTGCCGATAGACGTTGCAAAAACGTTGGCTTCGCTCCCTGCAGGACAGTATTATTTGGTTGCCACAGTATACGACCATAATAATTATACGGGACTCAACAACGCTCTTGATTCTTTCGGCAAAGGCGCGGTCCAGTTTACGATAGCTCCCGCCAACAATATTTGGTCGGATACTATCACTGCATCCGACTGGGCGTATTCGGAATTCGAAATCGGACGTCATATTCATATCGGTACGACAAAGTACGAAACGCAACTCAAATATGCGTTGTATTATGACGAAACAACGAATATCGTCGCCGTAGACGGAGTTAAACTAGAGAATATTACCGACTTTAGCGCAGTTGCGAGCGGTTCTAAATTTACTTACGAACAGCTTATAAAAATGTTGGGAGTTGGCTCTTATATGATAAAAGTGCACGGCGACGCGGCAGAGCTAAACGAGAGAGGCGGCATCAATTATCTTGCTATAGACGACCAACGTAAAGTAACCGTTATCAAGGCGGCAAATACGCTTAACGATACCTTTGCCGTCAATTCTTATACGATAGGTTCTAGCACAGACGGATTGATTTCCAAATACACCGCTCGCTTTGAAAGCCAAAAAGTAGGCTTCAGAATTTCGCAAAGCGGCGTATACGTCGACGGTTTGAGCAATACTCATACGTCCGACGATATTATCGATTATAGCGTCTCGTTAAGTTACGACGAGTTGTTGGAAAAAATATCTCAACTCTCCAGTACAGAAACGGGAAGTCAATATACAGTATGGTGGACGACTGTCGGCGGCGATAACTACACCGCTCAATACGGTTCGAGAGCTTTTGCCGTATATCTCGGTCAAAACGCTTGGCTTAACGACGTTATACCCACTATGACAGACTGGACTTACGACGGCACAAAGCACGAGTTTGATAAGAGCAGCGTCAAACTTACTCACGACATAGACGACGCAGACATAAAGATTACTTATTACGTTGCTATCTACAACGACCATACGGGACAAAACGAAAAAGGTTTGCAGATAGAGGGTTGTCCTACCGACACGGGCAACTATTTCGTTACCGTTACGGTTCCTACGGACGATTACTATAAAGGACTGTCAATAGATTTGTTCTTCAGCGTGGATATGGCGAACAACAGCTTTAAGATTGCGCCGACAATCAACAACAGCGCTTGGGATTATTCGCAGTTGGATATCGACGATATTGTCATCGGAGAACCTTCTCACAAAGAAGACGATATGAATATGCAGTATATTGTTTATCAAACGATAGGCGGCGATGACGTTCATATGGCTACTTTGAATTGGCGTTTTGGAAGAGTAGACGGCAGCAACTTGATGCAATTGGACGATTTTTACAACCGTCTAAAAGCCCTAAATGTGGGCGAATATAAATTGTATATTACGCTTTCGTCTTCGTCCAACTTTAAAGAATTGGTGATTGCGCCTGTTGTTTTGAAGGTAAACAAGGCTGCCAACGGATACGCAGACGGCAAAGCTCCCTCAATCGTTGACAACGTCACGCAGTGGGAGTGGGACGAATACGATACCAAGCTTTGGCAAGAAGTGGCAACGAAGTTTGGCGAGATATCTATTTTCATCGACTCCGACGCGGTGGCTTCTCTGTCGGTATCCAATCATTTATCGCGCCTTGAAGCAGGCGAACATAAAATACGTTTTTGTGTAAATGGAACGGATAATTACGATGGATTTGACGAAACTCGTACTTTCTCGGTTATCAAAAATAAGAATGGATGGACTGACGGAGATAAAGATAAGACGGCGTTTGTCAACGACTGGACTTGGGGCGAATATGACAACGATATTTCGGGAGGCAACCCGATATGGAAAGAACCGTCGCCTAAGTACGGCAAGGCTCAATCTCAAGCGGCAATCTATAAGGGCAAAGACGGCGTAGGCGGCGCTTTGATACGCGATAATATAGCGCTGTATTCCTTGGATATAGTTATGAATTCTCTCGACGCGGGAAATTATTACGTTATTTGGACGGTTGTCGGAGACAGCAATTACGAATCGATTACGCGCGAATATATCAATTTCCAAGTTAAGGTCAATCCCAATAAATGGGATTTCAGTAAGCCTGCCACTATGCACGAAAACGATAAGAAAGAAAGCTCGGGCATAGAGTTCGGTTGGACTTGGGGCGAATACGGCAAAGACGCGGGAGTTGATTATTTTACCGCGCCAGTCGCCGAGTACGGACTTGTCGTTGCGAAGATAACGAAATACGATTCTACTTGGAACAATCCGCAAATTATTGTCGACGGAATTTCCAACCACATCAGCATAGCCAACACTTTGGACCGTCTCGACGTAGGACGTTATAAGATTGAATGGTCGTCTACGGACCCCAATTCTACGGGCAACTTCGAAGAAATACAATATCCCGACGTGATAGAGTTCATAGTAAACCGCGGCGTCAATGCTTGGACGGGCGACAAACCTTTTATCGACGGTTGGCAGTGGGGCGCGTTTGACAGCAGTTTGTGGAAAGCTCCCGGACTTGTATCGGGCAGACCCAACGCTACCGTTATCAAGCTGAACAGCGACGGTACTGACGGAGAACATATAATAGAAAAACTCTCTTCGGAATATCTCAGCGCTCAACTCGCGCTTTTGGAAGTGGGAGACTACAGACTCGTTTGGACTGCAGACGACAACGACAATTACGAAATCGAAGGCGAAAACAAAGACGACCTCACGTTCCAAGTATCCGCCAATCGCAATGGGTGGACTATCGAGCCTAAAATAACGGCAACAGACAGTCAGTGGCAGTGGAAGACTTTTACGTTGGGCTATTGGCAAAGACCCGAAGCGCAGTATCATCACAACGATATCAACGCGACTGTCTATAAGCTCAACGACGGCTGCGACTTCGAATACGATGAAAAAGGCGAAATAATACTTGACGAGAGCAAATGTACGGTTATTAGCGGAATAACTCTCGCTACGATTGACGCTATAAACAATTTGTCCGTAGGCAAGTATTTGGTTAAGGTGAGCGTGCCCGAAGACGAGCACGGAAGATTTTTTGGATTGCAATCCGTGTTGCCTTTTACCGTAGTTCCCAATGAAAACGACTTTACTTCTAGGCTGTGTTATATCAACGGATACGCATATTCGGAGTTCAGAGGATATTGGAGCGCTCCAACCGCGCGTTTCGGCGATATTATTGCAAGCATATATTTGATAAACAACGGCGTAAGAGAATTGATTGCCACTTCAAACGTCGGCGACCTCAACAACGCGCTTGGAGGGTTGCACGTGGGCAGTTACGAAGTCGATTGGACTATTACGGAAGACAGCGAGGGTAATTATCTCGGCGGCAAAACCGTGACGAGCGCGTTTGCGGTAAGCAAAACTCAAAACCGTTGGGTGCAAAAGCCTGTTATCAACGGTTGGTCTTGGGGAGCGTTTAACGCCGCGGATTCGGGACTGAACGCTATTCCTTTCAAAATCCAAGAAGGTCAGTCTTTGTATTTCAAAATCGTTGACGTTGCTTACAACGAAATAAGCGAGTTCAGCGGTTACGTAGACGAGTTTGGATATTTTACGGATATATCCGAGGTGGCTCATATACTCAATAATCTCAAGCCTGCGGTATATCATCTTTTGGCTTATTATCCCGAACTTGACGATTATAAAAAACTCGACACCAACAACGATTGCGCGTTTATTATCAAACACGCGGAAAATAAGTGGGTTATGACTCCCGACGTAATAGACTGGACTTACGGCAGTCCCGCCAATTTACCAAACGGCAGCGCAATCTTCGGCGAAGAAATAAGATATACTTACTATAAGGCGGTAGTTGACGACAAAGGCGAGCCGATATTCGAGAACGGCAAGTATTTGGTCGAAGAGAATTCCGCGTTCGGCGGATGGAGCAAAGACGAAATCGCCGACGCAGGCGTGTATATCGTTCAAGCCGACGTGGACGGCAACGAATATTACGCGCCGCTCTCCACGCAGTTTGTGCTTCGCGTTTCAAATTCCAAATATAATTTCTGGAAAACTCAACCGATAATACAAAGTTGGGTGTTCGGTTCCGACAAATGTTTGCCCGAAGGCGAAGCGGCATACGGCGACGTAACTTGGACGTATTATAAAGCCGCTTGGAACGAAACGCTAAACAAGTGGGTTCCGACGGGAGAACCGCTTTCCACCGACGGACAAAATCCGCCTGAAGAAGTTGGCAAATATATTCTTGTTGCAAGCGTAAAAGCTGCCGAAGGTTACAACGGTTTGATAGCCAACGTATTCTTCGAGATTTACGAGAGACAGACGTCAGCGGTATCTAGCGACGTGCTGGTTTATATAGATATTGCATTGGCGACTTTAGCGTCAATATTTACGGTAGTAGTCATAATCGCAGTTGTAAGGAGGTACAGAAAGAATGACAGCGTTAATGAATAATGCATTGCTTGCAATCGAAATCAGTCAAACCACTCTCATCGTCTTAATGGCGGTCTTGATAGTTTTGATTGTTTTGCTTGCGGTGTTGGCGACAATATTTATTTTGGGAGTAAAAAGAAGAAGCGAGGCGGCGCCTGCGTCCGATAGCGTTAACGTTATCGCCGACTTTGACAATACTTTGGGTACTATAACGTTAAAAGACGAAAACGGTATGGAAAAAGCTGTATTCAGACCTAACGAAACGGTAAAAGTCGAGGTTAAAGCCAACGAAGGACATATTTTATCCAATATTTCCGTGGAGATAAACGAAAACGTCGTCGCCCGTTTTGTTGCGGACAGCGGAGAAAAGAAACTATACGAGGGGGTATACGAGTTTATCGTCACGGCAAACACCGTCGTAAAAGCTCAATTCCAAGCCGTTGTCGCAGAGCCGGAACTCTTTACTTTCGACGAGCAGTTTGACGGAGTAGGCGGCAAAGTCGTTATGACGAATACCGAAGGCGAAGAAAAGAATCAGTTCTATTCGGGCGAAACCGTGAGAATATCTACGGTTGCGGACGAGGGATATTATCTTTCCAAGTTTGCCGTCAACGACGAGGAAATGCAACTTGTTGAGGGAGTATACGAATTCGCAGTTACTGCGCCCGTCAAGATAAACGTGGAGTTCTTGCCCATACCTGTTGTCAAATATACCGTCAGCGTTCAGACTGACGGATTCGGCGCTGTAGCCGTTACGAATGAAAACGGCGAAGCTCAAGTTGAATTTGTCGAGGGAGAGACCGTTAGGGTTGCCGCAGTAGCAGACGAAGGCAATTATCTTTCCCGATTGATAATCAACGGAGAAGAAAAAGAAGTCGACGTAGATTTGCACGAGTTTGTTATCAAAGCCGACGCTGTTATAGGCGCAAAGTTTGAACAAATCCCCGCGGTTGAAGAAACTCAAGAAATCGCGGCGGCAAGCGCAGACGACGAAGACGAGGACGAAGATGAAGTTATGTTTGACGGACACAACGTTATTCGTTTCAACAAGAGCTTTACTGCAAAACTTATACAAATAGACGACGTATCCAATGCTTGGTATACCGAACTTAAAAACGAACTTTTGTCTTACAAGAAAGTCAAAGACAGAATGAGTTGGAAGCGCGAAAGCTATCGTTTTGGCAGAGTATGCGTTGCGCGTTTTGTTATCAGGGGTAAGACGCTGTGTATTCAATTGCCGCTCGACCCCGCTCAATACGAAGACACAAAGTATAAAGTAGAGGATATATCTCACATAGTGTCGAGCGCGGACACGCCTTGTCTTTATAGAATTAAGAACGAACGCCGTTTGAATTACGCAAAAGATTTGATTGCCCAAGTTATGGAAAATATGGGAGCGCAGCGTATCGAGCGCGAATGGGAAGATTATTATCAACCTTATGATACGACTCTCAATCTTATCGAACGTCAGCTTGTCAAGAAAGTCGTCAAGTTCAACGGCAAGACGGGATACGGCGGTATAGTGGAAAAGCTCACGGAAGACCCGACAAAAACAGAAGAAACGCAAAGCGAGACGGCAGCAAATGACGACGCTGCGAATAAGTAACATCTATATTTGCGAGATTTGCAGAAATAAGGACAGCGAATTATTCGTTGTCCTTAATATTTTATTAGGTATTTAAAAATCTTTATTTAACTTGTTTTTTTGTAACTTAGTTTTGTACGATATTTTTTATCTTTCGTATAAATTTATGATGACATTTAATTTATGGCTATAACATATCCAATAAAGCGTTCGCATTGTTTTCCAAAGGTTATACAGCATTGACAAAGCGTGAGTAATATAGTATCATAGACGCATAATAATTATTATAAGGAGCGGAATATGAATATATCCGATATAAGTTATAAAATTAATTACAGAGTCGACGGCAAGAAATTTGCTTGCAACAGCGATAAAACCGAGCATTTTAAGTTAAACGTTTTGCAAGAAAACCAAGTAATAAAGTTGTATTTGGAGACAAATATGCCCGTGAGTTTTGACAAATTCGAAATGCGCGTTCCGTATAAATACAAAAGCGATAGCAGAATATTTGTCAACGGCTATCAGAGCTGGACGGACAGTATGGAATACGAACCGACGGGAAAAATGAGCGAGTTTACGAGATTGATGGAATTCCTAGTTAAGTACACGCCTATGAAGCGCATTGGTTTGCCCAAGTCGGGAGATACGCTGTTTTGGAATTATCCCAGAAAAAGAGGAGTGTTTTACGGTTGGTCATACGGTTACGTCCGTCACGGAAATAATGTCGAGATATTCGGTTCTCTTGACGAACGCTGCGGCTATACGGTAGTAACTTTTGACGCGAACAACAACGAAGTAATAATATCCAAAGAGCTTGAAGGAGTGATTTACGACGGCAAATCAAAAATGCTGGAATTGGCTACTATTTGCGGAGAATACGATTGGGCTTTTGACGAATACTTCCAAAAGATGGGAATAAAGGCTTGCGAAACAAAGAGACGTTGCGGATATACGTCTTGGTATAACTATTACAACAGAATTAACGAAGAAATTATAAATCGCGATTTGGACAGTATAGCAAATCAAGATTCCAAATTCGACTGTTTCCAAATAGACGACGGCTATCAAGAGAGCATAGGAGATTGGTTGACGACGGATAAGAATAAATTCCCCAACGGTATGAAAGTCGTCGCCGACAGCATACATTCCAAAGGATTGTTGGCAGGACTTTGGCTCGCGCCGTTTGCCGCGGTCAAAAAATCAAAGCTGTTTACGGAACATCCCGATTGGTTTATAAAAGACAAGAAGGGCAGACCTTATAATACCGGAGCAAACTGGGGCGGATTCTATTCATTGGATATATACAATGAAGGCGCGAGAAATTATCTCAAACACGTCTTTGACGTAGTGCTCAACGAATGGGGTTACGATTTGGTCAAACTCGACTTTTTATACGGCGCGTGCGTGTTGCCGATGCATAATAAGACGCGCGGCGAGATAATGTGCGACGCTATGGACCTTATAAGAGAGTGTTGCGGAGATAAGCTTATTTTGGGTTGCGGAGCGCCTATGATGCCTGCGTTCGGCAAAGTGGATTACTGTCGCATAGGCGCAGACGTAGAACTATCCTGGAAGAACATAAAGAATAAGACAAGAGAGGACGTGTCCACTCCGCATACGATATGCAACACGATTTTCCGCCGTCATTTGGACGGAAGAGCTTGGAGAAACGACCCGGACGTATTTATGTTGAGAGACAATAATATGTATATGCCTTTTGAGCAACGAAAACTTGTGGCAAAGATAAACTCCACGTTTGGAAGTCTGCTGTTTATTTCCGACGACGTAAGTCGATACAACGAAGAACAAAAAGCTGCGCTTAAAGAGACATTTGCTCAAAAAGACATAAAGATAATTTCTGCGGAGTTTGTCCAAAAGGATATTATGAAAGCGGTCTTTGAAGAAGACGGCAAGCCTGTCGAACTGAAATTCAACGTTCGCAACGGCGAAATAATACGTTGATACAATAAAGGAAGGTCGCCTGTGCCGTTGCAAAATACGCCTTTGGTTGCAAGCCGCTTATCCTATTTGAACTGGCGCAGTCTTTGTATCGATACTTTGCGTAAATTTTACATTAAATGGAGTTTTGTAAATATTATATAAAACTTTCAGAAAACTGCCATTAAGCCCTTGATTTTGACCTTTGAAAACATTAAACTTATTATATATAGATATAAGCGGATAGCAAAAATGCCAAAGCGTATAAATATAGAGGAACGCAGGTTTATCACATAATTTTTTTGTGAAAAATATAATACATAGGCTATAGATAGAGGTGGAAGAATGTTGAAATTGGCAAACATAAAAAAAGATTACGTTTTGAGCGGCGGAGAAACAGTTCCTGCGCTTAAAGGAATTAATCTTGAATTCAGACAAAGCGAATTCGTGTCCATACTTGGACCTTCGGGTTGCGGAAAGACGACAATGCTCAACATTATCGGCGGTCTCGATATCTATACCGACGGAGATATGTCAATCGACGGCATCTCCACAGAACATTATTCCGATGTAGACTGGGATTCATACAGAAATATCAGGATAGGTTTTATTTTCCAAAGTTACAATTTGATATCGCACGTCGATATTCTTACCAACGTCGAAATGGCGTTGTTGCTTTCGGGCGTAAGCAAGCAGGAAAGACGTACGCGCGCAATCAAAGCTCTCGAAGACGTGGGCTTGGGCGAACACATACATAAAAAACCTAATCAGCTTTCGGGCGGTCAGATGCAAAGAGTATCTATTGCCAGAGCGCTCATAAATAATCCCAGCATTATTTTGGCGGACGAACCGACGGGCGCGCTCGATTCTACGACCAGCGTGCAGATAATGGAAATCCTCAAAGAGATTTCTTATAACAAGCTTATAATTATGGTTACGCACAATCCCGAGCTTGCCGAGCAATACTCCACGCGTATCGTGAGATTGAAAGACGGTTTGGTTGTGGACGATACCAATCCATACGATTCGTCGCTTAATAAAACGGCAGAACAAAACGGCGTAAGCGACCAAAGTATCTTGACGACTGACGAAGACGAAGAAGCAGCTAAAAATTCCGCCGAAGTTTTGAAAGACGGAGAAAGAAAAAAGAAAAAGAAAGTCAAGATAGCCAAAATTGATTTTTCCAAGCATAAAGCAAAAAAACAGCGTAAGAACTTGTTGAAAAAGACGTCTATGTCTTTTGCTTCGGCAATAAAACTTTCGTTTACCAACCTTATGACGAAAAAGGGCAGGACCTTTATGACGGCGTTTGCAGGTTCTATAGGTATCATAGGCGTGGCTTTGGTGCTTGCTATATCCAACGGATTTTCGTCCTATATCACTAATATGCAAAAAACAATGCTTTCGGGTTATCCCATAGCAATCACGTCAAGCGCGACGAGTATGGAAAGTCTTATGGGTACTTATATGTCGGTGCTCAATCCCGATAAGAACAAATTCCCATCCGATAATAAAATTTTCACCTTCAATTTAGCCGATTTGCTCAAAGAGATGATACACGAAAACGATTTGAGCGACGATTACTTGAATTATTTCAACGAAAAGAAAACATCTTGGGAAGCCAACGGTCTCGTCGATAGCGTTTATTACAACTACGGCTATAGCTATACGGTTTATAATAAAAACGGCGAAGACGTAGGCAAGATGTTAGGAAAAAATATGAAGACTGTCAACTGGCAGGAACTTGTCGGCAATCGCGCGTATATAGAGAGTAATTTCGATATTATCGGCGGAAAATATCCCGAATCGCCCACCGACCTTTTGCTTGTCACAGACAGCACCAATTCGGTTGTCTCCGTATATCTTGACAGTATGGGACTTTCGGGATTCGGTACGGGAGAAATGATAGGCGGCAACATAAGGGAAGAAGTTCTTTTCGACGAAATATTAGGACAGGGTAATTATAAAGAACCTATATATTTCTATATCCCCAACAACAAGGCAAAATACGTCAAGACGGTTTCGGATACGGGAACGGAGTACTATGCCGAGAGGTCTTACAGAGAAATAAGAGCTATGTATAAAAACGGCGACCCCAACGTTTATAGAGCAAACGTCGTGGGTATCGTTCGCCCCAAGGCAGGCAAAGAGTATTCGCCAATATATCCCGGTATTGCTTATACGCAAGAGCTGTCGACGCTTATGCGAAACGACGCTGTGGGCAGCGAAATAGTCGAATTCCAAAATCAAGTCGATTACAATCCGCTTACGGGTAAGAAATACGAAAAATCATCTATCGATTTGAGCAATATAGATTTAAATAACATAATGAATATCCTCAACGGCGGCGCTACCGCTATGACGAAAGAAGTTGTTTCGCAGATGATAGGCTCAAGTCACAGACCAAGTTCTATCAGCATATATGCCAGCGATTTCGACAATAAAAATATCATAACCGCCGACCTTGACGCTTGGAATAAAAAGTTTAAGGAAGATAATGACTTGGGAAAACAAGTCAAGTATACTGACAGCGCTGCAATAATGATAAATATGATAAGTCAGATAATCAATATCATAACGATTGCGCTTGTATGCTTCTCGTCGGTATCGCTCGTTGTATCTTCGATAATGATAGGCATAATCACTTACGTGTCCGTCGTAGAGCGCACCAAGGAGATAGGAATTTTGCGTTCGCTCGGCGCGCGTAAAAAGGACGTATCCAACATATTCAATGCGGAGACCTTTATCATAGGTCTTGCGGCGGGTACGATAGGCGTGCTTGTGACGTATTTGCTGTGCATACCAATCAACTTGATAATTACGAGCTTCGAAGCCACCATTACCAATATCGCAATGCTCAATCCGTTGCACGCGTTGCTAATGATAGCTTTGAGCGTCGTACTGACCTTGATAGCAGGTATCGTCCCGTCAAGAGCGGCTGCAAAGAAGGACCCGGTAATTGCGTTGAGAACGGAATAAATAAGATAATCATAACAAAAATAAATTTACAAAAAAGACTTACTTCGGTGAGTCTTTTTTGATTATAGAAGTACGGCATTTATAAAAATAGTTTAGAATATTTATCGCGAGCAGAGTGGCATACAATTGATTTTGTGTTTTTTTACACGGAAAGTAGACGCACAATTATATAATACAAAAAAATTTAAATACTTAAGATAAGGAGGAAAAGTTTATAATGATTTATAAAGAATGGCTTGACATATGGATAGAAGATTCGGTGCGACCTGTGGCAAAGCAAAGAACGTATGAGAGATACAAAGACATAACGTTGGGACACATTGCTCCGCTTTTAGGGCAATATAATTTGGACAGTTTGACGCCGTCGGTGTTGCAAAGTTTTGTCGTCGAACTTTTGGAACGCGGAAATCTTGTGAGCGGCAAAGGACTTTCGTCCGCCACAGTCAATACCGTAATAACAGTGTTGCAAAATTCTCTCAAATCGGCTCGCGCTTTCGGACAGACAAAGGAGTATTTTGCCGACAGAATAAGACGTCCGAGAATGGAAGAAAAACAAATCAGCTGCTTTACGCTTGCGCAGCAACGGCAAATAGAGGAAGAGATTACCAAAGGGAAAAAAGATAAAATGTTTGGCGTAATTCTTTGCCTTTATACGGGAATAAGAATAGGCGAGCTGTTGGCTTTGGAGTGGGAAGATATCGATTTTTCGCAAGGAACGTTGAGCGTGGACAAAACCTGTCATTACGGCAAGGGAAAGGACGGAAATTTTGCAAGGCGCGTAGGTTCGCCAAAAACAAAGACTTCTTGCAGAATTATTCCGCTGCCTAAACAAATATTGGCAAGACTCAAAGCTCTCAAAAAGCGAAGTAAAGCGAGATACGTTGTCTCAAACGGACAGTCGCCTGTGTCGTTGAGGTCTTATCAAAAAAGTTTTGCATTGTTGCTTCAACGGCTAAAAATACCTCACAAAGGCTTTCACGCATTGAGACACACTTTTGCGACTCGCGCTCTCGAGTGCGGTATGGACGTCAAAACGCTTGCGGAAATATTGGGGCATAAAAATGCAGTGATTACTCTCAACAGATACGTCCATTCGCTTATGGAACACAAACAGGATATGATGGATAAGGTGGGCAAATTATTGCAATAAAAAAGGCGTTTTCATAGAGAAAACAACCGCAAAATAATGTTCGCCGAATAGTATAATAGGCGTATTTCTACAACTAGAGTATAAAGTAAAAATAAGTTAAAATCAAGCGTTTTGTGCAAATTTAGGGCGAAAAAACAGATTAAAAGTACATATCAAAAAGAATAGGCGTACACAATAAAGAAATTGTGTACGCCTATTATACTATTCGGCGTACTTTTTCCATTCAAAAAAGTACGCCGAAAAAGAGGTTGGACAGGAGGTTTTTTAATGAAAAAAAGAGGAATTGTTACGGTTTTAGCCGCAATGCTATTGGTCTTGATATGCTTTACTTACGTAGGCTGCAATCAGACTCCGACGGATAACACGCCCAAAGAATACGTTATACAGTATACCGACGATTCGGGTACATATAAGTTAACGGTCACAGACGGTATGCCTTTTACTTTGGACGTTGTGCCGACCAAAGAGGGATACAAATTTATCGGACTATTTGACGCCGAGGTAGGCGGTACGCAATACGTCTCCGCAAGCGGCGCGTCGCTCGCGCCCTTTACTGACGGTAAGAATATGGTACTTTTCCCGCAGTTCAAAGCCAATGACTACAGCGTAATACTCGATTATCAAGGCGCGCAAGTCACGGGACAGAGAGAATTTACGGTCGCTTACGGCGACAGACTGCCTGAGTTGCCCGTCAATCTGCAGGGAGCACATAAGACTTTCGTAGGCTGGTATACGCAGCCCAATTGCGAAGGTTTGCGCGTAGCCGATAAAGACGGTAATCTACCTGTGGTATCGGTACTTAATAATGACAATTTTGACTTGAGTAAAGAATTGATTTATCTTTACGCTGGTTTCGAGATTGAGAAGTTTACCGTAACTTGCTATTTTGAAGCGGGAATGGAAGCGGAAGAGTTGCAGGTAGAATATGATACGCCGGCAAACAAAATCGTTCCCGAAACAAGAGTGGACGGCAAAGCTCCGCTCACTTGGTCGAAGACGCTGGGCGGAGAAGTTTTCAACGGCAAGATAACGGACGATACGGTGCTTTACGCATTGGAATATGCTCCCGTGATTAATTTAGACTCCAACGGCGGAAGTAAAGTTAATTCCATAGTAGCAAGAGCAGGCTCTGCAATATCGTTGCCCACGCCAACAAAAGACTTGGCAAAGTTTGCTTATTGGGAAGATATGAAAGGTAACAAGTATGATTCTACTACTATGCCGAGCAATAGCATTTCACTCAAAGCCGTATGGCAAGCGAAACTTGTCTTTGATAGCAATGGCGGTAGCGACGTAAAAGAAATATCCGAGAAAGCAGGCGAAACAATAACATTGCCTACTCCCGAAAAAGAAGGCTTTATTTTCGCAGGTTGGTATAATGCTGATAAGGATAAGTATACTTCCACAAGAATGCCCGTTGAAGGTATTAAGTTGAAAGCAGGTTGGTACAAAGCAAAATCAGTAAGAAAAACGTTTTTAGAATCTTCTGAAACAAGCAGTTTAATTCATAAAATAACGCCTTCTTTGTTTTCCAATTATAAAATAAATTTTGCACAAGAAGTATCAGAAATAGATTGGAATAAATCTGTAAACGTATTTCTGGAATTTCACGCAGATATAAAACATACTAAAACAAAAGACCAATTTCGTCCTTATCCTACATATGCAACGAAAGAACATATTTATTTTTATTCGCAAGAGCAAGTTAGTGATGCTTATTTAATGGGGAAATGCTTGGTGGACTCAGGCAATGGTTCAATAAATGAAAGTTATGTTACTTGTGATTTCAATATTGCACTTACAATAAATTCCGGAATGTTGTATATAGGATTAGGTACCGATAAGGATAATTGGTACTACCAATATGGAAGTTTACGTTGTGGCGCAGGTTGGATAATGACAAATTTTTGGGCGGAAATTTTTTATCCCGACACAACTAATCTTTATCTATAAAAGGAGAAATGTTGATAATGAAAAAGCAAACTTCGGTTATAATGGTTGTTTTACTGATATTGTGCGTTATAAGCGCGGTATTTGTGGGGTGTTATCAAGATATTCCTGCGGATACTGCGCCTAAAGAATACGTTATTCAGTATGCTGACGATTCGGGTATGCACCAAATTACTGTAACCGACGGTATGCCGTATTCTTTGGAAGTATTACCGACTAAAGCAGGATATAAATTTATGGGGTTGTTTGACGCGCAAGTCGGCGGTACGCAATACGTGGCTGACAACGGACTTTCACTTGCGCCCTTTACCGACGGTAAAGATATAGTGCTATATCCCAGATTCAAAGCAGAAGAGTACAAGATATTGCTTGATTACGGCGATGCAATCAGTTCGGGAATAAATGAAATCGTTGTAGAATATAACGGAGAAATACCGTATTTACCTGCATACTTGTCCATAGCCGACAAACATTATATGAATTTCGTCGGTTGGTTTGTTAATGAAGGATATTATAGCGAGGGGATAAAAGTTTGCAACGAACAAGGTATGCCGCTTATGAGATTTAATAGCAGTTTGGCAAGTAAATGCGATACCGACAAAACATTGAAGCTGTATGCCAAATTTGAAAAGGCAAAATTTAATGTTGACTTTTACAAACCTGACGGTACGCTTATAACGAAAAAGACGGTTTCTTACGGAGAAGATTTAAGTAAGGTTGCAAACGGAATTAGCTTAAACGGTCAAACAGTTCTGACTTGGTCTCTTATTCCCAACGGAACAATTTTTAATAGTATCATAGACCAAGATTTACAACTTTATGCCGTTGATGTACTAAAAACATTCGAAACTAAATTTGAGATAAAAAATTGCGCAGATAATAACGGCTATAATTACAACAAGCAAGCAGGGGAAGCGGATGACAGAAGAAGACACGACGGTTTTGACATAGTATCTCTTACTGTCAACAACGTCGAAAAGACGCAGAGCGGATTATTTACTATTCCTGTAAAAGACTATCCGATATCTATGTCGTTGAGAGTATTGCAGGATTTAAGCAATCTGCCTATAAACGGAAGCGAAGCAACCTTAAAAGATTTGCCTGCCGATTCTTTTGACGGACACGTATTCGAAACGAATATCACGGGCAAGAAAATAGGCAAAGGAGCGTATTATATCAAAACAACGTTTAAAGACGGTACCTTCGAAGAGTCCAACGACGTAAATATTTTGGACGGAAAAAGAAAAGGAGAGAGTTTTTCTATCAGAGTGCCTACGGTAGAAAATAAAGAAATATCGACCGTCGAAGTGACTGTGATATACGAGATATTTACCGGAGCGCCCGGCGTTATGGGAATATGGTGGAAAGAGTTTTCAAATTGGCGTTGTACGACCAAGTTGTATTTTACATAATAAATATAAACAATAAAAGGAGATAAAAATGAAAAAGAAATACGTTTTGGTAATTATAGCTTTGACGGCGGTTTTGGCGATAGCTATTGCGCTGGTCGGTTGCGACAAAGCAGAAGAACTGCTTTTCAAAGCTCCGGAAAATATCGCATACGACGGACAGTATATCACTTGGACGAAGTGCGACGGAGCAAAACACTATACGGTTTCTATCAACGGAGCAGAACCCGTAAGGTCTAATTCGACGACTTATGCTTTCGCGTCCGACGAAACCTTTGAAGTGACGGTTACGGCGGTATACGAAAAAATTGAGAAGTCTGCGGCGTTGACTTTCAAGCCGCTTGCAACGATACAAAATATAACCGTCGGCAACGACGGCGAGGTGAGTTGGGAACAGATATCGGGCGCCAACGCATATTCCGTCAGCATTAACGGCGCGGATACGGTTGTCACCGACACCCGCATTTCGACGTTGCCGGAGGGAAGCAACAGAGTCAAAATAAAGCCCTTGGTATCGGGAGACAACACCTTTTATTCCAAGTATAGCCAAGAGGTCAACGTCTACATATATTCAGCTCCGACCAACGTCAAATACGACGGCAAGACTTTGACTTGGACGGGTAATTCTTCCAAATATGAAGTTACCGTTGACGGAATATCAAAAGAAGTGGACGGCAACAGCTATATTTACGATTCTCAAAACAAAGACTTTACTGTAGAAGTAAAAGCGCTCGGTAACCATACCGCGACATATGACAGCAAGTCGGTGAAAGAAGAGTATCATTATCTTGAGCCTGTCAAGCAAATATTCGTCGAGGACGGCATAGTCAAATGGAATTCTATTGCCAACGCCGAAGGCTATGTGCTTATGATAGGCGGCGTGGAGCAGAGAACGCCCGTTACGGCTGCTCAATACGCGGAACTTGCGTCGGGCAAATCGCAAGATATTGCAGTCAAACCATACAACAATTCGGGCAATTATTTCTCGTCTTGGTCTGCGGAAAAGACTGTGTTTATACTGGATACACCTATTGTTGCGTGGAACAACGACTTGGAGCTTGACGGCGACGCCAACAACAATTTGACTTGGAATGCAGTCAACGCGGCAAGCGGATATACTGCAAGACTTATCAAAGACGGCGGTTCTCCCGAGATAACCACTTATTCCGACGTTCAGCGCGCATTTGCGCACGCTTATGCCAACGTGGGAGTTTATACGATAGAGATAAAAGCCAACGCGGCAAAGGATAGCTCAGATTACTATGATAGCAAATACAGCGCGCCTATCACCGTGGAAAGACTCGCGGCTCCAAAAGCCGCCGTTGAGAATTTTGTTGTCAGCGCAAAGGACAGCTTGGCTGCGGGATTTACCGTCAATTATGTTCAAGTCAACGGCGCAAGCGGGTATCAGCTTTATAAAGACGGCGCGCTTATGAACGGCAAATTTTCCACGTCGTCCGCGCTTTCAGACAACAACGTCGTCGACGCGTCCAATATAGCACATCAGCAATATACATACACTGTGCGCAGTATGGGCGGAGTAAAGACGGTTTCGGGCGGCAAATACGTTACGCTTCCCTGTCTTACCCAACAAGCGTTGAGCTTTGATATAACTGTGCAGGCTACGCCGCAAAACGCGACAATGAGCGGATATAATCTGTCGTGGGAGCCAGTGGCAGGCAACAACGGTTACAGCGTGGCTTACGCCGGCGCAAACGTTACGTCTCAAAATGAAAATATCGATTTGTCAACCTTGAAAGCCGGAACGTATTCGCTTGCGGTTTGCGCTAGAGGAGACGGCGGCAAGGTGCTGGCTTCCAATTATTCCGCGCCCGTCGAAGTAAAGCGCTTGCAATCGCCTGCAAATATAAAAATCAGCGCAGACGGCAACGGAACGCTTAAATGGGACGACGTGTCCGACGCGGTGAGCTATGAAGCGTATTTGGATTTGTCCAATACGCCGCTTAACGCCAATGCTTACGGCAATATGTATCAGTTTATCAAAACCAACGGCACGACGTTGAGTATGATTGCGGTTGCCAACTGTTATAACGAAAGCAATACGCTTTATTATATGTCAAGCGAACATTCGCCCACGCAACAATTCGTCCGTCTAGCCGCTCCAACTTTCCCCGAAGGCGCATTGGCAAACAGCATAGAGCTTTTGTGGAACACTCCGTCCAATATCAACACCGCCGAATATACTCCAACTTATAAGGTGTTTTCGGCGATAGACGAACAAATCGGAGGCGGCGAGCTTAACGGAACAAAATTCAATATAGAGTACCTTGAGGGCGGCGGAACGTACAACTTTTACGTAAAAGCCATAGGTAACGACACCAAGTATCTCGACAGCGACTATTCGTCGGTTATTACGGCTTACAAACTCCAATCTCCTAAATTTGTAATTCGCGACGGTCAGTACGTTTGGAACGGCGTATCCAACGCAAGTTCTTATTACATAGAGATTGACGGCAAAAAGGTAAGCGACGATTATCACGTTTCGGGCAGCGAGTACGCTTATACTCCCAGATTTACCACCGAGGGCGACCATATTGTCAAGCTCAAAGCGGTCGGGGACGGAAGAGGTAATCTCGACAGCGCAAGCTATACTTATACCCAAAAAGCAAAGATTTTGCAAGCTCCAGTAATATCTTACGGATATTCTTCAGAGCAGTTTGTAGCTAACGGCAGTATAACGGTAAACATAACGACTCCGTCGGCAAACTGCACGGGCTACCAATACGAAATAGCGGGACAGTCTATCACAAGCGACCAATTGACGTGCTCCAAAGTAATTCAAAGCCCGGGTAAATATCCCGTCAAAGTCAAGGCAATCGGCGGAGCTTTTGATTCAAACGAAGTCTATTATATAGATTCGCAGTATGCGGGCGGAACTTCAGTTGATTTCATAACGCTTTTGGCAGCGCCGTCTTCGGCGTCGTTTACGATAAATTCCGACGGAGCAATAAAGTGGAATGCTATATCGGGTTCTTTTGGCTACGAGTATCAAATTGCTTTCAACGGAGAGAGCTACAGCGGTATTACTGCAGGCGCTTTCAACGTTATCAACGTGACGAATCATAAAAAGTATAAGTCCATAACAGTAAGAGTGCGCGCTAAAGGCGACGGCAACAAGACCGTTACTTCGGAGTGGGCAGAATGGACTTGGACTAATTCCAATCCCGTATGATAGGCAATATTTTAGTATGCTTTTTGTTGCAGGTTGCGTTTACGGCTGGACTGATAATTCTATTCGGTTTCCTAATAGCTCTCTGCAACAAAAAGTTCTATGCCAATTTCGGAAATTATGGCAGGACGGTGTGCTATATTTCCGGCGCAATCGGCACGCCTTTGCACGAGTGCGCTCACGCGCTGTTCTGTCTTATTTTCGGACATAAAATTAATCAAATAAAATTGTTTCAGATAAGCTCCGACGACGGTACGTTGGGATTTGTAAGCCATAGCTACAACAGACGCAATATCTATCAGCGCATAGGCAATTTTTTTATAGGTATTGCGCCTATAGTCGTAATTTCGTCCGTGCTGTATTTATTGGCGTGGTTGCTTTGGCCGGATTTCGTAGCTCAAGTAAAGGGAAGTTTTCAAATAAGCGATTTTGCAACTGATATCGTAGGAATATTCGAGGATATATTCAAGCTTGTCATTACGTTCTTTTCTTGCGCGGCAACTTGGCAATGGTGGCTTTTTGTCATAATAGGTATGTTCTTGGCGTTGCATATGACATTGAGCGCTGCCGATATAAAGGGCGCTTTGGACGGCATTGTATTTTTACTTATCGCAACGTTGGCAGTTGACGTTATACTCGGTATAATAAGCGATTCGCTGTTGACGGTTTTTACTCAAAAGGTATTGTATATTGCAGGTTATCTGCTTTGTTTTCTTACGCTTTCGCTCATAATTTCTATTGTGGCGGTGGTGATTTCTTATATGTTCAGAAAAATTAAAATATGAAATTTGTTATGCGCCGATAAAAAGTATTTGTATTTGTTGCCATTTGGCAACGCTTTATATATAATAGAGTTGTAAAAATTATTTTGCAGGTATATTATGAAAGAAATAAAGTCATACGAATTGAGAGAAAAATATTTAAAGTTTTTCGAGGCAAAGGGACATAAGATAATTCCGTCTGCTTCGTTGATACCCGAAAACGACCCGTCAGTACTTTTCACGACGGCAGGTATGCACCCGTTGGTGCCTTATCTTTTGGGGCAGAAGCATCCCGGCGGCAAGAGACTTTGCGACGTGCAAAAATGCGTGCGCACCGGCGATATAGACGAAGTGGGCGACGCTACGCACTGCACGTTTTTCGAAATGCTCGGCAATTGGTCGCTCGGCGATTATTTCAGAAAAGAGTCCATTAAATTTTCTTTTGAGTTTTTGACGAAAATATTGGAAATACCCGTTGAAAAAATAGCCGTCACCGTTTTTGCAGGCGACGAGGACTGTCCGCGCGACGAAGAAGCTGCGGATACTTGGGCGGCTTTGGGAATACCGAGAGACAGAATATTTTATTTGCCAAAAGCCAACAATTGGTGGTATGCGGGTGCAACGGGACCTTGCGGAAGCGATACGGAAATATTTATCGACACTGGCAAAGACGCTTGCGGCGAGCATTGCGACCCCAGTTGCGATTGCGGAAAATGGGTTGAGATTTGGAACAACGTGTTTATGGAGTTCAACCGCAACGTCGACGGAAAATTCGAAAAGCTTTCTCAACGCAACGTAGATACCGGTATGGGCTTGGAGCGTACTATATGTATGCTCAACGGCTTTAAGTCGGTGTATGAGACGGACCTTTTCGCAGGCGCAATCTGCAAGATAGGACAGCTAGCCGATAAGAGATACGGAGAATCCGAAGATGATACAAGGGCAATGCGCATAATCGCGGACCATATCCGTACGGCGACGTTTTTGTTAGGAGACGAGAGAGGTATCGTGCCGTCTAACGTCGACCAAGGTTACGTTTTGCGCAGACTTATTCGCAGAAGCGTAAGATTTGCGCGTCAGCTCGGCATAGAGCCGCAAAAACTCGTGGATATTGCAAAACTTTACGTAGAGCAATATAAGAACGTATACGAAGAGCTCAACGTCAACAGCCAAAAGATTTACGAGGAGTTGGAAAAGGAGATTGACAAGTTCTCCAAGACGCTTGAAGACGGCATAAAGCAGCTTGACAAGGTGTTGCAGTTCGTCAAAGGGGACACGCTCAACGGCAAGACGGCTTTTAGGCTTTACGATACCTACGGATTCCCCATAGAGATGACGGTGGAGATATGCAAAGAAAAAGGTTTCGGCGTGGATATAGAGGGCTATAAAGCCGCGCAGGAAGAACATATTAAGAAATCGCAGCAGGGCGCTGAACAGAAATTTAAAGGCGGACTTGCGGACAACAGCGAAATGACAACCTATCTTCACACTGCGACGCACTTATTGCTTGCAAGTTTGAAAAAGGTGCTCGGCGATGAAAGCATACAGCAAAAGGGCAGCAATATCACTCCCGAAAGATTGAGATTCGATTTTAATTTCCCGCGTCCGCTTACGGCTGAGGAAAAGCAAGCCGTTGAAGACGCCGTAAACGACGCTATATCGAGAGATATTCCCGTGGTGTGTATGGAAATGCCTATCGAGGAAGCAAGAGAGAAGAACGCAGTAGGCGTTTTCGGTTCGCGCTACGGCGAGATAGTCAAGGTATATCAAATAGGCGACGTGGATTTGCAGATATGCGGAGGACCGCACGCCCAAAGAACGGGACAGTTGGGACATTTTACTTTGGAAAAAGAACAGTCTTCTTCGGCGGGTATACGCAGAATCAGAGCGACGGTGCAACCCAAATAAAACAATTTGAAGTCCGCCTTACGACGGACTTTATTTATGGAGAAATATGGCAGGAAAGTATCCGATAATTTTGGCGCACGGAATAGTCGTCAAGGACTTTAAATTTTTTAAGGCGTTCGGCAGAATAGAAAAAGCGTTAAAGAAGGCGGGCTATATCGTTTATACGTCGCGTACCGACGGTTTTGGAACTGTGGAAAACAATGCCCGACAGCTCAAAGAACAGATAATAGAAGTCTTGCAAAAGCACGGCGCGGAAAAAGTCAATATCATTGCTCATTCCAAGGGCGGACTCGACGCAAAATATATGCTGGAAAATCTTGATATGACGCAAAGCGTGGCTTCTTTGACGACGATTTGCTCTCCGCACAAAGGCTCTCGACTTGCGACGAAAATAAACGCAATACCAAAGCCGTTTTTAAAATTTACGGCGTTTTGGATAAATTTTTGGTACAGAATATTCGGAGACAAACGTCCCGATTCTCTCGCGGTGCTTCGTCAACTGGAGGCCATACCCGCAGAAGAGTACGCGCAGGCGGTATTCAGCGACAGAGTATACTGTCAGAGTTTTTCCGCAGAGTTGAAACGCAGTCGCGACGACTTTGTTATGGGCATACCGTTAAAAATCGCAAAAAATGCCGAAAAGTCCGCGACGGACGGGATAGTCAGCGTGGATTCTTGCAAATGGGGCGAATATAAGGGCAATTGTTTGGACGAATCGGTTTCGCACAGTCAAATAATTGATTTTATGACAAGCAAAAAGAAAAGGCAAAAGGTGTTGGAATTTTATCTTTCGGTATGCGAAGATTTGAAAGAGCGAGGTTTTTGACATCGCGCTTGAACGGCAAAGAACAAATTCGGCACAATAACAAAATATTCAACGATACTTTTTATTTTTCGACATATCATATGAGCTATCGTTGATATATGAAAGTCAACACTGCGTTAAAATACGTTAAGAATTATGTTTTGGTTGCGCTTCTTATGGTATTGTGCCAAAGAGCGCAGATAGTGGGAGATTATAAAGGCTATGCTTTGAGCTTGCTTGTCGCGCTCTTTTATTGCAGATTTAGCGTGGGCGTTATTTGTCCGACTTATCTTGCCGTTTGTCTTATTTTCGACCATTCGCTTTTCGGCATTTTTTATGCGGTTGCTCCCGTAGTAATACTTTTGCTTGCCAAGTATCTACATTATTTGTTCGCGCGGCCAATGCGGTTGCGCGCTTTGATTTGTTACAGCGTGCTGTGCGTGCTTCCTCTTGCCGTGCTTGACTTTAAGGTTACGGCGACTTTGGACTTTATAGTATATTTGGTTTCGCAGATAATAGTTGCGCTGTTGTTCTGCGTGATAAGCTACGCCGTTTGCGTTCGCGGGATAGGCAGACGGTTGAGTATCGACGAGAGAGTGGGAGGATTCGTATTTTTTGCGGTTGTAGCAAGCGGAGCGTATTCGCTGAATATCTACGGTTTTAACGTATACTTTCTTCTTTTGGGGTTTGCAATGCCGTATATATACCGCAACTTTTCTTTTTCGCAAGGAGTTGTTATTATCGGCGCGTTTGCCGTCGGCGGCGGATTGAGCAATCTCAATCTTGCTTTGGCGGGGGGTGTTCTTTTGATTTTTTTCACCGCCTACGTTTTTGTAGTCAACAAATGGATAGCGGCTTTGGCGGCTGTTATGATGCACGTGATTTGCGGCGTTTATTTCGATGTATTCGGGGGCGTATATTGGCTTAATCTGTTGGGATTTGCCGCGGGATTGCTCATTACGACTTCCATTTCGGATAATTTTATGGCAAAACTTCCGTCTTTCAAATCGGGCGACGGAAGACGCAGCGCGAAGGAACTCGTCAACAGAACTCGGCGCGATTTGGCAAGCCGTATTACGACGGTGTCGGGAGTATTCGGCGAAATGTCCAAAGTATATTCGCAGAACGTAGTGCGTTATGCTCCGCCAATGCAGGCGGCGCCGGCGCTTGCCGAAGAAATAATGCTCAAGACGTGCGGTAATTGTATCAACAGGGAATATTGCACATCTATGATGGGTATGGAGCTTTCGCAGGCGCTTGAAGGAGTTGTGCGCACCGTATTTACCTCGGGGAAAGTATCTATAGAGGATTTGCCCACCGTAATATCGTCAAAGTGCATTCAACTTCCTTCTTTGCTTGCCGTCTGCAATCAAACCGCGTTGTCTTACGACGTTAGATATTCGTCGGGCAGAGAGACGGAAGTCGACCAAAATCTCATCTCGTCGCAGCTTATGGGAGTATGCGAATTCTTGTCGGAACTGGGCGAAGAAGTAAAAAGCGCAGTGAACATAGACGACAAACTTGACGAGAGAATCGTCGAAGAATTGGGCTATAACAATATCGTTTGCAGCGACGTTATGTCTATTGTAAAGAACGGAAAACATACGATTTCTTTGATAGTTAGGGAAATTGACAGAGAGAAAAAAGCTTTGTCGCAAGTGCTGACAAAACTTACGAATACGCCAATGCAGATAAAGGAAGAGAAAAAGACGCTTGACGGCAGATACTGCATTACGTTCGTCAACGTTCCCAAATACACGCTGTCTTATGCGACCGCGTCGTGCGCAAAACCCGACTCGACCGCTTCGGGCGACACCTATACGGTAATCAAGCTCAAACACGACAAAGTGCTTGTCGCGTTATGCGACGGTATGGGAAGCGGCGTTGACGCAAGAGAGGGCAGTCAGCGCGCGCTGAATATGGTAAGTTCTTATTACAAAGCGGGATTCGACAACGTCAATTCTCTCAAACTTGTCAACAGACTGCTTTCCGTAATTTCAAAAGACAATTTCAGCGCTTTGGATATGTGCGTCGTAGATTTAGAATTCGGAACCGTCGATTTCATAAAACAAGGCGGCGTACAGAGTTTGATAAAGAGACTTGACAGCGTGCAGATAATCGACAGCAGCGCGCTTCCGCTGGGTATTGTAGAAGAAGCCACGCCGCAAGTCAACCGTCAACTGCTTGCCGTCGGCGAAATGGTCGTTATGTTCAGCGACGGTATAATGGATACTCTCACGCTCGCAGGAGTCAAGCATATCGTCAACGCGCTTGCCACTCTCAATCCTCAACAGATATGCGACGAAATAATAAACCAGGCAAAGGCTATGGGACTGAAAGACGACTCAAGCGTGGTAGTGTTCAGACTTGCCAACGCAGTTTAAAATTTGATTTTTTTACACACGTTAATCAAGAAAGAGACGACCATAGTCGTCTCTTTCAATTTGTTTATTTATAACATTGGATATTTTGAAATTACATTATTTATATTTCTATTTCTTCGACGTTTATTTGAGTAATATTTGCAGAAGTCGCTTTATCCATTTCGATTATATATAGACAAGTAATAACGTCGTCAGGATAGAATACCGGTTCTTTTGGTAAATTTCTCACCAACAAGATATTTATAGTATTACCGTTTATTTGCAAATTGTTTAATTTGTAGAAATGACCGCTGCTTGCTCTGAATCTGAATAATACTACAAGCGATTTGTTTTGGAAAAATTCTTCGTCATAATCACGTAAAATTTTAACTGATTTATAATCTTCAATAGATATATACGGATTGTTTTTATCAAAAATTGGAGAGGTTTCTTCATCGCATAAGTCATTAAGTTCGCTTATATTATTTATTATTGTCGAATAGTTGCCCTCTCTTAAATATAAACTTTTATCTTCATAAATTTTTACGTCATAATTCTTGTCAGGCTTTTCTTTGTTATAATTAATTTTTATTGAGGTTATTGTATTTGCAGCTGTTTTATTAAATTCCAATATTGTAATTTGCGTTGTAATTTTTGTAGCGGTTGCGCCGGTGGCAGTAATAAAATTGATGTTCATTACTCCGTTGTCTATTTGAGCGGAGGAGTATACGTAGTTGTCGGAAGTTTCTTTAAATCTCAATATCAAAGCAATGGAACTGTCAATGAAAAAGTCATTGTCGAATTCCCTTAACTTTTTACTTACGCCGTCGTTGAATGCCGCAGAATTCTCGTCAAAGACAGACAGCTGTTTTTCATTACAGAAAGCAACCAGTTCTGCGACAGAATCGATTTTTACAGCCAAGTTGAGCTTCGTTTCGTCGTCAAAATAATCTGTAATATGCGGATTTTCATTTTGATTATAACAATGCGATAAAATAAGTTTGACGTCTTTTTCTTTTGGTTTGCAAGCTGATAAAGACATAAGCATTACGAATACGGTTATTAACGTAAATGCTATGCAGAAAACTTTGCATTTTTTCATAGTAATTCCCCCTATTAAAATATGTTGAAAAAGATATATAAGGCGATTTAAGCTTATATATAATTGAATATAAAATATCTAAAGATATATTTATAATCGTTGCGAATTTTTTATAACCAACTATATTATATCATACGGTTAAATCAATTACAATATCATTTCTAAAAATTTTTTAATAAATTTTAAGCATTGTAAATTATCCATTATAAATGGCTTCGCGGGTTTATTGGTTATTTGACTTTATTGACTGATTATCAAAAAAATGGTAAAATATCTTTATGTACGGTATCTACGGCGATATAATTACAGCGGCGGAAAGGGCGCTTGAGAGCTTTGAAGAGACGGAAGAACTTTTGGAATATCCAGAAGTGCAAGCCGACAAAGCGTATTATCTTTCCGTGTTGTCAAAATACAATTCTCTCAAATCTTTGAAGGACGGTTTGCATTCTCTAAAAAATGCGATTGATGAAGAGAAAGGGTATACGGAATTACTTTCCGACGCTGCCGACGAAAAAATGCGCGCCGATATATATCGGGAGATATCTTATTTGCAAAGAACGCAGTCGAAACTTGCAACTTTGCTTTCAGACGCGCTTGGCTGCAAACGCGCCGTAGAGAGCGCCTATTGCAGGTTTAAATTTAAAGAAGCTTCTGTTAAATTCGGCTTGGCGTTATGCGAGTTGATAAAGTCTAATTTGTTATCGCGCGGCGCAAAGATATCCCAAGAAAACGTTGCTTTGGACAAAAGCGGAAAAGCGCAGGAGGTTTCGTTCGTCGCCGTCGGGGAAGACGTTATCACGCGACTTACTCCTCTTACGGGCGCTCACAAGGTTTACTGCGCGAAGTCAAAAAGCCAAGAACTTTGCTTTGCGGTTACGCCGACGGCAAGAGTCGAAGAAATCGACGAGAAAGATTTGAAGATAGACGTCTTTCATTCGCACGGCGCGGGCGGTCAGAATATCAACAAGGTCGAAACTGCCGTTAGGGTTACGCATTTGCCGACAGGTATGGTCGTCGTTTGTCAAGACGAGAGGTCGCAATTGAAAAACAAACGGCGCGCTTTGGAAAACATAGCGAGGAGACTGCAAGATAGAACCGAGCAATGCGAAAAAAACCGCATAGAAGCAGATATATTCGGTCAATATTCCAATAAGAGCACTCATATCTCTTTTGACGCGGCAAGCGACACTATGACCGACGCGCGGCTTAAGGCTTTTGTTAAGATATCTTTTCCGCTCACTGACGAACAGTTTGAATTATATATAAACGGGCTTACGGCATTATGATACAGAGAATAAAGGCAGACACAACCAAGATAGCGTTATCGTCCATTCGGTCTTTTTACAAGACGGAGGGATTTGTCACGCTCACTCGAAAAATAATAGCCATAGACGCGTTTATATCCCGTGTTGCGGAAAGCATTTTCAGAGAGAATATAGAGCTGTCCGACGGATGTTTTACGGCGCAGACGGACGACGGACTTTATACGGTTTTTTTCCGTCAAAAATGCGGAGAAAACAGATTGTCAGACGGCGACTTGGTGTTTTATAAATTTATTTGCGCCAACGCTTCCGAAGGCGGTATGGACAGACGTTTGGGCGAATATATTTCGTCGCGCGCAACTATCGGTTTGATTTTGCGTCCCACCGACGAGGTCGTCACAAAAGAGGATATGACGAGGCTTTATCTTGTGTCGGGAGCCGACGGCATAGTCAATTTTCCTTATCTCAACGATACTCAACGTCAAATAGTCGAGACCGAGGACGCAAATATGCTTGTTCAAGGCATAGCGGGCAGCGGTAAGACAAACGTATGCGTTGAAAAAATCGTATACTGCGCTTGCCGAAATTATCGAGGAGCTGTGCTGTACACTACGTTTTCGCGCGGACTGTTGAGCGAAACACGGGAGCGCGTCGAATTGTTTTCAAGAAATATCGACGGCTTTATATCTTCATACGAGCGCGGTAGCGTTGAGTTTTTAGATAAAAATCACAAAAAGGCGATAGAAAACAAGCTGGGTATTCTTTTCTCGGTAGAGGGCGACGAAGAAATTATATCTTCGCTTAAGCGCGTCGCGGCGTTTTTGAAAGAGAAAGTGGAATATAGGTTGATAGAAGACATTTACGGCGAGACATTTGAGCCTAAACGCGTTGCGGGCGAAAGCGTATTTCTCAAGGAATACTTAGGCTTGGGAAAGAACTACCGTCTTTCGGGCGCGTTGGCAAAGATAAAACATATTGCGCCGGAGATAATTTATAAAGAAATTTACGGAATGATTTTTGGCAAATACGAGCTGGATACGCCTCGCGAAATGATGGTAAAGGAAGAGTATATCGAGGGGAGAAAAGACAGCTTTACGCATCGCGAATGCGAAATTATATACACTGTTGCAAACGATTATGCCGACTTTTTGAAAAGGCGCGGTTACACCGACAACAATCTTATGAGCCGAGAACTGTTGGCTAAAATTACAGCGCCCAAATATTCCGTTGGAGTAATTGACGAAGTGCAGGATTTTACGCAGGTTAATCTTTGTCTTATCAAAACGCTATGCCGTAAATTATTCTGCGTAGGCGACGCTTTGCAGATGATTAATCCGTCGTACTTTAATTTTGGATATTTGAAGCGCATAATGTACGGCGACGTAACGGGAGTAAGCCAACTGCGCCATAATTACAGAAGTACGGAAAGAATAGAAAGAATCGCGCAAAAACTCGGCGAGATGAATATGCAGAGATTCGGCACACACAGCTTCGTGCTAAAAGGCGAGAGCGTAGCGTCCCCGTTGCCCTCTGCGGCAGTGTTGGTAAAGGATAAGAGCTTTGTATATTCGCTCGGCGAAAAAAGATTTGAAAACGTAACCGTCGTCGTGGCTTCTCAAAAGAAAAAAGAGGAACTTCGGAAGGTCTTGGGCAAGACGGAAATTCTTACCGTAGCCGAAGCTAAAGGACTTGAGCGAAACACGGTAATTCTTGCCGATGTGTTGAGCGACAATGCCGATAAGTGGCGTTATCTTCACAGTATGTCGCTCAACAGAAAGACAGCCGACGAAAATTCCGTCTTCAGATATTATTTCAACTTGTTTTACGTGGGAATATCGCGAGCAAAACAATATTTGTTTGTTGCCGAAAGCAATTATCCCGAAACTTTCAACGCGTTGTTCAAAGAGTGTTTCGAGAGTAAAAATAAAGAAAGCGCGCTTGCTTATCTAAAGGATATAGCGGGTAAGATAGAGATAGACGACGATGAATTTATTGAGCGTATAGAAAAGTTCTGTTCTCTCGAACAGTTTGAAAACGCGCGGAATACCGCGGACAGGCTGTCGTCGGACGAGTTGCGCAAAAAGCAGCTTATATATATTTCCGTATATGAGAAATATTTGAGGTTCGGCAAGATTCGCGACGCGGGCATAGAGTATTGGCGACAGGGTATGGACGCAGAAGCGCGCGAGATGTTTGTCCGTTCGGGCGACGAGCAACTCTTTCCGTTGATGGACGCCTGCGCGCAGGGCGGCGGAGCGCTCGACCCGGAAATAGTGCGTTTCTATACTTTGGTAGAAGACAACGACGTTGCCAAAAAGATAATACTTGACACACTCAACAGCGATTGCAGTGAAATAGCGGCAAATTTAAAATCCGCAAATAATCAATTAAAGAGGAAGAGACAATGAGCGAAAAAATCAGCGAAAATTCTATTAAGGAGCTTATAGACAGTTTTATAGCGTACCGAAATCTTCTTGCGCCGTTGCAAGAAAGTCTGCATTCCGTAAGCAAGTCATATGAAGAGATAAGAAACGACCTCGACAATCTTACCAAGAGTTTTTCGGGCAACGCCGTCAATCAACTGGAAAAAGTCCACGCCACCATCAACGCGCAAGCAAGAAGCGGGCAGGAACTCGGCAGAAAGATAGAAGAATACTCTGTTTCCAGCGAAAAGTACGCGCAAGCGGTAAACGATATGTCGTCGAGATTTTCCGAGGTGGTCAACAGAATCGATTCGCTCGGCAAAATAGAAAAGAGCGCGCAGAGTCAACTTGCGCAGATAGACTCGCTCATCACGGAAAAACGCTCTTCTTATAATCTCAAAGAATTGCAAAAATCCCTTGACGGTTATAATAAAAACGTAGAAAAAATCAGCGACTTTATCAACAAAGACATAGCTTCGGTCTTGAAGCAAAACGCCGATAAAATAGAAAATATCAGGAAGGAAAACGAAGAACTGTCGGCGGCTGTCTCCGAGCAAGGCAAAGACATAGCTACGCTTATCGAGGAGTTTTCAAAGACTTCCGCTCTGTTGAAAAAGTTGGTAGAGGGCAGCAGCGTCAACGAGGAATATCTTTTCGACGCGTTTGACAAATGGGCGGCTGACAGAAAAGTCAAAATTAAGAAAAAATAAAACTATTGCTTGGGAAATATGGCGCAACAGATAGAAGAAAGCTTGTTTAAGGCTATAAAAAACGACGATTTAAAAGCGTTTGCCGATTTGATGGACAAAACGCAGTGCGGAGCATACCGTCTAGGTAGATTTCCTGTGCTGTCGTTGATGTATTTATACAAATCGCGCAGATTGATTTCCTCATACGAGCAAATGTTTTTGGAAATTACAAATTACAGCGCTTTGAGCGAGCCTTTGGAAGTCTCGAAGAAGTTTTCTTCAAAAGCGGGCAAGTGTTTGAGACTGTATATGAACGAAGTCGTTTCGCCTCTCGAAATGCTGTTGATTTTGGATAAAACCAAGCATTTGAAGCGCGCGTATTTGATGACCAAGCCGATGTCGTCAGAGATAAAAGGACGGCTTAAATCGATATACTTCATAAAGTATTCGCTTAATATAAGATTCGAGATAGACGGTATCGTCATCGATAGACGTCCGTTGAGTTACCGCGAAAAAAAGAATATCGCCACGGTTTGTCTGTGTTTGTTTTTGGCAGTTGTAATTGCTGTCGGCGTACCCGTTACCGCCGTTTCGCTTATTCCCAAACCTATCGAGGGAGAAGCGACAAAACTCAAGCATATAGACTTTGATTCCGACAAAGAATACGTTCTTAAACAAGATATAGTCGTACCCGAAAATTTCGCTGTGGACAAAGTCAACTGCACTATTATAGGAGAAGGTCACAAATTTATATTCGGCAAAGGAGCTTCGTTTGGAAGACTCAACGGCAAGTTGTCTGATTTGACAATCGAAAGCCTTGGCGACGCGATTTTCAAGACGGTGGGCGAAAACGCCGTGATAGACAACGTGACCGTCAACGTCAACGCCGATATTACTGTTTCGGAAGAGAGCGCTTTCGTTGCGTTGGAAAACTACGGTACTATTGAAAACGTGACTTTGAACGTAAAAGGAAAACTCAAAGCCGTCGCAAAGGACTCGGCAGGTACAGGCGAGCTTAATTTCGGCGGAATCGTCCTTCAAAACAACGTATACAACAGCAAAATTGCAGGCACTATCAAAAATTGCCAGCTCAATTATTCTCAATTTTCACTTGTCGGAGAGACGGGCGCCAACGCCGTATTCGGAGGCGTTGCAGGTATCAACAACGCATATCTGCAAGAGTGCAAAGTCAAAGGCGAAATAAACTCCGATACGTTTGATATTGCGGGCATATGCGCCGTCAACAACGGCTTATTGACCAAAAATACAAACGAGGCTGATTTGTCCCAAACTTCAGCCGATACGGAGTGGAATCCTATCGTATGCGGTATCGTCTTCCGCAACAATTACGTTGTGGACAACTGTAAAAATTCGGGAGCAATTTCGTCTTTTTCAACTTGCGGACGCTTTGATATAGAAGAGGATACCGAGCCCGCCGCGTCTGCTGTCGGCATCGCTTATTTGAATAGAGGTACGACGACTGCAGCTTATATAAAAAATAGCGTTAATTCTGGCGAAATCAATTGCGGTTCTCAATACAGGAACATATACGCCGCAGGCATATGTTTGTCAACGAGCGGCGCGATAGAAAGTTGCAAAAACAGCGGAGCGCTGACTGTAAAAACAGATAGCGATTTGGAAATATACGTCGGAGGTATCGTCGCAATAGCAAACGGGGATATTTATAAGTCCGTAAATCAAGGCGCTATTTCGGCGACAGGCAAAGGAAAGGCATATATCGGCGGAATCTCCGCGCAGTCCATTGCATTGCTTTCCAATTGCGTTTCTACGGGAGATATTACGGCAACGGCAAAGACCGTCTACGCCGGAGGAATAATGGGATTCAGCGAAGTTATGAGCGGCGGCTATTATATTTATTTCGGCAGCGCCGAGCGTTGTATAAGCCAAAGCAAAATCAACGTTGCGTCCACAGACGGTTCTCCTGCGTACGTCGGAGGAATTGTAGGATATGTGAGAGAAGAAGAATTCGACCTCGGCAACTCTATGCAATATTTAGGCGGTTGCGTAACCGATTGCTATTTTGTAGGCGAATATTTGTCGGAAAATTCTTATTTCGGCAATATCGTTGGAGTGTGCGGAGTCAACGTATACGAAAAGAATTCATATACGTCTTTGGCAACCGAATATATCAATTTCCACGGTAGTTTTTATATCGACAATGCTTTTAATTCATTCGGCGCGACTTTAAACGGAGACGACGAATTTGTCGCGGTTGAGGGTAAAGGCGCTACTTCGGCGACAAAGGAAGAAATTGAAAATTACGAAACGTATAAAGCCATATTGAAAAATTGCAATTTGAATTGACGCGTCTAAATTATATTGCGATATAAAAATATGTCACAAAAGTCTTGATTTTATCGCATTCCGTATTACAATATATATGTCTCTGCTCTTTCCCCGAGAATGGAGAAGTATGTTATTAAAATTCAAATATCACAGCCAAACGGGTTTTTTGGAAGCTTACAGAAGCTATTCTTTGGCGCAGAACAATTCTTTGTCCGACACGGTGATTATCACTTCCGACGCCGCGGATGCAGACAAATATAATTACTGTCTAGAGTTTATATGTTACAACAGCAAAAGTATTCCCAAAGCGCAATATATTTCGCCAATCCTCAACTATACCGACGGCGGAATTTCTTTTGCGATACCCAATAACTTGACGGAGTTCAGAGGACACGTCGATATGCAACTCACGGGATATGATTCGCAAGATAATTCCATAGTATTTAAAAGTATAAGCAAAAATTGCAAAGCCTTTGACGTGGAGGGTTCGCTATGCGTGCTCGAAAAAGACCTCAACGATACGCCAAACGTATTTACGGAGGTTCTACAGCGGCTTGAAGAACTCAAAAATATTCGCGAGGATATCATAAATTCCGCGATGAATATGTTTTCTGACGATATGCTGAAAATATTCAAATCGTATAGATGGTTTACGGTTCGCTATTACGACAACGGGCGATTAATCAAAGAAGAACGAGTAATAGAGAAGTCCAAATTAGTTGAGCCGCAATATAAGTTGCCCAACGGTTGCGTTCTGGCGGAAGGATGGTATTTTCCGTCGGAAAACAGAATATGGGATTTTGACAGAGATACTGCGGAGCAAGATATTGATTTGTATCTGAATTATATGAGCGAGGGAGTGGCGGTCAGAGACGGAATGGTTACATCTTTTGGAAGTCGTACGCGCTCGCATATTTATATACCGGAGTATTACGACGGATACAAAGTCGACACGGTCAAATCAAATTCGATTAACGTACCTTACGAATCGTATATACATCTCGGCAACAATATGGAAAATTTCGAAATACTTCTGACCAACGCCAACGTGTTGGGACTCTATTTTCCGTTGACGCATCCGTTGGTAAAAAGCGACGGAGGATATATGTACGTTCAAAACGACGGAGAATTTTTTCTGTTTTTTGCGCCTAAACTTAAACACGGAGATACGCTTGCAATATGTGACGGTTGCAAATCTATAAACACTATGGCAATCAACGGGATAAGAGGCTTGAAACATTTGATTTTGCCTGACAGTTTGCAACATCTTGCGGAACTTTCGATAGTGGATACGGATGTTGAAGAGTTGATATTGCCGAAAAATATATCGATAATCGACGGGACTGCGATATGCAACAACCGTAATCTTAAAAAGATTGTTATAGAGGGAGATATATCCGATATTATCACAGAAAATACGTTTATCAGTGTGGACGGCTCAAATAATGTCATCCGTCCTACGCTATACGTTTTTCCGGAATATTATGAAAATTATAAAGCAAAGAATCTTGCGTATGAACTAAAAGTTGTCGGAGGAGAATATTTCGATGCAAGATACGCTCTCAATTCCGACGTCGTTAAATAACCACGAAGTTGCCGGGCGTGATAAAAAGAAAGCTGATAATTGCCAAAATTACAACGACAACGACTTGGTGCAATGCGTATACCCAAATGGCGATTTTGCCCCAAAAAGCAAACGGCTTGTACCAATCGTATTTGCCAAGAAGCGGCAACAAAGATTTTTTCTTTGGATAGACAATTACGCCAAGAGCCGCGCCTATCAGCATATATCCTGTATTGGGGAAAATAGGATAATAATCTCCCGAGAAAAAGCCTTTTTGACCTTTCATAAAATCGCCTATAAAGTATAGCGAGTTGTCAGAGGCAAAGGCTTGCATATTGTCTCTATACGTCGCCATAAAGCCTTCGTTCATCGTTATAATCATTATGCCGACGAACATACATATACCTGCGGTAAACATCTTGTTGTGTCTGCATACGGTGTCTATAAACCACCAAAGCAGTATGGAAAAAGCAAACATATGCAATATTCCGAATTTAATGGCGGTGTCCATATAGAATGACACTATAGTTATTATTCCCGCTATTATCGTGGCTTGTATGCCGCGTTTGAGATTACTTCGCGAAAAAGAGCAGGATATGCCGCACAAAATTGCAAATATCCATACGACTATATGTTGAGTAGTAGAACGCAAAACGGAATTATCGATATATTCTTTGGCAAGACGCACTATCAAAATGACGTTTTCTTTTCCAGTAGCTATCCACTCTTTATTAAACAGCTCGGCGATGTCGAACATAAAATGGTCAAAGACCATCAGCAAAACGCAAACTCCCCGCAAAAAATCCAGCTCCCATATTCTTTGGGAAGACTTTTGCTCTAGGCTATCGGATTTTTTGCGGAGAGAAATATTCATATATTATTGAATTTTGTCAACGCCCATATATTTTCTCAATACTTCGGGAATCGTTATACTTCCGTCGGCTTGTTGGAAGTTTTCGAGAATCGCGGCGGTTGTTCTGCCCACTGCGAGTCCGCTGCCGTTGAGCGTGTGGACGAGTTTTACTTTGCCGTCTTTATCTCTGTATCTTATGCTTGCGCGTCTGGCTTGGAAATCTTCATAATCCGAGCAAGACGAGATTTCGACGTATCTGTTGTACGACGGCATCCAAACTTCGATATCGTAAGTTTTCGCCGAACCGAAACCTAAATCTCCCGTGCAAAGACAAACAACTCTGTAGGGAATACCGAGGAGTTGCAATATTTTTTCCGCGGAATTCGTCAAGTGTTCAAGTTCTGCATAACTCGTTTCGGGAGTAGTGAATTTTACCAATTCGACTTTGTTAAACTGATGTTGGCGTATAAGACCTCTGGTATCTCTTCCCGCGCTGCCTGCTTCGCCTCTGAAACAAGCCGTGTACGCGCAATATTTGATAGGAAGCGCGTCATAGGGGATGATTTCGTCTCTATGCAGATTTGTGACGGGCACTTCCGCCGTCGGTACGAGGTAAAAATCCTGTCCTTCGTTGTTGACGTAATACATATCTTCTGCAAACTTCGGCAACTGTCCCGTGCCTATCATAGCGTTTTTATTTACCATATAAGGCGGGAAAATTTCCGTATATCCGTTGGAGATATGAGTGTCTAGCATAAAATTATATATGGCTCTTTCCAGTCTTGCGCCGAGACCTTTATACACTGTAAATCTTGCGCCGGCTATTTTGCTTGCTCTCGGCCAATCGCACAAATCTTTTTCTTCGGCAATATCCCAGTGGGCTTTGGGTTTGAAATCAAACTTTGTCGGCTCGCCCCATCTTCTCACCTCAACGTTGTCGTCGCTGTCGCTTCCGATAGGCGTGTCCTTGTTGGGAAGATTGGGTATGGTGAGCATAATTTCGCTTATTTTGCTCTCCACTTCGTTAAGTCTTGCGTCTATAGCCTTTATCTGTTCGCCGAGTTCTTTCATTTCGGCGATTTTAGCCGTCTTTTCGTCGCCTTTGAGAGAAGGTATGAGTTTTGATACGGCGTTTTTGGTTGCCTTTTTTGTTTCGCCGTCTTGAATGAGAGTTTTTCTCTCGTCGGCGAGTCGGCTCAAACCTTCAAGGTCGAATTTGCCGCTTCTGTGTGAAAGTCTTTGCTTTACTTCTTCAATGTTTTCGCATACGAATTTGAGTTCTAACATATTTACCTCCGAGACTTCGATTAACGCAATATATTGTCTTGCGCAATTCAAGTCTCTATATTTGCTTAATTTTATTGCGTTATGTTTATTTGCAGACGATATTGACAAGTCGCTTTGGAATTACGATTACTTTGACGACTTGCATACCTTGTATTGCGGATATTACCGTTTGGTTTTGCATTGCGATATTTTCGATAGCCTTATTGTCGGCGTCGCTCGGCACTATTATTTTTGCCTTCATTCTGCTGTTGATTTGCACTGCGAGTTCATATTCGTCTTTTACGAGAGCCTTTTCGTCGCAGACGGGGAAGGTCATATCGAATACCGAAAATTTGCCGCCCATTTTTTCGTTGAGTTCTTCCGCTATGTGCGGCACGAGGGGAGCTAGCAAAAGTATCAAATCGCTTATGCAGGCTTTGAAGAAACTTGCGTTTTTATCCTCGCCGAGATTGTCGTATTTATAAAGCTCGTTGACGTATTCCATTATACGCGCTACCGCTGTGTTGAACGAGAAAGCTTTCATATCTTCGCGGACTCTCTTTATCGTGTAGTTGCGCGTATAGTTGAGGGCTTTTTCTTGAGCGCCCATTTGCGTTTTGTCGCTTTCGAAGGCTATGGCTTTGTCAACTATTCTTTCCACTCTTTCCAAGAATTTGACGATAGACTCCATACCGTTGGCGCTCCAAGGACCTCCTTCGATATAACTAAAACCAAACATAAGATACAGTCTGAACGCGTCAGAACCGAATTTGCCTACGTAATCGTCTGGGGAAATAACGTTGCCTCTTGACTTTGACATTTTAAAGCCGTCCGGACCGAGTATAGTGCCTTGATGGACAAGCGACTTAAAGGGTTCGTCAAAGTTGAGATAGCCCATATCGCGCAGCGCCTTGGTGAAGAAACGCGCGTAAAGCAAATGCATACAGGCGTGTTCCGCGCCGCCGATATATTTGTCGACGGGCAACATTTTGTTTATGATTTCGGGGTCGAAAGCCATTTTGTCGTTGTGAGCGTCGGGGTATCTCAAATAGTACCAACTGGAGCATACGAAAGTGTCCATAGTGTCGGCGTCGCGTCTTGCTTTGCCTCCGCACTTGGGGCAGGTCGTATTCATAAACTCTTCGCAGCTTGCGAGCGGCGATTTGCCGTTTGGCTTAAATTCAACGTTATAGGGAAGAGATACGGGCAAATCCTTTTCGGGGACTGCGACCTCTCCGCATTTGCCGCAATATACCACGGGAATTGGCGCACCCCAATATCTCTGACGTGATATCAGCCAGTCTCGCAGTCTGTAATTGGTCTTGAGTTGACCTTGTTTTTTACCCTCCAGCCATTTTACGATAGCCACTTTGCCTTCTTCCGAAGTCATTCCGTCAAATTGAGTGTCGGTATTGCAAATAACGCCGTATTCGCAATAGGGCAGGTCGTCGTTGGAACCGTCCTTTGACTTTATTACTCTCTTGATTTGCAAACCGAACTTCTTTGCAAAATCGTAGTCTCTTTCGTCGTGTGCGGCAACGCCCATTACCGCGCCCGTGCCGTAGGAGTAGAGTACGTAGTCGCCTATCCAAATAGGAACTCTCTCGCCGTTGACTGGATTGATACAGTACGCGCCCGTAAACGCGCCGGTTTTTTCTCTCGTTGTCGACATTCTGTCGATTTCCGATATCTTGGCGCAATTATTCTTATATTCTTCGATTTCTGCTTTTTGTTCTTTAGACGTAATTTTGTCTACCAAAGGATGTTCGGGAGCAAGTATAACGTAAGACACTCCGAATACCGTGTCGGCTCTTGTGGTAAAGACGTTGAATTTATCTCCGCTTTCGCAGGTAAATTCAATTTCTCCTCCCGTCGATTTGCCTATCCAGTTGCGTTGCATAGCTTTAGTCTTTTCCGGCCAATCCACAGTGTCGAGCCCGTTGAGGAGTTCTTCGGCGTATTTGGTGATTTTAAAAAACCATTGGGTGAGATTTTTTCTTATTACCGCGGTGTTGCATCTTTCGCAAGCGCCGTCGACGACTTGTTCGTTGGCAAGCACCGTGTTGCAAGAAGGACACCAATTCACAGGCGCTTCTTTGCGATATGCCAGTCCGTTTTTATATAGTTGCAAGAATATCCATTGAGTCCATTTATAGTAATCGGGCATACACGTCTTTATTTCGTAATCCCAATCGAACGAAGCGCCCATAGCTTTGAGCTGTCCTTCCATAGTATCGATGTTTTTAAGCGTGCTGTCTTGAGGATGAATTCCAGATTTTATGGCGTAGTTTTCCGCAGGCAGACCGAAAGCGTCGAATCCCATTGGCTGAAAAACTTCTTTGCCGTTCATACGCATAAAGCGAGCGTAGCTGTCCGACGGTCCGTAATTATACCAGTGACCTGCGTGCAATTTTGCGCCCGATGGGTAGGAGAACATCTCCAAAACGTAATATTTGTCTTTGATTTTTGACTTGTTAAAAGAATAGAGCTTTGTATCAGCCCATTTTTTCTGCCATTTTTTTTCGATATCGATAAAATTCATAGCCGCTCCGAGTCTTTATTGATTTTAATATATATATAATATATCTTTTGTATAATTATTGTCAACTTTTTTTGGACTCGGCTCAAAAGGGGAACGCGTATAAATTTTTTTGCAAACTTTTTTCAATAAGTAGTGTATTTTATCTATTTGTGCTAAAATATAAGTCAAATAAAACGGCGGTGAAAAAATTTATGAAAATAAGCAAATTGTTCAAGGAGAAAAAAGCGGTATACTCCTTTGAAATCTTTCCTCCCAAAATAAACGACGATATCGGCAAGATATATAAGACATTATCCGAACTTAAGAATATCAAGCCCGATTATATTTCAATTACCTATAGCGCGGGCGGAAGCAAGAACTCCCGAACAAAGGAAATCGCGCAAATCGTTAAGAACGACTACAATATAGAGCCTTTGGCGCACTTGACTTGCATTAATTCCACAAGAGAAGAAGTTGCGGACGCTTTGCGCGGACTGATAGATATAGGAGTGGAAAACGTGCTTGCGTTGCGCGGCGACAGAGTGGAAGGCGAGGTAAAGAGCGATTTTAAATACGCCAGCGAGTTGACGGAATTTATAAGACAATACAGCGATATCGATATAGCGGGCGCTTGCTATCCGGAGGGGCATCCCGAAAGCGTAAATATCGTCGAGGATATACGCCATATGAAAATAAAAGTTGACAAGGGAGTCTCGCACCTCAATTCGCAGCTTTTTTTCGACAACGACGATTATCTCAAGTATCTCGATATGGTGAGACTTGCGGGTATTGACGTGCCCATTCAGGCTGGAATTATGCCGCTTGTCAAGGCTTCGCAGTTTGGAGGTATAGTCAAAATGACGGGAGCCAAATTGCCGTCCAAAATATCGCGTATGTACAATAAATTCGCCGACGACCCCGAGGCGCTTATGGAAGCAGGTATAGCTTACGCAACCGACCAAATAGTGGATTTGCTGTCTAGCGGAGTGGAGGGAATACACCTTTATATTATGAACAACGCCTACGTCGCAAAAAGAATTACGGAAAATATAAAGCCGATAATCGACAAGCTCAACGGCGTTAAACAGACTGTATGAAGATAGAAAAGAGCGAACTGTTGAGATACCTCGGCTACAGAGGACAGCAATACGACGATAATATAGAACGCAATATCGACCGAGCAATAGATATTTGTCTTGAAAAGATTACGCCCAGAAATGTGATAAAAAAGTTTTCGCTTGTCAAAGAACCGTTGTCTTTAAAAGATGCGGATATGATTTTGCAGGGAAATGACATAGCAAAACATTTGGAAGATTGCAACGAAGCTTATATATTGGGAGCTACGGTGGGATTCGAGATAGAAAGGACTGTCGACAAATTGATGAAAGACAATCCGTTGTTGGGCATTATGGTCGACAGCGCGAGCATATGCGCGATAGAGAGTTATTGCGACGATTTATGCGAGCAAATTCAGAGTCTCAATACCAAGCGATTGACCTGGAGATTTTCTTGCGGTTACGGAGACTTTCCGTTGGCGCAGCAAAAAGATTTTGTGAGATTGTTGGAAATGCAGAAACGTATAGGCGTTTTTATCAACGAAGACAGTTTTATGATGTCTCCGCAAAAGTCGGTTACGGCAATTATGGGCGTAAAGGAAAGCGCAAAGGACGACGCGCAGTATAAAAGGTGCGTCGGCAAGTGCGGCAATTGCAATAATGTTAAGTGCGAGTATAGACGCAATTAGATATTTCCAAAACGACGTGGCAGAAAATAGGCAGCCTTATACTTTTGGCGAATTATATAAATTAGGAAACAGTTAAGATGATGAAATTCAACGAGCGAATAAATAATTCGATAATATTGCTTGACGGAGCAATGGGAACTCAATTTCAAAAAATGGGACTTAAAGGCGGAGAAATTCCCGAATTGCTCAATATTAACAATCCCGATATGGTTTTTGAAGTGAGCAAAAGTTATATCCAAAGCGGAAGCGATATTATCAGCGCAAATACTTTCGGCGCCAACAGAAGAAAACTCAAGGACGCAAAGGAAGTATCCGATGTTATCAAGGCGGGAGTTAAAATCGCCCGAGCCGCGGCAGGCGACAAAGCTGTGGCTTTGGATATAGGACCTACGGGCGCATTGATAGAGCCGTTGGGAACTATGACTTTCGACGAGGCTTACGACATATTCAAAGAACAGATACTTGCGGGTAAAGACGGCGCGGACGTGGTGTTGATAGAGACAATGAGCGATTTATACGAACTCAAAGCCGCGCTGCTTGCAGTCAAAGAAAATTGCGATTTGCCTGTTATGGCAAGTATGACTTTTGACGAAAGCGGACGTACTTTTACAGGTTGCAGCGTAGAAGCGTTTGCCATTACGGCAAGCGCTTGGGCGGACGCTTTGGGAATCAACTGTTCGCTCGGTCCCGACCAAATATATCCCATTATGGAGAGATTGGCGCAACATACCAGTTTGCCTTTGTTTATTCAAGCAAACGCAGGACTTCCGGACAGCGAAATGAACTATCCCGTATCGGCTGAAGAATTTGCCAAATCCTACGAAAAATATATTGATTTGGGAGTCAACGCGCTAGGAGGATGTTGCGGCACGACTCCGGAATATATCGCAAAACTCAACGATTTGCGGCAGAGAAAAAATGTAGCGGTAAGAAATAGAGAATATAGGACGGCAGTTTGCAGTTCGACAAAGGTAGTGTATATAGACGGCGTTAAGGTCATAGGAGAGAGAATAAATCCCACGGGCAAAAAGGCTATGAAACAGGCTCTTATAGAAAAAGATTTCGATTATATCGCAAATCAGACAATCGAGCAGGTTGACGCAGGCGCGGAAATATTGGACGTCAACGCGGGATTGCCGCAGATAGACGAAAAGCAAATGCTTACGGATATGGTCAAATATATCCAAAGTCTTACCGACGCGCCGCTTCAGATAGATTGCGGCAAGCCGGAGGCAATCGAAAGAGCGTTGAGATATTACAACGGCAAACCGATAGTCAATTCCGTAAATGCTGAAGAAAAGTCATTGACGGCTATTCTTCCTATCGTAGCAAAATACGGAGCTAGCGTTGTAGGTCTGACAATCGACGAAAACGGCATCCCCAAGACTGTAGAGGAGAGAGTGCGTCTCGCCGAAAAGATAATAGATAGGGCGAAGAGCTACGGTATTAGAGAAGAGGACGTGTATATAGACTGTCTTACGCTTACCGTCAGCGCAGAACCCGAACAGGCTATGAATACCCTAGAAGCCATACGGATACTCAAGAGCAAATACAATATCAAAACGGTGCTGGGAGTTTCCAACATATCTTTCGGACTTCCCGCAAGACAGATAGTCAACACGGCGTTTTTGACTATGGCAATGCAGAGCGGATTGGATTTGCCGATACTCAATCCCAACGTAGCCGAGAATATGCAGGCAGTCGACGCATTCAACGTGCTTACTTGCAAGGATAAGAACTGTATGTCTTATACGGCCAAGTACGCAGATTATGCTGGTACGCAGATAATAAAGAAAACCGTCGCGCAAAACGATAATAGTCATAGCGATAAAGATATATTTTATTGTATAGAAAAAGGACTTGACAGAGCAAGCGCGCTGACGGAGCAATTGCTGAAAAATCACGACGCGTTGCAGGTCATAGACGACTATCTTATTCCCGCGCTCAACAGAGTGGGAGACAATTACGAAAAAGGCAAGATATTTTTGCCGCAGCTTATCGCGTCGGCAGATTGCGCAAAGGCTTGTTTTGAAATAGTCAAAAAGAATATGCCCATCGGCGCAGATACCGAAAAAGGTAAAATAGTGCTTGCCACCGTCAAAGGCGACGTGCACGATATAGGCAAAAATATCGTCAAGACCGTGCTTGAAAATTACGGATACAAAGTTATCGATTTGGGAAAGAACGTGTCGCCTATGGCTGTTGTCGAAGCAGTTAAAAGCAACGGTATCCGACTTTGCGGACTGTCGGCGCTTATGACCACGACCGTAGAAAATATGCGGGAGACCGTGCAACTTCTCAAAGAGCATTGCCCTAATTGCAAAGTTATGGTAGGAGGAGCCGTGCTAACCGAAGAATACGCAAGACAGATAGGCGCGGATAAGTATTGCAAAGACGCCAACGTCAGCGCGCGTTTTGCCAATTTGGTGTTTGGTCAGGCCTTATAGCGCCGATATTGTTGTTTGGAGCGTAATATAGAAATCTAATACGTTTTATATGCTGTTGAGATTTCTCTGCTCCGCTTCGCTTCGGTCGAAATGACATACAATGAATGCCGAAACGATTAATAATGAAAATCGAAAAGACATACAGCGAAGGTAAACTACAAATATTAAAAGCCGAAAATACGAATAGCGAAAGTAAAAAGACATACAACGTAGGTTAAACGGCAAATATTAAAAGTCGAAAATACGAATAGCGTAAGTAAAAAGACATATAACGTAGGTTAAAACAGCATATAACGAAAACCAAAAATAGCGACAGTTAAAATAACATATTACGAAGGTCAAAATCACATATAGCTAAAGGTATATGACATATGATTTATGTCGCCTTGAGCCAAACGCAGTGGTCGCAATGTCTTAACAATTAATAAGGTGTAGGGTGCATATGAAAAAAGTTTTGCAAGTAGTCGGCGCAATAATAGTAAAAGACGGCAGAATTCTTGCCGTAAAGCGCGGCGAAAATAAAAATAAAGCCGTAGCGTATAAATACGAATTTCCCGGCGGAAAGATAGAGCAAGGCGAAACGCCGCAACAAGCGCTCAAAAGAGAACTGCTCGAAGAAATGAATTACGATATCGAGGTTGAGAGGGAGTTTATGTCGGTAACTTACGAGTATGAAGAAGTCATAGTCAATTTGCATACCTATCTTTGCAAGCCGTTGTCGGACTCTTATACTCTCAACGAACATATCGACGACAAATGGCTTATGCCAAGCGAAATTGCGACTGTCGAGTGGGCGCCTGCAGACGATGAAATCATATTCAATCTAAGTAAAAAGATATTTTGATTATTTTATTTATGAAATATTAATAAAATTTTTTTCAATCGCCTTTATAATAATAAAAAATAAAATCATAATACGCATATACATACTGCAATTAATTAAAGTAGCAATTTAATTGCGCGGAATTCTTTTTAACGGTTTAGGTATCTAATCGTCCGTCAGACCCAAAAGATAATCTGCGGATACGTCAAAATATTGCGCAAGTTTAAAAATAGCCTCGGCGCAAGGCTCTTGTTTTCCCGTTTCCCAATAACTGATAGAAGCGTTGCTTAAGCTTAAGTCTTTTGCGAGCAAATTTTGACCGACATTTTTTTCGGTTCGCAAAGTTTTAAGCCTTTCTCCAAATACCTTTCTATCAAATTCTCTCATACAAAAATATTTTAACAATAATTAGAGAAAAATACTTGACTTCTAATTATAATTAGAATATTATTAAAATCAGAAAACACACAAAAAGGAGAAAAAAATGAAAGTAGTAAGTTGGATTTTATTTGTTTTGTCGATATTATTGTTGCCAATATTGGCAATCACCGGTGTTAGCGGAGTTTTTGAAGACCCATTATGGCAATTAATAACAATTGGCGTAGTCGCATTTTTAGTTTTAGGTTTTATAAGTCATATAATAATAGCGCGCGTAGGCAGAAGAGAAGAAAAAGCAAGTTTCGCATTGTATATTTTGACGGCGCCTGCTTACTATATATTATATATCGTGTTGCGTATAGTATTTTTCTGGTTGGGCATTATAGACTGGATATGCTATATTGGATGGGGTAAAAGATATATTTCCGAGGCTCTAAAGACTTTTATAGACATAATTACTCCATACAAGACGCAGCACGAAATTGAAGAAGAAAAAAGGCAAGAGGAAGATAAAAATAAGATAGAAGTATTTACAATTAGAGATAAAAAAGGTTATGAAAGAGAATTGACATATACATCTTATCAAGGCAAGAAAAAAAAGAGAGATTATAATGAAAAGTCACCGCACTATATGCAAGATTATCTATATTATGTAGATGACTTAGGATATAATTGGCGCTCTTATGACGACGGAAAGACCTTTATTAAAGAGTGTCTACATAATAAGGAAATAGTTGATATAAACGGAAAATATTATGAGGATTAGCTGCAAGCAGCGGAGATGTCTCTCCTTGGCTTGAAATGACATAATATACCGGATGACGTAATTTATCAAAAATATTAGACTAAATAAATTAATATACTATATGGTATAATTTAACAGTTCAATTCAGATACTGTATTAGTTCTGCAGTGTAAACTACAATAAATTTAAAGTTAGAAATTTTATGGATTAAAATGCAATTAAGCAATTCTCCGATTTCGGCGAATTGCTTAATTATTTAGATATATTAGCCGAAATCGGAAAATAATCTGACAAAACGAATAAAATTCGCCGAAATCGGAGAATATATATTGCCAGAGGGTGGGTATTGCGATAATTAGGAGAGGGAGATAACTCCGCTCAAGAATATCAAGGATATGCACGCAAAAAAGATACTTACGCTGTATAAATTCGGATTGGGAAATTACGACGGAATAGTCGTGGGAAATATCATTGATTGGTTTATTAAAAATTAAATTTTCAACACAATAGTCAAGACGTTGTTGTGATATTCGGCGGATATTTCGCCTCCCAATTTTTTTGTAAGCTGCTTGGCGATAGATAAGCCGAGACCCGTGGACGATTTACCGTTTTCTACGGTAAAAAATCTGTCGAAAAGTTTTGCTACGTCTACGTTGTTGAGATTGCGAGCGGTGTTGGAAAATCTTATAGTTCCGTTTTCGTTTATATCTATAATAAAATCTCCGTCGCTGTATTTAATGGCGTTTTCTATTATGTTGGAAAATATCCTAATCAAAGAATTTTTGTCTGTTATTCTCAATATCTCGCCTTTGCAAGTCGAAAATTTCGGCACAATATTTTTTTCGCAAAATTTTGAGTAGAAAGAAAAGAGCGTTTCTTGCAAAAGGCAGTTGACGTCGGTTTTTTCCAATTCTTGATTTTTATCCAAGTTTTTATTTGCTGCCACCGAATATTTGAAGAGTTCTTCGGACAGCACTTTGAGAGTTGTCGCTCTTTCGGAAATGATTGACAGATATTTGAGAGACTTTGCGCTATCTTTTTCTTCTTTTAACATATCGGTATATCCGCATATCGCAGTAAGAGGAGTACGAATATCGTGAGCAACGTTGGTTATTGCCGCTTTGAGGTCTTTATCGCCGTTGACATACTTGAGTTCTTTTTCTCGCAATTCGCGCAGACTTACGTTGAGAGAACAAGCCAGTTTTCTCATATCTTTATCGGCGCAGGAGATATTAATCAAAGCGTTGGTGCCGCCTTGGAGCAACCTGGAAAATTGTCCGTTTATTTCTTTGGCGGCTTTTTTGATTACGATTATTTTTGCCGTCAGTATTATTCCTGCGGCTGCAAGCGCTATACTTAAAATTATCAAAAAAATCTCCATAGATTTCTCCTTTGTCTTATTTGATATTTGTCTTATTGAATATTACCGTACCAGCGTAAGTCGACGCAGGTATCATTAAGAGCGAGTACAAAGCTATTTGCCATCTGAGGTTATTGTCGGCAAGTTGATAACTTTGCCCGCTAGGGAAGAAGTCCAACATAAACTGACAAAAATGTCGAAGCGATTTATCGGGATAATTCGAATTGGGAACATAATCGTTGCAGGCAGGCGAAAAAACAAATTCCGGCACGTTGAGCACGTCTTTATAAAGCATAATAAGAAGTATGCTAGTTCCAAGCAATACAATGGTTGCTAGCAACGTTATGAAAGAATTTTTACTCGTCATCATCACCAAAGTTATCACAGCCGAATAAGCAAACATCATAAGCGTTCCGTCGAGAATCGATAAAAGGATTTTAGTTGCAGAAATTGAAAAGTTGGGATGACTTGCATACAACGGCAGAGCAAGCGCAAAGAAAAACAGCAGATATACTACGTTCAAAGCAAACGAAATAAATGCGACAGAAAGGTAGTTGGAAAGATATATTTGTGTTTTTGTATGACCTATGACGAGTTTGTTTTTTATCGTCGAGTTGTGATAGTCGGGAAGAAAAATAATACAGGATATTACCGCCAACATCAAGCCTTGCAACGGAAGACTGACTGAGAGAATATTCGTTGCTTGGGAATCTAAACCGTAGTTTTGCCCAAGAACGTATTCAGCTGAAAATTCTCCCGTTTCATAATTCCAAGGCGTGCAGGAAAGTATAATTATTATTGCATATATTGCGTACGCCGATAAACTTATCCAAAAGGTTTTGCTTTTTATTATTCTTGTAATATTACTTCGTAGTAGTCTGAGCATAGTGTTTACTCCTTTAATATTAATGAGGGTGTTGCGTTGCGTAAGTTTTTGCAAGACCTACGCAACGCGATTTAGGAGGTTGTTGTCATTTAATATTTGCTTTTTTGAATATTGCCATTCCTGTTCCCGTCGTAGCGCCTATTATTACAAGCGAGTACAGAGCCATTTGCCAATTGTGAATATCATTACGGGAGTAAATACCCATTATCCAACCGTGGGTATATCCTATACTTGATATCTGAAAACTTTGTCCGCTTGGTAAAATATCTGTCAATAATCTGCAAAACGATTTTACCGCTTTGCTTGGCACATCTTCGTTTGGTATTTGTTTCCAAAAGATTTCACCTAATTCATTTTCATAGCTAATTGGGATATACTCGGGAATAGAAACAATATAGTCCATAAAATAACATAAAAGAGCGCTTGCAGTTAAAACCAGCAATGAAATTATTAATGAGGCAAAAGCATTTTTGCTTGTCATTACTATCAGCATCATTATCGATGAATAAGTTGTCAGCACAAGTGAGCCGTTGACGATTATCCAAATTAACGTGCTTGCAGAATATTTAAATTTGCCGAGTATAGGCATACCTACGGCAAAAAATATAAGAATGTATATTACGCTTAACGCAAGAGATATAATCATCATTGTCAAAAGATTGGCGACATAGATATTGGTTTTTGACTGACCGATGATGATTTTGTTTTTTAAAGTTCCGTTGTGAAAATCCGCGCTGAAGATAATGGAACAAATAAGCGCTATAAGAATGCCTTGCAGTGGGAACCACTCCACGCCGTAATTTAGAGAAAGCATTTTGTCGCTTGATATACGTTCAAAACTTTCAGATTCTATTATCGCAACCATAATTGGATATAAAGCATATAACGCTATGAATATCCAAAATGTCGCGCTTTTTATCACTCTTGCAAAATTGGCTCTCAATAATTTAATCATCTTTGCCGCCTCCCAAAAGATTGATATAATAAGACTCCAAAGTTTCGTCTTTTTGACTTACTTTAATAAGCGTGATTCCGCGGCTTTTGAGTATATCGCTCAACGCCGATATGCTTATTTCGCCGTAAAGTTCGCCTTCGGTGGGAGATGTGAGTTTGTATTGCAAATTGGTTTCGTCGAGCGCGGAGCAGAGTTCTTCTTCTGTGTCGACTTTGAAGACGATACGCTTTTTGAGATTTTCTTCGAGTTGGTCTTTGGTGATTTCTTTGAGTATCTTGCCTTTGTCGATAAAGCCGTAGTGCGTGGCAAGTTTTGAAAGTTCGTCGAGTATATGACTGGAAATCAAAAAAGTGATATTGCGTTCTTTGTTGAGCTTGAGAATTATCTCCCTTATTTCCACGATTCCTTGCGGGTCGAGTCCGTTGATAGGCTCGTCGAGCACGACGAAGTCGGGGTCGGAGGCGAGAGCCATTGCTATTGCAAGACGTTGACGCATACCAAGCGAAAAGTTGCGTACGGGTTTTTTGCCAACGTCTTTGAGGTCGACAGATTCCAAGAGTTTGTCTATTTCGTCAAACGACGGTTTGCCGAGCAATAAAAATTGATGTTTGAGGTTTTCTTTGGCGCTCATATTGCCATACAGCGCGGGCGATTCGATTATTCCGCCCATTCGTCTGCGCGATTTATAAATCTCTTTGCTTGAATAAGTCGCGTCGTAGATAGAATATGTTCCCGCCGTGGGCGATTGAAGACCGCAGATAATGCGTATAAGCGTAGTTTTACCTGCGCCGTTTTTTCCGATTAGTCCGTAAATCGCGCCTTGAGGTACGCGCATAGTCACGTCGTTCAATGCTACAAATTTGCGATATTTTTTAGACAGAGAGTCTACCGTTAAACAATATTCCATAGAATACTCCTTTGATTGTTACTGCGTCTAACGTCTTTTTGACGTTTTGATATTCGCGTACCTTTATATTATCGTATACATATCAAGGAATATATAAAAAAACGTTAAAAAATTGTTAAGATTTTAATTTATATCCTATACCCCAAACGGCTTGAATATAGTCTTTGCCGTTTGCCTTTTTGAGTTTGGTGCGCAAGTTGGCTATATGCGTGCGCAAAGAGCTTTCTTCGCAGTCGGGCGTAAGGTCCTCGATTTGAGTCATTATCGAGTTTTTGGAAAAGACTTTGTCGGGGTCTTGCATAAGCGTATAAAGTATGGCAAATTCCGTCTTTGTAAGTTTGACGGACGTATTGTTAACGGTTGCGCCGTAGGTCGACAGGTCGAGAGAAATGCCGTCGTATTCAATTAGTCTGTTATTTGAAATTTTATCGCGCAGATGTACGCTAATTCTCGCAAGCAATTCTTTTATATCAAAAGGCTTTGTGACGTAATCAACCGCGCCGGACATCAACAGACCGACTTTGCCGTCAATATCGGCTTTGGCGCTTACGACGATTACGGGAATATTCTTTATTTGCGGCAGAAGCTGTTCTCCCGAAAGTCCGGGAAGCATAAGGTCCAACAATATCAAATCGGGACGGGCGTTTTGAATTACGTACGGCGCTTCCGTGCCGGAATAAGCTCTCGATACGGCATAATTGTTTTTTTCCAACAGTTCTTGCAGCATATCTCCGATACATTCGTCGTCGTCAATAATCAAAACCGTCTTTTTTTGCATACACTTACCTTTTAATATGAATGGTTATTTTCAGTATATTTTACTTTTAAATATTTGTCAATATAGAATTTGTATTTATGCGTTATGCATAGATAGAAATTATATCAAATTGTACGGTTATTGATATTTTATAATTATATAAGGTTTTTTTTGAATATATTGGACATAATCGTTGATATGAGAGAAATTATCAAACACATAGACGAAGTAAAAAGAAGAGTAGGGCTTATCGTAGGACAGCCGATGACTTTTGAGGTCAATAAAGGTCGAAACAAATTCGTCAAATTCGACGGCTATATTCAAGACGCGTATCCCGCCATATTCACCGTAAAATGCATAATCGAGGGAGAAGAAGAACTGATGTCTTATTCTTACAACGATATACTGACTCGCAACGTGCGGATAAATAAAAAATAAAATTTGTCATAATGTCATATCGCTCGCAATATACTATGGTGTAAAAACATATTGGCGGAGGATATATGGCAATCAATACAATATTTAAGAGCGTAAGCTCGGATTATGAAAGAAATTTGGACGGAAAGCAAATTGTAATGCAATGCAATTTCGACACCACGTCCAAAGGCGGCGTTACCAAGGTATGCGCCTTGTCGAGCGACGCGCAGATAACCAAGGTGCAAGCGCTTTCAAAACAAATCAAGGTCAGCGGCAGAGTTTCGTTAAAACTCGTCTATCTTGACGGAGAGAACAAACTCAACAGCTTTGACTATATTTCGGATTTTTCCGAAGATATGGCAGACGATAAGGTTATTGCAGATATGCCTTGTCTTGTGAGAGCAAGCGTTGTAGACAGCGTTTCCAGCGTGTCGGGCAGCGAGATAAAGGTTCAGACGGTTGTCGAGCTTATTCCCACAGTCGTAGAGATAAGCACCGTGGAGCTTCTTGAAGAGGGCGAGGGAGCTTTGGCATTACGCCAAGACCAAGATTATCAGAGATATATAGCTACCGTAAACGAAGAGCTTGAGGTAAGCGACGAATACGCTTGCGGAGCAACGGTGGACGACGTGCTGTTTTACGATTCCAAAGTCGTAGTTTGCAATGTGGACAACGCCGACGATAAATTGACGGTAAGCGGTCAAATCGAAGTGTGTATTATCTATACGAGCGAAGGCGTGCAAGCTACCAAAAATATTTCTTTGCCTTACGTTCAGGAGTTGGCTGTCAAAGGCGAGAATATGCGCGCTTGTATTACCGCCAAGGTCAAGGAAAGCAAGTTGATAATAGAGGGCGGAGACGGCGATAATACTCTTAAGACAATAATCTGCGTATCCTTGCAAGGCTTTGTAATGCAGATTGAAAGCACGTCCGCGATAGTCGACTTGTATTCGCCGACAAATGCGTTGGAAGTGAGCAAAGACACGGTGTGCTTTGACAGACAAAACGGCGTAATGCGTTTTGAAGAGAGAATAAGCGGAAGCGTTGCCGTAGATTCTCAGGACGAGAGTATCAAAAACGTAATAAGCAGCGTGGTCACGCAAAACTCTCTTTCCAATATCGTGGCTATGCAGAACTGTATTCTTGCCGAAGGCGTGCTCAATACCAGCGTGATATATATGAGCGAGGGCGGCAATATAAAATGTATTCAAGTTGAATTGCCCTATTCGTTGCAGTTTGACAAAGACGGGATAAGCCAGTCGGATATTCTTTGCGGAAGCGCTATAGCGACGGATTGCGCGCACAAAGTCAAGAGGGATAGAGAAATAGAGCTGACGGCAAACATTGTGCTTTCCGTATGTTCCAAAACGCCTGTGGAAAACGTCGTGATAAAGTCTCTTGAAGAAGGCGAATGTTTGCAAGCCAACACAAGCGCGATAAGCGTATATCTTCCCAGTAAGGGAGAGAGCATATGGCAGGTCGCAAAGACGTTGGGAATGTCTATCGAAAGTATTATGGAACAGAATGCAGAGCTTGGAGAAGTAATGCAGGGAGATGAAAGAATAGTCATTTACAGAGAAGTTTGATATTGCCTGCGCCAATGGCAAATAAACTGTTATATTTATACGTTAAAAGGGAGCAAAGCACATTTGCTTCCTTTTAATAACGTATTGAAAAAGTTTTATAGTTGCAGAGAAATTTTAATTAAAATTTTAAGTTTATTATCATATATAACAAGTGGCAAAGAGCTTGCATATTCTAATATTATTGTGTATAATATGGAAAAATATTAATTGGAGGTTTTATGAAATCTTTAACAAGGCGTTTAGGCGTTTTGTCAACGGTAATTGCCATAGCAGTATTGATAATTGTCGGTTCGTGTTTGATACTCGGGGATTACGCTTTGGCTGACACTGACACAAACGTTGCCTATAAGTATTATTACGACCAAATTTCAATTGACCCGATTGCCGAAAGGTTCTATAAGGCATTTGAGACTCTCGCCAACAACGGCGAATTCAAAAAGGGTACTCTCAAGTACGATTTGATTGCCAACAACGTTGCGACCAAAGCGGAAGTTGAGGCATATGTCAACGGCGCGGATAATAACAGACTTGCAAAGTCTTTCGGTATGGGACGCGACGCGTTTTATATGGACAATCCCGATTTGTTCTACATAGACGTATTTTCCGTATCTATCTCCGCGGGTCAGCAAGGCGGCGAGTATGTCGGGTACCTCGATTCGAGCAGAGTTTTGACAATGTACAGAAGCGAAAGCCTCAATAGCGAATCGTTGATAAACGACGCAATCAAAAATTACGAAGCCGAAATCGCCAAAGTAGTCAAAGGCGCCGAAGCATTGGGCGGAGTAAAAGAAAAGATAGAATATGTCAATAAGTATATCAGCGAAAACAACACCTACGGTTTCGGTACCAAGGTAGAGGGAGACAGAAATATCGACACTCCCAAAGCTGATTTTATATTTACCTCTTACGGAGCTTTGGTAAACCGCGAATCGGTATGCGAAGGCTATGCAAAGAGTTTTAAGACCATAATGGACAGATTGGAGATTCCTTGCGTATGCGTAGCGGGCTATGCGACTGCAAAGAAGGGAAGTCAAGACTTCCAACCTCATATGTGGAATTACGTTCAAGTCGAAGGTATGTGGTACGCAGTTGACGTAACTTATAATTCCGCGTCTGCAAATTCTCCGTGGATTTTGCTTGGCGGTCAGAATATGTTTGATACTCACATTGAAGACGGCTCTGTATCTTCTTCGGGATTCGAATTGCGTTATCCCGCTTTGAAACCGTATAATTTCGGAGTGGACGACGACGAAAACGGTATGAACATAGTCGGTTCTTACAACGACACCGACGACCAAGGCAAGACGTTGGATTTAAGCGTTTCGTTTGAGGGAAAAGGCGCGCTCAAACTTCAAGAAGAAGGCAAATATCTCGCATACAGTTTCGGTATTCGCGACGGCGGCAAAGAAACTGTATGGTCCGACTGGGTAAACTTTATTGCCGTAAAAAATGCTGCAGACGAAATGGGCAATCCCGTGGATTATGTGATAACGGATACGGAGAGCAAGATGGAAGGACTCAGCTCGAGTATGGAATATATCAAATTTGCGTTGATAAGACGCGCTCCCGATAAAGCAGGCGATATCTTTACTGGATTTAAAGTGGTTGCATATAATTCAGAGACGCTTACGGATGAAGATTTCATCACTCAACCCACTGTGCCTTATCGCAACGAGGGATTCGGTTCTTATAATCCTGCTCCCGGCGCAGCCGGCACTTATCCTTCGAATTCAGGCACTTGGCCGGTGGATAGAACTTATGATATAAAGATAGTCTACAATACAAAGCTCGAACTTGACGCAGGTGTAACGTTGGAGCAAATCGAATTGGATTTTTATACTTTGCGCGGCAACGATACCGTAAAAGAGAGCGCTAAAGTCGAGAACTTAAAATGGGACGGAGACAAGACGATTACATTTACTTTCACGCCTAGCAGAATGTATATACACAATTCCGAGTCGTATTATTTTACGCCCGTCGGTCTCGTGGGAGCTAATTCTAAAAAGATTCCCGACCCGGTGTCGTATTCTTTCAGTGGAAAGAGCGTTGTGTGCAGCAAGATTTTCAATGACGGCAGACTGTATATGAACGTATTCGGTCAACCCAATCTCTTGGATAATTCCGACGTATCCGTCACTGACTTTAAAGACGAAAACGGCAAATATTATGCGGCAAGTCAACGCAGTCAGCTTTTGCTTGTAGCAAGCAAGCCCACGGCTCAACAGGAAGAGACAATGGACGAGGTGTTAAAACAAGAAACGGGAGTCAAAGACGATGAGATTATGGCTTCGTCGACTTACGAAATCAATTTGCAGATATGCGGCGTGGTACAAAAAGTGCCAAACGGCAGTTATATGCAGGTTGCATTCGGTTTCCCCGAAGGCTACAGCCCCGACGACGCAGGCACAACGTTCAAGATTTATCACTATAAGCACGACAATGCAGGCAATATTACAGGAGTGGAAGAAATTCCCGTAATAGTAACCGAATACGGTCTTATCGCGAGAGTCGAGAGCTTCAGTCCGTTTACTATCGTACAAATCAAAAACTCCAGCGCGGCTGTCGAGGAAAGCAAAACGTCTAACGTATACGCTTACGTCAACGGCGAGGTCGGCGGAAAGATAACCGCGGACGGCAAGAGCGGAATCATCCAAGTCAGCGACGCAATCGTTTACGACATCACTCCCGACAACGGTTACGGTATCGCTTGCGTGCGTCTCAACGGCAAAGTTATAGACTCTCAATATTATCAAGACGGCAAACTCAGACTTGCAAAATCCGATATCGAAGCAAACAATATGTTGGAGGTTACCTTCAAGTCGCAACAGATTATGGACGATTATGCAAAAAGCGGTTTTTCGATTGCATACGGTGAAAAGTCTGATTTTGTACCTACGGTAACAGAGCCGAGCGGCGAAAAGTCCAATGTGGCGGGCATAGTAATAGGATGCGTTGTTGCAGTCATAGCTGTAGTTGCGATAGCTCTTGCGGTGTTCTTTGTGATGAAGAAAAAGAAAGAGCAGCAAGTTGTCGCAGCTGCAAGCGTAAAGACGCGTTCAAGCGTATCTTCTACGTCAAAAGCTTTTGATGAAAGACCGACAAGAACGACGACTACTCCAAGCAAGCCTGCGCAAAGCTCAAGACAGAATTCAACTATCAAGAGCGCTACAACTAAGAGCGCTGCAACCAAGAGCGCTTCCAAACCGACGGCAAAGTCAGGCGCGGACAAAAATAAAAAGAAATAAGTCAAGACATTAAATGTTAAGACTTGCAGACTGTCGGAAATAATTTCGACAGTCTGTTTTTAATTTATTGCGTTGAAAACTTTACACAAAATTTGCACTTTTTATATTACTTTTACAAGACGCGTATTGATATGTATATTTGCGTGTGATAAAATAACATTGAAGAGGTGTTGTATGGATAAGTTTATTCAAGGATGTATGCGCATAAAGGATATGACTGCCGCGCAGGTGAGAGAACTCATAGAAACCAATTTGCAAAACGGAATCAACGTTTTTGACCACGCGGACATATACGGCGGAGGCGAGTGCGAAATTGCTTTCGGCAAGGCGCTCAAAGAAGATTCGCGTTTGAGAGAAAAAATTATAATTCAGACCAAAGGCGGAATTGTCAAAGACTTGTCTTGTCACCGTTACGACAACAGCGCCAACTACCTTGTCGATTGCGTGCTCAAGAGCATAAAGAGATTGGGAGTGGAAAAAGTAGACAGATTTTTGATTCACCGTCCCGACGCTCTTTTCAATCCCGAAGAGACGGCAAAGGCGTTTGATAAACTTCAAAGAGAGGGACTTGTCGACGAATTCGGCGTAAGCAATTTTTCAGGCAGTCAGATAGCTCTTTTGCAGTCGGGTTGCAAACAGAAATTGAAATTTAACCAAGTAAGGGTAAGCGTATATCACTGTCCTATGATAGAATACGGAATGAATTACAACAGATTCAACGACAGCGGCGTCAACCGCGACGGAGGCACGCTCGACTATTGCAGAATGAATAGCGTGCAAATACAGTGTTATTCGCCTTATAAAGGCGCCAAGAAATCTTATTTAGGAGATATTCGCTATCCCAAGCTAAACAAAGCGCTCAAAGAATTGGCGTTCAAATACGAGGTTACGCCCAATGCGATAGCCGCAGCTTGGCTTTTAAAACATCCTGCGGGATTTGCGGTCGTCAACGGCACGACGAAGCCGGAGCGAGTGACGGAGATAGCCAAGGCAAAAGACATAACGCTCACGCGTAACGAATGGTACGAGCTTTATCATTCAATGGGAAGAAAGTTGCCTTGATATTTTTTGGCATATGTATTTGCGTTTTTTAATCAATGCGTCATTAGTCTACAATTTGTAGAAAAGGGAAATTTACGGCGAAGATAACGCTTATGCGTTAGAGCGTTAGCAATTTTTAATTTAAGTTATGGAGTAAATTAGCGTAATATATTTTTTTATCGCGCTTATCTGTATTCCCGTCCCAATAATCTGTCTATAGTGCAGTCAAAATATTGTGCAAGTTTTATTACGTTGTCCAAATTCGGTAAATGTTTGCCGCTATACCAGTCGTCTATTCGAGAGTTGGAAATTTTCGTATGTTTATTAAGTTGATAACGCGATATTTTGTATTCTTTTAGAATTTGCGCAAAAGCAACTTTAAACGGCGGTGTATAATTCAATTTATCTTCGCTCAAATATGGAGCAATACCCAAGATGTAATCTATCGAACAACAAAAATAATCAGAAATCTTAATAATTGTTCTAAATGCTGGTAAATTCTCTTTTCTCAAGCATCTATAACATTCCGATAATCCTATATCAACGTTTTTGCATAAATCTTTAACTGTTAAATTGGTATCTAGCATAAGGTCTTTTAAATTATCGACAAAATTCGACAAAATATCCATAAATTCGTACTCCTATCATTGAAATTATCCCCCACAAATGACAAAAAATAGTTGATTTGCCGTTAGTGGGGGGTGTATAATTAACATACGCAAATACAAAAGAATTGCGATTAACAAAAGGAGGTAAAATATGGAAAACTCTACAGTAGTGTCTGCGCAAGATTTGCTGATGGATATTAAGGCTTTGATAAAAGAGCATTATTTTGGTACTTTTACAAATGACGGACAGGCTTTGCATTTAGTTTTTAACAACGGACAAAGATTTGAGCTTAAAATCAAATGTATTGATTGATTTGAAATTTTGCTTAAATGACATATGCCAATGATAACGTCCGTCGAGAATATCGACGGATAAATTTTTATGAAAATATTGATTTTAGCATATTGAAATTTTTATGCGATAATGATATTATTGTCGTATGGACGATATAAAGCTTTTGGTAAACGCAAAAATCAATTTATCTTTGGATATAACGGGATTGCGAGAAGATGGTTATCATATTTTGGATATGACGATGACTTCCATTGATATATTCGACGAGTTGCGCGCGAGCAAGAGCGACGCGTCGCAGGCTTTTATGGACGGAAAAATTGCGGGCGACGGCAACACGGCGAGCAAGGCGCTAAAGCTATTGCAAGATACATACGGCGTGAGAATGAGGGTGAATATTGCCAAGGGCATACCTTTTTCGGCGGGTATGGGAGGTTCGTCAGCCGACGCGAGCGGAGTTTTTGTATGCGCAAGTCGGCTTTTCGGCATACCTCTTGCCGAGCTTATGCCTTTGGCGCTCAAAGTAGGGTGCGACGCGCCTTATATGTGTTACGGCGGCGGCGCGCGTGTAAGAGGAGTGGGAGAGATAGTCCAACCTATGGATATTCCTTCAATGACGTTGGTCGTCGCGCAGAAGACGGCGGGAGCTTCGACTCGCGATATATATCGCAAATATGACGAAATCGGCGGCGACAGAGAGGGCGAGCATTTCAACGTGTTGGAAAGAGCGGCGACGGCGCTTGTACCCGAAATTGCAGTTGCGCGCAGAGATTTGCAAAAATATACCGACAAGGTGTTTATGACAGGCAGCGGCAGCGCGTATGTCGGAGTATTCGACTGCGAGGACAGAGCAAAAAAATGCTTGAGCAATTTGAACGGCTATGCATTTGCAAGAGTTGCGCGTACGCAATCCAAAGGAATAATAATTTCTTGATATTCTTCGCATTGACAAACGTTGTCGGTTGAATTATAATGAATAAAAATGCTTTTATAAGTCAATATATAAAAGCGACAAGGAGAACTTAAATGAGCAAATATCAAGGAACGCAAACCGAAAAAAATTTGCAAGCGGCATTCGCGGGAGAGTCGCAAGCGAGAAATAAATATACTTATTTTGCTTCTGTAGCAAAGAAAGAGGGCTATGAGCAAATATCGTCTATATTTACAAAGACGGCAGACAACGAAAAAGAACACGCCAAAATGTGGCTCAAAGAATTGCAAGGCATTGGCAACACTGCCCAAAATCTTGCCGAAGCTGCAAACGGAGAAAATTTTGAATGGACGGATATGTATGAAGATTTTGCAAAGACTGCCGAGAAAGAAGGTTTTCCCGAGTTGGCTGCAAAATTCCGCGCAGTTGGCGTAATAGAAAAAAATCACGAAGAGAGATATCGCGCGTTGCTCAAAAACGTTGAGACGGCTTCTGTATTCGAAAAGAGCGAGGTCAAAGTTTGGGAGTGCCGCAATTGCGGACATATCGTCGTAGGCACCAAGGCTCCGCAAACCTGTCCGGTGTGCGACCATCCGCAAAGTTATTTCGAAATCAACGCCAAGAATTATTAAGAATTGTATTTTTAAGCAGTAAGAATTTAAGGAATACGCCTCCAAAGTTATACGCAACGGAAGGCGTATTTTTTTACGGAAAAAGCCCGACGGTGAACAACAGAAAAAATTTTACGGCGAGATATTTCGTCAAGTTGTACCTATGTAAAACCTTGACTGATAAGCTTTGCTAACACACGGTTATTTTTTACAAAATTCGTTTGATATGGATAAAATTTAATCAAAATATGCCAATTCTAGAAGAATTTCTGTAAATTATTTGTCAATTTTTGTTTTAGCTGATATAATAGGTATATTATTTGGTTTACGCAAGGATAAAAATGGACGCAGAAGAGTTTAACAAATTACTTAAGTTGATTAATAAGGATACAAAAGCGTTTGAGAAAATATATAATTTCTATTATAAAAGAGCAGTTTTTCATTTAAATGTTAATTACAGACTGGATATTGCAGAAGACGTTGCGCAAGATTTTTTCTGCAAACTGTTTTTGATTGCGGAAAATCAAGAATTTATAAAGTATCCCACGCAGTGGATTTTAAAATGTTGCGAAAATATACTTTTGCGAAAGTTAGAACATATAAATCGAGTTAGGGAATACAGCGAAGACGCTTTGGGACACAACAACAAAACTTATATCAAGTTGGACTTTTTTGAAGATTTACTCAAGCCGCTTGACGATGAAATAGACAAACAAATTTTAAGAATGCGCTATCTGCAAGGCTACAGCCTTTTTGAGATATGCGATTTAATCAACTTGACTTACAGCGCCACGAGACAAAGAGTCAGCAGGGCAGTCAAGAGGTTGGAAAAGGCGCTCAAAGGTCAAGGTTATTGACAAATTTTACCTCCCGCCAATTGTGAATATTTTAACAAAAATTACATAATTTGACAGTTCAATTTATTATAATTATTTGACAAGCATATCATACAATGATAAAATGATAATGTATATTAAAATTTTCTTAAGTTAATAAGGGAGGAAATATAATATGAATTCAGTAAAAAAACGCAAAATCGCGGCGTTTGTTACGCTGTCGGTTATGCTTGTGGCAGTAGTAGCCACGGCGTGTATTTTAACGGCTCCGAGTCTCTATAAAGACGAAGGAATTACGCCGACTAATACTGCCGCTTACGGAATGGATAACGTTACTTTAAACAGTTCTAATACGGCTGTTGCAATGTCGTCCTTCAATAATCACGAAGGCGACGCTAGAATTATGTTCCCCACTTCAATCTATATGGATAGAAGCGAGAACTTATCAGACATCGGTTACTATTTCTTCGGCGATTATTATTGGGGAAGTAATGACGAAGTTTGGTGGTGGACGTATCATTCGGTGTTTGGTTCTTATGAGGTTGACGACATAAGCGTAGCCAATATTGCGCAAAATTCCAATGAAAACAGAATGAATCAAGTTTTTAACGGCTATTACGTTAGTGCCGGAGATAAAAAATTTGTTCAAGATATTCAAACGGGAACTGAAGGCCCGAATAGTCAACTTTCCGGAAATAAGTTTGTAAACAAATATACCAAGGTTAGACCTGATAAGAACAAGAATGCTTTAGTTAAGTTTAATATGTTCGGAACTGTGAAGAGCGATATTGCCAACGGAACGTATGTTTTTTCCTCGCCAGATAACAACGTCGGACTTTTTTATGAATACTGGAAGTCTTGGATTTCTTCGGGAAATAAAGGCGATACTTTTAGGTTTGACCAAGGCGCTGCTGTGGGCGACCAACCGATAAACCATACTATGGACGACGGTACTGGTATTAATATTCCCGCTTATTACAGCTATGCTAATAAGGTTACGATTAATATCAACATATATGACAAATCTCAATTAAATACTGCGATAAACAATTTTCAAAACAAGATAGATAGCAATAAATCGCTGTTGAATAAGCTCAACGGCAACAGCGACGAAGCTTATAATAGAGCCAACACCTTTATTTCTAATATCAGAGATAATTATTTGAAAAAAAGAGAAGTTACGCAGACAGATATCGATAATCAAGTAAAAGCAATCAATAATTACATAATCGAACTTGACAAGCCGGCAGAAAACGCGGTCACCGGTAAAGAAGTGATTTATAACGGCAGCGAAATCGATATTTCGCAAAATATATTGCCAAGATACGATTCCAGATATTTTGATTTGCAATTCGAAGGCAGCGGCAGCGGCTCGTATTCCGAAATTAAAAACGTAGGAAGTTATAGTATCAAAATCAGTCCTAAAATCGCTGAGGTTGACGGATTGAAATTTAAATGGTTTGGCGGTAATTATGATTATCTCAATTGCGGTACTTTTGAAGTCAAGCCGAGAGTTTTCTCCGTTACCGGAGTGCAAAACCGCACTATGAAATTCAAGAATTCCGATTATGAAATACAGTTGGGAGATGTACAATACGAAAATTTTGTCGACGCGGAAGGAACAAACGTTAAGACCGTAGAAGTGAGTCTTGACGGAACAACGTGGTCGTCTAGCGTATTTTTAGGCGCGTCAGCCGAAGATATCAAAAAAGAAGACGGCAGCGGCAAGATAATAAGATACAGAGTAAGCGCGGCAAATCACGAGACTGCTACGGGTACTTTTGTCGTTTATATAGAAAAAGCCGATATCAAGATTGCCGTCTCTAATTTTGAGCAAGTGTACGGAAGCAATATACTGACATCCGACGAGATATTGGAAAAAATGATTAACTATGACAACACTCCCGTACTCGACGCTGCGAACGACGGCGACAAAAAGCAGTATCTCAAACAAATCATAAGAGAATTTGTTGTGGGAAGCGTCAACAGTCCTATAATCAACGACGGAACAAATTATGCCAACGTTGGCAAATATTCTATAGATTTCAGACGCAACGGCGATTGGAACGACAGAATCGGCGAAATTACTTTCCTTGACGGACAAAACAGAGAATCTTATACTATCGTTCCCAGACCTGTTAAAGTCGAATGGACTCAAAAGTCCAATTTATGGTATGACAATAAGGGCGGTAAGAGACCTTCGGCTGAAATAGTGTCTGAAGACGGAGATTTTGCGCCTGGCACCACTACGGGGCTTAATGACGTTACGATAGCAGGCAAAGGACAAAACTCCGCCGGAGATACTGTCAATCTCGTAAACGGCGAAGCAATCTATGCGGGCACTTATAAAGCCGAGGTAACGTGTACGAACAGCAACTACGTGGTAGACCCGACTTCTATGAATTGCAATTTCACTATTTTACCCCGTAAAATCAAGGTGGAACTTAAAGACCGAGAGAGAGAATACGCTTATTCGACGACTGCAGACCAAGTTTGGAAAAATTATATAGAAAAGCTTTTCCCTGCCAACAGCAACGAAAGCATATATTCTTTGTCGTTAAGTCCGGAAGTAACCGACGGAAAGCCTGCGGTTGCCGAAGACGACAGCGTTCTCGATATATTCACAATTGTATTGAGAAATGCTAAATACACTGCGGACAACAATTATTTCTTGGTCACAGAGACCGGTCAAGAATACGTTTTGGCTCTCGATTTGCTCAACAGCAACTATGAGTTCAGCGCAGACAGCAAAAACGCTAAATTTACCGTTACTCCCGCGAAGATACAGCTTTCGCTTCAGAGCGTGGCTTCGAAGGTATATAAAGGCGCAGAACAAGAAATCGTGATGACCAATAACAACAACGTTATCGAGCTCAGAGGATATGAAGCTATCAACAGAGAAAGCGTTAAGGTAGAATATTGCGACACCGAATTCGGTACGTATACGTCGAATCCTCTCACGATTAAGAACGTCGGAACTAAAGTCGTTTATTACAAAATTACGGCTCCAAACCATATTACAGAACTAGGACATTTCACTGCAGAAGTTGCGCAGACAACGATTTACGTAGACGTAAAAGGACAGAAGACAACCGTGACTTACGGCGACGAATTGCCCGATTCCGACGGTTTGATAGATTTGTTGGATATAGAATGCTATTGGTCTACCGACCCGCAAGTCAACGAATCTTTAAAATTCGACCTTTCCGATAAGATTGAGTTCCATTTGCTCGACGGTACGGGCAGCGCGGGTATAATAACGACTCGCCGTCAAGCTCAAGTCGGCAGTCATACCGTTTCGCACGGTTTTATCAACGGAGAGACTTCTGACAACTGCAATATCGTTTACGTCACCAGAAAAGAAGGCGACAAAGATATTCACAAGAACGTAGGCGCGTTTACAGTGTCGCAAAAGACAATTTACGTCGATTGGAAACAAGTCGGAGATAAATGGTCTGAAGACGGAATGAAATACACCTATAATCAAGAGGCGCCAAACGTAAGCCCCGTAGCTCCTTACGAATACGACGGAAAGGAGAACGTTGTATTTGACGGAGAGACTGACAAAGACGTAGTTACGTTGGAAATTATACAGCTCGGCGGCAACAGAGTAGGCAGTTATACGGTTACAACCTCGTTGAGAACGGATAGAAATATCCGCAACTATAAGCTTGCCAATGCGGAGGCAACTTTCGAAATAACTCCGTTGGAAATAAGCGTTAAAATCAAAAATCAGACGGCAACTTACGGCAATGCCCGTACAATACGCTTTGACACGGCGTTGATAGCTCCCGATTTGCCCGGCGCAATGTGGGCGTATGCTGACGGCTCGGCTCGTTTCTTCTCGGGACATTTCGCCAACTACCGTCTTGTTTCGGAAGCGCACTCCGCTCCCGAGGGAAGCTATAAGGACGTAGGCGATTACAATATCGATATGATTCCCGTAGAAAATGCAACGGGCGAAATCGTAGACAACTATAAAATCACGATTGTCAAAGTTGACGATATGCAAGCCAAATTCACAATTACTCCCGCAGATATTCACTTTATGGGAAGACAGTTCAATATCGACCTAGAGAATAAAGACGGAGTAAAAGAAGACGGTTTTGTGCGCAAATCGCAAGTAGAAGAGAGAATCTCAACCAGCACCAATACTCCTTTGGGCGAGTTTAATGTCGAGATGAGCGACTTGTTCCAAGGCGATATGGAAATCGAAGATATTACCGATTGGGTAGACGAAAAGACTTCGGAAAAAACTGCTGAAAACGTAGGTAGCTATTATATTTGGGTAAGAATCACGCATAAGAACGCTGCCGAAAAGAGCAACTTTAAGGAGTTCACCGCAAAACTCGAAGTCAATATTTGGACTGACTGGGTGTCGGTAACGATTAGCAAAGGCATAGAGGACGCCGAATACGGCAGCACGCCTCACACGTCCGACGAATTATTCGACGGATTGACCTTCTCGAGCATTACGGGTATAGTAGACGGTAGCGGCGCTAACAAACCTTTGGCGGACGCACTGGAAGAACTTAAGAATTACGTAAGACTGTTCGTCGGTTCCGGCGACACCACTACGCCGATGACGGGCAAGAACGATTACGGCAAGTATTCCATTTACTTCGACATAATCGACAAATCCGAGGGCGCAAAATATAAGCACTTCCGCTTCTTGCCGTACGGAGACAATACGCATACGTCCAATATCGACGCTTATACCGTCGTTCAAAGAACAGTCGGTATAATATGGGGCGACGCGGGCAATATGAACGAAGTTTACGGCGAGCACAGCTCGGGCGGTATCGGCGTAACTCCGAGCAACAGTCATAAATACCAACTTACCAACGTTTTGGAAGAAGATAAGGACAGCGTATCTGTTACGATAGAGTTCTCTGTAAAAGAAGAAGACGGTAATACCGGTAAAATGGAGGCGGGACACGTTCGCGACGTCGGCACTTATATTGCCAGAGTCACCAGAATCTCTCACCCCAATTACAAGCTCCCCGCCGAAGCGCTTGAGTGCGAGTTTGAAATCACCGCAAGACCTATTTCTATCAGCATTGCCGACCGTGAGATAACTTACGGCGCAAACGAGGCGACTCGCAGCGGTATTAACAACTTCCTCAATGCAAGCGCGTCGGGAATCACGCTGTATGACGTGACGTCGGGCAGTATTTTCAAGGGAGATACGGTTGCCAATATATTCAAACTCAAAATTGGCGCTTACGACCTTGCTTCAGGCTTGAATTATCTGACGGCAAACGAAAATAACGCGGATATTGAATATCTGATAGAAATTGAAAAACTGTTGGGTAGCGGTATGCTAGGACACAACTATAATATTACCGTTGATAAGAACGGTTTGTTGACTGTAAATAATGCGCAGATGACTTTCGACAGAGCGCAGATTCAGTCCAAGAGATATAACGGACAAAATCAAAGCGTTGCTCCCGATTACGTTTATTATACTTTGCAAGGCGATGGAGACGCATTGAAAGACCAAGCTAAAGTAAGTTATAGATTGCACGGCGAAAGCGCTTATACGGAGACACTTGAAGTCAAGGACGCGCAGACGTATCAAATCGATATCAAAATCGAAGCTCCCAACCACGAAGTGTTCGAAACTACTTCGCCTATCAACTTTACAGTTGAAAAAATCAACGTCGAAATCACGATGACGCAGGCGACGAAGACGTACGGCGACACCGAAAGCGATTTGCTTGCCGACGCAGGAGTGTCGAGCTTCAGCGATTGGCTCAAGAAGATGTGCCAAATTAAAGTGCAACCATATTACTTGGATTCCGACGGCAAACGCGTAAATTGCGAAGTCGCAGGTCTTGACGGAGACTTTGAGTTCAAAGTAATCAAAAAAGGTCAAGGCAACGGCGACGCTCTCGAAGTCGGTAAGAACGACGTCGGAACTTACAGAGTATATCACGTTGTTCAAGGACACAATCTTGACGTCAACTACGTTATAGACTATTATCAAGACCCCAACTTGGCAGAAGGCGACGAGCACAAGTGCAACTATGACGCATATAAAATCATAAAGAGAGAAGTGACTGTCGAGTGGGAAACTCAGGGCGCTATCGAAAACGATAACAAGTTTGAGTATTCCGGCGCGGCTCCCGACATTAAGGCGTATGTGGAGCTTGTCGGCGAAACAGATAAGAAAGAAGTTCCCGTTATGAGCGAAATGCTCAATTCAAAGGATAAGGAAAAGGCTTTGATAGATTTCAATGTCGGCGTATATTCGGCAAAAGTTGTCGGCGACGATTCTTTCGAAATCGATAAATATATGAGCAATTACGAATTCGTAAACAACAATTTCAGATATGAGATTGTGGCAAAGAAAGTCAATGTTACGATTTTGAATCAAACTGCTGTATACGGCGATGATTTGACAAAAACCGATTCGCCTCTTGACGGAACGAAGTATACTTCCGACGTGGAGCTTATCAAACAGCCTATAGAATTGAAACGTCATTCCGACGCTCTCGGCAGAAAATATTACGGAGTGGGCGAATATCGCATTTACGGAACTTGCTTGAGCGATAATTACGACGTGACGTTCAGAGGCGAAAACAGCAACGAAGAATACGGTATATTCAAAGTTACCGAAGCAAAAATCGAGTTGAGCGCGCATACGCACGTCACAAATTACAACGGACGCGACCTCGAGTTGGATGTCAAAGAGAGTCTCAAGCACGAGACCAATCCCGACGGTAGCAATGTTTATAAGCTCCAAGGCGATATGAATTGGGACGACGTCAATATACTTTATAAACAGGAAAACGGCGAGTATACCGCAACCAAACCCGTGATTAAGGGCATTACGGACGCTGACGGCGTTGCAGTATTTTTCAAGGTAGAGGTTGATAATCATATTACTGAAATATTCAGCGTAACGGTTCGCGTTAACCCTGCAAAACTAGTCATAAATATCGTAAGGGGGGGGGCTTCCAGCGTATACGGCGATGATTTGCTTTCTTCCGATGATATATTCAAAAAAGCCAAGATTACGCTCGACGCGCAACAATCGTCGCTCACGGACGTAGACCTCAATTCCATACTCAATTTCAAGGTTGAGACTGGCAACGGCGCGGTTCACGCTCATACATATAACATAGGATATGAGTTTAAAGATTCCGCCGACGCAAAACTTTATAATATTGAGCTTGTCGGAGCAACGGACGCTTATGAGATAACAAAGAGAGAGGTTACGATTAAGTGGAGCTATACGCAGCCGTTTGTCTACAACAAGGCTGAATATAACGTGACTGCAGAAGTTGTGGGAGCTGTTAACGGCGACACCGTTACGGCAAACTACAGAGGTAACGTCGGCATTGACGCAGGCGAATATACCGCAGAGGCTATCAGTATCGACAACGGAGATTACAAACTCGGCGAAAGCGCTAAACTTACTTGGGTTATAGCTCCCAAGGGTATCACCGTCGTTTGGAACAACGGAGACTTCACGTATGACGGCAACGAGCATATCGTAGACGTTCCTTCGATAGCGGAGGGCTTGATTTCCGGAGATACCTGCGATATCTCCGTCGGCGGAGCGCAAAAGAATGCAGGCAAGCATATCGCTACGGCAGAAGCGCTCAACGGCAACTATACGGTTGTCAACAATAAGTTTGAATTCGAAATCAAACAAGCTTCTATAGACGTGGTTTGGGAAAGCGGAGAGTTCGTTTATAACGGAAAAGACCAAGTTCCTACCGCTAAAGTAGATACGGACGCATTGATTGCGGGAGATACTTGCGACGTAATCGTCGAAGGCGCGCAGAAGAACGCTGGCAACGATTATACGGCTACAGCTACGCTCGGCAACGGCAACTATAAGATTAACGCAAACGCTACTTATAAGTTCTCCATTGCGCCAAAGGCTATTACCTTTGATTGGACGGAGAAAGACGGACTTAAATTCAACGACGAATTGCAGGCGCCTAAAGCCGTTGCGGTCGGCATAGTCGAAGGAGACAGCGTTGAGCTTATCGTCGAAGGCGCGCAAAAGAACGCAGGCAGCGGATATATCGCTACCGTTACAGGCGTAAAGGACAATGCAAACTATGTTATAGATACTCTAAAGCAGACGGAGATGTCCATTACGTTCTCTATCGCCAAGGGCGTCAACTCGTTTGACGGAGAACTTACTCTTCCGTCCATCGTCGACAAAATGCCGTGGATAGGCACGGATAAACCTACGTCGAAGTGGGGCGAAGTAATCGTTAAGTATTATCTTGACGAAGCTTGTACGCAAGAAGTCACGGATATAGAAAATGCAGGCGAAGGTATCTATTGGGTAAAGGCAATCGTCGTAGGCACGGATAACTATGAAGAACTTGTCAGCGAGGCTTTCAAAATCGAGCTTCAAGGCGGACTTAACGTGGCTATCGTTGTGATTGGCGCCATAGCTTCCATCGCTTTGCTCGCAGGCGCTGTTGCCGTGGTTATGATAACGGATAAGAAGAAAAAACAACAAGGAGACGCTGTATGATAAATACATTATTAGGCGCGCTTACGCTCGCGACCAAGATAGGCATTTGCATTGCTGTTTTCGCAGTAATAATAATTGCCGAGATAATTGCTTTGGTTTCGCTTGTAAAATGGAGAAAAAAATATAAGGCAGTCGGCGTTCAAAACGCCGACAAAGCCGCGCAAAAGCAAAACGAAGACGTTCAAATTTCCGAGTCGAACGTCAACCGACAAAACGAAAATGCTGTCGAAGAAGTTGAGCAAATTTCTGTCAATGACGAGAGCTCGGAAGAAGATTTAACAGCGATTGCCGACGGCGCAGAGCCAACCGCCAACGAAGATGTTGACGTTGCGCAACAAGACCAAGAAAAAAAGGACGGTAATATGTCAATGTTTGCATTTGCTCCCGTTATGTTTATGTCCGCTGCGACGCAGGTTACCAATTTGAGATACTTGCTATACGGTTTGATAGGACTGTCGGTTGTTTTGGGAGCGGCTGTGCTGATTACGGCAATAGTATTGGCAAAATCTTTGAACAAAGCTCCTAAAGCTTTGGAAGAGCAACCCGCAGAGCTCGTTCAGCAGCCTCAGGAGCCCGTAGAAGAGCAAATTGACGAGGTCGTCGAACAATCAACCGAAACTGTTGAAACAGCGCAGGAAACGGCAGAAGAGAGCGTCGAACAGACGGATGCCGAGGAAATTGCGGAAGAAGCGGCAGAAGTGCCTTTGGAAGAACCTGTTGAGGAGCAGATAGCCGAAGAGGAAATCGTTGCGGAATCGGAGCCTTTCGAAGAGGACGAAGTTACCGTTGACGAAGCCGAAGAAGTTGCCGAAACTCAGCCGATAGAGGAGGAGGTCGTCGAAGAACAACCTGTTGTTGAGGAGATAAAGCCTGTTGAGGAAACAAAGCCGGTAAAAGAACCCGTCAAGAGACAGCCGCCCGCAAGAGAGCAGACGATAATAGTCGACGACAAGCCCGTGCTTATCAAGGACGACAGATTCTTATTCAATCCCGAAGAAGACGGTTTCTATTATGTGCTTGAGAAGACCTTTACGGCAAAACTGATTCAGTCGGAAGAATACGTCAAAGATTATTATACCGAAATCAAAAATGAGTTGTTGTCTTATAAAAAAGTTCATTCTAGAATGAGTAAAAAGCGCGAGAGCTTTAATTTCGGACGCAATTGCTTGGCTCGTTTGACAATTAGAGGGAAGACGTTGAGACTGCACCTTGCTCTTGATGCAAAAGACTATGAGGAGACGAAGTATAAGGTAGAAGATATGTCCGAAGTCAAGTCTCTTGCCGATACGGCTCTTATGTATAGGATTAAGAACGACCGCAGAGTTAAATACGCCAAAGATTTGATTGCTGCCGTTATGGAAAAATACGGCGTGCCGAGACAGGATATAGAACCTATCAACTATACCGACGTGTATCCTTACGAGACTACCGAAGCGCTGCTCGCAAGAGGTCTTATTACAAAGAGACGCGTTCAAGGTATTATTCCCGAGAACGGCGGTTTTGACTTTGCTCAGAAGACTTTCAAAGCAAAGCTTATTCAGTCGGACGATATCATAAAAGAGTATTATTCTCAAATCAAAAATCATTTGCTCTCTTTCAAGAAGATTCACGACAGAATGAGTAAAAAGCGCGAGAGCTATCGCTTCGGCAGAGTTTGCGTAGCGCGTATGACGATAAGAGGCAAGACGCTAAAGCTTTATCTTGCGCTTAACGCAAAGGATTACGAGGATACAAAATATAAAGTCGAGGACGCGTCAGAAGTTAAATCTTTTGCCGATACTCCGCTTGTTATCAAAATCAAAAATCCAAGACGTCTCAAATACGCATTAGAATTGATTGACGTAGCAATGGAGAGCGTGGGAACAGTCAAAAAACAAAAAGCCGACGAGACCGACTACGCTGCCGAACTTCCTTTCGAAAATACCGAAGAATTGTATGAAAAGGGACTTATCGTCGACGTTCACGTTCAAGGCAATTCCTTCATAGCTCAACACTTCGCCGCAAGCGCGCATAAAGCCACTGACGAAGCCGCGGCTGACGAAGACGAGGAATAATACATAACTCACTAAATAAAACAAAGGACGGATAAATTATCCGTCCTTTGTTTATTACGATTTCAAAACCAGGTTTCTTTTTCGTTGAAAAAACTTTTAGTATTTAATAGTATTTATGTTTCAGGTTTTTCAATCGAACTGTTTATCGTCATTGATGTCTATTTGCCTAAAGTCGATTGCGAATTTGGCTTCAAACCCCAAAAACTAGTATTTCAAATTTATAATTATTTTTTTATTATATATAAAGACAAAAAAGTTTATTCATGTTATAATATTGCTGATATAGAAATCTTTGAGGTAAATATGAACTATAATTGTCAGATTTTTACACCTTCTCGAATTGTAGTTGAGATGTTAGATTTAATTAATTATAATGACGATATTTTAGATAAGTATATGTTGGATAATTCATGTGGAAACGGCAATTTATTGATTGAAGTTGTTAAAAGATATATCTCTAAAGCTTTAAATAGTGGTAAAACGAAAGAACAAATATCAAAAGATCTTTCTACTTATATTGTTGGAATTGAAATAGAGCGAGAGTTGGTCGAAGAATGTAAGAAGAGATTAACTGGTATTGCTAAAGATTATGGCATTAATAATACTGATTGGAAAATTATATGTGAGGATGGTTTGTCATCTAATTTTGAGACTAAATTTGATTTTATTGTAGGCAATCCACCATATATTGCTTATTCAGTGTTAAAAAAAGAACAAAGACAATTCGTTAAGAATAATTTTGTTTCCTGCACTTATGGTAAATTTGATTATAGTTATGCATTTATAGAAAAATGTTTAAGTTTATTGAAGGACAATGGAAAAATGGTTTTTATTACGCCGTCAAATATGTACAAAGCACAATTTGGCAGAGAACTTAGGAAGCTTATGTTACCTTATGTTACCAGAATAGTCGATTACTCTTTTGAAAAAATTTTTGACAAAGTTCTTACTTCGCCAGCAATAACTGTATTTGAGAAAATTCTAAGCAAGTCATTAATCTATGAATTAAAAACCGAGAAGGTGCAATCTATAAGGAGTATAAGTAAGTCTAATTTTAAAGATAAATGGTATTTTTCCGAAAGTGAGTCAAAAGGGAAAAGACGATTTGGGGATTTCTTTAAAGTGTCAAACTCTGTGGCTACGTTATGTAATAATGTGTATGTGGTTGATAAGACTACTATCGAAAAATATAAAATAGAGAAAGATACTTTAAAAGTTGCTATTAGTCCGAAAGCGCAAAAATTAAATAGGATTGAATTTATTATTTTTCCATACAGATATATAGAAAATAGCTATAAGGCTATTTGTGAGGATGAATATAAAAGATTATATCCAAATGCATATAAATATTTGCTCGAAAATAAGGAAACTCTTCAATCTACTAATAAAGATAACAAGAAGAAATGGATTGAATATGGTAGATCACAAGCTCTGGCACATTTGAATCAACCAAAATTATTAGTATCAACTATAGCTACGCAAGAATTGGTTATTTACGAATTAAGTAAAGGACAAATTCCCTATTCAGGGCTTTATATTGTTCCGAAGAAGGAATTGGGACTAGATGTAGCCAAAGAGATATTGAGTAAAAAATCAACTATGAAGTATTTAAAAGCTTCTGGTATAGTTTTAAGCGGTACATCAATTAGAATATCAGCTAAAGATATAGCGAATTTGAAATTTTAAGGAGAAGAATATGGAAAAAATACCTTTTAATGTTGATGCTAATACGGCTCGTTTAATAGGCAGAGAAAACGTATCAAAATTAGATGGCGCTATAATTGAATTAATTAAAAATGCATACGATGCTGATGCAACTTTTTGTGTGCTGTATTATGAGAATTCAAGTAAAACTTTTTGGCTAATAGACAATGGTTCTGGAATGAGTGAAGATATCATAAAGAAGCATTGGATGTCTATAGGTTTTTCAGACAAAGATATAGAGATGAAATCGAAAAGTGGGCGCATAAAAACAGGAGCTAAAGGTATTGGTAGATTTGCCCTCGATAGATTAGGATCAGAATGTAAGATGTTTACCAAAGATGCTAAGGACTCTTTAGTTTGGAGTGTAAATTGGGAGGATTTTGTTAGAGGAAAAAACATTAATCAAATCTATGCCGATATTGAACATAAAGATTTTATTAAACATAAGTTATTCGATGAGATAAAAAATGATTATTGCCAAGATTTCTTATATGCTAATTTCCAAAGTGGAACAGCTTTTAGAATTTGTCAATTAAGGGATGATTGGAATGAGGATATGATTGAAAAACTTGCAAATAATTTATCATCTCTTATTCCGCCAAGTATATTCCAAAATTTTAAAGTATATTTCTTTTGTGAGGACACACAGCTAGAGAAGGCCCTAATTCAATCAAATCTTTTGCAAACATTTGATTATTCTGTTGAGTTCAATATAAATAAGAATGGAATTGGTAAAGCATATGTACAAAGAAACGAATTTGATTTTGGGGCGAAATTTGATTCCATTATAAAAGATGCGGAATTTACTAATGAGGATATTGAGTATTTCAAAGGTAAAAAAATAGAAAAAGATATAGATATTTCAGCATTGAATGTCGGGATAAATGAAAAAGCTCCGTATGAATTGGGTAATTTTAATGGTTGTATTTATTTTTATAAAATTTTGAAACAAGAAGAAAATTCGAAAAAATTTTATTATAAACCATTTGAGGCGAGGAAAAATTTAGTAAAACAATATGGGGGAATTAAAATTTATAGAGATGGTTTTAGAGTTAGACCATATGGTGAACCAGATACTACGCAATTCGATTGGCTGCTACTTTCCGTTCGTCATTATAAATCAGCTTTTCCAATTTCCTCAAAGACTGGTTCTTGGACAGCAGATGCTTCTCAATTAATAGGTGAGGTAAATATTTCAAGGCTCAATGATAAACTTAATGATCAAGCCAATCGCGAGGGAATTTTTGAAGATATATATTTTGAACAATTCAAAGATATTATAACAGAAATAATTGCCTATATGGAAGAAGATAGGCAATATGTTATAAGGAAATTGAATGGATTATGGATTAAACAGAATCAGTCCAAGGCTATTGAAGAGGAAATAAACAAGAAGTACGATAGTTTTATTAATGACAAGATAAAAACAAAAAATAAAGACAGCAAACTAGAATTTACCGCTGAAGAATACATTCACATCAGTGATGCGAAAAGAGTATTAGAAGGGAAAGATAATGAGTTACAGGAGCTAGAAGATGAAAATAAACTGTTAAGATCTTTGGCTACTACAGGAATAGCGATAAATACTTATATGCATGAGACGAGATCTCTAATTCATAATCTAAAAATGTATGCAAAACGTGCAAGTGAAGCATTTAGATTAAGAAACAATATTAATGAATCTATAGAATGTATAGAAAAAGTGAGAGATATTACTAAATACTTTGAATCTTGGTTCCAAGTAACCATTGATTCAATTAAATCGGATAAAAGAAAGCGACAAAAAGTTGATATTTCAGAATTAATTTCGCAATGCATATTGTCGTGGAAATCATCACTTGGAGGTGATATAGATTTTAGAATTGATAGTGAAGAAGGGCTTACGTTTAACTGTTTTCCATATGAAATAGAAGCAATAATTCATAATCTAATCTCTAATTCATATAAATCTTTTAAGCGTTCTTCACTACAAGAGAAAGCGGTTAGTGTAACAGTTTATAAAAAAGATAATAAAATATGTATTGCATATTCGGATAATGGAAATGGTTTAATTCAAAAATACAAAAAAGATCCAGAGCAAATCCTTAAACAAATGGTGACAACAGATACGGTAAATGGAAAAACTGTTGGAACTGGAATGGGACTTTGGATCGTTAATAGCATTGTGAATGATTATGGTGGAAAAATAGATTTAACAAAAAATACTAATTCCATAAATGGTTTTTACATTGATATAATATTATAATAGGAGCAAAGTATGTACAATATTGGATATGTGGATGATGAAACTTTAGAGTATGATAATTATAAAGTGGACTTGGCATATTATGATATAAATTTAATAAATATTGATAATATTAAAACTAAAAGCGATCTAAAGAATTTTATTCTAGACTTAAAATTAGATTGCTTAATAATTGATTACAATTTAAATAAATTGAAGCAAAAGGATCTTCAAGACGGGAATGAACTAGTAAGGTTTATCAATATAGAAGTTCCAGATTTTCCTTGTATCATTCTTACAAGTTATCCAGGCGCAAGCAGAGAAGAAAAGACTGTAGTAAATAGTTTTATCTTAGATAGAGATGATTTAACAAAAGATACAGACGGGGGCGAATATAAAAAATTAGTGGATAAGATAATCAATAGCATTGAAGTATATAAAAAACGCTTAGAGCTTAATAAAGTTGAGTACGAGCAGCTTATACGGAAGAGAGCGCAAAGTAAATTTAGCATAGAGGATGAAGACCGAATTATTACGTTGTATAAGATATTATTTGCATATGGCATTGTAGATGAGATTAATCCTGAACTTTTACGCAAAAACATAGAGGTTAAAATGGACGTGGTTATCTCTAAACTTAAAAAAATATTGGGAGAATAAAATTTGGAATACAAAAGAGTACATGGCGATATAAAAATTAGGAGAAGTAGTATAGAAGTCGATCATTATACAAAGGCAAGGTCTTATTTGACTAAGGATTTTCACAATATGTGTGGATATTGTGGTAAGCAATTTGATGTGATTGAAGCAAAGGGACAGATAGAGCATTTTATTCCTAAAAAGAAGTTCCCGCAGTTTGAGCATAATTATAATAATTTGATTCTTTGTTGTGCTGTCTGTAATAACAAAAAATATGAAGATTGGCCAACTAATGATGCTAGTCAAAATATAACCATAGATGGTAAGAAAGGTTACATAGATCCCGCTACAGATGATTTCGATAAGAATATTGTTAGAACAGAAGATGGAATGATAGTTGGCATTACAGATGTTGGACAATACATGGCAAAACGATTTGGTTTTGCAAGTAGACCAATGAAAGAATGTTTTAAGGCTGTAGAGTTGCGAAGGTTGATTGACAAGCTTAAAGAAGCTAAAAAAATAAATGCGGAACTTGCAGCTCTTTTTATAGAATATGATGAACTTAAACACGAACTTTTTATTCGGAAAGAGAATCGGTAAAATATAATAATAAAATTATATTTCATTATTTAAATGCAAAGAGATAATTGTTAAAGATTTTTATTAGATGATTAAACTTTTACTCATCTTATTACAAATTATTGATTTTAAATGTTAAGATTAAGGGATAAAGATTTTTGGTATTAAACTAATTTATATATTTCATAGATAGGCGAAATATTCTATATTTTAAGTGATAATATAGCAGAATAGAATTACACAAACATTGGATTTAATAAACAGGCTTGTGTTGTTGCTTACGTTTTTTGGGGACAAATACAAGCAATCTAATATCGTAATGTCAATGTAGGGTTGATTTCTTCGTTATATATTATGTTTCAAAAGTTTCAAGTTATGATGTAATATCCACTACAGCTCATACGCTAGAGATCGGAATAGTTTTAGAAAATTCAATGAGAGCTATAGAAGTGAGAATAAATCACTAAAGAAGGTGTTTCCGAAAAAATATGCTAGTTTAGACTTTTTTACCAATAATATTTATATGGACAATACTGACAAAAGTAAAGGTCTTCTTAAATTCACTTATTAATATTGATTTGCGCAATTTGTATCATACGAAGGAGTAAAGGGGGCGATTTCTACATGCTGTCAAGTATAGTCAAGACTATATTAAAAATTATAAGCCATTTGGGATTTGTCGAGTTTATGATTCTTATTGTGGAAGCAATGGTATGTTTGTTCAATCTGTTAGGTTTTTTCAAGCACATAGTGAGAACAGAAGTGGTATTTCGGTATTTGGACAATAATCAAATTCCGACACATAAAAATGAATTTAGCGACTCGAATAATAGATGTCAAATTTTAGTCATATCATAAAGAAGCGTTTTTGATGATTTTCCTTATGAACTTAAGTCGGACTTCATTATGCAAATCTACCATTCAATCTTTCAAATGGGGAATCGGACAATCTTAATAAAGATAAGCGTTGATAATTAGGAATGTCATCGTTAGAGAATGCAAACTTTGTTGGATATAACATATGATTTATCACTTTGTTCCCAATGGTAAAATAGGAATGGTGATGGCACTGGCAATTGCCATTTCAATCAAATTGTGGCAATGCGATATATACATATTACGATTTACTTTATTACAAAGAACAAAAAGCAAATAGGCAAGACAGTGTTTATCGATGTATGTAAAAAAGTTATATGGTAGGCCGAAAGCATAAAGATTTTATTGAAAAAATATAAGGAAACTTGTATACTTTTGATACTTTTCAAAAGAAACACTTGAAGATGTGAAAAATTTTTGCGCTGTTAAAATAATTCAAGATATAGTAGAACAAGACCGAATACTTACACTAGGCAGATATTTTGGTGTAAAAGAATAGGAAGGGGATGCTATGCAGTTTGACAAAAAAATGGCAAGATTAACGTTAGAACTTTATCAAATGTATGCGAAGTCACACGCATTAGAAGAAAAGAGAAACTGGAGTGATAGAATATGAAATATAAATAGTCAATAAATAAGTGGTTTTGCAAAAGGAAAGATTTATGTTACCTAATTGTAAATATGTTGCTAAAACAAGATATTATAACTGTTGCTAACGATAGAGTATATACACAATATAAGCCTAACGATGTATTCGTAGCAAACAATTGGACTAATTTACAAAATATGGGTTTAGCGCAAGGAAGCGGTTGCTTAAACGATGTATTTTGTATTTAGAGATAAACGTGGCTCATTCATTGACTATTATACTCTGTTTTATTGAAAACGGAATTTTAACTATTTGGCTGCTACGTAAAGTGGTGTCTTTTTTATACTTGTTACAATCGAAGCACGAAAAAGAGTCTCAGAACATCGAAATAAAGATATAATAGAAGGAAAAAGGCAGAGACACTGCGTGAGAACTTGTTTTCCGCTGTCGCAGAGTTGCTTTTTCGTTTCGAGTTTGGTCGTTTGAGTGTACTTGATTTTAAGAGTGGCGTTATAACATTGCGCAAAACAAGCACACGCAATTATCTAAAGTTTTTAATGAACCGAAACTTAATATTCAGTTCGTCCAAGTAAAAAATCAGAAAAACATCAAATTGGTTTTCAAGTCTCTCAATCAGCCTGATGCCTACCGACATTGGCTGATATTTATTTATCGTTATTGACACTGATTTTCCCAAAATCGAACGCAAATTCGACACCGAACCCATAAAATCTTGTGTTTAAGTAACATCTATTTTTCGTTGCTAATTTCTTTTGATTTTTAGTAATTTTTAACAAATAAAAATTCACGACCGTATATTGTAGAGTATGTTGTAAAATTTTGGCAGTTGTTCTACAAGGTTGAATATTTTGTAGAGGGCGAATGTTTTCACCCAAAAACCACTTAATTACAGAAGATTAATTTCAGTCATTTATTAGCACATGATATGGACCTTTTGTTGCGGTTGTCATTTTGGTTCTAAACGATTATCAAAGATTAAATAATAAAATGACAACTGGAATTACATAAATTGACAACTTTAATATTGACATTCATCATCCAGTTTGTTATTATGTATTTGCAAATAAAGATTGGAGGTGCAGTCAATGAATATTAGAGAAAAAATTGATAGACTGATCATGCAAAACTCTAAAATAGGAACTTATAAGGATTTACTCATAGAAATATATAGGCGACTCGGGGATAAATCGGCTTATGATAAAGCTGAACGGGAAAAAGGAAATTTTACCAAAATGTTAAATGGCGAAAGAGAGTTGAATTCCAAATATTACGTCCCATTAGAGCAAATATTTGATATCAGGATAGCTGATTTGCTTTCTGCCGATTCGAATTTAAAACCATCATATCGCAATCGTGGATTGCGTTATACGGCAGCAACAAACTCTTATGAAGAATTTGCAACCTTGGCAGCAGAAACAAGTGATGGTAATCACTCTGTAATGTTTTATACTGACGAATACAGCAAGGGTATATTTGATTATATAATTGAATTTAGAGCAGAAAATGGAATAAGATATCTTGTTAAAGAGTTCTCGTTACGTTATGACTGTTTGCGAGATTCATTTTTTGCACCAGAGAACACATATTGTTTTTGTTATGGGGAAAAAGTCGATAAAATTGCTGATGTTTTATTCGAAGCAGATGACGGTGAAACTTTTGCGCAATTATTTTATGCATACGATATATTGAAAAATTATTATGATGATCAAAGACACATCTATGGTAAAGAGTCGTTCATAAAGAAGATCCTTGATTCTACTAATATTTTCAATAAATATCTGGCGAAAGAAAAATATTCTTTATCAGATTTCAATAAAGGATTTAAAAATGAAAACAGTCTCGGATTGTTTATAAACCCGATATTAAACAAACTATTGGAATTAGCTTTTGACGATCCGCAAAAATATGAAAAGAAAATAATCGCAATACTAGATTATGGCATAGAAAACAATCCAAAGGTTATTGATTTGGCAATGGAATGTGACGAAACAGGAATTAACACTTTTGAAATAAAAGATAATGGTAGCGTGGATCTGCGTTATGTGTCTTGTGGTAGCGTCATTGTTATTAAAGATGATTATGTAAACACGGATATCACTTCCGAAATGAGAGAGAAGATATCTACTATAAAAGAAATCAATAATAAACTACTGGTGCGCGAAACAAACGATGTGTTTGGAGTGAAGAGATTGCAAAGGAATAAGTCTGGTAATGTAATTAAATCACATACGAACAATGCCGTCGAATATGAGATGTACGCTAATTTGGAAAAATCCGATTTACCTATACCCAAATTATTATCAACGCAGGACGGTGTAGATGAATTCGAGAATTATAAAGGTTCAAACAATACTTACAAGTATTCTTTTGATATGATTGCCGAGATGGTGGAATTCTTGAAGAAGTTGCATATTGAATCTGCAAAAATTCTTAATGGACAAGTTTATGTTCATGGTGATTTTAATGGTAAGAATTTGTATTTTGACAATAAATCATTATCATGTGTGGCAAATTGGGATGCTTGTCATGTTGGCAATGTATATGAAGACTTATCTGATCTTATCTTGAATTTCAGTGGGGTCGCAGATAGATTTAGAAACAATGCGGATGTAATTGAGACAATCGAGTATATATTTGAAGTATACGGCGCTAACCAAAAACTGATTGATGAGGTTATTAGTTTTATAAAAGCCCATATTGAGGATACCGTATCAGAACTTGATTTTAGTTCGGAACAAGATATAAAAAGATATGAAACACTAAAATGGTGCGAAACATTTTTTGATATCTATTCGCAACAATTAGTAGAGGTAAAATGATGAAGTATTACATTGTAACTGCGAAATGCGGACACGTAGGTAGAGATTATTATATTCCAATCGATTTCCCTATAAGGGCTGAGTCTAGGACAGAAGCGGCGAAGATTGCACGCAACATGCCAAGAGTAAAGCATCATCACAAAGATGCAATTTTGGGTTGTCGCGAAGTATTATTCGAGGAATATAAAGTCGTTTGTGAAAAGAATAAAACAGACGCATATTTATTATGTCATTCAAGCTCGGAACAAAAATTATTGTGCGATATAGAAGAACGCAAAATTAGAGAGATTAAGCATGAACCACAATCAAATCGTGATGATAAAATTCATTACCTACTCAAAAAGCGCAAAATAGCTGAAAGAGATTATTTATATCAATACAAATATGCCATCAATAGATGGGAAGGAGGTGTAGTATTATGAGTAAAGGACATAGAGTTTCGGGATATATACCCCACGGAATAGTAGCATTTTAATTTGTAATAATTTGATTCAATAAATGCTAATTTTTATTACTAAAATGGGGTATACAACCCAATGATCGGTTAAAAATATTCAATTCAAATTAGTTCAGATTTATACAAATTAAATCAATATAATAAAAGTCAACTAAATATTGACAAAATCACTAACAAGTGCTAAAATGATAACACTATGGAAAATATATTTGATATTATGGATTTTGTTAAAACTCAAACTATTCAATCGGTAACGGAATAGCTTGTTGAAAGAGAAAAGAAAAGGCGTAAAAAATGCATCTTTCGCAAAGAGATTTAGCAAATAAATCGGGTGTAAGTTATGCATCAATTAGACGGTTGAAAATATAGGCGAAATTCCGCTTAATTCACTTCTAAAAATTGCGAATGCGCTCGATTGTTTGAAAACTTTAATTTGGTTTTTAAAATGCCTGCCGTAAAAATTGAAAGATTATGATTTATGATTAAAGATATAAAAAATGGTTGTGAAGTACAACGAGGTTACTGTTGGTTATTTGACTGAACTTGAAGGTCAAATTGGTTTTCAGTATGACGAAGATAATGGGGGATATAAGTTATTGCCATTCTACGATATAACGCAGACAAGAGACGAGTTTGAACATGAATGACGGTCAACAGCGTAGATAATCCCAAAAACGCTCTATAGGAAGTTGCAAAAATAATGGAACTTTCAATTCAAAAGTGCGTGGGTATTTTAAGTAGAGTTAAAACTATTTTAAAATGACATTAACTGCGATTACAATAATGAAAATTATACCAACTATAGACTTTTATAAATTATGGTTAAACATTATTGATATTTTTAAAGGATGAATGATATGGAATCACCCAGGAAATTTATGGAGCAAATAAGAAAAGATAGGTATTCAGATTCTTTTTTTACTCAAGAGTATGAAATAAGCAAAGATGAATTGGAATACCATTTTTCAATGCTTTCATCTAAAAATAAAGAAAAGGATTTTGAAAATTTTGCGACTGCAATTTGCAAAAAACTAATATGCCCTAACATTGTTCCTGCAACTGGACCTTATGGTGGTGGAGATGGTAAAGTGGATGCTTACACTTATCCGGTATCTCAAGATATAGCTTTATATTGGGGTAATGCTGAAATACAAGATGCAGGTAAAGAAAACTGGGCATTTGCGTTTTCAATCAAATCTGCATGGAAAGAAAAATGTGAGCATGATGTAGAGTCGATTTTGTCGACGAATAGAGATTTTAAAAAGATTTTTTTTGTTTCTAATCAATCAATTTCAAGTAAAAAAAAGGCAGATATATTAGATAAATATAAAGATGAAGTTGAGGTTAGAATTTTAGATTTGGAATGGTTATTATCAAAAGTCATTGATAATAGATATTTTAATTTGGTAGAAGAGTACTTACATATTAATTGTAGGAAAAATGCTGCAATTAAACTAGGCCCTAATGATTATAAGCGCGATTTACGTTTAAAAGAATTAGAAAAAGCTCTAGAAGAGAATAAAAATAATATAGAATTATATCAAAAAAATGCTATTGATAGTTTAGAGATAGCAAATTTGTATTGTCAATTAGACAAACCATTTGACGAGACAAAAAACAAATTTGATATTGCAATAAATTTAGCAAGAAATGCAGGTTCGAAATCATTACTTAAAAATGCTTATTATGATTTGGCGTGGAAAATGCTTTATTGGTATGAGAATTATGATGAGTTTTTTGTAGCGCTTGACGAATTTAAAAAAGAAATAAATAATACACATGTGATATGGGATATAGAAAGATATTCAAATTTAATTGTTTCTATATTACCAGCTAAATGTCTGCCTAAATATAAAGAAAAAGCAGACAAAGAAATGGATGAGTTTTTAACATCATTAGGAAATATTAATTATGAATTAGAAACCGAATTGTTTCAAGTCGAAGTAAAAACGTTATACATTCAAAGCAAATTTATTCTGGGCAATGAAAATATTGAAAATGTAGTTAAAACACTAAATGAGCTCTTTGAACGTGGTAAACATTTGGTAGGCTTTGACTCAGTTACATTATTGAGATGTTTGGAAGTGTTTTTAAACTATATTAAAGAACCTTTATTTTTTGACTTCTATAAGGAAGTTTCTGAATATAGTTGTAGTTATTTGGCCGGTGTAGATAAAGCAAAAAAATATATGCAACTTGCACATGCATATATTAAGCAGGATAATGCTTTTGATGCAATAGGAATGTATGGTAAAGCCGCTGTGCTCTTTATTGGCGAAGACTCAATTATGGAATTAGCGGAGTGCTTCTGTCAGATTGCGCTTTTGTATGAAAGAGTTGGGTTGTATTGGGCAAGTAGAAGTGCAATTTTGAACGGACTATATTATATTTCCAAAGGAGTTCTAGCAACAGGGGAATATGACCCGATATTTGGACATGCGCTTTTGAAACTATCAAGATTAGAGTTGCATTTTGGACGGTTAAACCCTTTTATAAATTCAATGATAATGGCGAGATGTACTATAGATAAAATAGTTTCGTCGGGTTACTCAAATGAAATATTTGAAAATGAATTAATATATAATGAATGCATTTTATTAAGATTATTATTTAACACGGAGTTTCAGGACTATGATAAGCTAAATAATTATTATACTTGGTTTGAATATCTTGGACTTAATCAAGTTACGGCATTGATGGAGTTTTTATTTGATGACGATAAAGCAAGATTGCAAGAAAAGCTTTTAAAAGAACAGCGCAAAGATATAAATGCTATATACTCTGAAATATTTAATAACTGCTTACCCGATTTAAATAACAAAATAAATTGGACTGATGGAAAAGATGTGGTTCTAAAATCGCAGATTTTAGGTTGTGAATTTAGTATAAAAATTCAGAATAATACGCATCTAATTCAAATTGCTGAGGCAATATTGGCTACGATGGAAGGCTTTTTTGCTACATTTAAACGGGCTAAAATTATTTCGTCTATATCAAAGGTCGATATGTTTTTAGTTAATATCGAAGCAGAAGGGGCAAATATTGATTTTAAAGATGGTATTATTAAGAAGATTTATATTGGAGTACCTAAATGGGAAACGCTTAAAAAGAACGTGAAATTATTTAGCGATTGCATTTTGGAAATAATTTTAAAAATTATTGAGAATGGTTTTTTATATGGAATCGCAGAAGAAGATTTTGAGAAGTTAACAAAAGATGATGCAATAATGGAGCGAATAAACTATTTGCAAAATTATTTTGTTAACGATAATTTTTTTGGAATTGATATATATAGGTTAGGTGAACTTATTAAATTAAAGTCAAATAAATTACGATTAAATAGGAAGGAAATTTGGAAACCTAATAGAAGAACAGCTGTTAATAGTGATTTTAATCTTGATATGCAGAATCATTCTAGCATACAAAGTTATAGCATTATAAATATTAAACTTTGGGATGAGGCTAAATGGAGAGGATGTGTATTTGGTGCGTTTCCATATATTCCGTTTACTGGCTTTATGTTTGAAAACATTGATGCTGGCAAGGAAATTTTTAGTCAATGGATTGACTTATTAGGTAAAGAAGATAAAGATAATATAATAAAATTAACTGTTATCAAGGGGATAAGTAATACAAATCCTTTTGCATATAAAATAGCCGTATCATATAATGAACAAAAGATTCGTTCGGAAGGAATTTTTGGGTTTATTACGCGTTTTCAGCGCATGGATCCTAGTTCTGCACAGAATTTAGATAATTTTTTAACTGAGCAAAAAAAGAGTGGAAGATTTTTATTAGTACCGGCATATATGCAAGGCGGTAGACTAGAAATTGATTCTTCGCAAGCCATATCTTTGACTAAAATAACTATTACGGAGGCTTGGCAAATAGACGAAAACAATCCTTTAAGTTGTGCGATTCAAGAAGATGATGACATCATAATTCCGCAGGAGCACTTAATGGATGCACCTGTTCTAAAAATTATTGAAAAGTTAAAACATTAGAATATTAATTACCGGGGGAAGTGCTGTTTTATTTGTAATAATTGGATTCAATAAATGCTAATTTTTATTACTAAAATCGACACATATTAAGGAAAAGAAGTTGGATTTTATTACAATGCGACTAATCCGGAAATAAATTCCGGATTAGTCGCTCTAAAAATGGAATCTTCATTTGTTTGTAAAGTGTGAGCAATTTAAATCGTTTACTTTAATCCAGTTGCAGTACCTATTAAAGAGATTGTTTTTTGAATTGCATCAGCCAGGTTATCTGCGGTTAAGATACCTATTGCATCAGCCGCCATAGAGATGATTGGTCTATTTGTTTCTTTTGCCGTTTTGCCGATTGCCTCAATGCCATATTTTGCTATTTGTTTTCTAAGTTCATTGTACTCAGTTGATTTGGCTTGCCTTTGACTTAATACCTGATTCCAATAGTTATCCCAGTTGCAAGTATAAGTTTTAACAGGGATCTGATAATATGGACTGTTGAATTGCAACTGTTGATATGGAAATTGTCCAGCGTAGCCGAAAGCATAGCCTTGTTGTTGCAAAGCAATTTGAGCGCGTTCAGTCTGTAATTGAGCGAGATAACGATTGTTTTCTTCAATCCTATGAGTTAGTTGATTTATGAAATTATCTTGGCTGTACTGCGTATTGCAATTGTCTGTATTGATATAATTCGTTTGCTCGGATAAATCATAGACAGAGCAGTTCAAGACACGAGCAAGAGCATACAGAATATTAAATTGCGCTTTTGAGATATCATGTTGGCGTTGCTCATACAATTGAATTGAATGTTTTGGGACACCACTTAACTGAGATAAGCCGTCTTGAGATAAGCCAGCACGCTTTCTAAAATATTCAAGGTTGGTTTGCTTAACATAAAGACGACTATCTAACATTTCAACAAAGCGAGAGATGTCAGCCTCGTGTAGAGTGTTGTACCAAGTAAGCATTTCCGATAGACTAATCTGTTTGTGAATATCGCGGAAGCTGGTAATAGTGTACCATTGATAATAGGCGAGAGACCAACCAAGCCAAAATTCAGGAGAACGATTAAAAGAGCAATAAGGAAGGTCGTAGCAGTTGCCATAGCCATTGTATTTTATAAGATTATACAATTCAACTCCCGATTTGCCAGTTATAATAGCAGGATCTCCTTTCTCAAAGATTGAGCTGTAGCCAGAGTCGATAAATTTCTTAAAAATAACATCTATGTTTTCATGATTAGAATTAACAGCATAATCCAACATGGTGGCTAACGTCACCATAGCATTATTCACATATAGTTCATTATAGGCTCTATCATATCCTCGGATCGCCATTTTTAATTCCCTCTCTCATAATATCAATAATATATAATCCAGTATGTGCATTTATTTTGCTTTGCTTATAATCAGTTCGCGCTTTCAAATCTCTTGATATATATTTTGCATAATAAAGTTTGTCAACAAGTTCAGATTTCTCAAATTTAATTGAATCAAATGCCTTATCGGATATCAAAGCAATTTGTATGCCTAGTTTTCCAAGTTTCATTGCTTCGCTTAATTTCTCTACTAAAATTGTGTTGTTTAAGAAATCTTCGGCAAAAGAGAAGTAAGAGTCATCGGCTCTGTAACCCTTAATTATGTCGTAAGATGAAGTGTCAATATCAAAATTTGCGATTAAGTAATTTCTCGCTTCTTCACTGATTTGCGACGTCAAAGTAAATTTGCGATTTTTCAGCAATATAGTCATCCAATTCAAAATGTTGAATTGTGGCTTGCTTAGGTCAAGAATGGCAAGTCCAGATAAATTCAACGAATATGTATTAACATATCCTTGAATGTCTTTATTTTTGGATGCCCATTCACAAGCAAGGGGATAGTTTTCAGTGCAATAAAAGCCTTGCCCATAATCATTGTTGGGTTTGCCTTTTGCTTTCTGAGGTTTTTTCACGGTTTGAGTAGAGCCGTGATATATCGTAAGGTTTTCTAACATAAGACTTATCTCCTTGCAATAATTATATCCTTTTAAGGATACTCTGTCAATATTATAGCGAAAAATTTCGTTATTAAAACTATATTTCAAAATTTTTTTGCAATTCTCGATTGATATGGTATAATAAGTGTACAAAAAAGAATCATAAAATCCGTTGGGTAACATAGAGGGTTTGATTTGCAAAGGCAGTCAAACTCTTTTCATTTTTATAGGAGAATAGGAAGTATGAATAATCAAGCTGTATTTGAAGGGAACAAGACGAGAGCAATATTGTATTGCCGTTCAGCTAATGGAGACAACTCAGAGTTGCAAGAGCAAAAGGACGTGCTAGGCGATTATGCCAAAGCAAAAGGACTTGCAGTAGTCCGCACGTACATTGAGAGTGGAACAATGGGCGCACTCACATATCACAATTTAAGATTGCAAGCTAGATACCACGAATTCGACGAATTGATTATTACTGAACTTGCTGTGCTTGGTAATTCGTCAATAGAAATAACAGAAGAGATAAGCTTCCTTGTGGCGAGTGGAGTAAAGGTGCTATCGCTCAAAGATGGAGAATTAAACGTCGAGACGTTGCCGAGTCATTTTAGGAAAAGATTTATGTTAAAAAATATGATTTAATAAGCAGTTATGTCCTATGATTTGGACAATAACCTCTTGATTTAGAATATAGAATTTGCTATAATAGACAATATAAACATTTTAGTGTATTTGTGTGGAAAATCAATTTTTAACACTAATGCTTAAATCGCAAAGGAGGAAATTGTGACAATTAGTTTTTTTGAGCTTGTAAATGATAAATTTTTTAATCCATTTACAGGCGAGAATAAAGAGATTAATTTCGAGATCCTCAGTTTAATAAATAGCAAGATGGATGATGAAATGCGTCAATTCCCACGTGAGGATGTTTTATCATGGATAGAGGATTATTTAATTTCTACATCTTCTAAGTTAATTGATGACGAAACAGGTGTAGATGAAGGCAATGACTATAAAACCACAGCAGCAAATAAGATTAGATATTTTGTTACTTGCGGATGGCTGATTGATGAGAATGATAATCGCACACTTAAGACTACATATCAGATGGATAGTAATGCGATAGTCATACTCAATGCCATGGAAGAGGTTTTAAGAAGTGATACTCGCCCAATAGAATATACGGGTTATGTCCGCAATGTTTACACGTTGTTAAAAACCTTTCAGGCAGATAAAGCAACAGAATATGTAGAGCAAATATATAAAAACACTAAGGAATTGGTTGATGGATTGCGAGGACTGAATGTAAAGATTAAGAATTATCTTAAGAAATTAATGTCAGACAAAACACTTACGCCAAGAGAAATATTAGATCAGCTGTTAGTTGAATATCAAGATAAGGTTATTTTGAAAGTGTTTAATAACCTAAGAATGAAAGATAACCCTAATAGGTACAAGGGCACAATTATTGAGAAAATTGAGGCTTTACTTGAAGAGAAGAAATTGCAAGAGCTTATTGATGAGTATATTCAAACAAAGAAAAATGGGATAAAGTCTCCAGAGAGGGTTCAGGAAGCTAGAGAGTTTTTTAAGTCATCGTTAGAGTATGTAGAAATGCAATTCAGATACATAGAGAATAATTTGAATCTTCTAGATAAGAGGAATGCAAAATATGCAACTACGGCGCAATCTAGACTTATGTTCTTAATGAATGAGTCTGAAGATATAGATGGAAAAATAATAGAGTTGCTCAAAAATATAGCAGAAACTAATGACAGAATAGACGATGATTCGCCATTTGACTTATTTGATTTTGGCAAAATAGATGAGCAATCATTATATAATCCACGCACGGCAAGGCGCAAAGCAATCTCGACTGTTGAGAAGGAAGATGAACCTATTGATCAAGAAGAACTAAGAAAGGCTCATGAACGGTTACTGAAAGAGGCAAAATTCAATTGTTCTAATATCAATAAATTTATATTGGAGCAATTGAGTAATTCCAATAAAATTGAAGCCAAAGATATGACTTTCAAAAGCTTTGATGATATTATAAAATTGTTTTTGGCAGGATTATATAGCGGTAACGAAATAATGAGGTATAAGATAACTTATACCGGAAGCACATTCAAGTGGAGAGATAAGGTCCTTACTAACTTTATAGTGGAGAGAAAATAATATGGGCAAAATGACTAGAAATACAGCATTAGATGAATTTTATAACCAATATAATGTATTGAGTGATACGAAAAAAGATAGGTTTGCTAAATTATGCGATAAATTATTAGATGATAATTTTATTTACGGACAGCTATCTAACGATAAAGATGATTACTATGCAATTCTGGAAAGCCGCGATGTGATAGAGGCATATTTTAGTCTAATTGATTTTCAATTAAATCACGACGATATTAACAAAATATTTTTTCTTAAAAGTTCAGCCGATAGAAATCGTGTTAGACTTAAGAAAATGGAGACAGTGCTATTAATATTGCTTAGAAGATTCTACTACATAAAGAACAAAGAATGTGTTGATTCAAATACAAATATATCTATCGCATTTGATGAGTTGATTGATTCTCTCAATCAATCTGGAATATTCAAAGATAAAGATAGAATTGTAAAAACACAATTATTGGAATCAATGAAGACGTTGAAAAGATTCAAGATAATAAATTTTGATGTGAATAATTTTGAGATAAATAACGTAGTTGAAATTTTTCCAACTATTGTATTTGTAGTCCAACCAAATGATATAGAATCATTGAACGGAAAATTAAAAGCATACATTGGCAAGGGAGATTTAGACGATGAAATTGACGAAGATTAAACTAATTAATTGGCATATTTTCACCGACGTCACGATTGATGTATTTGGTAATACTTTAATTACAGGCGAAAATGCCTGCGGAAAATCAACCTTGATAGATGCAATATATTTTGTACTTTCAGGTGGAGATGACAAGTGCTTTAATAATGCTGCAAATATTGATGCGAAACGAACACTTGAAACATATATTCGAGGGAAACTTGGAAATGAAGGTGAAGGAAATGAGGCTTTAAGATCATCAGATGTGGTATGCCATATTGCTCTTGAGTTTAAAGAAGATGAGAGATATATGATTTTAGGCGCTGTAATTGAAATGGTAGATGGAAGTAATAAGCCTAAAGATATGTTTTACGTTATTCAAAATAGACAAATCCGCAATGAAGATTTTATTGATAACAATAAAATTAATACCTTTTCCGAATTTAAAAAGAAAATGAAAGATGAAAAAGTTGAATTTTCAGAAAATGGACTTAATGCTAAAAAAGAAAGACGTAGAACAATCTGCAGAGATATATTAAAGCTTGATGATGCAGACAAGTATATCACGTTGTTGAGAAAAGCAATTGCATTTAAGCCGATAAATGAAGTGTCAACTTTTGTAAATGATTTTCTACTTAAAGAAGATAACATCGATGTGGATTCGTTGATGGAAGAGTTTCGTAGCTATAGAGATATTAAGGCTCAACTTGATAAAGAACAAAAGAAAATTGAAGTATTGGAACGATTTATTGATAAGGCTGAAAAGTATGACGAGAATGATAAGGTTATGCGCTATCTATCCATACTACAAATTGAGATTGATATAAATAGGCAAAAGGATTTACTTGTAAGATATGAAAAGGATCTGAATAAAATAAGTGATTCAATTGCTGAGATGGATAAATATGCTGAAACGAATGATGCCGAGATTGATTTTGAAAAAGAACAAGAAAGAAGTCTATTGCACAATGATAAAGTTAGAGCATTAAGAGAGAAACAAGATAAGTTTGAACAAATAAAAAATAAATGTGAATTATTAGCTAAAGAGATAGGAAGACTTGAACATCTATTATCGGATGAAAAAAAGATTATATCGACATTTGACTTTAAATATCGTTTCAATGAGGATATAAAGAATGATAATTATGCTCTCTTGAAAGAACATATAAGAGAATACAAGATAGAGTTAGATAAAAAAAGAACGGATATATTTAAAGAATTGAGAAAGTGCGATGATTTAATTTCTGAAAACAACGCAAATATTTTAAGTTTAAATGATGAACTTGAGAATATAAGAAAAGGCAAGAATACATATGACGTTAAGGTGACGAAATTACTTGCCTTAGTTCGCAATGGATTATTCAAAAAGTATGATAGAGAGATTGATGTCCGTCCGTTGTGTGAATACATAGAGATTAATGATTCTCGTTGGATCAATGCAATTGAGGGATATTTAAACACGCAGAGATTTAATTTAATACTCGATCCCAAATATTATGATGATGCAGTGGCTATTTATGAGGAGTATAAGCAGAAAGAAAATATATATGGCGTTGGTATTGTGAATTGCAAATCAGAAACGAAAAATATTGAAGCAGATTCTAATAGTTTGTACGCTAAATTGGATATAGAAAATAAATATGCAAGATTTGCTGCACATATGTTACTCAGTAAAGTTATTGGCGTAGATACTATTGAAGAGTTAAAAAATCACGATACTGCGATCACAGATAGTGGTATGTTGTATAAAAATAGAACGGCTAGAAACATTAATCCGGCAATCTATAAAATTCCTTATATCGGTAAAGATTCGATTTCAAAAAGAGAACATATATTGGAAGAGCAATTAAAAGAATTGAGGAATAGAAAGAATCAATTGGAAAATATAAAGCGCAAATTGGAGGGGGAAGAATATTTACTAAATAATTCTCATATTTATGAATTATTAAAAATTGATGATAATATATGGCATAGTTCAAGAGAATATGGAGACTTAAGAGAACGGCTCGCAATTGAGATAGAATCAGATAAACAAGATAGAGGATTACTTGAAATCCAAGATAAACTTGATGGAGTAAGAGATAAGTTAAATAAATTGATAGCAATACAGAAAGAATATAAAACGAAAATAGCTCAACTAAATGCTAAACAGGGAGCGAAAGGTGTAGAAATAAGAGATGCTAAATTTAATCTTGAAAATAAGAAAAACGATTTTGACGAGAGAATGGCTCATGTTGATCCTATAAATTATGAAAGATACAAGACTAGATATATCATAAATAATAAGATTGATGAAAATTTGGCATGGAAGGATTTAGAAAGGGCGAAAAATTATAATAATGCTTGCAAAAGAGATATAGAAAATGGAATGCGAGAGTATGTTACAAACTATGCGCCTAGCATGCCTCTCACCATAGAAAACGTAGTTGATTTCGTTAGGGAATATCATAAACTAAAAGATAGAAACCTTATTGAGTTTAGAGATAGAGCAAATACTGCTTATGAAAGATGTATGATAGGATTTAAAAACGATTTTATTGATAAACTTGCGTATAAGATAGATGAAGCGAAAAAGACGTTATCCATGGTTAATAAGAATTTAAAAAACAATCCGTTCGGGTCAGCTAGCGAAATTTATCAATTCACGTATGAGGCTTCTGCAGATGATGAGATGAAAGATTATTATCGCATTATAACATCGGGAAAAGTGATAGAAGCCAACACACTTATTGATGAGTTATTAAACGCTAGGGATCAGGATATAATGCGTCGATTATTTGATAATATTATAGCAGAACATAATGGAACGGAATCGGAAAAGAAATTACAACGATACCTAGATTATCGTAGTTATATGCGTTTTGACGTAAAGACAACAAATAAATATGGATCAGAGTCATATTTTTCCAAAACTCATAGAGAAAAGAGTGGCGGTGAGACTCAAACACCGTTTTACGTCATTATAGCGGCTTGTTTCGATCAGTTAATGAAAAAGAATCAAGAATCAAGTACTTGTACTGTAATATTTGATGAGGCATTTAATAATATGGATGAAAGCAGAATAAATTCTCTCATGGAGTTCTATAAAAAATTAAATATACAGCTTATTATAGTAGTGCCAGCAAATAGAATGTCATCACTTGCAAGTTATATGGATACGGTAATTGGATTGATAAGGCAAAAGAATCAAGTGATAGTTCAATCAATGAAGGGAGATATTTAGAGGACAAATGGCAGACTTTGAAAAAGATTTACTGAATAAACTCTTGAATCAATATGAAAGAAGCGTTTTGTCAACTGTCGGGAGTAAGAATAACAGACAGATTAGATTGACTACAAAAAATAAAGAATTATCTACATACGCTAGGCCTGATTCATACAATTATCGAGCAAGTAATGACGCTACTTTGCGCAAATTGGAGAATAATGGGTTTATTCTCGTAAAATGGGATAAGAACGATGATTTTGAATCGTTGACATTGAATATCGAAAACGTTGGGGCAGTATATAATTACTTAAAAAGATATAATCCTAAAGATGAACTTGCTAATGTAAAGCAAGTCTTGCGCAACGAGAATTGTTCGGGGTTTATTGCAGAATTTATAGAGTTTTGTCAAGAAAATATTGCGAATAAATATGTATATCCAAAAAAATATTTTGATGACGCTAATCAATTGAAAAGTATTCTAAAAGGCTTGAAGGCAATAGTAGAACTTCAGCAAGAAACTAGAATTAGGGATTTTTCAGTCAAAGTATATGGAGATTCCAAAGTGTTTGAAAAGATTAAAGGCAAAGTAGCAAAGGTAATTAAGGATTTTGATGCGCAGTGTAACGCTGAATCTGATGATGATATTTTAGCGGAGTATAACATAGTAAAAAACTCTACTTATGTTTTGATAAAGAATGCTTTCGTTTTTAAACTAAACAATGCAACTATAGATTTAGACTCGTTAGGATTTGAGTATGCTTTATCAGACGAAATGATAAAGGCGCTAGTCCCAATAGAGATTTCCGCAGAAAGAGTTATCACAGTTGAAAATCTGACGTCATTTTACGGAATGCAAGATAGCAAGGCTTTGATTATATATCTAGGAGGATATCATAATCATACAAAGAATATGCTACTACAAAGAATAAAGGATATATTCCCACAAGGCGAATACTATCATTTTGGAGATATTGATGCGGGAGGATTCTATATTCTTAATCATCTCAAGGAAGCGACAGGAATCCCATTCAAGCCTTATAAAATGGGAGTCGCAGAGTTAGAGACTAAGAGTGGATATGTAAAGAAATTAACGGATAATGATAAGAGACGTTTAGAGTTAATGAAACAAGATAACCGATTCATTCAGTTTTGGGATGTAATAGAATATATGTTGGAACACAATGTAAAATTGGAGCAGGAAATTCTAGATTAGCATATAGATTCGTGCTGTTAATGATTTAAGTAGCGTATAATTGGAATCATAAACAAGCGATATGAAAAGTATTGCGGATTTTAAGTAAACATGCTATAATAATCGTAATTCATTTAAAGTAGATGAAGTATTAAGTATGAGATGTTTTACTAGGAGATGAAATGGCATCAATAATAGATAATCGTGAAAAGACGATGGTAGAGTCGTTGAAGAATTCTTTAAAGCAAGCAGAACGTGTAGATATTCTAACAGCGTTCTTCTACTTCTCTGGCTTTAATGCGTTGGCAGAAGATTTGAAGGATAAAAAGATAAGAATACTTGTTGGGAATACTATTGATCCTGATGCAATTAACGAATTATGCCGTGCAGTTAAAGATGGTGTAGATGATTCATTGGAGACTTACGCAGTTAGAGGTTATGCAAGACTAAACAACTCTCAAAAGAAAAATAGCTATATAGATAGTTTTGTAAAAATGTTCAATAAATCAGCATTGTCGGATGAGTTTGATTCTACTGATAGTCAATCTGTGTTTAAAATGTTTTTATCCAAAATTATGGATGGGTCTTTAGAGATTAGGTTGACTGGAACGCCTAATCATGCGAAGGCGTACATACTGACAAATCAATATGAGCACTCTTGCTTTGGAGATCAGAAGGGAGTTGTTTTTACGGGCTCGTCAAATTTCACGTATAATGGTTTGCGTGGACAAGGCGAGATGAATGAGAGATTTAGTGACAACGTAAAGTATGAGGAATATGAAGATACATTCGAGACTTTATGGAATGACAGCAAGTCTATTGATGTCTGTGTAAAAGATGGAAATACAGAATTTGTTGATGAGGTAAAGAAAAAATTGTGGCTTTTCGCTCAACCGTCTCCTTTCCATATTTTTATCCGCATACTTTTTGAATTGTATGCGTCTATTGAAGAGAATAATGTTATAAGTCCAAACGAAATTACTTATGGTAAATTCTCTAATTTAAAATATCAATTAGATGCGATCAAATATGGCGTTGACTGTATAAATAAAAATAACGGTGTAATTATCGCTGATGTTGTAGGACTTGGCAAGTCAATTATAGCTTCTGCAATAGCTCGCAATCTAGATATAAGCCGCACAATTATTATTGCGCCTCCGCATTTGGTTGAGCAATGGAATGATTATCAACAAGACTTTGGTTTGCGTGGCGTAAAAGTTTGTAGCAGTGGACGAATTGAAGAGTTGTATAAAACTTATGCGTCAGATCCAAATCCGATATTATATATAATCGACGAGGCGCATAGATATCGCAATGAGTTTAGTGATAGCTATCAAATGTTTCACCAACTTACACGTTCAAATGCAGAGAATAAGGTTATTTTGCTTACGGCGACCCCATACAATAATCGTCCGCAAGATTTGTTCGCTTTGATTAAGCTCTTTCAAACGCCAAGTCGTTCTACGATTAATTCGGTAGATAATTTGAGTGTGCGTTTCCATGAGCTTATTGCAAGATACAATCAACTAGAAAAAGAGGGAAAGAAGAATAGGACTAACGAAATAGTTCAACAATTAAATCAATTAAGTCAAGAACTCAGAATTCTTATAGATCCTGTAATAATACGTAGAAGTCGCATTGATTTACAAGAAATAAAAGAATATGCTGAGGATCTAAAATTACAAGGAATTCAATTCCCAACAGTAGTAGGTCCCGAATTAGTGGAGTATGATTTGGGAGATATTAGAGCGTTATATCTACATACTCTTGATAGGCTAAGTAATAAATTTATTAGCGCTCGATATAATCCATCTGCTTACCTTATAAATCCACAGGCATTTATGGATAAGTATGGACAAGTATTCGATGAAATAAACATACAGTTGGTACAACGCAACTTGGCAATGTTCATAAAGCGATTGCTAGTTATGAGATTTGAGAGTTCTAAATCAGCATTCAAGTCCACACTTAAAGGCATCATTGCATCTTATGAAAATATTATAAAATGGTGGGATGAAGGATATGTGCCAATAAAAACAAGTGGCTACTTGCCTGATCCCGATGATGAAGAAATTCAAGAAACAATAGATGCTATAAATAGTATAACAGAAGATGGATTCGATGTTGATAAAATCAAGAAGAAAGCAATTCCGTTTGAAATTAATCATTTCAAACAAGATTTCATTATTGCAGTAAAAAGTGATATGGAATTATTGCGTACAATATATAAAGATTGGTTTGAAGGTGATGATGTAGGTGATGATCCTAAGTATAATGAAATAAGGGTAAAAATCAAATCATTATTGAAGGAAAATCCATCTCGAAAAATAGTAGTATTCTCGACGTATGCAGACACGGCTGAATATGTACACAATAGACTTAATGATGACGGATTTAGATCGCTTCTTTATACAGGTGGATCAACAAAAGTCGATCGTAGCATAGTAAAATGCAACTTTGATGCTTCTTGCAAAGAATCAGAGCAACTAAATGATTATGACATAATTATTGCGACGGATGCTTTGAGTGAAGGTTTTAACTTAAATCGTGCCGGAGTAATCATTAATTATGATATTCCTTACAATCCTACAAGAGTTGTGCAGAGAATAGGACGTATTAATCGTATTAACAAGAAGATGTTTGATAATATTTATATTTTCAACTTTTTCCCGACAGATATAGGGGAAGAGAATACCTTGATTAAAGGTATATCAACACTTAAAATGATGTTGATCAACAATATTGTGGGCAGTGACACTCGTACTCTTACGGATGATGAAACCTTGCAAAGTTATTTTAAGAAACAGTATGATGAAGCAAATGCTGAGAATAGTGACAAGAGTTGGGATGTTGAGTTTAGGAATATCTATAATAGTGTTAAGCACAATGCTGATTTGTTGAATAAAATTAAGCAAATCCCAGAAAGAGCAAGAATAGTACGCAAAGGACAAAAAGAAGAAGTTGCTATTTCATTTGCTAAGAGGGGCAATAATTCATTATTTGCAATGGCAGATAGTGAAGCGGTTGTGGCGAAAATAGTTCCGCCAGAACAAGTGTTAAAACTGTTCCAAGCGACCACAGATGAAAAAGGCTATGAGTTTGATGAATCACTAGATAAAAAGTTTGCTATTTTGCGAGAAGAAATACGCAAACCATATCCTAAAGTGAAACTGAATAAACGCAAGAGTGAGGCTATTGCAAATCTGCAAAAATTACTAACGATATGTCCTACTGAAAAAGATTACATAACAGATTTGCTAGAAGTTATTAAAACCTATGACGACTTAAGTGACGGTGAATTGAAGTATCTTGCGGGACTTACAATAAAGAAATCTGGAATAGCCGAGGTAATTGCTGAGTTAAAGCAGAGAATACCTGTTCACTACATAATACAAATCAAAACTAAAGTTGAGAGCATTGATGCTCAAACGGAAATAATATTGTTTACAGAGGATTTAAGATATGCTGACTAATAAAGAGGCTGAGGAAATATTGAAGAAAGAATATCATATAGATAACTTTATGTATGTTGTTCAAGATATCTTATTGCCTGATTTTATTCCAGATAAACATGAAGTGCTATTCAACAACAATATATTTGATAAAGTGACTTTATTGGGCGAGTCGAAGAAGTGCGAGTTAAATGTTTATGAGGTTATCCTAAACGAAGGCACTCAAAATAGACGTGTTGCAATCACACAAGAAATGTTCCGTATTTTAAGAGGACAGGGAATTAATAATGCTTTGGTTGCTTTTGCAAATGCTGATATGGAGAACTACCGTCTATCACTTTTGACAAGCAAGTATGAATTCGATGGTGATAAGGTGGTTAAAGTTCTATCTAATCCACGTCGTTATTCTTATGCTTTAGGTTATGGAACAAAAACTAAAACGGCATTTCAGTTCTTAATTGCTAAAGGAAAAGTAGATTCGCTAGAAGAACTTATTGGTAGATTTTCAGTTGAGGTTGTAAATAAACAATTCTATAATGAGATTGCATTGGCTTTTACAAAAGTCATTGGTGGTCAACGAGATGGAAAGAATTTCGCGAGAGAACTTGGTTTATATGGGGTAACAAGCGCTAATAAATATGCAGAATTTGCAGTTAGGCTTATTGGTCGAATTATTTTCTGTTGGTTTTTAAGAGAGAAGAAAAGTGAAAATGGAATTCCATTAATTCCAGATGAGATTCTTTCTTTGGTAGGAATAAGCAAGAGCAATAATTACTATCATGATGTATTAGAGCCATTGTTCTTTGAACTTCTTAATACTAATCAACGTAGAAGGAAAGGTAAATTCGCAACTGAGAAAATTTATAATCAAATACCATATTTGAATGGTGGATTGTTTAGTCCGCATATTGATGACCAGTATAAATATTCTTCGGCAACTCAGACTGGGCAATATGGGCAGGTAACTATTCCAAATAATTGGTTTATAGATTTTTATAATATTTTAGGCGAATACAACTTTACTGTAGATGAGAATACTACCTATGATATTGAGTTGTCTATTGACCCAGAAATGTTGGGAAGGATATTTGAGAATTTGCTTGCAGAGATTAATCAAGAAACTGGCAAAAATGTTAAAAAGAGCACAGGTAGTTTTTACACTCCTCGTGACATTGTCGATTATATGGTTGATAATAGCATTCTCGAATATTTAAAAACAAAGACAGAGATTAATGAGATAAAATTGAAGGCGCTGATTAGTTATTCAAAAGACGATGATTATCTTGCAATTTTTGACAATCAAGAAAAGAAAATGATAATCAATGCACTATATACTCTTACAGTACTGGATCCAGCATGTGGCTCTGGTGCATTCCCGATTGGAATGTTGCAAAAGATAGTGTATATTCTTCAGGAAATCGACCCAGATGCAAAGTTATGGTTGCAAAAGTCAATTCCATCGGCAGATATTATATGGAGAAAAGAAATTGAGGAAAAAATTACTATTGGAGATTTGAATTATATTCGCAAATTAAATGTAATTCAACATTCTATCTTTGGTGTTGATATTCAGCCAATTGCAGTTGAGATAGCACGATTACGTTGTTTTCTTTCGCTTGTTATAGAGGAAACTGTCTATGATGATAAACCCAATAGAGGAATTAACCCATTACCAAGTCTAGACTTTAAATTTATAATAGCGAATTCTTTAATTAAATTAGACGAGAATGCACAACAACTATCTATGTTTGAGAATCAATCTCATATAGATAAATTGAAGGCAGTTAGAGATGAATATTTTAATGCAGATTCTGAGAGAAAATCTGAGTTGCGTGAAGAATTTGGTAATATTCAAAAGGAGATGTTGCAAGCCACTATAGACCAATTCACGAAGCAACCTTCAAAAAGATATGCATTACTTTACAGTTGGGCTCCTTTTAAGAATGAGCCTACCGATTGGTTCGATCCGGAGTGGATGTTTGGTGTTAAAGACGGATTCGATATAGTAATTGCAAATCCGCCATATGGTATTTTAAATAAAAAACAAAATCAGAATACCAGTATAGTAGTTAGTGAACGCGATATTGAATATTATAAATCATGTGATTTGTACAAACCCTGTAAAGGACGGTTTGTAAATATGTATTCATTGTTTATAATGAGAGCATTAGATTTATTGAAAACACAGGGTAAGTTGTGTTATATATTTCCGATGGCATTTATGTGTGATTTAAGTGCTTCTAATTTGCGCAAACATATTTTATCGAAAGAAACTGTAAAAATCATTGAGGCATTTCCCGAACGGGACAATGAAAAGAAACGTGTTTTTGAGTCAGCTAAAATGTCGGTGTGTATTTTACTATGCACAAAGGGATATGAAACAAATAGAGAATTTTATTTAAGAATTCATCATGATAAGTTTGTTGATTTGAATAATGAGAAAGTGGTGTTATCTCAGAAACTAATACATGAGATAGATAGTGAATATTTAACGCTTCCCCTTCTTTCGAACACAGATATAACACTCATTAGAAAAATATTAAGTAAAGCATGTAAATTGAAAAGTGTTTCTAAGTGTTACGAGGGCGAAGTGAATATAACTTTCCATAAAAAGCATATTCGCACAGATTGTAATTATGCAAAGATGATTCGCGGAGCACAAGTTCAACAGTACAGCATAACAGATGCAATTAGTCAAGGGGAAATCTTATATCTTGATGCGGAGAGTTATCTAGGAGAGAATAATTCTGAAAAGTCAAAGCATAGCAACAGTAAACGTATAGTTATGCAAGGGATTACTGGCGTAAATGAAAAATACCGTCTTAAGATGACGATTATTGATTCAGGAGTATATTGTGCCAATTCTGTTAATTACTTAATGGTTTCAGAGGAAAAGATTTATGCTATCTTATCATTATTAAATTCAAAACTCATGAATTGGTACTATAAAAAGTTAAGCACTAACAGTAATGTTAATGGCTATGAAATAGATAACCTTCCTATTTATTTGCCGAGCAAGTTTATTGACGAAGTTACTCCGTTAGTAAAAATCGCACTTAGTGAAAACGTGCGAGAATATACCAAGACGCGCTATGATATTGATTGTATGATTTACAATCTGTATGGTTTAACAAACGAAGAAATTGCTCTTGTTGAATCATCAATAGAATAAGAAGGAGACGAAAATGTATTACAATAATAACAATTGTCCACAGTTTTCTAATTGGTCATATAATCCTCAATATATTAATCCGCAAGTATATGTAGATTATCAAGCACAAATTAGGGCCTATGAACATCAACAAAGTTTAGAAGTAATGAAGACAGCTAATAAGTTCAGAGAGTATTTAGACGCAGCCGAGAAGGTCGATGATATGCACAAGCAAGAACTATTCTTTGCATGTCTTGCAGTTGTTGCTGAGAAAATGAATTGGAATAGATAATTATACGAAATAATGGAGACAAAATAATGGCTGACAAATCAGATAAAGATAGAAACGCTTCGGCATCGGCTTTTGGATGGGCTTTTCAAGTTGGAGCTGGTATCAAGTTAATGCTTGAGAACGTCAAAGAGTTTACGGCATTAAAGATGGAAGGAAAAGATGATGATATAGAGATTACTTTGCCTAATGGGAAAATATATGCTCAGGCTAAATCTGTAACTCAAATGAATCAGCAGAATACTGCTAATGATAATTTGAGAAAGTCATTAGAAACACTTTCTGATGACGTGAAGAAAAATTCTGATTTTGTTCAATTAATTTATATTACTAATATATTAAATCCATTATCTAACTCAAGAGAAATGAGTCCATTTTATTCCAGTTATAATAGTCAATATGATTATTCAAGTTTGCCATTGGAAGACCAGAATAAATTGAAAGATATTGTGGGGAATGATTTTCCGGTAGAAAAGTTTCATATTCATGTTCTAAAATTTTTTGGTGAAGGCGATAACAAATTCGCAACAATCAAAGAAAATATAAAAAGTTTTTTACTAGAAGCGTTAGGTGATACGGCATATGTTGAACAACTTTGGAGTAGCTGGTATACTTTATTCTCGTTAAACTGTGCAGATAAGCCAAAAGAGGGAATGAGTTTCGCGAAAGAGAAAAAAGAGATAATGTATCCCGTTATAGTTTTAGCAATCGATAATCCTGTGAAAATAGAAGAATTTCAAAAAGTTAGTGACTTCGAAGATTATGATGAAATTGCTTCACAATACATAAAATTGATTAATGCTCGATGTTGTGAATATGATTTTGTAACTCCAGCACTAGCAGAATATAGCATACAACGTAGATTATTGAATTCTGAAGAGCGGGCCAAATTTAAATATAGATTTGTTATTAATAATTGGGAAAAATACGAAAATGCGTTTAATGAAATTATAGATGATGATGTCCGACAGGCTGTCGTGAAATTAACACTATTGACAATGATAAATAGAAACAAAAAAATAGAACAAGTACGAAAGGCGGCAAATTTGCAATGAAGATAATAAACTTTAAACTCAGACACAAACAATCTTTTAATTATAAGACTGTGATAGATGAGGATAATTTGATTTTTAATTTCCATAGTAATACTAATTCTACAGGAAAGACTACTTTAATACGTGCTTTTCTATATACACTAGGGTTCAATGTCCCAGATACTGAACTTATTAAATTTAGTGATTTTGAATTTGTTATGAAAATTAAAGTGAATAATTTAGATTTTGATATAATTCGAAAGGATTCCTTAATAACTATAAACGACGTTGATTATGTCTTGCCAGTAGATGAATTAGCAATTAGAGCGATGCTCTTTAATATTACTGACCACAATTTGCTCGACAATTTATTAGGTACAATATATTTTGATCAAGAAAAAGGTTGGACGTTATTAAACAGAGGTACTATTATAGGAATTAATCGTTTTTCAATAGAAGACTTTTTTAGAGGATTAAATGATGATGATAGTGAAGAAAGTCGTATGCTCGAATCAAAATTAAGGGAGATAGATAAGAAAATAGCGCAGTACAGATTAATGGTTAATATTGCGGAATATCAAGATGCTATTAATATAGAAGTGAATAAAAAAGTAAGTTATGATACTTATGGGGAAACACAAGAAAGGGAGTTGCTTGAGAAGAGACAAAGATTATCTATAGTTGAGGAAGAACTAAAAGAAATTAATGAAATCATTAAAGGCAATAAGGATTTTGTTGATTATATTGAAAAAAAGAAAATATATATTCAGACAATAGATCAAGAAATTATCCAAGTTACAAGACATAATTTATATAATTATCAACAGGTATTCGAGTCGAATGAAGCACGGAAATTTTTGCTAGTGTCTGAAAAGAATTCATTAAAACAACGAATCGCTGAAATAGAGTCTATGCAAAGAAAGCAAATTGTATTTGATAATATTCCCAATGTTGAAGAAGAATTAATCAAACGTCTTGCCGATGTGAAAAGAATCGGAACAATAGAGGCGCAATCTTTAGTTGAACAATTGAAAAAAGAGAGAAAGAATATCAATGAACAATTGCTTAAACGGACAAAATTCTCCAATGATTGGATTGATAAGGCGTATAAAATAATTGAAAGGTATGCTTCTGAACTAGGACTTGCTCCTGCTTACAAAATAGATATTTTTACTCACAAATTAAAATCAAAATCGGGCGCAATATTACATAAAATGGTTTTTATGCATAAATTAGTTTATATTAAATTATTAAGTGAAAAGGTTGGATATCCGCTTCCAATATTTTGCGATTCGCCCAGTGGAAGAGAGATAGAAGATGAGACTATAAGGACTATGCTTACCATCATTAAACGAGATTTTGCTGAGCATCAAGTGTTCATAGCTTCTATCAATGATTATCATGAAATATTTGAAGATATTAAAATAATTCCAATGGATGGAACGTTATTCAATAAGCAATCTTTATTGGACTAACATAAAATTATTGTATAGAAATGACGAGTAAATATTGCTCGTCATTTTTTGCATATTTACTAATACACTTCCATTGACCAGCAAAATTAGTGTTGTCTATTAGCATGTAAATTTGTGAAAAATTTTACAAAGTAAGCCTGAACTTTTGGCTGTTTTTGAACTTTTTAATGGTTGAATGTAATATTTTTCAAAAAGTCAAAAAATTTTTCAAAAAAATACCCTAACAAAATACCGATTTTTCTCTAATAAGTGGAGGGATATTTTCTGTAGCAAAATATTTTGAGTAAAACATTCATTCTAGACCGTCAAGTACCACCTAAATTTTCTCTAATAAGTGAGGGACAGCGAAGAGTATGAAAAAAATAATTAGACTAATTTCATTTGCATACCCCGAAAATTCAACGAGAAGTGTCCATTAATAGTGAGGGGCAAAGTAAGTAGGTTAATTAGAGAATGTAGTATTGCAGGAAAGTAGATTCAAATGAACTAACTGGACGTTCCTAAGAATTATCCGCAATGTCCATAGAGAAAGAGACAACAAAAGGCACAAAAAATAAAAGAAATCGATGAAGCAAGGAGGTGTAAAATGTAGAATATATAAGGTTAAAAATACCCAAAAGTTGAGCAGGATAAGGAGTAGACTCAATTTGCCGTCAAAAGACGATTTCGCCTACTCCAAAAACTACGGAAGCGGGATACCCGCTTTCGTTCTGAGAGAACCAAAAAAGACATAAAAAATGGAGGAAAATAAATGGAATTATTTAAAGATTATCCTGATATTGTAAGTGTTGAGCAAGTGTCGGAGATGTTGCACATTGGACAAGTACTCGCTTATCGACTTGTCCGTAGCGGTAAAATTAAATCACGCAAGGTTGGACGTAGATATCTAATCGCAAAGCGAAACGTAATCGAATTTATAAATGAGGAGGTAGCTTAATGACGGGGAGATTAGTAGTTAAGGGAGGAAGATTTTACGTAGTTATTTCATATCAAGATTCGCACGGAAAGAATAAGCAAAAATGGAAGGCAACAGGTTTGCCAGTGAAAAATAACAAGAGAATAGCCGAAGAGTTAATGCGTGAAATTGTTGCGAACTTTGATCCACAGGTAGAAGAACTTGTTAATAAGTCAAATGGAGCGCACAATATTAAAATGCCTAAATCATGCACACCTCAAGTAAGATCTATAGTACAAATGCAACCTAGTTATATAATGCAAGGACAACCTATGATACATTCGGGGTATATGTGGAATCAAAGACAAGTTATGGGCGAAGATATGTTGTTCGGGGATTATCTAGCGCAGTGGATTGAGATGGCAAAGCCTAATTTGCAGATTAGTACATATTCATCATACAAGGGCAAGATAAAACATATTGCGCCGTATTTTAACGAAAGAGGAATAACCTTACAAAGTATAAGTCCAATGGATATACAAGCATACTATGCTTGGCTGATAGATAATGGCAAAAGTGTTCAATCATGCACTCATTCTCACGTCATTATACGCAGAGCGTTAGAGATTGCATATAGAACGGATAGAATCCCGGTTAATCCAGCGGCGAAAGTAGAGAAGCCTAAAAGCCCGAAATATGAAGCGAAGTATTATGACTTAAAGCAGTTGAAAGTTTTGTTTGAAAAGTTGAAGGGTGATAAATACGAATTGATGTACAAGATGACTGCGTTCTATGGTTTACGCCGTAGTGAACTTTGCGGTATGAAATGGAGTTCAATAGATTTTGATAACAATAAACTTACACTCAACTCATCCATAGTGCAAGCGAGTTTAAATAGCAAGACGGTAATTGTGAAAAAGGACGTGATGAAAAATGCTGCAAGTAAGAGAACAATGCCATTGATACCTGAAATAAAAGAAGCATTGTTGAAATTAAAAGCAGAGCAAGACAAGAACAAGGCTTATTTCAGCAATTATTATAATAAAGAATATCTGGATTATGTTTGGGTGGATGAGATAGGTATGATAGTAAATCCTAATACGCTTACTAACTATTTTCAAAAATTTCTTGAGCAACATGGTTTGCCCAAAATAAGATTCCACGAATTGAGACACAGTTGCGCAAGTCTCTTGCTAGCGTGCGGTGTGAGTATGAAAGAAATACAAGAGTGGCTTGGACATAGCGCAATTTCTACGACGGCAGATATATATAGCCATTTGAACTATTCGTCGAAACTCAACGTTGCAAATACACTTACCAATGTGTTTGGTGGTGAAATGATGGAGTTTGTTGAGCAAGATTCATACGAAACAAAAGCGTTGATAACAAATCTTTTTAGAGGCGCTGAACACGAACCAACGCAAGTGCAAACGCAAGCACAAGTCAATCCTGAGCCCGCAGATGCTGTTATGGGCGAGATTAAACCTAATGTCAAAGAAATACTTGAAAAAGCTAGCAAAATGAGTAATGATGAAATTTTGGAAGATGTAGACAATTCTATTGCGGAATATAAGAAAGCCAAAGAAGAAATGGCGAAACTTGGCTTTGCCGACTATGACGAGTATCTTGATTATTTGGAATATATGGAAAGGAGGGCAGCAAGGAAAAAGGATATGGAGATGTAAAAAGCAATAATAAAGGGTGAGTAACAATATTTATAGGGGGAAAATTATTAGTGAAGTACTAAAATGAATTAGGCTAGCTCAGAAAAAATAATAAATCAAATAAATATGCGAGATTACTTGCATATTTAAATCTCGCATATTTATTTTACAAAAGAAATATCAGGTAAAATGATAGCGTATTCTTTTTCATCATCTTCACTTTTCCAGACAACAATAAATCTAATTATGGAGGCGGTTGGGGTATATCCTTTGCTTTGTAGATCACGGATCCGTTCTTCGAATGCTTTTGAAAACTTAACAATATTTACGTCGCGGTCGTTAATCTCTGCACTCAAGAAAGAGCCGTTTACTGCCAATTTCATTCCACTGCGCAATTTTAGAATCAGTTCTTTTTTATCTTTGAAGAAATTAAGCACGACGTCTTTATGTGTAAGTTGCAATGTTATTTCAGATGGTTCCTCGTACTGATTATTATCTATTTTTCGTGTGGTATTTTCAACATTAAATTTGTCTAGATATGCGGTGTTATAATGAATATATAAGTTGTTTTTCGCGCGAGTCATACCAACATAGGCTTTGCGTTTATTTTCGTCTGTATTGTTAAATGAGTTGTCAAGAAGCATATATACGTTATCGAATTCTCGGCCCTTGGCTTTGTGGATAGTAGAAACAATTACATTATTTTTGTCGTTGCCATAAAAATCTTCTATCTTCGATTCTCTGATATATTCGATAAAGTCAGTTTTATATTTAATTGAATTTGTTACCTCGAAATCGTTGATTAGACGCATGCAAAGACCGAGGCAAGAACTATTTGCATAAGTAGTAGATAGTTTGTTTTTTGCATCATTCCATATGGCATCTGAAATTACGGGCGAATTATCATCTTTATTAACGAATTGTATGAACGTTCTAATTTCAACAAGATTGTACAAAGAGAATCCATCGTTGGACTGAATTAGAGTAGCGCGAACTCCATTTTTGTAAAGTAATCCTACTATTTTCAATGCTTCTTCGTTTGTAGTAGTAAGAACACAAGTTTCGCCATCTATACCATTTTTGATTATCTGGTTGACTATTGGTACTTCTAGATTTGTTCCAGAGTATCTAGTTAATTCAACGATACCAAGATCTTCATGCACTGCAATATTAGGGCTTATTTTCATTCTGTCACTTATGGTTCCGACAAAAGCATTAGAGAAGGCCACAATATTAGCTTTACTGCGATAATTCTCAGTCATCTCGTATAGAGTAGCATTATGTTTAGTAATAAGGGAGCGCATAAATTTAGAGTTCGAGCCACGGAACTCATAAATATTTTGGTCATCGTCACCAACGGCAATAACGTGCATATCATCATTTCGGCTCATTAAAGCCTCTATTAGTGCGTATTCATTTTCATCCATATCTTGAGCTTCGTCTATAACCAAGACGGTCTTGGTTATTCTGCCTAGTTCAACCTCACCTTCACGTATTTTGGTCGCAGCATCTCTCACTACATTATCTGAATCTTCAAGCGTTCCTATTTTTCCAAGTAAATCGAAACAATAAGAGTGAAAAGTTTTAACTTCAAGAAAATGTGCGGCATTGTGTATGAGTTCCAATAATCGTTTCTTAAATACAGTTGCGGCTGCACGGGAGAATGTTACCATCAGAAGTTGCTCATGCTTTACATCTTCCATAAGCATTAGGGAAGCGAGTTTATGTACCAAAACGCGAGTTTTACCACTTCCAGGGCCTGCGGCAACTACTATATGTTTAGCTTCGTCATCGTCTATAATTTCTCGTTGCTTATCGGAAAGATCTCCAAATAATTGATTATATTTGTCTGGAGTTATATTGCGTTCTATTTCTTTTGCGCGGTTGCCTTTAAAGTAGAGAGAAATGAATTTGCGGTAATCCATGTTGAAATAGTCGTGAACAAACTGCAATGCCATATTATAGTCGCGAACCATAAGATTGGCATATTCTCCAACGATATGTATTTGTTGTATTTTGAGTTTATAGAATTCACTTAGAAGCCTATAATCATCTTGCTTATAGCGAATTTTATTATCCACTACAATTCGTTTAAGTTCCATAGCATTATATAGAACAAGAAAGCCGCCTTCTAGTTGTAGAGCTCCTATGTTTTTCAGATACAACAGAGCATCTTCAACGTCGGCAGTGGAAGCGTCGTTTCTTAGAAAACTAGATTGGGCTTGATTAAGATATCCTTTGTGTAATTCCAGTAGGGAAAAGAGAACGGGGATATTTCCGCTTTCTCTGTTAGGTAGTGATTCAGCCCTTTTATATAGTTCTTTAATGATGTATTTGCACACGGCAATTCTATTCTCAAACTTTGCCTTTAATTTGGAAACTGACATTGTTGGGACAATTTCTTTTTGTTTTGGAATAGGCATATCTTCATCGTCTATTTGTGCAATACCTCTTGAGGTATATCCTTTTATATTCCAGAAGAAATGTATAGTCTTAATGTTTTTAACTGTTGCAAAACTTATACCATCTTTTAATGCTTGATCATTTAATTGTTTAAGGTCAACAGATATCCCTTCATCTGGGAGATTAGATAGTAAATAGGATTCAAGTTTAGCAAAGTTATCAAGAATTCTTGAAGATCTATATTCTGTGTCAGAACGATTTATATAGGCAGACATATCTTGATGGTCCGCAAGCAAGCCAAGTTCACGTAGTTGGCTAATTGAATCAATGACGCGAGCTTTTTCAAGCCCAAGACGATCTGCTAAATAATCGACGCGAGATTCTGCATCTTCTCCTTTTTCAACAGCGCGTTCGTGAATTAATGAATGCATTATTCTCAGAGCATCTTGTTTGTGCGGGTCGCTTAGAATAGGAGACTTTCTAATAAGAATGGAGGCATCTTCCATATTTTTAGCAAGAATACTCGTTGCGTATACTCGTGGAGAATTATTTCCACGTTTTACATAACCCGCTGTTTCAAGGGCAGAGATGGCTGTTTTAACACGAGTTTCAATTTCTTGTTTTGAATCATCCCAACCAGCTTGACGTGCAACCTCTAGCGGAGAACAACAAACAGTTGGACGATTCTTTGTTAGATCTTTTATGGCTTTCCATACTTGTTGTATTTCATTTAGACTTAACTTTGTCTGATTAAGCAGAATGAAATGTTTATTTAAATCATCGTCGTTAAAAAGCACATAGCAATCCGCTTGAATATCATCGCCGCGACCGGCACGTCCAGCCTCTTGTATGTAATTTTCAAGCGAATCGGATATGTCATAGTGAATAACTAACTTTACTTCTTTTTTGTCTACCCCCATACCAAATGCAGATGTAGCAACAATAATTTTATATTCGTTCCTAATAAAAGCCTCTTGATTTTCTATCTTAGTGTTGGCATCCATTTTTCCATAAAAAGGACGCGCAGGGAAACCATCGGCAGTTAGTTTATTGGCAATTTCAACCGTACGACGCGTTCTTGAGACATATATAATAGTTGGGCAGTCATTATGTTCGATAAGAGAGCGGAGCTTATTATATTTCTCGTCATCATTATCTACGTGTAAAACGGTATAATGAAGATTAGCGCGAGTTGCGGTTGTGGCAAATAGTTTAAGATCTAAATCAAGTTTTCTCTTGAAATAATCCTTAATATCGGAAATTACCTTTTGTTTCGCTGTTGCTGTAAAACAAGAAATAGGTATTGGATTTTTTAATAATTTCTTTTTTTGATAACTACGAATGAAATCTCCAATGTATTGGTAATCCACACGAAAATCTTGCCCCCATGCAGAGAAGCAGTGGGCTTCGTCAATAACGAATCTTATAACATTGCGTGAGAATAAAATCCGTTCAACAGTCTTTGAGCGAAGTTGCTCAGGAGCAATATATAGCAAGGTAGCTCTACCGCTACTTACGCGGTCAATTGCTTCTTTACGTTCAATAGGACTTAATAGACCATTTATTGTTACAGCGTCATAAAGGCCTTTTTCGTTTAGATTGTCCACTTGATCTTTCATAAGTGAAAGTAACGGAGAGATTACTACTGTTAATCCGTGTGCATTTTCTCCTTGCATGAGAGCAGGAAGTTGAAAAGTTACAGATTTGCCGCCTCCAGTTGGGAAAACTGCAAGTAAAGATTTTCCTTCAATGGCAGCGCGTGCAGCGTCTTCTTGTAATGGCTCTCCATCATATGTTCTAAACTTGTCAAATCCAAAAAATCTTTTTAATCCTTTCTTGATATCAAGCTTATTGACGCAATACGCACATTGCTCATCATTACATGGGGTGGCGCGTAAAAACTTTATTATATTTTCTATTTTAGGATAATTCTTAATTAGCCAAGGCGGCGTAATTGATTGATAATCGTCGCTGGATATTAGCGCAAGCGCATAGGCTAATTCCATTGGGTAATGTTCAATTAGTAAATCAACATCTGCATTTTTGCAAATTTTTCCAGCGAATTCAATTTTTATAGTTTCGCCATTTATTTGATATGGCTTATACCCATTATAATTGAAGAAACCATTAAATTGAGGAAATTTATAAAGTAATGCACAATAAATCATTTTAATATTTCGAGGCAAGACTTTCCAAGCATCTTGCTCCTCATAAAAACGGATTTGCGCTTTAATGGCATCGTTTAAGGGGTTATTTAATTGTACATCGTCCAATTTATCATTTTTTGGAAGTTTGTGATAAGGTTTTTTAGGATAAAGCAACGGAGATAAATACAATGTATCTATTAGTTGCGGAATAGGTTTATTATAGAATAAAGGTTTGAGATATTTCATGTCGTGCTCGACAATGTTATGTCCACAAAGGAAATCAGTCCCATCAATGAAACTTATAAAACTATTTTGTGAGGCAGAGTGGAATTGAGTGCCATCCTCTGTAAGCGCTCCTAAATCCTTTATTTTATGATCTGAAATTCCTATTTCACTGTCAATAAAGATGATTGATTTCATTCTATACCCTAAAAGTTATATATAATATTATCATACCATTACCAATGAGAAATAGCAAGTTAAACAAAAATATATTGTATAAATATAATCAAACATTGATAATATAGAGATTTTGTGGTAGAATTAAGTATAAACAATGCAGAGGAATATTTTATATGGACGACATGATAAATAGCAATTTCCCACTTTTAAGATTTAAAGATGAGGAAGAGCAACAATTTAAAGATTATATGGTCACGCGAGGGAAATTCCTTTATAAGCAGGTTTATGACGTATTGTGCAAATGGGAACCGAATGTTAAAGAGATTAAATATGAACATTTCAAGAACGTAATTCGTTATGATAAGAGTCTAAGAGATAAATTATATATTTATCTTGCAGCAGCCGAGGAATATTTGCGAAATATAGTATTTGAAAATGTGGAACTTAAAGTTGACTATCAAGTTGAGAAAAGTAGTAGGCTCAAGTTGAATCAATTGTGTAAAAGAGATAAGCATAGCCTAGAAATTCAATCCAGATTATATTTCTATGAGGGCTTAATTGAATTTGGTGTTTCCAAAAACATTATAACCAAGTTTAAACTGGCAAAGAAATATAATTTGATAATTGAAGATATTGAGAAAGTCAATAGGTTAAGAAATAAAGTAATGCATCACAATATGTTATTACTATCGAAATATACAGATCGAGAAAATGTTGAAAGCGAAATAAAGGGAATTGAAGATGCTATCGAAGCATTATACAGGATTCTTCCAACAGATGGATTAAAAGAAGGCACAATTGTTGATGGTATTGTAAGAGGCGGATTAACGCAAGATATTAATAAGAGCAATTATAAAGATGGAAATATAGCAGGAGAAAAGTATGACAATTTGATTTGTTTACATGCATTCAAAGGAGGGGAATTTTTAAGATAATGGAATACTTAAAGAAAAAAGATGAGAAAAAGAAGTTAGCGCGTGAAAATTTTGAAAAAGGATTGATAGTAAAAGTGCGCGAGTATTTGCGTGCAGATTTTGGCAAAAAGAAGTGGACTTTTAACGTGTTTCTTGTTGGTAGCGCAAAACGCAATTTGGTTCTAGTAGGGAACGATGGATTTGATTTGGATTATCAATTGCGTTTTGAAAAGATGCCAGAAGAATACAAAGGTAATGCTAAAGCGACGAAGGAATTGTTTACGAAATATTTTAATAAGGCAAACGAGGAACTTGGTTTAGGGCTTAAAAATTGTGAAGATTCAACTCATGTCTTGACAATGAAGAAAGTTATAAATAACCTGATTGATTATTCGTATGATATTGCAATCTTGCGATTAAATGAAAACAACCAGTACATAATTCTCAAGAACGAGAAAAAACATAAGCCAGATGATTATCACTATGTGCAGTTAGAAAATTGTGAAGATTTTAATAAAAGATACAGACAAATAAATAATGCAGAGAAGTGGAATGCTCTGCGTGAAAAATACAAAATCAAAAAAGAGAAATATCAGGAAGTAAGTAAAGACAATAGACCGCATTCGTTTTCATTGCTTGGACAAGCTGTTAATGAAGTCTTACAGGAATATTAATAAGATAAATTAAAGAGTTATTTGCTTTCAATGATTGATTAAAAGAATAATAGTGAGATTTTAAATCATCTCACTTTTTAGATTTGCTAACCAGAAAGCTGTCTGCCATTCGACAGCAATAGATGGGGCCAGGCAAACAGTTTTAAATGTCATGACGAGTACGTGATTATTTGGAATGTATAAAAAGGCTTCGGCAAGGAAAGATTGCAAAATAAAGTCTATACAAATAGATTTAAAATTATTTTACTCTTGATTTGCTCCTAATATTTTGTTATAATTGAACGAAAGAGGTTATAAAGATGTCGAAAAATAATAATAGAGATGATTTTTCGAAAAGTGTAAAAACACTTGCTAGTGAAAGAGTTGGGTTGAGGTGTTCACTATGTGGAATTTTAACTAAAGCTGCTCCGAAAAACGGTAATTCGGGTATAATCAATATAGGTATTGCAGCTCATATATGTGCAGCTGCACCACTTGGTCCAAGATTTGATCCCAATATGACTGTAGAACAGAGGACATCTATTGATAATTGTATTTGGCTATGTGGAAATCATGCAAAATTAATAGATTCTGATGAGAAAGCATACCCTAAGGAATTTTTAATTTTAAAAAAACGAGAAGCAGAAAATAAAGCTGCAGAAGCATTGGAAAGTGGTAAGAGTAGTTTTACGATTGTACAAAATTGCGGATTTAATTTAAAACAAACTAAAATTATACTAGATGAAACAATAGAAGAGGGGAACTTTGCAAAACTGCAAACGTTACTAGAGTCTCTTGAATCCACATCAAAGTCAGATGACTTTCAAGATTTATATGATTACTATAAAATAGTATATTCTTTTTATTGTGATAGAAATGGAATAAAATATTTAATATCAAAGTATATTACAAATAAAAGTAAAATATATATAGACGAACTTACTTGTTTGTTTGCGCAGTTTTTTGATAAAGAATTATTATCTTATGTATACAAAGATTGTAAAAATAAACAGTTAAAGTTAATTTCAGAGCAAATTTTGAATGACACATTTGAGAGCCAATCATTATTAATTGGAGATGCTCAAAATATTGAAAATAGATCTTTAGAATTTGAAATTGATGACAACATAAGAAGAATATTTACGATTTATGCTTTGAATAAGCATTTTACAGGAATTCGAACTCAAGATGGTGAAATAATGCCATATTTTGATACAGAGTTTTATTTTCAGCAACGGATTCTTCTTTTAAAACTATATAAAAGAGTAACTATGGATTTGCATATCAAGGAACAGAAATTAAAGGATTATGATGAATTTAATATTATTTGTAGCAATCTTGAACGGATTAAATTATTAACACCAGAATTGCAAACTGTTTTTTGGGAGGGATTACTTTCATTGTCTAATTTGTTAGGTGATGAATCAATCTATGAAAGGTTATATACAGAAAGTAATCAGCAAATACGAGAAAATTTATCAATCAAAGAGATGGATTTGGGGCATAGATTGAGAAAGAATGCTAAAGATTTGGAATTTTCTGAGATAAGACAATTTTGTGAAATCTCTCAAAAGTATTCACTTGCTCATAATTATTTTTATAAACAAGTGGAAGAAAATCCTCAAAAAGGATTAAATGTGATTGAAATGCACAACTATTTATATCACGCAGATAGTCTTTTTCTAGAGGATTATATTATGCTTAATCAGGCGAATAAATCTTCTAATTTCTCGCCTATTAGTTTTTTAAATCAATATAAAAATATTTATAATACTGATTACGTTTATCATTTATTGTTGGCTTATTATTCATCTACAAACATTAAGTATAATAAAATATTTAAGAAGGAAAGTGAATGGGTGGCAGAGAATTTAAATAGCGTGTATGAGTTTCCTATCAGCATTATTAGTAAATTAATCTATGTTTTTAATAAAAGCAAGAAATTTAGCAAACTATTAGAGTTGAATAAGAGAGAATTGCCAATCTTTTTTAGATTAGAAATAGTTAATGTTTTGATACAAGAAACTGATTATTTAAATGATGCAAAAATTATATTATTGCAAATTAAACAAGAAAATCCCAAACTCGAGATTGCATATAGGGGGCTGTTTATATGTTGCTATCATCTTGGTGAAATTGCAGATGCAAAAAAATATATATTAGAGGCATTAATGCTAAAACAAACTAAAGAGAATTACCGCAATTTATTATCGATCCGCTTAGAAACTCAAGAAATAATCTTTGATAAATTTTTTGAAGAGGCAAAGAATGTGATAGATGCACAAGTTTTTTATTTGATAGGGGTAACATATTTGCAAGCTCAGAAAAAAGAAAACGCTTATGAATACCTATTAAGGTCGTTGTTAATTGATGATACAAATGTGGCATGCTTAAATGCTTTTATATCTATAACAATGGAGAGGGAAACTAAAGAAAAACCAAAGAGTGTACAAGCAGGAGTGACGGCTATTTTAAAAGATGAGTCTGGTGCACAGACGGCAATTTCTCTATATAAAGACGAATTGATTGGAGAATTGGAAACAAACAATCTTGCAAATTCTGAACATTATAAAGAGAGTGATAGGAAAGTTGAAAAGATTTTATATAAATCTGCTGGAGCAATAGTTGAGTACAAAGGGACAAACTATGAGATTATTTCATTAGACTGGATAGATAACATTATATCTGGTTATGCAATGAGCGTTTTATTAAAAAATAATCTAATGCAAGTGATAAAAGGGGATTCTACTAATAATGGTATTGAGAATTTAATAAAGTGGGTTGAGCAGAGACAATGTTATGTTGATGATATAATCAGCATATACAATGAATCAAAAGGTATTTTGCCTATAACATTATTTTCGGCTAAATTAGGTAGAAAAATATTAGAGTCATATAGTTTTCTCTTATATGAAAATAAAAAAAGATTACGTAACTTAGAAAATGAAATCGAAATATATGCTAATAACGAATTTGTATTGTCATTTGATAGCATTTATATTTTGGCCATATTAGGTATTAATATCGAAGATTTAAAAGGACTTAATTGTAATATATCCGTAATTACAAGGAGATTCCTTTTATCTGAAATTTCAGATATTATTAATGAATTGAAAGATACAAATAGAAGTCAATTGCTTTATAGAAATGGTCAGGTAGTGAGAACAATTAAAACAGAAGAGAATGCGCAAGAGCAAATCAAATTTCTTTATAGGATTAAGAGACTTGTTGAAGGTCTTACTTGTTTAGAAAAAGAATATTCATATAGCTTTAATGATAAGCTTAGAGATTTTTTTGTTAACAAGAAACTTTTTCTGGAAAGTGATATGATAGGTGCTATAGCAGCTAATGATAAGGCAATTTTAGTTAGTGATGATACTTTTATATCTAATATGATGATTCGACTTAAATTGAAACAAATAGGGATGAATAAGTTTTTGACACTATTGGGCCTAAATATAGAAAAACATATTGATTATATTCAGAAACTATCCTATCTTAATTTTGGTAATTATTTTACTTCAAGCGTATATAGGTTCATCAAGCAAGGATTGTTGTTAGAAGGGGATAGAGATAGACAGCAACGATGTATTGAGAAACTGCATGAATTACTAACATCGAAATTTATTAAAACCAATAAAGATTTAGTAGAGTATAACAATAGTATAGTACAAAATCTAGGAATTGAGGTAATAAAAAAAGAACAGCAGGATTATGTGGATCAAATGATTATAAGAGCGGTGGTTAATAATTATGCTAAATCACATCCAGAAGAATATAGAAACAAGGTGAAAGAAATCATTAATAGAACTAGAATGCGGACTGTTGAAAAAGATGGGAAATTATATATTGAGTGGTATGAAATTTAGTACTTTTATTAGTTAGTATCAGTCTTATCTATTTTATTAAGTTATGTGGTTAAGTGCCATTTATAATGTAAGCTTTGAAAAGTCGAAATAAGTGATATAGAATTAAGCATCTAGTAAAAATGAAAAATATTAAGACAGTAAAATATAATAATAGAAGATATAAAAAGTGAGATGATTTTCATCTCACTTTTATGTTTGCCGATTAGACAATTATCGGCTAAATGGCGGAAGCGGAGGGATTCGAACCCCCGTGGGCTTGCACCCAAATGGTTTTCAAGACCACCTCGTTATGACCACTTCGATACGCTTCCATATGAGACGATAAA